>DATKUK010000014.1:0-90033 GCA_035530655.1 Phycisphaerae bacterium
CGGCGGGCATGAACTAAAGCCCGGGAAAGGTAAAATACTCCACACTGATGGGCGGTGTCGGTGAAGTGCGGCGGTCACCGGCCCGAAGCGGCATGCAGACACTCAGGCTGCCGCGCTACCTCTGGCCGTCGCGCCCGCCGAAATCTCCCGTCAGCGGACAAGCCGAATGCATTGTACCGAATCAGGTGCCGGACAGGAAGGGCCACGCCTGCCCGGCCCTCGGGTAGCTGCCCGTCCGGCGGGCCGGCGGTGGCGTGGCGTGCCCGGCCAGATGACGGGTACGCCCTCGTAGCGACCCTCCCAATGGAGCGAGCCCCCTTGGATTATGGGACGAAGGCCGAGATCGCCGGGATGAAGCGTAACCACCCTTGCAGGATTGCCGAAGTCGCGTTCCTGTCAGGCGATCGTCGAAGAATCGCCGGGGCCCACCCTCAAGCGAAGCCAAACCCAGTTTGGCGGAGCTTGTGGGTGCATCCAGTAACACATCGATGATCGTTCGTGTAAGCACCCACCCACAACCTACGCTTCGCTGCGCTTCAGGGTGGCACCCGATGAAATACGTCCGGGATAGCCGTGTTGTGAAACATCCGTCCCCCGCCCCTCAGACGGGACGGGGCACCCATAACGGACGGGTGGCACGGTCCGGCGAAGCCGGGCCGTGATTCGCCAACGAGATACAGCGTCTTGGGTGGGACCCGATCAATTAAGTCCGAGATAGCCGTGTTGTGAAAAATCCGTCCCCCGCCCCTCGGACGGGACGGGGCACCCATAACGGACGGGTGGCACGGTCCGGCGCAGCCGCGCCGTGATTCGCCAACAGGACACAACGCGCGTAGCCACACAGCCGACCCGGGGGTCGACCGTGCCACCCAACACACAACTCTGTTCGCTGTCGACATGCCTGCGCCCGTCGCGCCAGGAGTAGGCATGCCACATGTCGTGCAGCGCACGTCCGAGCAGACTCACGGCCCTGCTGCGCAGGACCGTGCCACCCGCTGCCACTACAGCCCCGGAATCTTGGGGAGCTTGAGGTCCTTGGACTTGGTTTCCTCTTCCTTCGGCTGTTTGCTTTCAGATTCCGATGGCGATTCGGCCTCGGGCGCCGGCTGTGGCTGCGGCTGGCCGCTGGTCATGTCCATCACGTGAGCGCCCTCGGGCACCTTGAACACGAACCGGTCGGCGCTGATGTCGGGGTTGAGCTTCAGGTCCTTGACGATGCTGGTCATGGAGGTCTTGCCGTCGGTGCTCTTGCCGACCATCTTGACCATCATGCCGGAGTCCTTGTCGTAGTAGTAGCGCATGGTCATGCCGGCCTGCGCGGCGGGGGAGTCTTTCTTGGGCGTGGCCTCGATCACCCACGCGGGCTTGCCTTCGACTGTCTCGTCGGGCAGCAGCTTGAGATCGTAATCCTTGCGCAACGCGTCGAACCCCTCGCCGACGGCCATGTTCTGCCCTTCGGCCACCCTGTTCTTGATGACCATCTTCTGCCCTTGCGACTCGCTCAGCGTCCAGACGTACTTGTCGTCCGACACCACCAGCACAGTGCTTTCGTTCTTGTGCTCCTGGCCGTCGACTTCCATGACGCTGGTCGACTTGCTGTCCATCCGGTGCAACCACTTGCCGTCCTTCTTGAGCAGTTCGTCCGTGCCGACCGTCTGGGTCCTGCTCTTGACCGGTACTTCAGACACGATCGTGCTCGTCGACTTGTACGTACACGAGTTCATCGCAGCGCTCTTGGCCGCAAGCGCCTTCTGCACCGACTCCAGGTCGTCGGCCCATCCGACGCCGGCCAAAACCACGACACACACCGCAGCCGTCAACAGTACGCTCCAACGCATCATGGCAAACGCTCCTTTCTGGAAGCTTCAGGTGCGCACGTTCCTGCGCACCGAGGGATTATCACTGAGTTCTTTTCGCCATTCGACCAGCATGTGCTCGTAGGCGGCGATGGTGGCCGACGTAACGATGAGGCCCATCTCGCCCATGCCGTCCCAGCCCTGACCCTGATACGTGCACTGCGTCTCCAGCAGCCCTTCCAGCGTCTCGATGGAGAAACTCGGGTCGGTCTGCCGGCGCATCGCTACATAGGCGCACGTGCTTTCAAAAACTTCGTCGTACTTGTGGTCCTTCCAGGTGGTCCTCGACACGCCGCGGTCTCCGCGCTCGGCGGTCCGGCCATGCCGGATCAGTACGGAAACGTCTCATCCATTGTAGCCGCCGCCAGTTCGACAAGGTACTGACCGATTCGCTCGACGGCTATCTCGACGTACTGCTTGCCCTTGTCGGCCGTGGCTGCCCGGGGATCGCCCACCCCGCTGTGTGTCGTCAGCAGGTGCCAGGGCCTCGTGATCTTGACCCAGCCGCGGTTTATGGCCTCGAACCGGCTGGGCCGGGCCCTACCCTCGTCGGCCGTTTCCAGCGGCGCCGTCAGCGCCGGATGCAGATGCATGGCCGCGCTGGTCTCCATCTCGTCGGCGTGGTCGCCCGTCTGCGAGAAGATCCGATCGGCGTGATCGGCGGGCACGGTCCACCAGTTGATCAGCGACAAGAAGACCTCGCCTCCGTAAAGCTCGCGGAGCACCCAGCCCAGCTCGTTGCCGCCGTGCCCGTTGAGCAGCACGAGCTTGCGAACGCCGTAGCTGGCCAGCGAGTCGACCACGTCGCGGATGACCGCAAGCTGGGTGGTCGGGTTCATGTTGATAACCATGGGAAACGCAAGCTGATTGGTGTTGACGCCGAACGGGATCGACGGAAGCAGGCACACCCGCGCCCCGCCCTGCCAGGCACGTTCGCAGGCCAACTCGCCGATCCGGGTTACCGTGATGGTGTCGTTGCCGTAGGGCAGGTGTAGATTGTGCGGTTCGGTGGCGCCGATGGGCAGCACCGCCACTTCATACGATGTATCCTTGACACGTTGGTATTGTGTTTCAGCCAGCACGTACGGGCGCATCGATTGACTCCTGTGTATGACGGCCTGCGCTTCTCAGCGGATAAGGATACTGTCGACGCCTCGCCACCGCACCCCTGCACCGGCTTGACTTGGCGTGGCCGCCCTACTAGCCTCACTGCACACGGGCGCGTGAGTAAGCGCCTACGGCAAGCAGTGATGCCCGGCGGCAGGAGAAGCATGATGGCAGGCAAGAGAACCCGTTGGTTGGTCGTTTCCCTCGTTTGCGGCACGATCCTGCTCCAGGGGATCGGCGCCGGCTGCTCGGGGTTCGTTATCGATACGGTCTTGAGGATCATCGGCGTAGCCATACTCGATCAGACGCTTGGCCCGCTGCTGGGCGATCCGGCAGGTGACACAACCTTCGATCTGGCCAACCTGTTCGGGGGGCAGGACGCGCAAGCGGACCAGCAGGAATAGCCCCTATAGCTTCTGCTGGAGCGCGAGACGGACTGCTGTTATCAGCCGCGCGGTGCGCGCGCCGAACATCCGTGCACGATACCCTTCAATCGCTGGTCTTTGAGGAGTTCGTTGGGGACGTCCGGGCTGCCGGTTCGGCGGCGTCGGCGGCCTTCGCTTCGGCGGGACGCCTGCCCAGCGGCCATACCTGAGCCCCTATCGCCCAACCAAGAGCGGCAAACGAGATCACCGCACGAAACAGCCACAACGCGCCTGCCTGTTTGTGCTCGACCACCACGCGCTCATCCGCATCGGTTGGACCGATCTTGAACTTACCGCCGCGCAGCGTCCAGGCGACGTAGCCGGCTACTCCGCCCGCCCCAAACCGCGCCCGCCAGTAGTTCTCGATCATCGCACGCATCTGCGCCTTCTCTGCGGCAAACTTGGGATCGCGAGGGTTCTTGTTCTGCACCCGCAGCGCCTGCTCGGCATTGTCGATGACCACGCTGCGATACTCGAACAGCACCGTGCCGGCGCTGATCGCCACCGTCGGCACGAGCACGGAGACCAACAGCACTCCCCTGCGCACAGGACGGGCCCCACCGCCACATCGAAACAGAATGGCCCCAAGGATCAGCCCCACCAGCATGAAGAAGAACACGCCCACGATGCCAAACACGAAGGGCAGCAGACCCGCCGACGCCAGCAGCTTCGACAACGCCACGCCGATAATCGTGACCAATCCACATCCGAGCACGTATCGTCGCAGCGCCGCCTGTGATGCCATATGCCTGCTTCGCTGAAAACAGCTTGCCCCTGCAACTGCAGAAGAGACTCTCGACTCGCCCGACCGCAGGGGTCTGACCGATTCGCGGTGCTCATGGTATCCTTGGCTGTATCGATCCGCCAGCGCGCGTCAGGCGCTCGACCGTCGCTGCCGAGTCTGCCCTTCATGTGGGAGTTGCCGTGCTCAGTCACCTGATCCGTCGAACCCTGGGCAGCATGCTGACCTGCCTTGATCCCGCGCAAGGCATCGGGTTGGCACGCTGGCTGGGTCGGGGCCTGGCCGACGGCAACTGGCCGGCGATCGCACGGGCCGAACGCCAACTCGCGCTCGCTTTCGGCAGTGACCTGTCGCCTGAAAAACGGGCGACCCTGGCGCGCGAAAGCTTCGTCGAAGCCGCTGCATGCTGGGCGGAGACGATGTTCCTCGCCCGCGGTCGCCACTGGTCGCACTGGCGTGATTGGGTCGAAGTGGAGCAACCCTCTCGCTGGGAGCAGTTGCGCGACGACGGGCGCGGCGCCATCGTGGCTACCAGTTATGTGGGCAATCCTGCCGTTGCGGCAGCGGCAGCCGCCGAACTACTGGGCTCGGCGTGGCTGGTAACATGGCCACTAACCGACGTCAATCTGCGGGGGTGGCAAGAAAGCCTTGTCCGCCGACGAGGCAAACTCAAAGCGCTATTGGCGCGGCATGCAGTCGCGACGGCGCCCCGGCTGCTCGAGGCCGGTGAGCGCCTGATCGTTATTGCCGAACACGAGCGAGCCACCGGCCCGGCCGTGGAGTTGACCTTTCTCGGGCAGCCGCACCGGTGCTACCCGACCATCGGCGTGCTGGCCGATGGCTGCGATGTGCCGGTCGCCGTTGTCGTCGCGCACCGATCACGCACTCCGTTTCGTTTCACACTCAGAATGGAAGAGCTTATCGACCCCCGCGAACTGCCCCCCACCGATCGCCTCGCCGCCGTCACCCGCCGCGTGATGAGCGCTATCGAACGATCTATCCGCCGCAGTCCCGAGCAGTACCTCTGGTCCAGACCGTGGCTGGGCGGTGCAAGATCGCTAGAACAGCTCCCACGGCGGCAGAAACGGCTCTAGCGGACCAAACATGTCCGCCCAGGTCTGCGTTCTTGCGCCTTGCTGCGCGTACCATGTCCAACCCCCCGCGTCGTCCTGGGCCATCAACATGTCGCTCAGGCCCAAAACCAGCACGACGGCCGCCGCCAGCTTCGCTCGGATTCGCCTCACTTGTATGACTCCAATCGCCCGCCCGCACCGCCCCGCGACGCGGGAACTACCCTATTATCTATCGTCCGCCAGAAACTCCTGCTTCAACTCTTCGAAGATGCGCACATAGCTGTCGTACCGCCCGGGGTCGACGCCACCGTCTTCGACCGCCGCCTTGATCGCACAGCTCTCTTCAGGGATGTGCTTGCAGTCGGCGTACTCGCACTGGGCGACCAGCGGCACGAACTCGACGAAATACTGCTCGAGCTCGCCCAGCTTCATTCGCGGCAGCTCGAACTGCCGCACGCCTGGCGTATCGACCACGTATCCACCGAAGTCGAGCCTCAACAGCTCGGCCGTCGCGGTGGTATGCCGCCCCTTCTGCGTCGCCCCGCTGACGTCGCCTATCTTGAGCTTGAGCCCCGGCTGCAATGCGTTCAGCAGCGAACTCTTGCCCACACCGCTCTGCCCGGCGATCACCGACTGCCGACCGGCCATCTGCTGGTGCAACGCGTCGATCCCCACGCCCGCCGCCGCGCTGGCGGCTACGCATGCGTAGCCCAGTCGTCGATATACATCGAGCGTCGGGGCGACCTGCCCGTCCTCGTCCAGATCGATCTTGTTGATACAGATCACCGGCCGAAGCTCACCCACCTCGGCCGCCACGATGTATCGATCGATTAGATGCGGTTTGAGCGGCGGCACGCCCACCGACGCCACGATCACTACCTGATCGACGTTGGCTACAAAGGTGTGCACACGGTCGCCATAGCGCCGCGACAGCTTGCCGGTCCGCGGTGCGACCGCTTCGATCACCCCCTGCTGATCGACATCCTCATCTTCGTGGATCCGCGTGAAGCGGACGCGATCGCCCACCGCCACCGGGCTGCGCTCCTCTATCAGCCGCGTCCGCAACACCCCGCGAATCGTGCAGTCCCACATTCGCTGACCATCGTCCACACGGGCGATCTGACCTTGAACCGCCAGTACCACCCCATTGCCCTGATCGGCTTCCGTAGCCGCAGCGGGCTCATCACCCGATTCGATAATCGTCCGTTTGCGGGACAGGTCGCCCTTGGCACGCACGCGCTCCTGCAACAGTGCGTCGGGCTCGTCGTCGTCAGCCTGCTGGTACTGGCGTGTCCAGTCCTTGAGCCGCGCGGGTTTGCCGCGATTGGGACGGAAGTGAACTCTCACCTTACGCCCCGACTTGCTGTTCTCGCCCTTGCCGCCTGCAGCCAAATGCACCCAACCTAGTCAGAACCACACGGTCCAGCCGCTCAATTCTCAGTTCCTTACCGTCGATGTCAAGCTCGCATCACAGCTTGTCTTCATAGTCATCGCGACGACGAACGCCGGACATCTTGCTGCGTATAATCGACCGGAGGTAGGAACCTATGAAGCGTACCAACTCGTTGACGATGCTGGCCGGCGCATGCTGCATCACGCTGGCCCTTGCGCTCGCAGGCGGATGTTCCAAGCAAGGAGACGCCAAACCCATGAGCAGTACCCAACGAGACGAGGCCAGGACCGACGCGCACCAGCCCGCCGACCTACCGTCCAACACTGAAATCGCCACCTTCGGCGCGGGCTGCTTTTGGGGTGTGGAGGCAGCCTTTCGGCAGATCAAAGGCGTGACCGCGACGGCCGTCGGCTACTCCGGCGGCACGACGGTCAACCCCACCTACCGCGACGTGTGCAGCGACCGCACGGGCCACGCCGAGGTCGTCCGCGTGGAGTATAACCCCAACGCAGTGTCCTATGACGGTCTCCTGGAGGTCTTCTGGACCAACCACAACCCCACCCAGGTCTACCGCCAAGGGCCGGACGTGGGTACGCAGTATCGCTCAGTGATTTTCTACCACAAGGATGTGCAGGCCGAGGCCGCCCGCGCGTCGAAAGAAAAGCTCGAACAGTCGGGTCGGTTCAGCCGCCCGATCGCGACGCAGATCGAGCCGGCCGCCGAGTTCTACCGCGCCGAGGAATATCACCAGCAGTATCTGGAGAAACGCGGCCTGGCGTCATGCCACATTCCGTAGTCTTCGGGTCACGGTCGGTGGCATGTCCAATCCCGGCGCGCCGGGAGCGGACATGTCTTGACGCGCGGCGAGCGAACGGGTGGCACGGTCGACCGCAAGGTCGGCCGTGTAGCTTGCAGTGTTGTGCTCCGTTGGCGAATCACGGCCCTGCGGCGCAGGACCGTGCCACCCCGGCGGGACTGCTCATTTGCTGTGCTTGCTGTTCTGGGCGATCTGGCGCGCCTGGCGGCTGGCGTCGGCCGACCCCGCTGCAATAAATCCCACGTCCAAAGCCGACGCAATCAAGTTCACGCCGAGCGAAACGCACGCGTCGCACATTTCGCGGCTCACGCCCATGGCGGCTGAGAGCTTTCCGTGTCTACGGCATGCACCGACGACGGCATCGAGGTCGCCTGCCACGACGTCCCGGGGATGGGGCTGATCCATCGGGTGGCCTCGCCGCAGCATCAGGTCGTCCGGACCGAGGTGCACGCAGTCCACACCTGGAACAGCGGCGATCTCGTCGACAGCCGCCAATCCCTCGGGTGATTCGACCTGAACGATCAGTATCGTGTCGTCGTTCGCGGTGGCGGCGTATCCGCGGCCGTGCAGATCCACAGCCCGTCGGCCGCCGAACGAACGGTCGCCCAGAGGCGGGAACTTGGCCGCCTGAACCACCGCCCGGGCCTGATCGGCGCTGTGCACCTGCGGCACGATGACGCCCGTAGCGCCCGTATCGAGCGCCATGCCGATCGTGCCTGCATCGTGACCTGGCACGCGCACAAACGACGCCCGCCCGACCAGGTCACACGCCCGCACCAGCGCCAGAAGGTCCTGATAGCCCAATTGCCCGTGCTGCCCGTCGAGCCAGAACCAGTCCCAGTCCGACCCGATTCGCTCGATCACACCGGGCAGCGGATACGTGATCAAACAGCCGAACTGCGGCTGGCCCGTCTTTAGCCGGTCTCGGAAAGAACTCACGTTGCCTCTCCTTCACCACATCAATTCAGCACACTCAACGCACGGCCGTGGTGACCTCGGCGCTATGACCGTCCAGTCGGATTTTGGCCGACACGTCGCGGTCACCGCGGCGGAAACGTACAAGCACGTCCCGCCCCTCAACTTGGCTGCCGACATCCGCCAGCACATCAGCCGCCTCCGGCCGCACGTGCAACACGGTCATCATCACCGCCGAGCCGTCGTTCAGTCTCGGCCGAACGCGCAAACGCTGCGTGCTCTTGATCCGACTACCGCGGACAACGGGCCACGATTCGACCTCGACCTGCTCGCGGTCGCTACCGGTCAGATGCACGTCGAGGCATACGCCGTCGCGATTGATGCGGACGAGTTGCTGCGCTACCTGCGTCACGGTCGCCTCGGGTTCGGCGTGCAGCAGCCAATCGAAGCTCGGTACCCGCGGCTGCGAGCAGCTGTAAATCACCAGCTTGGTGAACTTGGCGTCGGCGCCGATGGGTCGGCCCTGCACGGCCACGCGCTGGCCGGGCTCAAGCTCGACGTTACGGAACACGCGGGTGTGCAGGTCGGTCTCGGGCACGTCGTTGCGCCATTTGGCCACTACCTTGTCATCTACCGCCAGTTGATAGTTGCCAGTACCGGGCTGGTTGTCGTAGTAGCTGACGTCGATGTCGTACTTGCCCGCGGCGCCATTGAACAACGCGCCTGCCTGACACTGCTGGGCGGTGGGAATCACGCACGGCCAGGGCATCTGCGACACAGCCATGTTCTCCAAGTCGAGCTGATCCCACTGATGGCGCTGCAACACGCCAGTCGGCTCGGCCCGAAGGTCGTCTACGACCACGATCACGTCGGGCTTGACCAGCAGCCAGTGTCGCACGGAGCGGCCGAGGCCCAGCCCCGGGTGATACGCCCCGGTCGCATCGCCGGCGACGTAGTCGTACGTCGCTTCGCTGACAGCACTCAGGATCTTCGCCGTGTGGCCGTGGGTCTGGGCATCCTTGCTGCTGAACCATTCGGTGCCCTCACCCAACTGACCCGATCCGTTGACCAGCAGGGCGCTGTGGTTTGCCGTCCGCTTGAGGTAAGTATACCCAGGGTCGATCGCCAGCCACTTGCCGTAACCGTATATCTGGAAGCTGTTGACGTCGGGATGCTCGTGGGCGGCGCCCAGGTCGCGAGTGGCCTTGCCGTCGAGGGCGTGGCCCTGCCAGGGCCCGCATCGCAGGCCGACCATCACCGCGTCGGCGCCCCACCCGCTGCGCATCATGACCGGGCCGGTGTCGGCCATGTGACTCAGTGTCGGCAGGGTTTCGCGCGGCACGGGCTGGACGGTTGGGTCGTGCCACAGAATGCACAGGTGGGTCGACCGGTCGACGCCGAGCATGTCGGCCAGCCGCTGCCCCATCCATTGCGCCCGGCCGTCGCGGTACTGGGCGGCTATGCGAAACATCGTGTGGACCGGCAGGTGCGATTCAGCCGCCCGCGGCGAGTCGCCGAAGGTCATGGCCCAGTTGTGCCTGGCCATCACCGGCAGCGTCGAGTGAACGAGGTACTCGGGCCAGTTGCGGAACCAGTCGCACTGATAGTAGTCGCGTCCCAGCAGCGACTTGGCCAGTTCGGCGTATCGCAGGCAATACTCCAGTGCATAGGCGCCGTAACTGAGACCCTCGATGCTCGTGCCATCGGGATTGGAGACGGCAAAGACATTGCGGAAGAACCAGTCGGACAGTGCAAACCACTTCTCGGCACGCTCGTCGTCGCCGTACAACGCGGCTGCGGCAAAGGCCAGGCCCGCCAGATTCACATGCCCGTGGTTCTGGAGAAACTGGTTGCGCCAGTACCCTCGGTCGGTGGTCGACGCGCGGAATTGCAGCTCAGCCTGCTTGCCGAGCTGGGCGCGGACGAGGCTTCGCTCTTGCTCGGTGAGTTCGGGGTACAGCCAGTCATAGGCGACGGCGGCCCCGGTCAGCAGGTGGCCGTGGAGCAGGTCGGTGCTCGGGTCCCATACGTCCTTAGCGACCAGGGCGAGCAGATGCTTCTTGGCGGTCGCGAGCAACTCGGGGTCTTCGGTCATAGCCCAGACGAAGGCCAAGTGGGCCAAATGGTTGCCGTCGCCGCGGTCCCATCGTCGCGCGGGTGGCTGCGATGCTTTATACCTGACGAGTTGTCCGGCCACGGGCTTCCATAGCGCCTGGTGCGTGGTCTTGACGCGTTCGCGCCAGACGGGCCATTGGTCGGCGGTCACGTAGAGACGTGGGTGCACGCCCGTGAACCGGGCCAAGTGCTTTCGCGCAGGGGGATCCAGCTCGAGCTTACCGGGCTCGGACTCGGGATAGGGCGTGGCTACGACGAACATCGGACAGGTAAGGGCAAACAGAACGAACACAACATGCACTCCTCAACGTCATGGGCCGACAAGACGGACCTCAAGGGGGTGTTGGTAGCCGCTGGACCATCGTCGGTCAAGCGCAAGATGCGGCTGTGGACTGACTTGCGCTGTTGAGTCGATCAAGCCTGACAGCGGCCAGCCAGTGCGGCACGGGGCAGGCGGCACTTCGGACGGCCGGTCAGTCGCCAGGGCGAGCCCCCAATCAGGAGGAATTCCCTGAAACAGTTCGTCGTGTTTGCTGTAGTATAGGCGAACACAGCGATGGGGCACGATCTGGTGAACAGCGATGATCATCGCCGCGACGTCGAGTTGGTTCGAGCCGTCTGCGCGGGCGACGACGGCGGCTACGCCGCGCTGGTGGATCGACACCTGGCGAGCGTCTACGCGGTGGTGGCCCGGATCGTCATCAACCGCACCGACGCCGAGGATCTGACGCAGGACACGTTCGTGCGGGCATTCGAACGGCTGGCTCTATACGACATGGAACGATGCTTTCGAAACTGGATTCTGAAGATTGCCACGAACCTGGCCATCAATCACCTGCGTAGCCAGCGGCGCGAACGGGTGGGCAGGCTCCGGCTGGCTGAGGAAAGGAAGATGACGGCCAATCCGGCATCTGCGAGCGATAAGACACCCAGTTGCAGCCAGTGGCAGCACTGGCTGGGCCAGCTCGACGAGATGCAGCGGACGGCGATCGTGCTGTTCCACTTCGAGCAAATGCCGTGTGCGGAGATTGCCAACGTGCTGGACCTGCCGGCCACTACCGTGAGGACGCATCTGCATCGAGGGCGACGTCGGCTGCGCGAGTTGATGAGTGATGACCGTGCTACAGGAAACGGATCATGGACTGTCGCGATACAGAACGGTTGATCGACGCATGGCTCGACCGTGAGCTGCCAGGCGAACAGGCACGGCAAGTTGAGGCCCATGTGGCTGAGTGTCCCACCTGCCGGCGCCGGTTCATGCCGGTGGTCGATTTCCTCGGCTCGACCGAGCCGGTGAGCGTGCCGGACGGCCTGCGCGATCGAATCGTCGATGCCGTCAGCCACACAGCCGGCGGGCGAACGTCTGCCGAAGGTCGGACGATGGGCACTCGTCGCTGGCGGGCGGCGTGGGTCGGCGCCGCGGCCGCCTGCGTAGGGTTCTTCGTGGTCGGGTGGTTTGGTTCGCACTGGTGGGTCTCGCCGAGCGAAACCGTGACCGAAACGCCCAAGGTCGCTGAGCGACCCGAGGTCACGCCAGAACCGCAGGTTACTGTAGTGCTGAGCCCGTGGATGCTGAGCAGTTGGGCCCAGGCGATGGCGCTGCGAGGGCCGGTCAATCCGGCGCCGCTGTTCGCCCAGGCGTTGGTAGCCGAAGTGGCAAGCGAGCGATCGTTCGAGATGACGCCGGTGATACGCGTCCGCCGGCGACCGATCGCGCCCGAGACTGCCGACCGCGACCGTGACGCATGGGAGTCTGACATCCCGTTTCTGGTTACTGTGGGTTCAAGCTTGCGACTTTAGGAGTATGACATGTATACCCAATCTACGCAGTCCTATAGAGAGACGGCTTGGCCGGTCCTGTGGCGCCGGGCGGCGATCAGCATCTTGACGATCGTGCTGGCCGGCGACGCCGGCTGGGCGCGATCGCCGGATGTGGAGGATCCGGTCGAGCGATCCATGACGTTCATCGACAAGACGATGGACGCGACCAAACTGGCCAACGACAACAGGACGAAAGAGGCGCTGGCGCTATTTGAGAAGCTGGCGGCTGACTATGGCGACCTCGACGAGGACGGCTACGTCGCGATGGCCATCGGCGACTGCTTGGCCGCTTTGAAGCGGTATCGGGAGGCACGGACCGCTTACCAAAATGCAGCCGAAGCCCATCCGCAGCTGGCCGACAGCGTCAGACAGAGAGTCGTGGAACTGGAGCTGGCCGGTGAGGTGGGCGAGGCGTTGGTCGAGGACCTTCGCGTAGCGACCGCAGACCAGGACGAAGCTACTGCCGGCGCCCGCTGGCGACTTGGCCGGGCGCTTCAGAAGCGCGCGAAATCGACGCTGATCGAAGCGGCGACGGCGTTTCGACTCGCCGCCAGTGTCGAGCCTACGCAGGTGAGCCTCTGCCGTCCCCATGCTATGCGTCGGCAAGCTGCCATGCTGGAGGAATTGGCTGAAGACCTCGGTGCACTGATCGATCAGACCGAGGACGAATGGGGATGGGTTCGCCAACTCATCGCCGGCGGGCCGCCGCGCGGGTCGGCCAAACCTGCCAGGCCCGACCTGGTCGTCCAGGCACGGCACTGTGAGTACACCGTGCAGACGAGGGAAGACCCGCCGATCAAGCTCGAGATCACACAGGACAAAGACGACTGCACCATGCGATGCGCCGCCGATGGCAGGCCCATGGTGTTGACCGAAACGCAGAAGCTGCTGATTCGCCGTCACGAGGCGCGGATCAGCGCCATCCTGCTCGAAGCGGTGGAGCAGGACAAAGCAGGCCCTGAGGGCAGCCCATAGCGGTCCCGGATCGACGGCCGATGGCATCGATCGGGAGTCAAGCTCAGAAACGAGGAGATCACGATGAATGCGAAACGGATACTCACCATGACATGCGTACTGGCCGGCGCGTGGGTCGGAATAGCGCGAGCCGACGCGACAGAAGGGCCCGACTGGGTCGAGTTCAAGATCGCCGACAGGTACAGGCCCGGCCACGTTAGCCGGCTCATGTGCGTCACCAAGACCGTCGGGGCGATGAAACTGTTCGATCCGATGCCCGAACAGAAGTTCATGCAGACATTCTGCCAGGAAGTTGCGATGCGGGTCACAAAGGTCAATCCCGACAAGTCGGTGGAGCTGGAACTGACCATGCCGCGAATCCGCATGGAGATGAGCCTGTTCGGCGTGGAGATGTCGTTCGACTCGCACGTTCCCGCCGAGCAGAAGAGCAAGCTGCCGGGAATGGACTTCGTGGCAGCCATGTTCAAGGGGATGACCGGGTTGAAGATGACCTGCACCATCGGTCCGGACGGGATGCCGCAGAAACTCGAAGGGTTCAGCGAGGGTATCAAGAAGATGTTGGCCGACATCGGCAAGGAGGAGAGCATTCCGCCTATGGTTCAGAAGATGCTGGATCAGATGGGCGACTTCGTCCACGACGACATGATGCTGGAGCAGATGGAGTCCAACTGTCGACTGACCCCGCTGAATCGACGGCTCGGTGTGGGTGACACCTGGCAGCGTGAGTGGAGCCAGGCGATGGGCTTTTTTAACATGATGATGAACTTCAAGGGCGAATACGAGCTATTAGGCATCGAGCCGTTTCGAGGGCGCCGGTGTGCCAAGATCCGCACCAAGGAGTCGTTCGAGTCTGCCCCTGCTGCCGATCGCACCAAGAGCGGGACGATCTTCGACCGCATGGACATGAAAATGACGTCCAGCGGGGGCAACGGTGTGGCCTATGTGGATTGCAGGACGGCCGAGGTGGTCAAGTTACGCCAGACGCAGCGCATGACCATCGAGATGACATTCGCGGCCGACCCCCAGGCCGAAGACCCCGAGATGCAGGCGGGCTTCGGCACGATGGTGCAGAAGCTCAACAACTCGGTGAGCCTCGACCTGATCGAGGAAGGCGACGACCCCTGGGCCGACATTGTAAAGGCAGCCGCCACGACTGCCCCCGCCGCCGGTGCAGCCGATGCAGCCGTCACGCCGGACGCCGCTGTCGGGCAATGAAGACGCATCGTTTCAGTCAACCAAGCGCCTGCCGACTCTCTGGGGGGTCGGCAGGCGTCTTACGCACGGACGCAAGAACCGCTTCATCGCCAACGCCTTCGCACACCCGGCACAGTCGACAGGGACTGCTCCGGTACTGTCCCCCCGCTACGCTGAGTCCGTCGATACATCGCGCTGCAGCCGTGGGTAGCCTGCTCTTTCAAGGGCGGGGGACACGATCTATTCGGTGGTAGCTCGATCATCGACTGGCCCGTCCTATTCAGTGGGCGCGGTATCGCAGCCAACGATGGTCGTCAGTGTGTGTCCGTAAGGGAGGTAGCTATCAAGCGGATGACAGCATCAGTTCAGCCACTTCGAGCTGGGCGGGAAGCTCGACGACGAGTTGCTCGATCTGCTGCTCGGTCGCGCCGAGAAGCTCCATCGCCTCGGGCGGAATCGGATCTTCCCCGCCGGTGACATGCAGGCCGATCTTCTGGGAGCAGCAGATTCTGTCGGCCAAGTAGACGACGGTCGCCAACTCCTGAATCTCCGCCTGCAATCGGTCGGGGTTGTGGTGATAACCGGTGACCACTCGCAGATGCCGCGGAAACTTCCATTTGGTCGTCAGGCCGAGGCCGAAGTCCTGGTGATCGGCCACCATCAACTCGCGCTCGAGCGTGCAGAAGTCCTCGCCGCCCTCGGCGCGGGCGATGACCTCGGCGAGCTGCTCCTCGAACACTTGGCGCTCGACCAGCAGGCCCAGATCGTGGATGAGCCCGGCGACGAAGATCTCCTCGCCGCCCTGTCGGCCCAGCATTTTGATCATCATGCGGCTGGCGGTGCCGACGGCGATGCTGTGCTTCCACAAATCGAGCGGCCTGAACTTTCCGCCGAGCTTGCTGCCGCGGAACAGCTTGGCGATGGAGGCCGCGATGGCGATGTTCTTCACGGCCGATAAACCCAGCATCACGATTGCGCGGTCGACGGTGGCAATCTGCCCGGGCAGCCCGTAGAAGGCCGAGTTGACCACTTTGAGGATTCGCGCCGACAACGCAGGGTCGTTCTTGATGATCTGGTGCAGGTCGCGCGCCGAGCTGTTGGGATCCTCGACGACCTCAATGATCTTGACGGTGATCTCTGGGAGCGTGGCGATATCGCCGATGCTGCCCAGGGCCCTGGCTACGATTTCGGTGGTATCGCTCGCCGCGGATACGGACATACACACACCCCTGACTCGCGGTGCTCGCAAACGCCGACGACATGTACTTCGGGTCGCCGCCAAAGGCGCTTTAGCGCAAAACGTATGATCGGGCGTTCACCCCACACGACGCCACACCGGCTTGCGCCCGGCCGTCCTGAGCCCGATAATGCCGGGCGCCTGATTCTGACGGGCTGCCAACGTAATCTTACCCGCCCGGCGGCACGGTCCTGCGCACCAGGGCCGTCAGTTCACCCCTACCTACCACACAAATCAGCTCGCGCGCCTAACCGTAGCACAGGCGTATCGAGACCGAACTGGCTTCTGCGCCGGGCGGCACGGTCGACTGCTGGGTCGACCGTGAGATTCACCGCGTCGCGTCCCCTTGGCGAATCACGGCCCGGCGGCGCCGGACCGTGCCACCCACCGCGTGCGTATACCTCCCGCAAAGCATGCACATTGCTGCGCGTACGGCGTCGGCGCCCATCATGCCAGTTGGCCGGCCTCGCGCCGTGGTTGCACTCCGAGTGAACGTCCCACAGTCAACAGCACCAGCGCGACGATGAAGGGCAGCGCTTCGTAGTAGTCGCGCACCTCGTCGATGTAGCCAAAGAACAAGGCCGCCACGACCAGCACGGGCAGCGTGGCCACAAAACCCCGGGCCAGGAAGGTCGGCGCCCGGCGAATCGACGCCAGCGACAAGACCACCGCCGCCACCAACACCGTCAGCCGCAGCCATGCCAACACCGTAAACGGCACGCTCAGGTTTCGCCCAGAGTGCCATTCGAGCCCCGCGCCCGGGTTGTCGCGGACGGCCCAACTCGGAGCCAAGACGACTGCCCCGCCTACAAGCAACTGCGCACACAGATCAACCAGGTGCCTGCGCCCAAGGACCTGCCTTCGCATCCACACTGCCATCACCACCGGCAGCAGGAGCGACGTCTCCTTGTTCAGGCATGCCAGAACGAACGTCGGGTAGTACAACCACCAACGACCGCGGACCATGCAGACCAGCGCCGCGGTGAATAGGAACAACTGCCAGAAGTCGTACAAGTACACGTGACCGGCAGGGCGAGCCCCACAATCAACGTGAACGTGTGCCCCAGCCACGCCGGTAGATCCAGGCACGCATGCAGGAACGCACAAAGCACCACCAGAAACGCCAGCATCCCCGCATACATGAGCACCATGGCAAAGACGAATTCGGTCGCGTACGCCGGAGGCCAACCCAATCGCTGCACCAGCTTCGAGCCGGCAAACGTTCGCGACATCGACTCGCTGACCCTGTCGGGCACCAGCGCCGCACCGCCTCGCACCATCAGCGGCACGAGTTGCCGTTTGACGAACGGCCGATGCGCCCGCCCGTAGACGGCGTCCTCCAGCATGGCCCGCGGGTAGCCGGTGATTCCCGGCCGAACCACCCCCACCGCCAGCGGCACGAAGGCCGCTACCATATACGCACCACAAAGCGACCCCATGCGCCACGCGCATCGGGTGCCACACACCTACCCCCCTGTCGGCTCGCTCGCCACCGCCACCTCGCCACCCCCGATTTAGGTCCTGTCCTACCTGACCGCACGCCCCTAATATGGTACCCGTAAATGATGAAGGTCGCCCTGATCATGCAGCACGTCGACAGCGGACGCGGAGGCGCCGAGACCTCCGTCGGCCAGTACACCCGCCACCTCGCCCGACGTGGCTGTCAGGTCCACGTCTACACCACCTCAACCGTCCCATCAGACAACCTCGGCGGCATTGCCTTCCACACCATCCCCGGCCGATCTCCGCTCCGCAGCCTTCGGACCCGCACGTTCGTCCGTCAGGCGGTCGAGCACATTGGCCGTGAGCGATTCGATGTTGTGCACGCGGTCACCTGCTGCCCCGACGCCGACATCTACCAGCCCCGCGGTGGCACGATCGCGGAGACCACGCTACGGAATCTCGCCGCCTGCTCCGGTGTGGCTGGGCGGCTGGCGAGGTGCCTTGGCCGAGCCATCGGCCCGAACCATCGCCTGGCGCTGCGTCTGGAACGACAGGTGTGCCGTCAGTCGCAACGTCCGATAATTGCAGCCGTCTCCGACTACGTCGCCGATCAGTTCAGGCGGCATTATGACCTGGGGCCGCCTCGGGTCCGCGTCATCTTCAACGGCGTGGATGCGCCCGAGGCCGATCCGGCCAGCGCCCGCTACGACCGACATCGGGTTCGCCAAGCGCTGGGCTTCGACGAAGGTGTGGTCCTGGCCCTGCTGGTGGCCCACAACTTCAAGCTCAAGGGTCTGGCAAGCGCCATTCGAGCCTTGGCCTGTGTTCTTCAGCGGACAGACACGGACACACGGCTACTGGTCCTCGGGCGCGATAAGTCACTCTCATATAAGAACTTAGCCGAGGTACTGGGCGTGTCGGACCGGCTGATCGTCCACGGCCCGGCGGCTGATGCCTGGCCGTTTTTCCAAGCGGCCGACTTGCTGGTGCATCCGACGTACTACGACGCGTGCAGCCGCGTCGTGCTCGAGGCGCTGACTGCGGGGCTGCCCGTGATCACCACGCGGCACAATGGGGCTGCCGAGGCAATCACCGATGGCCAGGAGGGATACGTGATCGACTCGGCGAGCGACATAGAGGCCCTTGCTGACTGCTGGTTGCGTCTGACCGACACCGACCAGCGGCGCGCTTGTCGCGACCACGCACTGGCCAGGCGCGAGTACGTATCGATGTCGCGCCATGTGGACCAGATGCTCGCGCTCTACCAGGAGGTGGCGAGAGGGCGCGACGGAAGGGGTCAGCCATGATCGTGTTCGTCGGCGCGGTGATGGTGGCGGGGGCGTATCTGATCGGGTCGATTCCTGTGGGCGTGCTGCTGGCGCGGAAGAGGGGAATCGATCTGCGGTCGGTGGGCAGCGGCAATGTGGGAGCCACCAACGTCGGGCGCGCGCTGGGACGACGATGGGGGTTGGTGTGTCTGGTGCTGGACATTGCCAAGGGCCTGGTGCCGACGGCCGTTGCCGGACTGGTCGTGACGGCGGGCGACGTAGAATTGACAGCGGCCCGGGTGGGCCTGTGGGTGATTGTGGGCTTGGCGACTATTCTGGGCCACGTATTTCCGGTCACGCTCGGCTGGCAAGGCGGCAAGGGAGTGGCCACGAGCATTGGAGTGGGGCTTGGACTGTTCCCCTACTTGAGTTATCCCATGGCGGCTGCGGTGGTGTGTTACCTGCTGGTGCGGGGTCTGACCGGCTACGTTTCGCTGGGTTCGCTGACGCTGGCGGTGACCTTTCCCGGTTGGTTTGTGGGCTTCGCCTGGTGGCGGGGCTGGTCGATGACGGTGTGTTGGCCGCTGCTGGTTGTGGCCGTGGCGGTCGGGCTGCTGATCGTAGCTCGCCATCGCGACAACCTCGTGCGGCTACTGCGCGGGCAGGAGCACAAGGCGGGCGACGCTTCTGAACGAACGAACCAACGCTGAAGCAGCCTGCGAGCCGGCGGGGGCGGGGCAGGCCGCGGCCGTGGCGTGGTGGGTCTCTCTGTGGGGTATCCGACCCACGCTGGGGGGGGCAACGATGTACCCGCCCCGCGGCAAGGGGTGGGCATTCACACGTCTGGACAGCGCCACGAGGCCGAAAATATCCCCCATTTCAGATACGCCCTACCTGGCTTTAAGCATGAGCCAAGAGATGTCGATACCGACGCCATGGGTTCGATTTAAGTCCATTCTCGTGGGCGACGGAAATAGGGAGTCTGATTATGAGACGCAAAGTAGCCGTATCAATGGCCCTATTGGGGGCCGCGGTGCTGGCCGGATGCGGAGCGTTGCCGGGGTCCGGTAACGGGGGCATCCTGCCGAGCTCGGTTGCCATCGCCATTGACGAAGTCACGTCGGCCGGATCGGACGCGGCCCAGGTTGCGCCGCTGGACTCGCCGGGGCTTTACTACTACCCCGTAACGTTCGGCGGCGACCAGACCAATCGCGTGCTGGCTGCCACGGACGAACTGCTCGGGCAGTTGTCCGTGATCGAGGACGCTCTAGCCGGTTCCACTGGAAGCACCATCACCTACGACCGGCAGGACGATTTCGATCCTAACGACGCCGACGACGATAGTGCACAAGGCGCGCCGCCCAATCCGTTTCTGGGGTACTTGAAGATCGACCTGCGACCGTTCGACTTCTACGGCGACGGCGAGGTCATAGGCAGCGGCAATGCGACCGAACTGCCGATCGCACTGCGTGTGTGGATACGCAGGGACACGGGTTCGTACGAGCGGATGGTATGCGGAGTGATCACCGCCCTACCCACGGAGGACAGCAACGGTGCCGGCGTGCTGATGGTCATGGACCCGGCGCCGGACGACGAGCTCGATGGCGCTCAACGATTTGTCCAGTGGAGCCAGGCGGATCCGTCGGACAAGATGGTGCTGATCCTCGATCGGCGCGTCGAACAGATCGGCGGCGAGGACACGATGGGGTATGCGTACTTCCTGGTCACGCAGCGAGACGTGGGCAGCCACGTCGAAAAGACGATTAAAACCACGCATAACGTCAAGAACAGCGAGGTAGGTTTCGACACGTACAACTACCTGGCCCGCTGGTACACCGACGCGGACGCGCTGGTATTCAGTGACGACATGGACGCAGCCGACGGCAGCGAGGTGCTTCCGCGCGACGAAGTGTGCGCCAGCCTGATCACGTTCGAGGCGGCCGACGCCTCGGCGGCGCTGGGGGTGAGCACCAGCGATTTCCAATTCCCCGGTCTGCCGATGGCAGAGGACCTAAGCTGGCCGGAGGCCTTTGGGG
Source organism: Phycisphaerae bacterium (assembly GCA_035530655.1). Lineage (GTDB taxonomy): Bacteria > Planctomycetota > Phycisphaerae > UBA1845 > DATKUK01 > DATKUK01. The sequence goes on from DATKUK010000014.1 coordinate 20,418, forward strand.
CCACGCCGGGCTTCTAGGCACCAGGCACACGGTGGGTGGCGCCTCGGCCGAGGGCACAGGAATCGAAGATGCCGCACGCTAGCGTGTGAGCCCCGGCCGAGGTCAGGATTGCAGCGATTCGGTGAGCCAGGGGGTACAAAGAGGCGACTGCCTCGACGGTGCCGAAGCATCGCGAGCAGTAAATCAGCCCGCCTGACTGCCTGAGACGCGGGGGATAGGGTCGCCCCTTGGACCGGTGCGCGTAGCTCCATCCGACGGTGCCTACGTACGATCAGCCGCTCTACACCACGTTCGCCTCAACCCAGACTCGTCGGTGTGTGGGAACTCACCGCGAGTGCTGCCAGGCGCCAGACGCATGTTCGGCAGGCCCGACCGAACAGTTGGCACACATCGTCACAATCAGCGTAGGTTCAAGTCTGTAGCGAGACCATTGCTCCGGCCAAAGCGCCTGGGGCGTGGCGAAGACGCGGCCAGCCCTGACCGCCCCGTTAAAACACCGTCACACGCTCTATCTAACGCTTTGGAGGGTTTGCCGCTCTGCCTCCAGGCGTGCGGGGCAGGGGCTCGTCGCCTGGCACGACCAAGCAGGCAGGCGGCTCGAAGCATGGCGGGCCGTACGGCCTTGCCGGTTGACCAGGTTTTCAGGCTGTTTCTATAATCGTCGCGTGGCACCGAAATAGGCGACGATCGGGGAGTGGACCGTGGATCACAAGACGCGTAATCGGATCTGCATCTGGGTGGTGGTGATCGGGATGGTCAACTTCCTGACGTATACCATTGCTTATGGGTACATCGGAGGCGACGCCAAGAACGGTCGGGTGGCGGACGGCGTGTATTATGTCCGAGGGCACTTCCTGCACGGCGCGGAGGGTGAGGAGACCGCCGTTTCGAAGGGCGTGTGGATGTACAGCTACGTTCACTCGATCTCGATCTGGCCGACGCATGCGGCGGTGCTGCTTTCCATGCTGGTACTGGGCCGGCCTCACATCCTGGCCACCATGAAGGACGGCCTGATCAGCGGGTCGACCTTTGTGACGGTGTTCGCAACGGTCGTGGTTTTGGCCACAGCGTTCACGACCGTGTGGTTTGTGCTGGCCTTTATCGACCAACTGGATCCATAGTGGGGCGGCAGATGAAGATCGCCGACATGCTGGCCGAGGGTGGGCTGGTTGCTGCCCGGCTGCCGGGCTTTGAGGTCCGCCCTCAGCAGATCGAGATGGCCTCAGCCACGGCAGAAGCCTTTCTGACCAGCCGGCACCTGCTGGTTGAGGCGGGCACGGGCGTCGGCAAGAGCTTCGCCTATCTACTGCCGGCTATCGAGCAGGCGACCAGCCGGGACCGGCGGGTGGTCATCAGCACTCACACGATTGCCTTGCAGGAGCAGTTGGTTGGCAGGGACATCCCCTTTCTCAACGCAATCATCCCGCAGGAGTTTTCGGCGATCCTGGTGAAGGGGCGCAACAACTATCTATGCCTTCGTCGGCTTGCGCGGGCGAGCCGCCGGCAGAAGACGCTGTTCGACAATGAGCGGCAACTGCGCGAGCTGTGGGCCATCGAGGACTGGGCGTACCGTACGACGGACGGTTCGCTGTCGGATCTGGACTTCCAGCCGGACCCGCTCGTGTGGGAGCGGGCCCGCAGCGAACACGGCAACTGCATGGGGCGTCGGTGCCCGAACTTCGGCAAGTGCTTCTATCAACGGGCTCGACGGCGGGCGCACAATGCGGACCTGCTGGTGGTCAATCATGCCCTGTTTTTCTCCGATTTGCAGGTTCGGCGCGGGGGGGCGGGGGTACTTCCAGACTACGACCTGGTGGTACTGGACGAGGCGCACAACGTCGAGTCGGCGGCGAGCGATCACTTCGGCATGTCGGTAACGGACCGACAGGTGTACTTCCTGCTCAATGTCCTATTCAACGAGCGAACGGGACGAGGTCTGCTGGCGGCAGGGGAAAGGAAACAGGCCATCGAGGCCGTCCAGCAGACCAGGCGAGCGGCTGGGGTGTTGTTCGACGACCTGAGGCGCTGGCAGGAGGAGTCCGGTTCGGCCAACGGGCGGTTGCGCGAGGCCAATGTATCGGCCAATCCCCTCTCGCCGGCGCTGAAGGAGCTGGCGGCCGCCGTGCGGCATGAGCGGGGGCGAGTTTCGGCTGAGGAGGAACGCTTCGAATACAACAGCTACATGGAACGGGCCTCCGCTCTGGCTGGGGTTGTAGACGATCTCATCGGTCAGACTCACGAGGACCATGTGCACTGGCTGGAAACGTCCGGGGGGCGCAGGCCGCGGATCAGCCTGCATGCGGCGCCGTTGCACGTGGGGGCGATGTTACGGCAGACCCTCTTCGAGCAGGTATCCAGCGTGGTTATGACCAGCGCCACGCTGTGCACGGATCAGCACAACGGTTTCGGTTACATCCTCGACAGGCTCGGGATCACTGAGGCCGAGTGCCTTCGACTGGGCAGTCCGTTTGACTACCGTCGTCAGGTCACTGTGTACGTGGAAGCGGGGCTGCCCGATCCCAACGATTCGCAGCGATTCGTCCCCAGTGCAGCCAGGGCAATCGAGAAGTACCTGCGGATGACCGGGGGCAAGGCATTCGTGCTATTCACCAGCTATCAGATGATGAACGCCATGGCCGACCGGATGGGCGACTTCTTCGAGTCGGAGAGCATCGAGTTGATGGTACAGGGGCGGGAGATCCCGCGAACGCTGATGCTGGAGCGTTTCCGTCAGGACGTGGGCAGCGTGATTTTCGGCACGGACAGTTTCTGGCAGGGGGTGGACGTCGTGGGCGAGGCCCTGTCGAACGTGATCCTGGTCAAACTGCCGTTCGCCGTGCCGGACCAGCCGCTGGTGGAGGCCCGGATGGAGCAGATTCGTGCGGCGGGAGGCAATCCCTTTTTCCAGTACCAGTTGCCTGAGGCGATTCTGAAGTTCAAACAGGGGTTCGGGCGTCTGATTCGCACCAAGCGGGACCGGGGGATCGTGGTGGTGCTGGACGGGCGGATCGTGCAGAAAAGCTACGGTCGGGCGTTCCTGGCGGCGCTGCCGGAGACCGCGGTGGAGGTCAATCGGGAGTCGCTCTAGCGCCGATCACCACATGGAAGGCCCAGTTGCCGTGAATCAACAGACTGGATAGATGTCGCCTGGGTGTACCCGCGCGATGGTACGGCGGACGGGCTCAGAGTCGATATCCTGCAGATCATCATGAGAATAAGCTTGTACCTTGGCAGCTGCCTACTGGTCGCCGCGGAAGCGTCCGGTCTGCGTGACGAATGAGCGTCTCAACGCAAGCCGGTGTGGCGGCCGCCCGCGCGAGGTTGAGGGGGGTGGTTGATGGGTTGGGCCGGGCGCCTGTAGAATACGCAAGTCGTTGACAGATAAGATGGTGTGATGCTTGCCCGCCGAGTTATTCCCTGTCTGGATGTCGATCAAGGCCGCGTGGTCAAAGGAGTGAACTTCGTCAACCTCCGAGACGCGGGCGACCCGGTGGAGATCGCGCAGCGATACGAGCAGGAGGGGGCAGACGAACTGGTGTTTCTGGACATCACGGCCAGCCACGAGAAGCGCAACATCCTCTTGGACGTGGTGCGGCGGACCGCCGAGCAGGTGTTCATGCCGTTAACTGTGGGCGGCGGGATTCGCAGCATCGAGGACATCCGGACGCTGCTCAAGGCGGGGGCCGACAAGGTGAGCCTGAACTCGTCGGCCGTACGCGACCCCGAACTGGTGCGTCAGTCGTCCCGGAGGTTCGGTCGCCAGTGCATCGTGGTCGCCATCGACGCCAGGTCAGTCGGAGGCCCCGGGCAGACCGGGCAAGGCCCGTGGCGCGTCTACATCGACGGTGGGCGCGTGCAGACCGACCTGGAGGCGGTCAGTTGGGCTCGTCGGGTGGCCGAGCTGGGGGCGGGCGAGATTCTTCTTACCAGCATGGATGCCGACGGCACACAGGATGGATACGATCTGCCGATGACGCGGGCGGTGTCCGAGGCGGTGGGCGTGCCGGTGATTGCGTCGGGTGGAGCAGGCCGGCCGGAGCACCTGGCGGAGGTGTTAACGACCGGCAGGGCGGACGCGGCGTTGGCGGCGAGCATTTTTCACTTTGAGGTCTTTCCGATCGGGCAGACCAAGCGTTTTCTGGCCGAGCGAGGTATCCCCGTGCGACGGGTCGGGTGAGGTGACGATGACGATGGCGCAGATGGGTTTGCTGGCGGCGTTGCCCGATCCGGGCTGGTATCTGCATCCGGCCAAGATCGTAGCGGTGCTGGTGTGTTTCGGCCTCTGGCTGCTGTGTTGCCAATGGGCCAATCGGGACACGCGGCTGGTCAATACACAGCAGGTTTTGTGGAACGGGATTGTGTTCGGCACGGGTACGGTAGGGTTGCTGTTGTGGCTGTTCATGCCGCTGTTCAGCGTGGGAATCGCGGTATTTCTGTTGATCGCCGGCGGCGGGGTGGGGGCTTACGTGGTACACCGCAACGGCCTCGTGGTTGATCAGGCCAAGGTGTTGACGCCGGGGCATCTTTCGCGACTGCTGGCAGCGAGGCGGGGCGAGAAGTCCGAACAGGTCGAGGAGCTTGTGCGACTGACGGACTGGGACGGCAGACACGTCGCCATCCCTGACGACATGGTGGAACGGCAGCAGTATCGGTTGGTGCAGGACCTGATCGCCGACGCCCTATGGCGACGCGCCAGTGACGTAGACATGATCGTTACGGCTCAGCAGACGCGCGTGGCCTATCGAATCGATGGCGTGAGCACGGAGCGCGATCCGCTGCCGACGACGAGCGCCGAGATGATGCTTCGCTTTCTCAAGAAGATTGCGGGACTGGCTCCGGAGGAGCATCGTCGTCCGCAGAGCGGACAGGTCACGGCGGCCCGCGCAGGTGGAATGAAAGAGCTTGACAAGATGGTCAAGATCGAGATCAAGTCCTCCGGTAGCACATCGGGCGAACGGTTGATGTTGCGGGTGCTGGCTGAGGAAAGCCGCTTCAAGATCGACGATCTGGGCCTGATGCCGCCGCAACTCAAGGAGTTCCAGAAGATCATCGCGCAGCCCAAAGGAGTGGTGCTGTGCTGCGGCCCGCGCCAGAGCGGTCTGACCAGCACGCTCTATGCGATCCTTCGCAGCCACGACGCCTTCATGGCGAACATACACACCCTCGAGCTTCAGCGGGCCATGGAGTTGGAGAACATCACGCAAAACCTCTACGACGCGCGGCAGAAGGAAGTGAGCTTCGCCCGGAGGCTCCAGACGATTCTGCGATCGGATCCGGACGTGGTTATGGTGGCGACGGTGCCCGACGGCCAGACGGCGGCTTTGGCGTGCGAAGCCGCGGAGCAGCGAACGAAGCTCTATCTGGGCATGAGCGACGGAGATTGTATGACGGGCCTCCAGCAATGGCTGTCGCTGGTGGAGGATCCGAAGCTGGTGGCCACGACGCTGCTGGCGGTCGCGGCGCAGCGTCTGGTCAGGCGCCTGTGCCCGGAATGCAGGCAAGCCTATAAGCCCGATCCGGCAACGCTGCGCAAGGCAAACATACCGGCCAACCAGATTGAGCAGTTCTTCCGCCGCGGCGGCTACCTGCTGGACAAGAAGGGACAGCAGGTGCTCTGTGAGACGTGTCAGGGCACGGGATATTTCGGTCGGACGGCCGTGTTCGAACTGCTGGTAATCGATTCGACGATCGCCAAGCTGATTGCCAGCGGTGCGTCGATCAGCCAAGTCAAGGCGACGTCCCGCAAGAGCAAGTCGCCCATGCTGTACCTACAGGAACAGGGCATCCGCAAAGTCATCGAGGGCACCACGAGCATCAACGAGATCATACGCGTGACGCGGGAGGAGCCCGCTCGCGCATAGAGCAGCACGGGATAGCGTCCCGGGAGTTGTGTCATGCTACTATCACTTTTTTCGACGATACTGGTGCTGCTGATCGCCTTTTTCCAGGCCATACAGGGCATGTTCAGTGCCCTGATCATGGCCGTCCTGGCGATCCTGTCGGCAGCGGCGGCTTTCACCCTGGTCGAGCCGGTGTATTACTGGAGCCTCCAGTGGGTTAGCGCCGACTACGCCCTGGCAGCCTGCCTGATGGTGGTTTTTCTGGTGTGCCTGATTGTAACCCGCGTGTTGGCCGACTATCTGGTGCCGGGCAACATGCAATTCCCGCTCTGGGTGGACCGCATTGGGGGCGGGCTGTTCGGGGTGATTGCGGGGCTGGTGATCGTGGGCATGTTGTGCATCAGTCTGCAGATGCTTCCGTTCGGGCCATCGATCCTGGGTTTCCAGCGGGTCGACGTGGGTCAGCAGGACGAGGTAACAGAGCATGCCCTGTGGCTGCATCCGGATGGTTTCGCGGTAGGCCTGACCGAAGTGATGGCAGCGGGGAGCCTAAGCGGCCCGAACAGCATGAAGGCCCTGCATTCCGACTGGTTGCAGGAGCTCCAATGGAACCGTTCGGGCGTGCAGAAGGAGTCGCGCCACGCGGTGCCGCGCGGGTCGCTTTCGGTCGAGGCGGCGTGGGATGCGGTGCTGCCGGTGTACACGAAGGACGGCCTACGGACGGTGGAGGCGGCCCGAGGCTACAAGTTCGTGGTGGTGCGGGTATCTCTCGAGCGTCAGTCGCTGGACGAGGACGGCGTCCATCGCTTCACGCCCATGCAGTGGCGGATTGTGGGTCAAAGTGACGGCGTCTGGGCGCAGTATCCGGTGGCAGGAATGTCGAACCCCAGCAAAATGTCTCGGCGGACCTTCCTGGCGATGAACGAACCGGTAGTGATCGATCCTGATGTGGGTGCCAAGTTCGACATCGTGTTCGAGGTGCCCGAGGCCGACCGGTTCGATCCCTCCTTCGTTGAATACAAGCGTGACGCACGGGCGGCCTTGTCCAAGAATGTTTGGCGCGACGCGCCGCCTGGGCCGGTTCGACCGGGGGAGCCCGGGCAGGAAGAGGACGAGGGGCAAGACCAAGCGGAGGCTCAGCGACGAGCCAGGCCGCCTCGAACCAGCGGCGGGCGCGTGTCGGGACGCCGCGCCCTGTCCCATGAAAGCCGGTTCAGCAGCGAGTTGCCGCTCTCGATACCCGCCGACCAGATTCGTCGGCGAGACGCAGAGCTGTCGGGCGATAGGCTCGTGCAGGGCCACATCGTCGTACCGGTCGATGTGAAGGGCGAGGGGGAGGCGGTGAAACGCTTTGAGGTGCCGGAGAACGTGCGGCTACTGCAGTTGGCTGTTGAGCCCACGTTCGCCAAGAGCACGCTCGGCCGGGCGCGGCAGTTTGCGGTCAAGACGGTCAAGCAATACCGGGTGGAGGATGACCAGGGGCAGTTCTACTTCCCCATCGGCGAGTACCGCTCAGCCGAGGTCGGCGGCGAGCCGTTGATCGAGTTGCAGTATTGGCCCAACGCCGAGCAGCCGGAGCGGGCGTTGCGCGAGCCCAGGCAGATCCAAGAGCGCGATCTGGAGAAAGACGGACAGTTGACCTATCTGTTCCTGATACCGCCGGGCCGAAGCATCACGGTGTTCAAGACGGGGACACAGCAGCGCGACCTGACGTCACTCAACCTGAAGGCGCCGCAGTAGCCGGCCTGGGCCGCGCCGGATCGACTCAGACGGCTGCCAGTTCCGGCTCTTCGCTGGGAAGAGGCTCTTTCTGGCGGTTTTCGAACTCGACTTCGGCCAAGTGTCGGAGGTAGTCCAGCAGGTCTCGCTCGCGGAACTGAGCGAGGAACTCGGGAGCGGCGGTGGCATTCAGGCGCATAACCCGATCGATAATCTGGCGCTTGGTCATTACACGGCATCCGTCTTGTCAGCGAGTATGGGCGAGTACTACACGGTAGGGGTCAGATGCCTGGCGAGTTTAGTTATCGGCCACAACGCAGAATGAACTTTAAATGCATCGGTCCGATAGGCTCTGCGGGCGGCGGGCGAGCAGAATTCAGCGTGCCCTGAGAGCGGGGTCCGATAAGCATACTGACCATGAGTGGATCGACACATTCCATGAAGCGGGCGGCACGGGAGCAGTTCGACTCCTGGGCCGAGTCCTACGATCGACTGGTATTGAATTGGTTCATGTTCGGTCCGTCGCATCGGGCTTTTATCGAGGAGCTGCTGCAATGGCACCAGCGGGGCGGCCCGGATCGGTTCGATGTGCTCGACGTGGGATGCGGCACGGGGGGCCTGGCGGCCATGCTGGTCGAGTCGAAACTTGCCGGACGTGTAGCGGGACTTGACTACGCTGAGCAGATGTGCCGGGTGGCGCGCCGCAAGGCCGCAGACTACGCGAGGGACGGATCGGCTGTGTTTGTCCGAGGCGATTCGGAGCATCTGGGCTTCGGCGCCGGCAGCTTCGACGTGGTGACGTGCAGCAATTCCTTTCACCACTACCCGCATCAGGCCGACGTGCTGGCCGAGATGCGACGCGTGCTTCGACCGGGCGGTCAACTTATGATCATCGACGGCTTCCGCGACAACGTGGTAGGGTGGCTGGTGTTCGATGTGTTCGTCCGGGCCTTGGAAGGCGAGGTGCATCATGTCGCGTGGTCGGCTATGCGTCGGATGTTCGAGGATGCGGGTCTGGTAGACGTTCGTCAGCAAAAGTTAAACTTCTGGATGCCGCTGCTGTTGACGGTGGGCACAGTGCCCGGAAACGCGCAGTCGTAGACGGCCAGGAGCCAGGTGTGACCGATCAGGACCCCACGGGGGACAAAGTCGCCGATCTTGAAGCGGTGCTGGAAGTGACGCGTCAACTGGCGGTGACGCCGGAGTTGCCAGCCCTGCTTCGCAGCGTCGAACGCGCCGCGCGCAAGGTGCTTCGGTGCGAGCGGGCCAGCGTCTTCCTCTATGACCGGGACCGACAGGAATTGTACAGCAAGATTGCCACCGGGCTGGACGAACTGCGGATTCCGGCCAACCGGGGCATCAGCGGCGAGGTCGTGCAGACACGGCAGGTGATCAACGTACCCGAGGCGTATGCCGATTCGCGGTTCAACCCGGACGTAGACAAGCAGACGGGCTTCCGAACCCGAAACATGCTGACGTTTCCGCTGATCGACTTCGACGGCAATCTTGTCGGTGTGCTGCAACTGCTGAACAAGATCGGTGGCACCTTTGACGAGTACGACGAGCGACTGGGGGCATCGCTATGCGCCCAGGTTGCCGTGGCCGTCAAGCGCCAGCAGTTGATCGAACAGTACGCCGAAAAGCAGCGGATGGAGCACGATTTGTCGATCGCCTGCTCCATCCAGCAGGAGTGTCTGCCTTCGTCGGACCCGCAGATAAGCGGGTATGACATCGCGGGATGGAATAGACCGGCCGACGAGACCGGTGGCGACTACTACGACTTCCTGCCTCTGTCGGACGGCGGCCTGGAATTCGCCGTAGCCGACGCGACGGGTCATGGGATCGGCCCCGCTCTGGTCATCGCGGAATGTCGGGCAATTCTAAGAGCCATTGTGTCGGTTACCAGTGACCTGGCGCGTGCGGTGTCCCAGGCGAACGACTTGCTCTGTGCCGACCTGCCGGCCGAACGCTTCGTGACGGCGTTCGTGGGGATCCTCAGGCCCGAGCGACAAGTGGTGCGCTATCTGTCCGCCGGTCACGGGCCGATGCTGCTCTACCGGGCCGCCGACGACAGGGTCGAGCAGCTCGGCGCGACGGGGCTGCCTCTGGGAATTCTGCCGAAGACGGAGTTCGGACCGGTCCAGGAGGTTAGGCTCGAGTCTGGGGACATCCTGCTCGTCCTGACCGACGGCTTGCTCGAATGGGCCCGCGCCGACGGCACTCAGTTTGGCGTTGAGCGTACGGCCGAGTTGGTCCGACGGCACGGGGGCGAGAGCGGCCATCGTCTGATCCAGCTTCTGTACGAGGCCGTACAGGAGTTCGGCAGCTCGACGAAACAGGCGGACGATCTAACGGCCGTGGTCGTCAAACGCCTTTGACAGCCCGCAGCTCGCGCCGACCTGGCGGGGCGTTTCTATATCGGGAGCAGGTGCAGATCGCAGGTCACAGCCCGATGCGGGGAGCCGGCTGGTCGGTCTGCTCGGAATCGACGCGGGGGTGTTCCGCGCGGTACTGCTCCATGCCTTCCGGCTCGGGGAAAGCCCTGTCGGGATCCACGTTGTAGCGTCCAGCCAGCCGCACGAGGGCGGGCTTGACCCAATCGTAGATCTGCTGCTTGATCGGAAGCGGTGCCAATCGCCACAAACGTGCCTTGTAGGCCACGTGGAGCGGTCCGAAGGCCAGACAATCTGCCAGCGAGGTGGCTCGCATCTCGTTGAAGGGGGGCAGTTGCCGCCGATCGGTCATGTCGTCGACCTTGTCTTTCATATAGAAATCATAGATGCGACGGGCCCAGCTCAGGCGCTTGTCATGGACGTCGGTACTCCCCAGTGCCAACTCCTCCCACGCCTTGAGCATCGCTGTGGCGACGGCGACATTGGCCGAGTTGCGACTGCTGAGCCGCTCACCGAAGTCGCGCAACACGAACTCGTGGAGGGTCATCAGATAGATCCTCTTCGGCCGGCCGTCCCTTTCCTTATAGTTGTCGCGCAGGTATGCCAAATACTTGTCGGCTTCGGCGATCTGCCCGTCGATGTACAGGCTCCTTATCGCGGAAGAGAGAAAGTTGGCGTGGCCAAGCTGAAATTCCTCGGCAGCCTTGTTGTTGCCACGCTCGGCTTCGTCCTTACCTACTTCCAGATACACCTTGTGCAAAACGTCGATGAAGCGCAGATCGGGCAGCCCATAGTAGTACGACCTGTTGGGCTGCTCGGCGTTTGGTATGAAAACGATGCGCCCGAACTCATGGATGTCATTCAACGCGAAAAAGATGAACCTTCGCGTATTCATCAGATCGCGACGGCTGTCGTCATCCCCGGCGCCCCGGGGCACGACTTCGTCACCACGACTGGCCCAGTAGATGGCATGGGCCTGACAGCCGCGCCAGTCGAGCGGGCCATAGCGTTCCATCACATCGCGCATTCGGGCCGGATCGAGCTTGTAGCGTTCGCGCAGGACCTTGGCCCGAAGGAACGCCAGCACGGCGGCGGCGTCCTCCGCGCGGTTGGGATCGGTAAAGACGCTTCGGAACCGTTCCTTTTCCAGGTCGACTTCGATTTGCGGCTGATCGACGCCCACATCGAGCATGAGCGTTTCAGGGCTGACCAGACGGACGTAGCGATCAAAGAAGCTCCCTTCCAGAGGATGCTGTTGGTCATCGGGCTTGAAGGTGGCCGACAGATCGACGCCGAGCTTCTCAAGCTCGTCGAGCAGAGGCGCAACCGAATGTCGCTCGGCGCGGAGCTGCTCAGCAGACCCCGGTGCCTCGGCCAACGGTTTGAGGGCGTCGCGCGCCTGCTCGAGGGTGGACCCGGGTGCGGGCGGCCCGAGCAGCCTCTGCATCAGAAACGCCCACTCCCGTTTGTACGACATGTGCATGTCGTCCATCGCCCCGCCCATCTTGTTGAGGAAGATCCAGGCCAGATCGCGATACAGCTTGTGCGCGTGTGGGTTGAGAGGAATGCCCCGATCGCGAAGCAGGCGCATGCCGTTTCGCACCCACAGCCATCTCTCCTCCGGCGTGTGGGTGGTAACCGAGATGTTCCACGCCATGTTCCACGCCTGAAAGGCCCACACGGCGGGGAAGCGTGGCTGGAGCCTGCAAATCATGTCCGCAAGCTGGAGGGCCTCGTAGTGCTTGCCCTGCTCCTTCAGTCGGTCGGCGCGGATCCAAAGGTAGTCGACAGCCAGCCCGCGGAACGAACCCAGCGCCGCCAGCGTCAGGGCGACGTCGTGCGGCATGGCCGTAAACGGGTCCTCGACCGGGGTGAGATTCAGATCGACACGAGAGCGATTGATCACGCCCTGGAGCGGCACCACGGCCAGGACCGCCAGCAGGGCGATCGACAGGCTGAGAAGTTGTATGCGCCGACCCGCTTGCACGATTCTTCGATCCTGGCTTTAGACGATCACCTGTGCCAATTCGCGCCGCCGGAAGATCAGACACGCCGCCGCCATCGCAACGGTGGTCTGCACCGCGCCCAGCCACAGCGCGGCCCGCCCCAGCCAAGCCCACGATACAAGGCGACCATCCACCAGGTCGTTGATCGGGTTGTACGCCGAGATCTGCGGAACCACCCACAGAAAAACCGTGGTGGCAGGCTTGAGCAGCACGGCCAATCGCAGGGCCAAGTCGCCCTCGAAGGCCGAGGGATTGGCGGCCAGCTCACGAATGGCCTCCTGGAGGAATCCGGAGGAGATCGCCGTAAGGTAGACCATCATGCACATCAAGCAGGCGACCGGAAACGAGAGGAACGATGAGGCCAACACACCCACCGCCGCAAGCAGAACCAGTTGCGCGAGGATCATCAGCAGCGAGCGAAGGTAATTCGCCTCAAAGCTCCCCACCTCATAGAGAACTTCGAGGTCGCCCTGCCCGGAGAAGCTGACGCTGGTCCGATGCATCTTGTCAAAATCGCCGGAATAGCGCCTATCGACGTTCTCGAAGCGTACGAGCAACGTTCCATCGGGAGCGATGGCGTCGGCGGGAATCCGCACGATATGATACTGGCGGACCACGTCAGCTCGCTCGCTGAGGTAGGGTCGCGAAATGCGGGCGCCATCCTTCGTCGGGTCGCCGATCACCCAAGCACAGCGAAGAATGTCGTCCGGTGGGTACCTCGAGACCTGGGCCTTATACCGCAGATGAATGAGCCCCGCCTCGTTGGGGTCAAAATGCATGTTTTCAAAACGGTACTCGCGGACGCCCAACGGCGGACAGCTCATCCACTGCTTGCTCAAGTCGTCGCGGATGCGTTGGCGGATGGTCTGGCCGACCTGCGACCAGCCTCCCGTTGGGGCAAACGCCGACTGCGGAAGACGGTCCTGCTCTTTGAGTCGCTCCATCTGAGCGTCGGCCCGGGCGGCAAAGTCCGGAGTCGAGGGCCGAACGCTCGCGCGCGCAGTCAGCACTTCATAACGCAGGGCATCGCGGTCCTGCTCGTTGAGCCAGGCGGTCGTCTTCAGATAGGCCACCATGGCGTAGATCCCCACACCCGCACCAGCCAACAGCAGGGCGTCGAGGATCGCAATCCCCAGCCACTTGCCCACCAGGTATTGCCATCGCGCGATGGGCTTGGATACGGTCAGAAAAATCTGTCGACCGGCCAGCTCGGCCGCCACCGACGCGCACGAAAGGAAGACGGTCAGTAGGCTCAGCAACACCGCCGTCGCGCCCAGTGAATAGGCCAGGAACGTCTGCACGCGACCCCTGAGCGTGCCGTCCCCATGCATGATGGCCGGCAGGGCCGCCACAATCACCACCAGCATCACGATGAAGATCACGGCGATCTTCATCCGGATGCCCTCGGCGATCATGTTGCGGGCGACGGCGACGATCCTACTCATCGTCTCTCTGCAGCTTGGGTTGGATCAGCGAGTCGATAACCGAGCGATCGACCTGTTTCGACTTCGGGCCGGCCTGGTCATCGTCCGCCGGCTCGTCATGGTGCTGTTGCTGAGTCTGGCTCCCGGATTGGACCAGTTGCTCGATCGTGCGGCGATCAGGCGGCTGGTCGGCTGGACTCTGCGTGCCGGTCGGCTGGTCGGCGCCCGGCTCGGACTTCGCGGCGGCCACGAGGCTGTCCACAAGTTGCTGACCGGTCTGAAGGCCGTCGGCCCGCAGGAACTCGGCCATCGGTCCGCCCGCCTCGGCTCCCGAGGTCGTCAGGCGTTGCTGTCGAGCCTCCTGCACGATTCGCAGGAAGAATTCCTCCAACCGGTCGGTGGGCGTAGTAACGCCGAGGACCTCCTTGCCCTCGAGATTCTCGACGAGCTCCTTGATCCGCTCGATGGTGTCGGGGCGGAGCCGCTCGGCGGTGATCTGGGTCAGCTCCTGGCGCGCCAACAGGGCCTTGATGTCACCCAGCGCCCGGCGTTTGCCGCCGTACAGGATGCCCACCCGATCACACACGTCTTCCACATCGGCCAGCAGATGACTGCACAGCACGATGGTCTTGCCGCGGCGGGCGAGTTCACGGATCAAGTCCTTGATCTGTCTGGTGCCGATCGGGTCCATCCCGGTCGTGGGTTCATCAAGCAACAGCAGGTCCGGATCATTGATCAGGGCCTGGGCCAGACCAATCCGTCGGGCCATACCCTTGGAGTACTGGCCAACCCGTCGCCGGGCAACGGCGGAGAGTCCCACCATCTCCAGCAACATTTCGGTCCGCCGCTGTCGTTCGCCCCGCGGCTGCTGGAACAGCCGCCCGTAGTAATCAAGTGTCTCCCGCGCGTCCAGAAAACGGTAGAGATAGCTTTCTTCCGGCAGGTACCCGATGCGTGCCTTGACCGCTACGTCGGTGGGCAAGCGGCCGAACACGAACGCCCGCCCGCGGGTCGGATAGAGCAGTCCCAGCAGGATCTTGATCGTCGTGGTCTTGCCCGAACCATTCGGACCGAGGAACCCGAACACCTCGCCCGGGCGCACCTCCAAATGGAGGTCGTCGAGGGCAACGACGCGGTTGCGCCCCCAGAAATCCTTGAACACCTTGGTCAGCCCGATCGTCTGAGCAACCGGGCCGTTCGTGGTCGACATCTTTGGGTACACCCAGCCTGATTCGGGCGGGCCTGCCTCTCTCAGCGGCCCTCTCTCTGCTGCCGGTAGCGTCGAAGTTCCTGGTCTCGGAAGAACGCAGGGTTGCGGCCGACCTTGAAACGAATCTCCTTGCCGCCGGCGGGCAGATACACTTTCTCATTGTCGCCGCCGAGCACCGTCCGTTTGGCGTCGTACCACAACTCGATCAGAACGATGGCAGGGTTCCGTCGATACTTAGGCAGCAGATCGCGGAACTTCCGGGCTGTTGCCTGGATCGACTGGACGGTCTCGGTGTAGTAGCTGCGGGCCTCCAGCAACATACCGGCTGCTTCACCGCCGGCCTCGTCGAGCAGCAACCGCTCAATCCGCTGGTGGAGTTGGGTCGACTGGTCGAGATCCCCGTCGGCCCGCGCCTGCTCGTACTGCTCGATTACGGGCAGCAGTTGTTCGTAGGCCACGCCGGCCGCCTCATTCAGCATCATGTTGCGCTCCTTGCCGGCCTTCTCGATCTCCGTCTGCTTGTTCTGATCTGCGGCCAGCACATCGGCAAAGGCGTCCCGCACCGTCAAGGGCACCGTGGGCTCGCGCACGAGCAACTGATCGATCGTGATACCGGTGGCCATACGATCCAGATTCCCCTGCGCCCGCGATCTGATGATCTGCTGGACCAGATCGATCTGGCCGCCAAAGAGGATGTCGTCGGCGCGGAAGGCGGCGACCGTTCGGACGCAGGCGTTCTGCACGGCCGACCGCACCAGCTCTCGACGCGCCTCCTCGTGGGCCTTCGGATCGGTTTCGCGTGCTACCGAGACGTGTCGCACATAGGCGACCGGATCGTCCACACGATATTCCACAAACCACTTGGCATGAATGATGTTCAGGTCCGCCGTCAGCAGCATGCCATCCTGGCCCGGCATATAGCCCTCTCGCCGCCGAGTAAGTTCCTCCAGGCCCTTGTCTTTCTGGGTTTCGGGGACTTTGAAGAAGAAGCTCTCGACCTGCACGGACTCCTTGGCCAAATCGATGATCAACTGTCGGTCGGCAGGATAGGGCAGCGCCCAGTGAAGCCCCGGACCAAACACCGTCGGGTTCTCGATGCCGCCAAGAGGAACGCCGAACCGCAACACGAGAGCCGCCTGCTTCTGGCTCACCGTGAAGAACCCCGAAGCCAGGAAGAAGACGGCCAGGACGATCATCACCACCTTCAGGACGGCGAAGCTCAGTCGCAGCGCATCGGAGAGCGACTGCTGCGCCGGGTCCAGCGATGGCTCGACGTCTGCGGCGAGGGGCGCTGGTCGTTGGGGCTGAGCTTCCAAGGGCGTCACTTCATTGCTCCGCCAAGCACGGGCGTCTGGCTCGACAGCTCGGCCGGCTGGGTGGTCGAGCCGAGCACGGTGCTGAGCACGTTTTGGTCGTCCTGAAAGTAATTGAACGGCGGCGTCTTGTAATCCATCAGAAACGTCGTGTCCTGCTTGAGAGTTTCTCTCAGGAAGTCCATCTGCTTGAGGAACTCAGCGAACTCGGGGTCCTCGCGAAACACATCGTAGTACTCGGCCGCCGCCGCATCACCCTCGCTCTTGATCTGGTCGGCCAGCCGTTGCGCGAAGGCCAGGATGCGTCGCTTGGCGCTTTCGGCTCTTGCGCGGATGCGCTCGGCCTCAGCATTACCTTCGGCACGAGTGGTTTCGGCCTGCTTCTTGCGCGTCTCGCGCATCTGCTCAAAGACCTTCTGACTGACCGTCTGGGGAAGGCTGATTCGCTTGATGCCCACAGACGCGACGTGGATACCGTACTCGTTACGGGCCTGCCGGCCGACCCGGCTAAGGATTTCGCCTTCGATCCGGTCGTATCGCTGTTGGAGGGCGTCGCGGTCGAGCGACACAAACTCGTCCAGCTTGTAGTCGGAGATGACCGCCGTCTTGGCCGCGCGGATCAGCTTGGTCATGCTGTCGGTGGCTTGGCTGAACTTCCGGACGCGTTTGCTGAAAGTCAACGCGTCGTCCACCCGCCAACTACAATAGGTGACCACGACGATGTTCTTGCCGTCCTTGGTAAGCGTCTCCTCTTCCGTATCCTCCAGGATCTGGAGACGCCCGTCGTAACGCAGCACGCGCTGAATCGGCCAGGGCCACTTGAAGCGCCAGCCAGGCGTCCCAGCGAACTGGCGCAGCCGCACCTGGGCGCCGGCAGCCTGCATCTGATCGAGGACCGCATGGGCCTGGCTGACCGACCAGTCCCGCCTCACCGCCGCAGGGAGACTTCGCAGGAGTCGGTCAACATTTTCGGCGGACATGTCGGCGGACTGCTGGAACACGCGAGCCACGGCCGCCGAATCGGGCCCGACGTTTTCAATAACCAACTCCGGCCGTTCCAGCGGCTTGCCGAACGTGGTTACGACAACGCGCTCGGTGAAACTTACCTGATACGTGACCATGTAGATCACCAGCACAGCCACAAGAACGACCGCGGCGATCACTGTGGGCAGGTTCTTGCTCATTACACCAGATTCTCCGTCTGCTATGGCTGCGAGGGCTCGAATGTCTCGATCTCAGGCCGCGGCGGCGTCTGCACGTCAAACTCAATCACCAGCGGCAGTTGCTTCGTATCGGCCGCGATGAGGTACTTGCGGGTCTCCGCCAGACCCTCACCGAGCACGTGGAGGTACTTCTGCAGTTTGTAGAATCGAGGTGACACCCGGTAAGCCGTCAACTCCTGCCGGAATCGCTCGGTGCGACCCCGGACCTCGTTCTCCTTCTGCCAGCGGTAGGCTTGCGCGTCGGCGACCAGCGAGGCGGCCTGGCCCCCCACGCCGTCAATGAAGCGTGAACTGCCGTCGGGCTGCCGCTCGAAGAACCCATTGAAGATGCGCTCGACCTTCTGGCGGGCGGCCTCGATGAGGGCCGATTCGTTCCGCTCGGTGCTTGCTCGCTCCAGTTCCTCCACCGCCGCGGCCAGATCCAAGGCTCGTTTCTTCTGGCCCGCCACCTCGGCAAGGACCTTGTTCTCTTCGCCCTCGGCGCGGCGAATCGCGGCCTCCTTCTCGGCCAGCGCACCGATGACCTCCTGGAAGGACTCGGCTACCCCATCCTGTTGCGGCGGGTGAAGGTTGGTCACTTCCACCACGGTGATGTCGACACCCAGGCCTGCTCGGTCGGCCTCATCCTGGATGTGCCGCTTGAGGTACTGGGCGGCGACGGTACGTTCGCTGCCCAGCAGGTCATCGAGGTTGGTCCCGGCAACATAGAGCACCCACTGCCGCCAGGCGAGCGATTCCAGCACGGCGCGAGGGTCGGCGTTGCTGTAGCGGTAGTCAAAGACGTCGCTGATTCGATATTGCACCAGCACATTGGTGTTGATCAGGCTGGGCACGACGGTTACCGATTCGCTCTCGCCAACGGCCTGACGAGAGGCCACGACGAACGGGATCTCCGGTGCGGGCCCATGGCGCTGGCTGGTCCAGAGGATGACCTTCAGCTCCCGCTCGAGTTGCTCGGGACTGATGTCCGCATACTCCTGCTCACTGAATCCCAGAACGAACTCCTGCACCCGTTCGACGGGGTACTTGTACGCCCGCTCGATGGGCGACGGCAGCTTCAGGTGAATACCGGGACCCAGGACGCCCTCTGGCCCCCCCTGCGGCATGCCAAACCTCTCCAGGATGGCCAACTCGTGGACATCGATGACCACCACGCACGTCAGGAGCAACATCGTCACGAACCCGAAAGCAATCAGCGGCGTGATCGCCCGCTGGAGCAGTTGGTAAAGCCACGTCTTGGAAACCTCGAAGCCGAACTGATAGTTGATCGCTTCGGCGACGGTGTGGGCAATGCCGCCCGGCTCGCTAAACAAACCCAGTAGCCGACTGTCGAAACCGGGCCGGTCGGCCACACCGGGCGCCCGGGGTCGATAGACGTCCAGCACGAAGTTGAACGTGCACTCGATCCCGATGGCGATCATGGCGATGGGGATTACCCAGGCCAGGTAACGCTCTGGGATGGGCGCCTCGAACACCCTCGCCGCGGCCAGCCCGACCACCACCGCCAGACACGCCAAGGCGGTGCCGAACATATAGCTCGCGCCGGCACGCAGCATCTGCCACTCGCGCTGCCGGGCCATCCCGCTCGTGTAACGGCTGAAAAGGAAACATAGGAACGCAACGCCGGCGAGGAACCACAGCGTCACATCCGGGTCGATCAGGGCAGGCCAATCCTCCGAGTGGACGGCCCAGACAAGCTGCCACTTGATCCAGATCACGCCTACCACCACTTGGTAAGCGGCGATCAGGAGGGTGATGACCGGCAGGATCCAGCGTCGGATCACCCGCAGGCGGCGGGCGGCGGGCAGCGACTCCGGGCCGCCCTCGCCGGGCAGCCCAAAGATCCCCGATACGTCCTGACCGAGGCTCTCGCGGTGGCGGCGGAGTTGCTCAGTCTCCAGGGCCTCCACATCGACCAGCTTCTGCTGGCGGAACACCAACCAGACGGCCAGCCAGATGCCCATGCCGCCAAGGGTGTACCAGCCGGCCACCCGAGTCGACAGCGACACGTTCCAGAAGTACCCGATCAGCAGCAGAGCGGCCGCGAAGACCAACTGCAGGATCAGCCCGACCAAACCGACCAGCTCGCCACGTCGATTCGCCTGCTCCATCGTCAGCCTGCCAAAATCTCCCTCGCCCCTTTCCCGGCCCCGGTCGAAACGCTAATGTTAGCCGGCGCCAACGCTTGTGTCCAGCCGGCCGCAGGTGCTGACATTGGCAGCCGTCCCGGTCGATTGACGCTGAACCAGCCGGCCGCTTGGTACGTATGCCTTCCAGGTCGACTTCCCAAATCGGGGGCTCGGCGCATAGGATAGCCTAGGATGTTTACGAAGTTCGCGGCCATTTGTTCGAACACATTCAAGGAGGTGGTTCGCCAGCCGATCTTCGGCGTGCTGCTGGCCGTCGGCACGATGGCGATGGTGCTCAACCCGGCCATCGCCGCTTACACCATGGAGGACGACAACAAGCTACTGAAGGACCTGGGCTTGTCGACTCTTTTTGTGGTGGGGCTGTTCCTGGCGGGGTTTGGGGCCACTGGCGTGGTCAGCCAGGAGATCGAGAACAAAACGGTGCTGACCGTCGTGTCCAAACCGATCGGGCGATGGGTGTTCATCGCGGGCAAATTCGTGGGGATCGCAGCCGCCCTTCTGATGGCCTGCTATCTGCTCTCGCTAGTGTTCTTTATGACCGTGCGGCACACGGTGATGTGGGCGGCATGGATTGACTACGACCTGCCGGTGATCATCTTCGGCTCGTCGGCGCTGCTGTTGGCTCTGGTGGTGGCTGCGTGGGGCAACTATGCCCGCGGATGGCACTTCGGCGCCGCTGCGGTCTTTCTGAGCCTGCCGCTGATGACGGTGGCGGGCCTGCTGATCTGTCTGATCGACAAAAAATGGCAGGTCCAGCCGATCACCACCGACCTGGACCCCCAGCTCTTTGCCGCCACGCTGCTGGTCTTCCTGGCTGTGCTGGTTCTGGCGGCCATTGCCATCGCGGCCTCGACGCGTCTGGGGCAGGTGATGACGCTGGTGGTCTGTAGCGGAGCGTTCGTACTCGGGCTGATCTCGTCTTACGTGTTCGGGCAGTTCAGCAAGGAAAGCGTCCTGGCGGGAATTGCGTATCGTCTGACACCTGAGCTGACGTTCTTCTGGATCGGCGATGCGTTGACACAGGGCAACCCCGTGACCCTGGCGCACGTGGGGTGGGTGTGCCTGTATGCGGTAGTCTACATAGTGGCGATTCTGGCGGTGG
Source organism: Phycisphaerae bacterium (assembly GCA_035530655.1). Classification (GTDB taxonomy): domain Bacteria; phylum Planctomycetota; class Phycisphaerae; order UBA1845; family DATKUK01; genus DATKUK01. The sequence goes on from DATKUK010000014.1 coordinate 40,798, forward strand.
CGGTAGCCCTGTTCGAGCAGCGCGAGGTAGGCTGACCAGCCAAAGCAGCGGCTGTCATGCCGTCTGGGCAGCCACCAGCGCGTTCACTGCCGTGGGGGTCGGCGACTCCTGCACCTGGCCGGGCTGCTCGCCAAACCGGACCAGGCGGGCACTGTTGAACACCACGATGATCGATGCACCGAAGTGCAGCACGGCCGCCCACACCGGCGGGATATAGCCCATTGCCGACAGTGTCTGCCCCACAACGATATAGGCCACGCCGAACAGCAGATTCTGCCAGATCACCCGTGTGGTGACCTTCGAGAGGCGTATCAGGAACGGGACGCGGCTGAGGTCGTTGTTCATCAGTGCGACCGACGCGGAGTTGATCGCCACGTCGCTTCCGGCGGCCCCCATGGCGATGCCCAGATCGCCCGCCGCCAGGGCCGGGGCGTCGTTCACGCCGTCGCCGATGACGGCTACACGGTGCCCCGCCTTGCGTAACTCGTCGACCAGCTCCAGCTTGTCCTGAGGCAGCACCTCGGCCCGGACATCGGTGCAGCCCATCTCGCGGGCCACCCGCCGGGCCACCGACCAGCGATCACCCGTGACCATGGTGAGCAACTTGATGCCCGCCGCCCGCAGGTCCTCGATTGCCTGCCGGGCCTCAGGCCTCGTACGATCTTCCAGGCCCACCCAACCAAGGCAGCCGCCGTCGCGGCCGACGTAGAGCATGCTGAGCCCCTCGGCCTCCTGATACTCGGGGCGGTCGAGCAAGCTCATGTCGACTCCCTGCTGGGCAAGCCAATCGGCCCGACCGACCATGATCCGCTGGCCGTCCACCATCGCAGCCACGCCCCGGCCGGACACCTCCTCAAACTGCTCTGCCCCAGCGAGGGACAGCTTGGCCTGCCGCGCCACGGCAACCACCGCCCGAGCCACCGGGTGCCGGCTGAGCTGCTCGACCGAGGCTGCTGCCTTGAGCAGATCCTCGCCTTCCACACCGGGGGCGGGCATCATCTGGGTCACGCTCAGCTCGCCCGTGGTCAACGTGCCGGTTTTGTCAAAGATCACGGCGGTCAGGTTGCGGGCCCACTCCAGGTTGGCCACGTTCTTAATCAGCACGCCCAGCCGGGCCGCAGCCGACAGTGCAGCCACGATAGCGGTGGGCGTCGCCAGGATCAGAGCACACGGGCAGGCGATCACGAGCATGGCAATCGCCCTTTCCATGCCGTATTGCTTATAGGTGAAAAACAGCACGATGCCGGCCAGCATCAGGATGGTAGGGGTGTACCAGACTACGTAGCGGTCCATCAGCCGCATGAGCGGGATCTTGGTCTGCTCGGCGGCGAGGATGAGCTTCTGGACGCGTCCCAGGGTGGTGTCCTGCCCGGCGCGGGTCACACGGATGTCCATCGCGCCGGTCAGATTCGTGGTGCCGCTGAAGACTTCGTCGCCCGGCGTCTTGTCGATCGGCAGCGACTCACCGGTGATGTTGGCCTGGTTCACCGAGGACTCACCGGTGACGACCTCGCCGTCGGCCGGGATGTTGTCTCCGGGGCGCACGCGGACGCTATCGCCGGGGTGAAGGTTGTGGGCCTCGACCGATTCCTCGCCACCGTCCGATCGGATGCGATAGGCCACGGTAGGTGTCAGCCGAATGAGCGACTCGATCGACGCCCGGGCACCCAGCGCGGTCCGCGTCTCGATCAGATTTGAGAGGATCATGAAGAACGCGACGATGCCGGCGGTCTGGTATTCCTGCGAGGCGAAGGCTGCGAAGATCGCCAGGGCTGCCAGCTCGTCCATGTGCATCTGACCATAGTAGAGGTGCTTGATCGCATGCCAGACCAGCGGCGACCCCAGCAGCAAGGCGCCGACCATGGCCATGGCGTCGCGATAGAAGTCGTCGGGGAACAGCCAACTCGCCACGAACGAGTTGAGCACCAGCACGCCGCCGAGCATGGTCCCGATCAGCATGAGGCTGGCGCGGGTGGTTTGGGCCTTGACCGCATGGGCCAGAGCATCGTGTGGCATGTCGCTCTCCAGCAAAGGCTTAGCGTTACACGCCCGACATCGTCGGACGAACCGCCGATTATAGGCCAACCGGTGTGGCCGAACCAGGGCGCGCGGGCACCGCCCGCCTGGACTGTACTACCCCGGATGATGCGGGCAGGTTCGCCGGGAGGTGCTTTTTTCGTCGCCCGCGGGGTGGATCCGTTGTTGGCGCGGGACGGGGCGGTCGATATAGTGGATGCATGGTCACCAGCGGTTGGTCCATTCTGCGACGGAGGATGCCAGGCGGCCGGCGGACAGTTCAGTCCGGCCGCCGGGGCAATGACCGCGCCCGCTCGTAAGGTCGATCTCTCGACCGATTGACCCCAATCCCGTATTCTTCCTGCTCTTTGGCGATTGCAGCGTAAGGAGTGCAACAGTGAGTATTGCGTACCATAAACGAACGCACAGATGTGGCGAGCTTCGAGCCGAGCACCAGGACCAGGAGGTGCTTCTGGCCGGGTGGGTGCAGAACTACCGCGACCACGGCGGCATGGTGTTTATCGACCTGCGCGACCGGCAGGGCCTGACGCAGCTCAAGTTCAATCCCGATACGGACCCCGAGGCGCACCGGATCGCCCGCGGGCTTCGCAGCGAGTACGTGATCGCCGCCCGCGGCGTGGTGGCCCCGAGGCCCGAGGACATGGTCAACCCCAAGCTGGCCACGGGCGAGATCGAGGTGAACGTGCGCGAGGTGGAGATCCTGAACCCGGCCGACACCCCGCCGTTCGAGATCGTCGAGCACGTCGAGGCGTCGGAAGACCTTCGGCTGAAATATCGCTACCTCGACCTGCGGCGGCGCCCGATGTGCGAGGCGCTGCAACTGCGCCACCGAATCACCAAGGCCCTGCGTGACTACTACGATCGCGAGGGCTTTCTGGAGATCGAGACGCCGTTCTTGACCAAGTCGACTCCGGAAGGCGCGCGCGACTATCTCGTTCCGTCGCGGGTGCAACAGGGGCGTTTCTACGCCCTGCCGCAGTCGCCGCAGTTGTTCAAGCAGCTATTCATGATCGCGGGGTTCGATCGGTACATGCAGATCGTGAGGTGCTTCCGCGACGAGGACCTGCGGGCCGACCGACAGCCGGAGTTCACCCAGGTCGACATCGAAATGGCCTTCGTCCAGGCCGACGACGTCATCTCGTTGGTCGAAGGGAGCCTGGCCCACCTGATGCGCGAGGTGAAAGGCGTCGAGGTACCCCTTCCCATGCCGCGGATGACCTATGACGAGGCGATGCGGGAGTACGGCAGCGACAGCCCCGATCTGCGGTACGAAATGAAGCTGCGCGACGTGACCGCGTTGGCCGGGCAGACCGAGTTTGCGTCCTTTGCCGAAGCTGTAAGCGGCGGCGGCGTGGTGCGGGCTATTTGCGTACCCGGTGGGGCCGACATGACCCGCAAGCAGACCGACGAGTTGGCGGCGGAGTTTCGCGGGATCGGCGCGGCCGCCCTGCCGTTGGCCAAGGTGGTCGACGAACAGGGCAAGCCGTCGCTATCGACGGGCATGGCCAAGTTCTTCCCCGTCGAGAAAGCGGGCGAGCTGATTGCGGCGGCGGGCGCCAACGTGGGCGACCTGATCCTGTTCGCCGCAGGCGACGAGGCGACGGTGTGCAAGCAGCTTTCGTGGCTGAGAACGACGCTGGCTGAACGGCGCGGCATGATCCCCAAGAACGTCTACAAGTTCTGCTGGGTGGTCGACTTCCCCATGTTTGAGTGGGATGCCGAGGAGAAGCGCTGGGCTGCGATGCACCACCCGTTCACTTCGCCCAAGGACGAAGACGTGGGCAAGCTCGACGACGACCCTGGCGCCGTGCGGGCCAAAGCCTACGACGTAGTGCTCAACGGCACGGAGCTGGGCGGCGGCAGCATCCGTATTCATCGTGGGGACGTGCAGGAGAAGGTGTTCCGCCTGTTGAACATCTCCGAGGATGAGGCGCGAGTGAAGTTCGGGTTCCTGCTGGACGCGTTGCGCTACGGCGCTCCGCCTCACGGCGGCATCGCCCTGGGGTTGGACCGCGTTGTGATGCTGCTGCTGGGGCTGGACTCGATCCGTGACGCGATCGCGTTTCCCAAGACGCAGCGTGCGGTCTGTCCGATGACCGATGCTCCGGGGCCGGTAAGCAATCGGCAGCTCGAGGAACTGGGCATCGACCTTCGGCCACAGGTGAAAGCGAAGGGCCAACCCTAACTTGACGGCGAAAGGCCGACGAGACGATCGGCACCGTCTGCGAACAGGCCGGAGCCCACGCGTGCCTGGCGCTCAAGCGAGGCAGCGTCAGCTACCGTAGCGCTGCACCTCGTCGAAGAAGGCGGCTACGTTTTCCCAAGACGTGCAGCTCATCAGGTCGTAGGCGGGCGCGAGGATCAGCCCCCCGCCGTCGGCGAGTTGGTCGATGCGGCGGCGAACTTCGGCACGAACCTGCTCGCCGGTACCATGGTGAAACAGCCAGGCCGTGCCCGCACAACCCACGAGCGTGAGCTGCTGGCCGAAGCGACGCTTGATCCACGCGGGATCCATACAATCGGGCTGGACCGGCTCGACCGCATCGACGCCGATCGCCACCAGATGCTCCAGCAGGCCGGTGAAATTGCCGTCGCTGTGAAAGCAGACGTGAATGTCCGGCTTGACCGTACGGGCGGCAGCCACCACGCGCCGATAGCGCGGGGCAAAGACGCGCTGCCACATGGCCGGTGAGACCAACAAACGCGTCGGCTCGCCAAAGTCATCGCCGAAATACAGCACGTCCGCATCGGCGGCGGCGATCATCCGCGCGTGATGACACACCAGGTCGGTCAGCCTGTCTACCAGCCACATGCTTACGGCACTGCCGTCGGCCAGGTCGCACATGAACGCGTCGAAACCCCGCAGACGCCAAGCGGCCTCAAAGATCACGCCCCCTAACCGAGGCGGCACGGCAAAGACCGGCAGGCCGCGGCGCTGATGGGCCTCGACGTCCCACCGCAAGTGTTGGAAGGCAGCGTCGCCGCCGAAATCGGGAAACGCAAATGCCTCCACATCGTCGACCGAAGCGGCGTGTCGCAACGGGCTGGGCTTTTCCGGCCCGTGTGGTGAGCGCTCGGGTCTGTAGCCCCAGGCGTGGTATCGTCGCAGTTGCGCCAAGTCGCCCACGAACACATCATGCGGTAGTGACTGGAGGTAGGTTTCAAATTGTCGGGCGGCGACCGTCGGTTCGGCGTGCACGACGCGCACGTCGGCGCGCAGCAGGTCGCGTGCCTCGGCCAGATCGATCGATCGACCGTCGGGACGCAGCAATTCCGCCCAGAACAACGAGGTGGGAATGCGGTCCGGCCGCTCGTGTCGCAGGGCTGCCAGAACTCGTTGACGAGCGTTCATTTGCATGGTGCCCGAAACTGGTCGGTCCGATGTCTGCCGAGCTGCGTAACCGCAAGGCATCGTAGTGCGTAAGAGCAGCAGGTGTCCAGACGCGCAGTCTGGCTGCTCGCCGACCGGGCTTGACGGACCCGCACACCAGGACAGAATGCCCGGATGCTCGGCGGGCTAACGATGGACTGGTGGTTTGTGGTCTCGGCGATCGGCGCGATGGGAATCGCGTCGTTTGTGCAAGGCTTCACCGGGTTCGGGGGCGGGATCGTCGCCGTCTCGCTGCTGAGTCTGCTGTACACCGTGCTGGAGGCGACGGCACTGACGAACGTCTGCGCGGTGGCGCTGACCTGCGGGATTCTCTGGCATCTGCGGAGGCACGTAGCCTGGCGGATGGTCTGGCCGCTGCTCGCGGGACAGGCCTGTACGATCCCACTGGGCATATGGTTCCTGTCCTCGGCCGATGACGGGTTGGCTCGCCGCGTGATGGGGGTGTTGGTTATAGGCTTTGCCGCGTTGTCGCTGCTCCAGCGAAATCGCAGGCTGGGCGGACCGCTTCGGCCCGCGCCGGCGGTCGGCGTGGGTGCGACCTCCGGGCTGATGAACGGGGCGTTCTGCATGGGCGGCCCACCGTTGATTGCGTATATCTACAGCCGCGATATGGAGCGCGATGCTCTCAAGGCCACGATCCAAGCTTGTTTCGTCTTCAATTCGGTCTATCGGCTCGCGGTCGCGGGTGGCGTGGGCCACATTACCGTTCCCACGATCGTCAGCGCCGCTGTCGTGTTGCCGGCGATCCTTATCGCGGCCGGAGCAGGAATGGCGTTGTCGCGACGGGTCAGCACCGAGCCGTTTCGCCGGATGGCGTGGGTGGTGTTTGCGGTGCTCGGCGCGCTTCTGTGCGTTCGTTGATTGGTAAGGGCTCGGGACCGCCTCGGAGGTGGCAGAACATTGGCTGAGACTCCACGACGATTCGATCGACCCAAAGCCGTCGCCCGGTTGGCCGAGGCGTGCATCGATCGGGGCATGCGCGAGTACGACCCCACGTGCGGGTTCATGGTAACTCGCGAGCGTGATTCGGATCAGGCAACCGGTGACGTGATGGCAACGCTGTCTCTGGCCTGCGGCATCCTGCACTGGAGCGACGACGAGCGACGAGCGGCTGCCTTCAACATGCTCGAAGCAGTTCTCGCCCAGCAGAGGACCCAGGCGGGCCACGTGCACGAGGGCAACTTCCCGTGGATTGCCGACGCGGATATGTCTGACGATCTGGACTTCAACGTGGCTGCCTTCGCCGGCAACACCTTGGCGATCATGCTGGCCGTGGACCCCCGCGGCGGCGCCGACTGGCCGACGGACCTGCGGCAACAGACTCTCGATGCACTGGTGCTGGCTGCCGGATCGTGCCTGCGCCGCCAGGTGCCGGCGACTTACTCGAACATTGCGTGTCTGTCGGCGTCGACGCTGGTGCTGGCCGGCGAGATGGCCGACCGACCCGAACTGCTCCAAACAGGCCGCCAACTCATCGGCTGCATGGCCGAACAATGGCGGCAAATCGGGGCACCTTACGAGTTCCTCTCGCCGACCTATGCGGCTGTCATGTTTTCGGGCTTGCTGGCCCTGCGTCACCTGGCGACCGATCCCGAGGCCACCGAATTGGCGCGAGCAGCTTTGTCGATTCTCTGGCGGCACATCGCCCGCCACTACCACGCGCCGACCGGCCAATTGGGCGGCGCGCAGAGTCGCTGTTACGACGACATCAACACCGGCGGCGTTCTGTGGTACGTCGCGACGGCGCTGGCTGAGCACGAACTTGCGGCCCCGCCGTTGCCGATCGAGCCGCACCCGATGGCGATCCCCGCAACGATCCTGCCCTCCTGCTGCCCCGCCATCCTTTTGCGAGAAATGGCCCAGCCGCCGATCGAACCAATCACTGTGTCCGAGCTGGTCGAGCGGATCGGCGAGACGCCGGTGTATTTCGGCTACCACACGCGCCCGCCGGCGTTGCGAGGCGAGGCGCCGCCGCCGGCCGTCCGCGACGCGATCGTACCCCGCGCGCGTGTCATCAGATCGCACCGAGACGGACCCGTCTGCATCGGATCGGTTAACGAGATCGACGTGTGGTGTCAGCGGCGAGGCTGGCAGGCGTTCGTCCGCCACAACCAAGCGGTGTACAATGTGATGTTCGACGTCCGGGTTGAGGCCGCCCACGAAAACGCGCGTTGGCTGTGGAAGATGGCCCTGACGCAACGATGGCGCCAGGACGATCATAGCTGCTGCGGTACACTGGAAACGGCGCCGATCCGTAACGGTTGGCTTCTGGGATCGCACTGGACCGAGCACCTGCACGGACCGTGCCCCTTGACCCGTCTGGTGGCCGGCCTGCGCTGGAGCAGGCTGCCGCTGGACGCACCGGAACCGACCGCGGATGTCAGCTCGTGGTCCGTCGGCGACCATAGCCTTACCTGGCGCGTCCAGATCGTCGGCGGCCCGCTCGCGATCGTTGACGCCCAGCCGGTGGTCAAGCCCGGTCGGGTCGTTTGGTTTCGAGCCGAGGCTCCGGCATGGAATTGGCCCGCCCACGCTGAGATGAATCCCATCATGACATGCCGCCTGGAATGGCGAACGCGCCGCTAGCGGGGTCCGCTCGGCGCGGCTAAAATCGCCCCCACGTTCGACCGGCACACGTTCCTCGCTGCGGAGGCACTGTAACCATGGCTATGACGAACATAAATGCGGATGGCCCCTGCCCGCCGCGCTGGGCGGAACACGGTCTGTTCCGGGAGACCGGACGATACGAAGGACCCGCCGAGACGGCCAAGATGCTGCTCTCGGGCCGGTGGGACTTCACGCCGCTGCGGCTATGGGAGAAGGCCAACGCGTACAACGACGAGCTGCTCGCCTACGCCAAGGAGCACCACATCACGATTCTGCGGCTGGTCTGGTCGCCCGGATTCTCGCACCAGGCCGATCAGGTGCAGTGGGACATTCTGCGCGAATACATTCGCAAGACCCACCGCAAAGGCATCAAAGTCGTCGCCTATCTGAGCCTGACCAATTCCTTCTGGCAGGAAATGTTCGAGGCCGAGCCGCAAGCTCGCCAGTGGCGACAGATCCACCACGACGGCGGCAACGTGCCGTACATGGCTGCCACATACCACGGCGAGGTCAGTCGCGTCCTGCTGTGTGTCAACAACCCAGGCTGGCGCGACTACTTCAAGCAGAAAGTGTGCGCCGCACTGGAAGCAGGAGCCGATGGTCTGTTCTTCGACAATCTGTTCTCCAAGTGCTTCTGCCCGATCTGCCGCGAGGGGTTTGCCCAGTACACGCGCGAGGTCTACGGGCAAGCGTATGACATGCCCGCCCCGGACGCGGTCACGCAGGACGAGCTGCAAAAGCGGACGGGGATCGAGGTCATCGCCGACAGTGACCGCAACGTAGCGGGCGACCGCCCGTTTCTGCACCAGGCCCGCAGCGACTACTGGAACCGCAGCACGACGGAGTTTCTGACCGAGGTGTGGGAGACGGCCCGCAAGATCAAGTCCGACGTGCTGTTCGGCCACAACGCCCACGAGCGCTGGCCGATGAACCAGGTGGGCAACTATAAGCTCAGCGAGGACGACCAACCTTGTAGTTACGATCCCGGCAGCGGTGCGATCTGGACGAACTTCGGCCTATGGAAGTACCTGTTCGAGGACGGCGGCAGGCACAAGCCGTTTCTCAACGGCGTCCGGTCCAAGGCCGAATGGGCCGAGATCAACGCCTGCGGCGGCGACGCCATCGGCGTGGTCGACCCGGTCTACCACGCCTTCCACAAGCGCTTCGGCCGGCAGATCTACCACCGGACGCAGCCACTGGGGCGCGTGGGTGTGGTGCTGCGGGGACTGTCGCCCGTGGCCGATCGAGCGCCGTTCTTTTCGCACCTCGCACGGCACAACGTGCAATTCGACATCGTGATCTACGAGCAGATCGATCAATACAAGCTGTCGCTATACGACCTGCTGATTCTGCTCGACCTGCGGGCCATGGGCAGCGACACGGCCGATCGGCTTGGCGACTATGTGCGCCGCGGCGGGAACCTGATCGCCACCGGACCGACGGGAATCGCCAAACACAACTGGCAGCCGCGCGAGGCGAGCTGTCTGGCCGACGTGCTGGGCGTCGACGGTGAAGCGTCTACCGCCGGGCGTATGGAGAGCAACTTCGGGAAAGGTCACGTAGTGTTCTACCCCGAATCGATCGCCGACAAGCTCAAGGACGATCAGATCGGCGAGTACGGCCGCCAGTTCATCGAAGACGTCCGTCGTTTGCAGGGCACGCCGGTCATCGAAGTCGACGCGCCGGACGGCGTGTTGGCCAGCGTGACGGGCAGAGGGCGCAGTAAGATCGTCGTTCACCTGATCAACTACCGGCCGGCGCCCGTAGGGGCGATCCAGGTGAGACTGCCCGGCTGCTCATTCAGCCAGGTGACGCTGCTGAGCCCCGACCAGCCCGAACCCAGGCTCGACCGCGTCGACGCGCGATCCGACGGACTGAGCTTTGCGGTCGAGGGTCTGGACGTGTACGCCGTCGCGGTGGCAAGTCGTTCCTGACGTGCAGTCTGTCTGCCTGACACGAACGGCTGAAGCTCTTATCTTGGAAAGCATGCACCGGGCAAAATCGGTAGAGTGCGGTTTCTTCCGACGCAAAGGCGCCGCGTTGGAGGGGCGGATTGGCAACCTGTCTGCCCTGTGGGATCGCCATCAAGGCGGCGTGCAGACCATTCTCGATGGGGGCAAGAATCCCGATCGCATCCGCATCGCGGCGCGGGTGCGGCTGGTCAAAGACGGAACACCTCTGTTGCTGTTGCAGGAGAGCGATCCCGACCCACGATTGATCATCTGTGAAGAGGGACCCGAGCGCATCGCCCTGCGGGTGATGTATTCGTTACTGGATGAAGCCGGCACATACCACGGCGACGGACTGAGCGAGACGATTCTGTGGTCCAACGGCGAGGTGCGGCTGGTTTTTGCCGTTCGTTTGGTGGACGCGGTCGCGCACGACCGCGTGACGGACGCATGGGTGGAGACGGACGTCGCGTGCGATGCGCGCGAGGTCCTGGTTGGCACCCGTGGCAAAAAGCAACTGACCCAAGAGGATCTAACCGCAAGGCGAGACTATCGGTTCGCCACACAATTGCCCGGGCGGTTCGTGTCGATGCTCGCACGCGGCAGCTCGATCGCCTTTGCCTGGGACAGCCGTGACGGGGCCGACACCGACACGCTTGGCGGGGCGGGTCTGTGGCATGGACCGGGCGACCGCGCGCCCTACTACGACACCTGGGGCCATCTGTATTCTCAGTGGCAGGGCCAGGCGGGCTGGGCGGCACACCCGAGCGGACGGCTGGTGCTGGGCCGAACCGAACGGGGAGTTTGCCTTGCGTGGCACTGGCTGCACGGGGCCCGGAGGACCTGCGGCGCGAACTTCGGCCTGAAGGCGATGATCGGTCTGTCCTTCGCGCGCAAAGCCGACGAGACCGCTCGACGCATCAGAGCGCTCCACAAGCCGCTCGTACCCCAAGTCGAGGGCGGCGAGTTTCGCTGCCTGGACATGATCGAGAACGCACTGCTCTACAGAAAGACAGCCGATACGCTGCACCTGACGTTTCCGCGCGACCCGCTGCGGCGCACAGCCCACGTGCGGGCGTTCGGTCTGTCGTGCCGCGGAGGCGTCGAGATTGAACGAGACGGACGATTCGCCGCCCCGCATCTTGTGTCGCTTGCAGGTCAGACCGACGACCCGTACGGACCGAATCTGGCCAGGCCGGGCGACCGGTTCGTGCCGATCGTCGGCGAGCCATCCAAGGGACCGTTCGAGGCTGTGTTCTCGGTGCCGCTATCTGCCCGACGACAAACGCATGTCACGGTGCGGGAAGCACCCGGAATCAGTATGGCCTATGCCAAATGGGACGACCGGCAGGTCTACGTCATACGTGCCGGCGATGCCAACGGCGCGACCACGGCGTTGCTGTCCACACAGACCTTGTGCCTGCATGATCTGCGCGAGACATCGAGCCACGAGCCCGCGTTGGTCCGCGTGCCGCTCTGTTGGTACCCGACCAACGTGCAGACTCGCGGCCATTGCCTCAACGAACTCGAACAGTTCAGGCTTGAAGCGAACGGTCCGGACGCGCTGCGCTTTCGCCTGGTGTCGACTAACCCGAACCACCGGGCACGATCGACGACCCTCGTCGAGATCGCTCGGCGCCGCTCTGCACCCGTGGTTCAGGTCGACACGCGTCTGGACGTGCTCAGACAATGGGACTTGGATCAGATCCAATACCTCAACAGCTTCCCCAGCAGATCGTGGCAGCCCAGTCACTGGCCCGACAGTTGGGTGGTGGTGATGACGGCCGACGGCCGCGTGATGCAGGAATTCTTCAAGGAGCCGCGATCGAAGCAACGTCTGGGTGACCGAATCCAGACGTGGCGCAACACACTCTTCTTCGCCCAGGGATCAGCCGACCGCGGCAACATCTTCATCCTGGTGAGAAACGCCAGGCCGGTGCGTCAGGCGCACGGCTACATGCTGTGCCCCGTCTGGCTGGACTCGCACTTCTCGATAGAGGACCTCAAGCCGCCAGTGAGGGCAGGCCGGTCGTTCGAGGTAAGCTACACAATCGGCATCGCGGGCGACAGCAGCCTGTCACGCACCGAGGCCGTCGAGATCGGACGGCGCGCGCTGGCTGCCGGCAAGTTGGACTTCACCTAAACAGACGAGACCTTGTCTGCGACCTCGGTCACACCTCGGTGACGTAGACGGCGGGGAAACCATCCCGATCGCTGGAGAAAACCACCCGCTTGCTGTCGGGGCTGAAGCACGGGTGAGGGTGAACCTCCTGGGTGTTGACCCCGCCCGTTCGAGGATCGACGTACGGCTGCATGGTCGAACCGTGTCGGCAAAGGATCGACTCGCGCCGGCTCGCCACGTCGACAAGGTAGACGGCATCCGACAGCCTGGCCTCTCCGTCGCCGACGATCAGGCTGTTGTCGGCGTTGGAGATGAAGTGGCTGTAAGACGATATCGGCATGAGAATCTCTTCGGCGAGCGTATCCGGATCGAGCAGTCGAATCGTCGCGTCGATGCCGTATTTTTGGGGGAAGTAGATAAAGGCCGCCCGCGACGAGTCGGCCAGCCAGTACTCATGGCCCCACAGCTCGCCCGTACCCTCGCCGATCGGTCGCGACGGATCGCGTTTGCGACCCTCTCTGAGGTTCGACCCATCCGGATCGATAAACCAGATGCGCGAGGCCACCTCCTGCCATGGGCCCTCGTGGCAGAACATGACCGTCCGACCGTAGGGACGATAATTGGGGTGGCCCAGCCAGCAGCGGTCCTCATGGATGACGCGCGAGGCCGAAGTTTTCACGTCCAACTCGACCAGCCGGCAGCGGGGTCGGGCCTGGAACTGCTTGGGAAACGCCTCCCAGCCCTTTTTGGCCACGACGACGTCGTCGGCGTGCATCTCCATCATGACCACGCGAGCGTGGTCGGTCGTCGCGCCATAGTAGACCGAGCGGCCGGTCCACGGCTCCGACTGGGTGTAGACGGTTCGCTCCTCGAGGTCGCTCAAGCTGCGAACCCGCAACTGGCGGCCGGCCACGTACATAAGGTGCTGGCCATCGTGCGCGAGTTCGCCAAACCCGGAAGAGAGGTCCTCACACTCGCTGAGGCACAGGGCATGACCGGACTCGACGTCGACCAGATAGTGTCGATACACCCCGTCCTGCCGGTTCGACGAGACGAGCACCCGCTGCGAATCGGGCATCCACATGCGAAGGTAGAAGTATTGATGATGCGTGCGGTAGTCGCCCGCGCCGAGCCGCCGAACCCGTCGCCCGGTCATCTCGTCGTCATACGCATGCACGGGAAACGTACATTCCTGCCCAACCTGCATGGCTGTTCCACCCTTTCCGCGCGCCCGCACAACCGGCGCGGCCCGTGGAGACCTGCCATACTGAGTTGTGGCTGAGAATGCAACGGCTCGTAGTCCGACCGTCAGCGCGGTCAAAGTGGTGTTACGGCATGCCTGGGTGATACCAGGTGCGACCGACCACTGCAGATCTGCGGCTTTGCGCTGCCCTACGATTCACCGTCAGTGGCCGAGGGTGTCGCCGACTCGGTGACAAACGACCAGACAACACCTCGGGTGGTACCGGCCGAGTTCTTCGAGTCGACCCGCCAGAAGTACTCCGTGCCGGGGCTCAACTCGCCCGGATCGACGCTCGTACCGGCCTGATTGGACGCAATGCGATCCTCCTGACGCAGGTCCGAATCGGTGCCGAGGTAGACGTCGAAGCTGGTCGCCCCTCCTCCGTTGGACCATCGCAGCAGCGTGACGACCGACACGTCGGTGGCCAGGTTGACCGGACTCGGATCGGTCGCCTGGCGCGGCAGCACATCGCCCCCGAGATTCGCCAGAAAGTCACGTAACAGTGGGTCGAGAATATCGTTGTAGAAGATGTCAATGGCCGTCAGCAGAAGTGAGTGGCCGATGCCGCCGCCGGCCTCTTCCTGCCCGGTCAGCAGACCCATCAGGCCCTCCGTCGATGTCGCACCCAGCAGCAGATCCAACAGATCAGGCTCGACCGGGTCAGCGGCATCCGCCAGCGACCCGGGATTGCTGTGCAGGACGATCCCTCGCTGCACCCAGAGGCCCGGGCGACGGGCCCCGATGGCGCCGCCCTGGATGTTGTTGGTCGCGTTGTTCAACAGGAAAGCGTTCCCAGCCCCGGCGGCGCTCCCGCCGCTGGTCTGGGCCACTGCCCCAGGAACCGTCGCCAAGCTCAGCGCGAGCACGGTCGCCGTCAGCATCCACCCGTTCTGCCGCATGATACGCCCTTTCGCGTTCGCCGAGGCCCGCTCGGTGTGCATCATTATACCCTATATCGGCCTGCCGGGTGCGTTCACTCGCCAATCAAGTCAGGCCTTCGGCCCCTCAAGCGGCGGTGCGGCCAGCCCTTCTTACTCGGCCGGCGTGTCCGCGCCCCCCTCCGGCTGCTGATCAGGTTGCGATGGATCACTCTGTTGCGAGTCGTCCTCCGCCAGTTCGGACTCACCGTCCGCGTTGTCGTGCGGTTCGAGCTGATCCTCTGCGATGCGAGCCACCGCCACCAGCTTATCGCCCTCCTCCAGGCGGATGAGCCGTACTCCCTGCGTCGCTCGACCGATAACTCGCATATTCGCAATCGCCGTCCGCAGCATCATGCCCTTGGTGGTGATCATCATCAACTCGTCCTGGTCGGTGACGCTCTTGACGGCAACAACTTTCCCGTTCCGCTCCGTGGTGCGGATATTGATGACGCCCTTGCCCCCACGACTTTGCAGCCGGTGTTCATCCACTGCCGTTCGCTTGCCGTACCCGTTCTCGCACACCGTCAACAGCGTTCGTGAAGCATTGACGACCGCCATATCGACGACTTCATCGTCACGCGCCAGGGCGATGCCTTTCACACCGCGGGCGGCCCGCCCCATCGCCCGGACGTCGTCCTCGCGAAACCGGATCGACAAACCGCCGCGCGTACCCAGGAGGATCTCGTCCCGCCCGCCGGTGACTGCACAGCCGATCAAGGAGTCGGCCGCATCGAGGTCGACGGCGATGATGCCGCTGGGCCGCGGATGACTAAACGCGCCCAGCGGGGTCTTCTTGATCACGCCGCGAGCGGTAGCCATCACGACAAAGCGCTCCTCAAACTCGCCTACCGCCAGAACGCTGGTGGGCTTCTCCCCCGGCTGCGTGTTGAGCAGATTCGCCAGCGAACGGCCTCGGCTCGTCCGCGCCATGGATGGAATGTCGTAGACTCTCAGCCAATAGACCCGCCCGCGGTTGGTGAAGAACAGCAGATAGTCGTGGGTGCTGACCACGAAGAGGCTCTGAAGGAAGTCGCCCTGCCGGTTGTCGCCGCCGATAACGCCGCGCCCGCCGCGCCCCTGACGCCGATAGGCTTCGACGGGGGTCCGCTTCACGTAGCCCTCGTGCGAGATCGTGACAACGGCCGTCTCCTCGGCGATCAACTGATCCAGCCGGAATTCCTTGACCGCGCCCATGATCTGCGTGCGCCGCTCGTCGCCGTACGCCCCTTTCATCTCGTACATGTCCTCGCGGATAATGTCCAGCACCAGCAATTCGTCGCGAAGAATCGCTTCGTATCCTTCGATCTCCTCGCACAGTTTGACGTACTCATCGACGAGCTTGTCGATCTCCAGTCCGGTCAGCCGTTGCAGTTGCATGGTCAGGATCGCGTCCGCCTGCACCGCAGTCAGGAACTGATCCTCGGCGGCGCAACGAGCGGCAAAGGCTTCGGGAAGGGCCTTTCTCAGAGCGGTCTGCTCGACGAGCCGCAGAGGCTTTTCCATCAACGCGACCTTGGCCGCCGCCGGATCGGGCGACTTCCTGATCAGCTCGATGATCTCGTCGATCCGCCCGACCGCCAGGATCAACCCCTCGAGAATGTGCGCCCGATGGCGAGCGCGACGCAGAAGGAACCGCGTTCGCCGGCGAATCACGTCCTTGCGATGGTCGACGAAGGCCTCGAGCAACTGCTTGAGGTTCAACGTACGCGGCTGCCGGCCCATCAGTGCGATGTTGATGATACTGACGGTACTTTGAAGCGGTGTGTATTTGTAGAGCTGGTTGATGACGACCTGCGGATTGGCGTCCTTCCGCAACTCAACGACGAAACGAATAGGATGTTTCCTGTCCGACTCATCGCGAATGTCAGCCACATCCGCCAAGCGTCCGTCCTTGACGGCTTGGGCCGCCCGCTCGGTAACCGTGCTCTTAAGAATCTGATAAGGAATTTCGTCGACGACGATCTGCACCCGTCCGCCGCGCTTCTCCTCTGTGTGCAGCCTGGCCCGAAGCGTCAACTGCCCACGTCCCGTATGGTAGGCCTGACGAATCCCTTCACGCCCGCAGATCAGTCCGCCCGTCGGGAAGTCCGGACCGGGCAGCACTTTCATCAGCTCGTCTACCGTAATGTTCGGGTTGTCCAGCAGGGCGACCACCGCATCGCAGACCTCCGAGAGGTTATGCGGCGGCATGTTGGTGGCCATCGACACGGCGATCCCGGTGCTTCCGTTGACCAGCAGGTTGGGAAGCTTGCCGGGCAGCACCACCGGCTCGGTCCGCGTTTCATCGTAGTTGGGTTCGAAGTCGACCGTCCCGAGGTTGAGATCGGCCAGCAGCTCCATGGCCGGCGAGGCCATTCGCGCTTCGGTGTAGCGCATCGCTGCGGGCGGGTCGCCGTCGATCGTCCCGAAATTGCCCTGCCCGTCGATCAGCGGGTAGCGCATCACCCAAGGCTGCGCCAGCCGCACCAGCGTGGGGTAAATCACCTGCTCGCCGTGCGGGTGATAGTTGCCTGATGTGTCGCCTGCGATCTTCGCGCACTTGCGCTGTTTACTGCGAGGGCCCAAGCGAAGATCGTTCATCGCCACCAGAATCCGCCGTTGCGAAGGCTTCAGACCGTCGCGCGCGTCCGGCAAAGCCCGGTCCATCAGGGTGCTGATCGCATAGATCAGGTAGGAGTCCTGCATCTCCGTTGTGATGCGGACATCGCGAATCTGTCCCGGTTCGGTCGTCATTCCAACTCCTGTCCTACCACCTACGGAACCGATACCACAAACCCGCATTATACCGCGCATTCAGCAACCGGCGAGTCACTTGGCGGCTTCGCTTCAACCACCCTCACCGGCACGCCTGCCCAGCACGAGCGATGAGCGAGCGAAGCCCATAGAAGCCGTCCCGCCGAACCTGCGGGGGGGCGCCACAACCCGTCACAAGCCGGCCAACAGCCGCACGTGGGCGCTGACGCACCGCCGCAGCACCCCCAGGTCGTAGCCACCCTCTAACACGCTAACCAGACGACCGTCGCAGCACCTCTCGGCCAGCCGCATCAGCGATGTCAACATCCAATCGAAGCTTTCATCTTCCAGTTCGATACGGGCCAACGGGTCGACTCGATGGGCGTCGAAGCCGGCCGAAACCAGCACGAACTCGGGCTCGAAGCGCTCCGCCGCCGGCAGCAGGCGTTGCTCGAAAACCTGCCGATACTGCGGATCGCCCGAGCCGGGAAGCATGGGGATATTCACCGTGGCGCCCACCCCGGCACCCGTGCCGTCCTCGTTGCCCCATCCCGTACCGGGATAGTTCCACGCCGGATGCTCGTGCAGCGAACAGTACAGCACGTCCGGATCGTCCTCAAAGACGTGCTGCGTGCCGTTACCATGGTGTACGTCCCAATCCACGATCAGCACGCGCTTCAGGCCCCAACGCTGCTGCAAGTACCGCGCAGCGATCGCCACATTGTTCAGCAGGCAGAATCCCAGCGACCGTTCCCGTTCGGCATGATGCCCGGGCGGACGGACGGCGCAGAAGGCTCGTGCAACTTGCCCCTGCATCACCGCGTCGCTGGCCACCAGGACGCCGCCGACTGCCAAAAGCGCCACGTCGAAACTGGCCGGGCAGACCATACAGTCAGGCACGTCCATGTACGCCCGGCCGTCGCGACAGGCCCGGGCCAGCCGTTCCAGATGCGACGCCGAGTGGACCAGGCACACCTCCCCGGGCGTGGCCGGCCGTGGCTGAATGCGTTGGATCCGCGCAAGCACGCCGGCCCGATCAAGAGCCGACATGATCGCCTCGAGCCGGTCCGGACTCTCACAGTGGTCGGGCCCCGTGTCGTGTGCGAGGTAGCGACCGTCGTACACCAGTCCGGCTTGAGCTGTCATGGCGTGATTATACGTCATTTCGAGCGCCATCCACTGCCTTCCGCCTTGAGTACAGAACGGCCGACCGGCGCAAAAAAAAAGCCCCCGCCGAGCTGTGTCCGCACCGGCGGGAGCCGTCGCCTCCGTGTGGTCCGACGTTAGACGGCTTTCACCGAAGTCGCCTTCAGGCCCTTGGCACCGCTTTCGACCTCGAACTCCACCGGTTGTCCCTCCTGGAGCGAGCGGTACCCATCCATCTCGATAACGCTATGGTGGACGAAGACATCTTCACCCCCGTCGTCGGACTGGATGAAACCGAAGCCCTTCTGGTCGTTAAACCACTTGATCTTACCTGTAGCCATTACTACATCTCCTGCAAGGCATAGAAAAGCGACTGCTCCCCACGGCCGACGTGCAACTCAAATGCCTATGCCCGGGCTATTTGAAGACATGGCCGAGGCTTCAACCGCCATGTATTACACCCAATCACCACTGCATCTGTCAAGGAAAATCCACTACTGATATCCTGCCCACCGTGGCCAGCACTGGATCGCAACCGTTTGTGGCGAAACGGCTTACCACACCACGAGACCTGTCGGCCGGTCCGCACGGGTCATCCCCGAATAATCGATTCGCCCGTCTCTTGCTCCGCGAAACTGCAACGGCCGCCCTCCTGCCGCCCCGCCGGCGAGTACTTGATCCCCGTCGTCGAACCGACCACACTGGTGCGTGCACTCGCCTGGTTGCGGGCAGGCACCCGCCGCCATCGGTTCAATGAACCTGCCTTCTGTGAGGAGCTGTCTATGTTCGCTTTCCTGTCGTCCGCAAAGCTCGGCCCATCCGAGCCGCCGGCCGCCTCATCGATCTCGCGTCGCCCTACGCGGCGAGGTGCGGATGGCGCGCGGCTTGGCGTCCTTGCCGCGCTACATCTGCTGCTGGCAACGCAGGCCGGTGCCTGGCAGTTGCAGGCGGTGCCCGAGTTCTACCGGCCGGACCCGTTCGGCGGACTGGTAGCCGTCGACCAGGTGCCGGGCAAACCCAGCTCGGACCTGCTGGCGGGCCCCGACGGCACGGTCACGTTGACCAGCCCGCGAAACGCCTACGTCTGCTGCCACCTGACGGTCTCGGATCCTGCCGGCGGGAGGTTCGAGATCGCCGCCGAAGCCCCACCCGGGGTGCAGGTGGATCTGTTTCGCGAATGGTTTCACCGTAACAACGAGGATAGCAAGTATTACCCGGATGCATTGATCCCAACCGGCAAAGGCGAAGTGCTTGCGCTGCCCGACCCCCAGATGAAGATCGAGGGCCAGAAAGCCGCCGCGATTTGGATCGACGTGTGGGTCTCGAGCAAAGCGGCGCCCGGATCGAGCCAGCTTCGATTGGAGTTGAGCACCGGAGGCGCGCCGGTCGTGCTGCCGATCAAACTGAACATCCTGGAAGCGGTCCTGCCCGACGAAGACGCCATCACCGCCGACCACAACTGCTACGGGATCGGATGGGTCAGCGGGTTCTTCCCCGAGCGAGCCAAGACCGTCACATCAGCGGGGCGCGACTTCGCCGGCAGCGACGAGTTCTTCAAGGCCATCCATGAAGCCCACCGGTTCTACTACGAGCACCGCGGCTCGTTGCACCAACTGGGAACCAGTCATACCGGTTCGGCCAGCAACTACTTCGCCCCGGAGCTGACCGGAAGCGGTCGCACCAAACGCGTCAAGAGCTGGGAGGTTTTCGACCGGCACTTCGGGCCCTTGCTGGACGGGTCGGCGATGGCGGGCGCACGCCGAGCACCGCGACCGATCGACAGCGTGTATCTGACGATCACACCGGATTGGCCGGCGTCCTACCTCGGGTGGGGCCAGAAAGGATACGAAACCGAGTTCGTCCGCGTGGTCTCTCAGATGGAGCAGCACTTCCGTCAGAAGGGCTGGACGCACACCGACTTCGAGATGTTCTTCAACCACAAGAAACGCTACCGCAGCTTTTGCTGGGACGGTGACGAGACGCGTTTCGAAAAAGACAATATGTTCTTCAAGGAGTTCGGGCGACTACTGCACAAGGCCGTGCCATCGGACAGCCCGGTGCGATTCGTGTTCCGGCACGACGCGTCCTGGCTGATGTGGAACCAATTCCACGAACTGGCCGGGCTGGTCGACTTCTGGGTGTGCGGCAGCGGTATCTTCGCTTTCTATCCCGAGGCGCCCGCCTTGCTGAAAGGGCGCGGCGACAAAGTATGGATCTACGGCGGGGCGGCCAGCGCGTTCGAAACCACCGCGTCGATCCTCGAACTGCCCCTCAAGGCCTGGATGTTCGACATCGACGGATACATCCTCTGGCTGGTGACCGACCCCGGCAGCGATCCCTGGTTCGGCTTTGACGGCGGCAAAACCTGCATGATGTTCCCGGGCGAGCCTTTCGGCGTTGACGGGCCCATACCTAGCCTACGTCTGAAGATTCAGCGCAACTTCCTCCAGGACCTGGCCCTGCTCAATGCGGTGGCCGCCAAGAAGGGTGAAAACGGCGAGCAGCTCGTCCGAGCCAAGGTGGCGTCGCTGGCGGGCGGCCTGAAGCCCGCGGACTGGTGGAACCCCGACGCGTCGGCCAAGAAGCTGCCACCCTATGAATGGAGCAACTCGATGCTGGGCAACGCCGCCAAGAAGCCCATCCACCAACGCCAGAAGCTGGACGGGCGATGGTGGCTGGCTGTGCGCGAGTATGCCCTCAAAGCCGTGCAGGAGGTGAGCCAATGAGACGCTCGGCACTGATCGCAATCGTAATGGCAGCGAGCGTAGGACTGTTTTTGGTGGCTCGCGGCGAGCGGACCCAGCCGGCCGCCACAACCCAGGCCGAGCCGGTCAAAACCGTCGAGTCGCAGCTCGACGAGTTGGGGCGCATCGCCTCTCTCCTCGTCGACGGCGAGATAGCCATGGACATCGTCACCGACCGCGCCGCCAAGCTGATGTTCCGCAAAGACCCTAACGATGAATGGGCCGGCTCGGACAACTATGACGTCAACTTCGAGCCGTTCATCCAGACCAAGAGGCTGCTGATCCGGCTCGAACGCCTGGTGGACTTCCCGGTGAACTGCAACCTCTGGCTGCGATGTAAGGAGCGGCCCGATCTGGTGCATATGGTCATCCGGCAGAACCCCGGCTGGAGCCAGTTCTACGCCTGGGCCATGCAGTACACCGAACCCACGTCGGAGATGACTCGCGTACTGGAAAAAGGCGAGCGCGTGTTCGTACGGGCCAAGCCGCCGCGCGACGAGATTGTGGTACTCGCCCCCGTCCGCGACAGCCTGGGCGACGTGGTGGGCTTCGTGGAGGTCGTCACAAGGCAGAGGGCGCTGGCGGCCGCAGGTCGCTAGGCGCGGCGCCCAGCGGCTTTACGAACCAATAATCCAGCCGCGCAGTCGCCCTTCATCGGGTAGCCAACAACGCAACCTCAGGCATTGGCCACACGCGGCATGCGCGTGGGTTCGCGCTGGATCTCGGCCTGGACGAAGCGATGAAGCAGCTCGACCTTGAGCCGGGCGTGCCGGGGATCATCCCACAGGTTGCGGGTCTCGCCCGGATCTTCTTGTAAGTCGAACATCTCGCCGTAGTCGGCGTTGCGGTAGACGGTGATCTTGTAGCGCCGGTCGACGTAGGTACGTAGATGGACGAGCGTGGGTTGGTGACGATTCTCCACGATTACGTGGTCGCGGGCCGATTCGGAACCGCCGCACCAAACGGGCATCTGGTCGAAGCCCTGCATCAGCCCGGGCACCGCAGCACCCGCCGCGGTCAGGAACGTCGGCGCGAAGTCCACCTGCGACTGCAAGGCCGAACAGGTCTGCCCGGCCGGCACGCGGGCCGGGTAACGCACGATCATCGGGATTCGGATCAGATCGTCGAAGTGGAACGCCCCTTTGGCGATCAGACCATGCTGGCCGAGAAAGTGTCCATGGTCGGTCGTGAACAGGACAATCGTATTCTCGGCAATGCCCAGCCGGTCGAGCGTTTCCAGGATGCGCCCGACCTGCTGGTCGATGAAGCTGACCATACCGTAGTAGACCGCGATGTTCTTGCGGAGAGCCTGCTCGTCGATCCGATGCGAATGGAAGCCGTGGTTGGCGTATTCTTCGAGATACATCGAGAAGTCAGGCGACGTCTCCTGCGTCTTGCCAAAATGCGGCGGCAGGCGATCCATCTCTCCGGGTGTGAGCTTGCCGGGCTGCACGTCCTCGGGCCTGTACATGCTCGCCCATGGCTCGGGAACCAGGTACCGCGGATGCGGATCGAAGAAGCTCGACCATAGAAAGAACGGCTTGCCCTGCCCGGCGGCTCGCTCGATGTTGGCGACCGTTTGCTCGCCCACCCACGCAGTGTGGTGCATCTCCTGCGGTAAGTCCCAACTATGCCGTCTGGGCGGCACGTTGGAATCCGGCGGATAGGGCGCGAAATAGTCGCGCCAGTTGGCCAGGCCCTTCCGCTCCATCCAGATCGCGTAGTGCTGGCCGACTAAGTGTTCGTCGGCGTGCATCCTGGCGGTCTCCACGTGCTCGAACCCGTACCAGGGCCCATGGAAGCCTCGCCAGAAATCCAGATCGCGCAGCTTCGGGTGGCACTCGATCGACTCACTCTCGGGCGTCGAGCCCAGCGGCTGGAAGTGCGCTTTACCGACGAGCGTGGTCGAATAGCCCGCCTCGCCCAGGCCGTCGCCCAGCGTGGGGACGTCCTCGGGCAGTTTCACGCCGATGGTCCAGCAGTGATGCCAGGCTGGGTACAGGCCCGTGATAATCGTCGAGCGCGACGGCGAGCAAACCGGGTTGCTGCAATAGGCCCGATCGAACAGCACCCCCTCTCGCCCGAGACGGTCGAGCGCCGGCGTGCTGATTCGAGAATTCGTCAAACCGATTGTGTCATGGTGCTGCTGATCGGAGGTAATCAGCAGTATGTTTGGGCGGGCCACTTGTGCATGTCTCCTGACTGCAAATCCTGTCGGTACACGGCGCGATGCTCCATCGTCGACAGAGCGTGCTCGTTGTCAAGGTCCCCGCACCCACGGCAAGACGGAGGTTTGCCCAAGCTCTGATGGCCGCGCCCGTTCGCCTTCACTGGGGTACGCACGACAGCCTGTGTCTGCGTGTGGCATGCTCGGCAAGAAGTGATCCGTCTATTATGAAAGTCTCAGCGGCTAGTCAGAGCGAGGAGGCTCTCGATGGAGCGAATTCACCGGACGACCGTGGAGATACTGAGGCGGATTGGGGCTGGCGATGACCTCGCGGCTTACGCAGCGGGCCCGCGGGAGGTGAAAGTGGGGGTGGCGGTGCGAGCATCTACGTGCGTGGCGTGAATGTGAGACGTAGGTTGTGACTACCTGTGCGGCATCAGCAAGTGAGGTCCATGACTGGCTGACTGCTCGAAGTAACTGCTCTGATGGTTGAGAGGTGCACCAGCTCTCCACGCCTGGGCAGACCCAGGTATGATCGTGTTACATGACGCAAGGAGCTGACGCGCGTAAGCTTCAACGGCCGCCCCTTCGCTCGCTGATCAGCCACCGGCAAGCTGACACAGATAACTGCTGGCTATCCCTGGCTGTTCTTGTCCTGTGCTGACTCGCCGGTTGGCGGGGCATTGGGGTTGATCTGCAAAAGCAGCGGCCGCATGCCCTCGCCGTCGACCTTGGGCACCTGGCCGACGACGTAGCACCGGCCCTGATCGTCCCGGGCGAGACTGCCGTAGAGCATGAACCGGCCCCAGGAGGGCTGGGCCGGGTCGCCGTCGGACAGCGGCGCGGTGGTCCGCCGCCCCGTCTGGAGGTCATAGGTCACCCAGTCGCTCAGCCGCGAGGCATTCTGCGAGGCCCCCATGAGGTAACGCCCGGTGTTGTCCAGGAACAGGCAGTCCGACATCTGCGGGCCGTCGGGGTGGAACCAGCCCACCTGCTCCACTCGGGCCGGACCATTCTCCTGCGGCCGAATAATCGTCAGCCATCCGTTGTGGGTGAGCAGCGCGATCCCGCCGTCGGCCAGCGGCTGAAGTGCCGTGATGCCATAGGACCAGTTGGCGGTTCCATTGTAGTACAGCGGCAACTGCGAGCGGCCGACCTCGCGAAGATCGGTGTCGTACTCGACCAGCGCCGCCTGTAGCAGGCCGGCCTTTTGCGCGCATTGTGGCACGTAGACGTGCCCGCGGGCGTCGGCGACGAGGTTGCGGCTGACGTGGCCGAAGCACGAACCGACCTGGATCGAGCGCGAGGCCCCGGTGGCGATGTCGTACTGCCAGAGCGTATGGTGCCAGTACCCCAGGCAGTAGACCTCGCCGCCGCCGACGGCGATGCCGACCATGGCCTCGGGGATCGTCAGCAGGTGCTCCCAGGCGTTGTCGGATATGCGCAGCCGCCAGAGATGACTGCCGAAGACCGGCTGGGCCAGCGTCCGCTCGTCCTCCCCTTTTTCGTCCATGCTCACGTAATAGAGGTAGCCATTCACCTCGTAGATCTTGCTGTGGATTTTCATCTGTTGCTGGTCAGGTTTGTCTAACCCGGCGCGTTTCAGTTCCTCGAGCACGTTGCCGCGGTGGATCACCTCGCCTGTGTCCGGCACGAGTTCGAACAGGTCGGCCCCGGCGCCGGGGCGGTTGGCCTTGCTGACCGCGAACCAGATGTGGCCGCGGCTGTCGCGCCCCGTGGCGCCCCAGATCGCGTCCTCGTGCTCGGTGGCAGGAACGGCAATCACCTTGACCGTCGGGCCGGCTGTCAGTCGCTCCACCCGCTCCAGTTGCACGCGATCGGCGGCGTGGGTCTGCTCGCCTGCTGGCAGGAACTCTGCCATCGCCACGTACCCGCTGGCCTGCACGTACAGGGCCAGCGGGCGGTCCGCGGGCAAGGCGGAGATCGCGCAGGCACCAGTCGCGTCGGTGTAGGCCTGGAACCGCCCGCCGTCGGGCCGCGTGTCGCAGGGGTTCAGTGTGACGGTAACGGTGGCTCCGTCGATCGGATTGCCGTCAGGATCGACGACCGAAACCTCCCGGGCAATGCCCGGCTGCAAGCGGATCTCCACTGCCTTGTCCGGCGAAGGCACCTCCGCTGTTGCCATTAGGTTGCCGCGCTCCTGCCGGGCGATAAGCGTAACGGTGGGCGTCTGATCCGTTTGGTAGAACGGGGGAAAGAGCTCGAAGTGCCCATTGCCATCGCTGGTTGTGTGGGCCCACTCACCCAGCACCGCCACCGATACCCCACCGGCCGGCTTGCCATCAACGTCCAAAACCACACCGCGATAGGACGGGCACTTCTCCAGCTTGATCTCGACGCGCAGGGGCTCACCCGCCGGAACGGTGATCGGTTCGGACCGCCTGTAGTCGCGGTAGAGCGGGCCGTCCGCCCAGATCCGCGGGTACTCACCCGGTATCACGCGCAGCTTGGCGATCCCGTTGCGGTCGGTCCGGCCGATAGCGTTGCACATGTTGTCCTCACTGTGCATGCCGGCTATGCCTCCGGCGACGGGCTGGCCTGTTTTCGCGTCGCGGAGACTGACCTCGGCGATCTGGCCGCGGGACACCTCGATCTTGTACTCCGCCACCCCGCCGGTTTTGGCCTCGGCGGTCTGGTGCGTGCCGGCACAGGGCGGCGGCTCATCGAAGGGCGTCGCGGTAAAGACCATGGCCATGCCCGGCGGCAGATCGGTCCAGCGGATGTGGCCTGGCTTGCCGGGCACGGGTGCGCCGACGGTCTCGCCGGCCAGCCCCCGCGACCAAAGGATCAGCGGGACGTTGGAGAGGGGCTTACCCGTCTCCTTCGAAACCACGACCATGTCGACGGTGCAGGCTTGCGGCAACTGCAGGTCGATGTTCGCTTGGCCGGTCGGGTAGCCGTCCTCCTGCGACCGGACGGTATGCAGTTGCCCGTGCCCCGGCGCAGCGACCTCGAAGTGCACGACCTGTTCGGCGGGCAGCTCCTGGAACCGGAAGCGGCCCTGCTCGTCGGTGCGAGTCGCCAGCCAGGACACGGCCTTGCCCAGGTTCACGTAATCCTCATAGTGACGACCCACGCTGATCCAGACGGTCGCGCCGGGGACGGCCTTGCGCTGGTCGTCCACGACGCGGCCGGCGATCTCCGCCGGACGGGCCATAGAAACCAGGATCGGCTGGTTGGGCTGTGCGAAGTGCCAGCTGGTCCAGCCAAAGCCCTGCCCCGGCTTTCTGGCCACGAAGTGGACCTGCGGGACATCCTGGCGGACGCGGAAGGCGAACGCCCCGTCCGCCCCGGTCGTCTGCCTTCCGATCGGGCGGAGCGTCTCCACGGCGAACAGGTACGCCGGCCTGGCCTCGTACGCGCTAACCACCGCGCCTGCCAGCGGCTGGCCGTCCAAGCCGCAAACCGTGCCGTGGACCTGGCGCGACGGCTGCAGCGCCTGCGACAGGAAGGTACCGCGTGTGGGGCCCTGGCAGCCCGCCCCGCCAATCAAAGCGGCGGTCAGCAGTGCGCTGCCGAGCAACTCGTTGGCCAGACGCGACGAGCGGCCCATGGCCGAGTCGATGACGGTGCGCCGTTGCATGGGGGGTCCTCCGGTACGGCGAACGTTTGTGAGTAATGTAACCCGCGTGCCTGCGCGATACAGGTGGCCTGCGCGCGAGCGAGGACTCTAACGGGCCGCTAGGCGATTCGTCAATGCCGGCTTCCGGTGTCCCCCGTCAGCCAGTTCAGCAGCATCGAAAGAGCATGCTTACCTGCGTGGGTCAAACCTCGTAGCATCGTGCCCGGGATTGCAGATGTAATGCAGCTCTCGTGTAATTGGACATTGCCTCGGGCACTACGGAGAAGTGACGTGCCGCCACGGCCATGACGCTAGACTGTTCAATATCGACGGCGGGGCACTGGGCAGCGCACGATACCTGCCAAACGTACACACACATCGGGTACAACTTGATGTCGTCGTGGCGCAGCCAGAACGAGCGCATCTGGCGCGCGAACCATGCGAGTACGCGGGGGTACCGGCTCGTCGGGCTCGGCTTCGCCGAAGAACAGATTCGCGGCGCGAATGAGGAATTCTCACCGCGCAATCTCGCCGTTTCGAGCGGTCGGCAGGATACTTGTAGCCAAGGTCTTGGTCATCGTCGATTGTGCTTGCCGAGAAGGAAGATGGCCGAGCTTACTGCAAAACGGTGCGGACGAGACCCGATCGGCAGGAGCAATTGGCTCTCCTTGGCGATCGCTGTAAGATGGCGGTGGGTCTGTATCTCGCTGCAACTTTTTCGTGGAGACCGTTATGGCTGGCCAATCCGTGCTTCCCAACGTTCTCACCATCATGTCCGACGACCAGGGGGCGTGGGCGATGGGATGCGCGGGCAACTCCGAGATCAGGACACCGAACCTGGATCGCCTTGCCGGCCAAGGGGTTCGGTTTACGAACTTCTTCTGCACCTCACCTGTGTGCTCACCTGCACGCGCCTCATTCCTCACGGGCATGATCCCGTCGCAGCACGGCATCCATGATTGGCTCAGATCGGGCAACGTTCACGTCGACGAAGGCGTCACCCATCTGGGTAGAGATCGGCCTATCGAGTATCTGAAGGGGCTGGCGGGCTTCACGGACGTGCTCGCCGCCAATGGGTACACCTGCGGGTTCTCGGGCAAATGGCATCTCGGTGACAGCGGGCGACCTCAGAAGGGCCACAGCTACTGGTGCACGCATTCGCTGGGCGGCGCCAGCTACGTGGATTACCACGTATTCGAGGACAGTCGCGAGCTGGTCCACAAGACGCAGTATGTCACCGACTACTTCACGGATCGGGCGTTGGACTTCCTCGACCGCCACGGCAATGCCCAGCGCCCGTTCTGCCTGAGCCTGCATTACACGGCCCCCCACTCGCCGTGGACGCGTGAGAATCATCCGGCCGAACTGTTCGACTCGTACGCCGATTGCCCGTTCGAGTCGATTCCTAACGAGCCGCCCCATCCGTGGAACGGATGGGCGCCGAGTCCCGAGCAGCGTCAGCAGACCTTGCAGGGCTACTTCGCAGCCGTTACGGCGATGGATGCGGCCATTGGTCGGGTGGTGCAGAGACTCGAGGATCTGAGTCTTCGTGAGAACACGCTGATTGTGTTTCTGTCGGACAACGGCATGAACATGGGCCATCACGGGATCTGCGGTAAAGGCAACGGGACCTACCCGCTGAACATGTATGACACGTCGGTGAAGATCCCGCTGATCGTGTCCTGTCCGGGCCGAATTGCTCAGGGCGTGGTTGAGGAAGGTCTGTACAGCCAGTACGACTTCATGCCGACGCTACTGGACTACCTGCACCTGAGCAATCCAGGCGCCTCGAACCTTCCCGGGCGCAGCTTCGCCCACGTGTTGACGGGTAGGGGCGACGACGGTCGAGACGAGGTCGTGGTCTTCGACGAGTATGGCCCGGTCAGGATGATCCGCGATCATGAATGGAAGCACATGCGGAGGTACCCGGACGGGCCTGATGAACTGTACCAACTGAGCAAGGATCCGGGCGAACGGACCAATCTGGTTGACCAGCCGCGACACCGTCACGTCGCAGACGACATGCGACAGCGAATGGAAAAGTGGTTTGCCCGCTACGTCGACCCGTCGCGCGACGGCGTGGCACAGCCTGTTCGGGGTAAGGGGCAAACCCGCTTGGTCGACGCCTCATCAGAAGGGCCGCCGGCATTCGCTCAGGAGTGACGGCCGCCCGGTAGTCTCTGTCCATGGCTGTCTCAGCTGATCGTCGCCGAGGTGGCCCTTGCGGCGGTTTGAGCATGCCGCCCACACACGGCTTGCGCCTTGCTATACCTGGGGTACAGGGGCGGGCCGATCAGCCGACGCATCCCGCACAGCCGTCCCAGGAACCACTTGAGCAGTTCATACGTCCTATCGATCGCGAGCAACTCATCTTTCGCCATTTTTGCGCGCCGCGCGGCCCTCCGGGCCGCGAAAAAGGTCACAGGTCAAAAGTGCAAAGCATTACGGAGTCCCGACCACACAACGGAAGCCGCGTCTGGTGTCCATGATGAGGGGCTCGGCTGACTCACGATTCGCAGAGCGACAGAGATACGGAGCCTCAGCCATATACCCCCCGCGAAGAACACGCCGGGCGCCAGTACCCGGGCCCGTGGGGTTCGACGACGGCGAAGTCGAATAGTACGTGCTTGAGTACCAGTCGTGGCACCATTCCCCCACGTTGCCGCTCATGTCATAGCACCCGTAGTAGCTGTGGGCGTTCTGCGTCTGATAGCTGGTCTGACTCCCCGGCCAGCCAAAATCAGCCTTGTAGTGCAGGGCACCGTTATAGAAACCCACCGGCGTCGTCCACCAGTTTCCCGCCTCATACGGATCGCTGCTGCCCGCATAGTTCGCCCGGTGCGGGTCCAGGCAGCTGGTCCCGCAGCCGTCGGTGTGCTCGCCGAAGCGGAAGTGCCGCTGCTGAACCGGGTCCCACCCGGCGGCCTTCTCCCACTCCGCCTCGGTGGGCAGCCGGTAGCCCGCTACGCCGAAGTTGCAGCTCCACGTGGACAGGTCGTAGCACAGCGGCTTGCCCTCTATCGCGCTGCGCCAGTTGCAGTAGGCCACCGCGCCGTACCAGCTCACCTCGACCATCGGGTGGTTTTCTTTCTCGGCTACCACGCTGAACGTGTCGCCGTCCCAGGTGATTCGACTGTCCGAATCTGTGGCGTACGTACTGCAGTAGCGGTAGGTGGTACCGCTGCCGTACTGATAGACTACGCCACCGGTCACCGTGATGAGGCCGCCTTGGCTCCACGCCCAGTTTAGTCCGTCGGCGTACTGCTGGTTGGTCACCTCCCAGGTGTCGATATGGTATGGGCTGAGATAGACGGAGTGGACTGGGCGCTCGCGCTCGTCGGTGTAGCCCTCGTCCCACGGATCGCCCATCTGGAACTCGCCGGCAGGGACGAAGACCATGTCCGGCGGGGCGCTCTGCGGTGAGACGTAGATGTCCGCTTGATCGGTATCCGCAGCACCGTCATCATCGGTCGCCGTGAACGTGATCGTTTTGCTGCCACTACTCGGTGGGGTCACCGGACCGGACCATTGCCAGGTGTTGCCGGTGGTGTTGGCAAGGGCCTGGGTTGGTGACCCACCGATCTGCGACAGGTTGGCTGTCACGGAAACGACCGTGCCATCGGTGTCGGTAGCCGTGCAGGAAACCGTTACCGTTCCCTCCTGGCCTTCGGTCAGACTGCCGCTGGCCGAGGGATGGGTGATCTCGGGCGGGTCGTTGCCGGGCGGGTTGACAGTGATGGTGACCGTATCGGTGTCGGTCTGTGGCGGTGATGCCGAGTCGGTCACCGTGAGCGTATAGATCATCGTGGATGACGGGCTCACGGTCGGATTTCGTAGAGAACTTGACCAGCCGCCCGGAGCCGTCCAGTGGTACGTATAGGGCACACAGCCGCCGGTGGCCGAACCGCGAAGCGTCGTGCTCTGCCCGGGCTCGATGGTGGCCTGGTCGGCCGTCGCCGTCGCGGCCACCGGGCCGCCAAAGACCAGCGAGTCGGACCACAACTCAATGGGTCCGTAGTCGAACAACTCCAGGTTGAAGCTAGCGAGGCTGTGGTCGAATATCTCCACCTCGCCGCCGGCGTGAGCCGACACGCCCAGACCTAAACTGGCATCCAGTTGACACAGGTCGGCCTCAGCCAGGAATTGGGCGTAGGGCCCGCACTCGACGTAGGGCCCCAGGAACTCGTAAACGTGGATCTCCAGTTGCCCACGCACATACGCCTCAGCCTGCGCGCTGCCCCCGAGTGTCACGGCAGGTTCGATGAAATCGAAGGTGATATCGCGAGTATTGATGGGACTCCATCGCCGGTTGCGGTATTCGGCCCCGACGGTCATCTCGGCGCGTGCTTCGCCGCCGACGTCGAACGTCCCCTCAGCCGACGCCGACAGCTCCAGGCCGGCGACCAGATCGAGATTGATGCTGAAGTAGATCGGAACCGGGCCGGCCATGATCACCGCCTTGCCCAGGGGAACCGATCCGAGGCTCTTCGTATAGCTCTTGGTGACGGCTTTGCTGAGAGCGACCTGCCCGGTGATCGAGGCGTCGATCGAACCGGTGAAGGGTAACTTGAGATAGTCGATCCCCCAGTCAAAGTGGATTTCAGGGTCGAACGACAAGTCGGGATCAAAAGAAACTTCGAGGGACGCCTGCCCGGCGCCGTCGGGCAGTTCCCACACAACAGAGGAACTCAGGTCTTGGGGGACGTGACCGGCGGCGGTCCGGGCGAGACGGCCCTGGGGCGAAAGTGCAATGTGTCCTTGCACGTTTCCTTGCTCGACGGCCTCAGCCAGACTCGCTTGTTCGGTCACTACAGCGACCGTGCCACTTCTCAGGTCACCCACCGCCGTGACGCGGCGAAGAAACCCGGTCGGCTCGACGTCGCTGACGAGGATGTCGCCGACCTTTGGCACGTCGTCGGCGCTGGCCGCGCGGAGAACCAGTCCGTCGGGATCGACATCGGACACTTCTGAAGCATCAACGACCTGGACCTCTTCGGCTATCTGGAAGTCGGACGGCGTGGACCGACCCCCAGGCGGAAGCTCCGCCCCGCAGCCGCACAGCAAACCACCAGCCAACACAACGGCCGCAACCGCCGTCATCCGCATGATCACTTGTCTGACGTTCATCTTGAGCGAACCCCTTTTTGACAGCATTTCCCAGATAACCTTGGCCGGCTATGCCGCCAGTCCGTGTTCTGCCACGATACAGCATCCCTTCCGCGATCCACACGACGTGCACCATCCGTTTCCCCTGTCAGAATCCTGCGCACATATGTGAGTATAACAGCAGATAAGCGATTCGGGAAGGGCCAGGTGTGGCAATCCCCCCCCAGGGTGCCACGGTCCTCTGCCATACCAAGGTCTCGCCTGCCGAGCTACCCGCCTGGCCTGGTGTGCCCCTTCCAACCCCCACCGCGCAGAGCCTCTATCGCAAAGCCTGCCCCCTGGCGGGGTCGCTGCGGTCAAGGTTTAACGAAGGGCCCGCTGTTGGCGACGATTCCCACAGGAACAAAACACTCCGCCGTTCGCGACAGGTGTCGAAAGAGGGAGGTGTTTAACACGTATGAATGCGAAGTCGTGAACGGCGTGGGGGTGCCGGCTTCGACGGCCGTCAGGCCACCAATTCGTCGATTCGATCCTTGAAGCGGCGGCGGAGTCGCATCATCACTTCCTTGTGGATCTGGCTGACGCGCGACTCGGACAGGTTGAGCACCGAGCCGATCTCGGCCATCGTCAGGCCCTCGAAGTAGTACAACACCACGACCAACCGCTCTTCGCGCGTAAGCCCGCGGGTAACGTGATCGGCCAGCATGCTCCGCGCGATACGGCTGGACGGATCGGCCTGACGCGCATCGTTGAGTTCCCAGGGACGGCTGTCGGAATGGCCGGCTGCACCCGGTGCGACGCCGACCGAGCTGAGATGAATCTCATGCCCCATGCGCGAGAGTCTCGACAGATGCTCAAAACGCTCCTGAGCAATGCCCATCCGCCGGGACATCTCCTTGTTGGTGGGCGGGCGGCCCAGCTCGGCGTCGAGCATCTCGCGAACGTCCACCACCTTCTTCTCAAATCGGCGCACCGTCCGCGACTGAATGTCGAGACTGCGCAGCCAGTCCATCACCGCGCCGACGACACGTTGCTGACAAAATGTCTCGAATTTGGTCTTGCGGTCGGGGTTGAAGGCCTCGACGGCCTCTATCAAGCCGTCGAATCCCGCCGAGCAAATCTCATCATAGGTGACCTGGGCCGGAAGCTTGCGCGAGATGCGGCTGGCCTGGGTGCGGACGAGCGGGGAATAGTGCTCGACCAGCGTATTGCGCGTCTCGACATCTCTGTTCTTCAAGTACCGTTTCCACAGTTTCTCGGCGTCGACGACATCGGTAGGCATTCGTTTCGCTCCACAAGACTCGGAGTGCGGACGAATCCACGCCACAACGTTCGTGTCGGCGAGTAAAACCGTGGGACTTCGGCCTGGCATGCTCGGCTGCGGACCCGGCGTTGTGCCCGGCCCTGCCCGACGGGCCAGTGCAAGTATAACACAAGACGAGATGGGCGGCGAGATTGGACCATACCATCGCTGACACAAACAGCCAGAAACGGCTGTCGGCAACTCGGCGAGAAAACTTTAGCAACAGGGGAAACCAGCGTTGGCCGACACGAGAGCGTCTAGGGCCGCATCAGGAGTATGACGATGTTCATTACAATCGATGCCAGCAGTACCGTGCCGAGTATTATCGGAAGTGTCCATCCGCCGCCCACCGGTTGAGGAGCCGATCGCTGACTTGCCCCACCGCGCACAGGCCCGGAAGAGCCCGCGCGCTCACCATCGGCCAGACCTTCGAGCAGGTTGGCGTCGTAGCGCTGCCGAGCCTGAAGCGGGGGCTCGCCCCGCGCCACCGCGTCGAGGTCCTGAATCAGATCTTTCGTGTTCTGATACCGCTCCTCGCGACGCTTGGCCATCATCAGTTCGATGACCTCGCCCACGCCCGCCGACAGTCCGGTGTTGATGTGATCCGGCGGAATCAGCGGCTCCTTCAAATGCTTGTGCATCACCGCGGAAGGCGTCGGACCGTCGAACGGAACGCGCCCCGTCACCATGTGATAGAACGTGGCCCCGAGCGAGTAGATGTCCGCCCGGAAATCGATGTCCACCTCGCCGCGAATCTGTTCCGGCGAGATGTAATAGGGTGTGCCGTACGCGCGCCCGGCCTCGGCCATCGCCGCCTGGATATCGGTAGCCTCGCGCGCCAGACCCATGTCCGCCAGCTTGGCCACCCCATCCTTGGCGATCATGATGTTCTTGGGCTTGACGTCGCGGTGGATGAAGCCCCGTTCATGAGCGTGCTGCAACGCACGGGCGATCTGCAGGACGATGTTCAGGGCATCGCTCTCCTCGAACGCCTTGCCCTTGGCCAAGACATCGTAGACGGTGGAACCCGCCACATACTCCATCACGAAGTAGTGGTAGCCGCCCGCTTCGCCTACGTCGATGGCCTGCACAATGTTGTTGTGGTTCAACTGTGCAGCCGCCCGCCCCTCCTTATAGAAACGCTCGACAAACTCCTTGTTCTCGCTGAGTCGTCGCGGCAGCACCTTGACGGCCACCACGCGGTCGAGCGACAGTTGCCGCGCCTTAAACACGGTAGCCATCGCGCCGGCGCCGAGCTTGCCCAGGATCTGAAAGCCGGGGATCTGCTGGGCAGGACGCGTCATCGAATCGTCGAGCTGCCCGCCCAGCCGCTTGAGTTGGCTCTTGGTAACGTAACCCTCCTCGATCATCACGTCGGCGAGCCGCCGCCGCTTGCCCTGCCCCGCAAGCTCTTTCTGACGGGCCATGGCAGCGCGGACCTCCTCCGGCGTCGCCAGTCGACGCTCCACCACGATCCGGCCGAACTGGGTCTCGTCCGCGGTCTCTGCCATGATTGCAGCACTGCCACTCAAACGACGCCGACCACAGGCCCGACGGTAACGATCGGCGCCACTAAACTCTAGATTCTCGCCACGCTCCGATCAACAGCAAAAAAAAACCGACAAGCCTGCCTGATTGCCTACATTATCGGTCAGTGGAATTGATCAGTTGAGCCAATTCGTCAGCCGCATCCGCCCGACCGACTGCGAGTTCCTCAGCCACACGACTCACCAACTTGGCCTGCGCTACCGTCACAGGACACACGGCCCCCCCTACCACCCCGGTCAGCCCCACCACATCGAGCGAGGCCCGGCCCAACTCCGCCATCCCAGTGCCCCGAATGGCTGATACCGGCACAACCCGCTGCCGTGTCGCCGTTGCCAATTGCGCAGACGACGTGGCCGGCGCCAAGTCCGTCTTGTTGAGCGCCACGAGCGCCGCCCCCAGGACGGCAATCCGTCTGACAAGCGCAACTGCCTCACCCTGAAGGGGTACAGAGGCATCCACAACAACCAACCGCAAGTCGGCGCCGGCGGCCTGCTCCAGGGCGCGTTGCTCGGAGTCTGCCTCCACTGGGCAGCCAGACGAGGCCAAGCCGGCACTGTCCACGATCGTGATCGGTACCCCCTGCAGCGCCCCGGCGTGGCAAACCCAGTCGCGTGTCGTACCCGGCTGGGTGCTAACGATGCTCGCTTGGCGGCCCACCAGACAGTTGGCCAGCGTCGACTTGCCGGCATTCGGCAGCCCGGTCAACACCACCTTCACGCCTTCAATCAGCAGACGCGCCTGCCGATAGCGCCCGGCAATCGCCCGCAACTCGTCGGCCACCGCCGCCAGGTCGGCCCCCTGGGCGGCAGCGCCCGCTCGAAGTTCACCCAGCCGATGGCCAAGCGCCTTCGGTTGGTTTGCCAGCCACTCGACCACGCGACGGGTCTTGGCCAACGGCAGCAGTTCCAGCGCGTCGCGCCACAGGCGGCTTTGCCCAATGCCCCAGACGTCGGCCGACTGGGCGCGGCCGTCGGCCAGCACCGCGCCGCGCCTTTGCAGGGCTTGAATCACCCGCTGCACAACCCGCACGCCGCCGTGGACGTGCAGCTCGACGACTTGGCTGCCGTCATTGAGGATACGCAAAGCCAGAATGGCCTGGTCGATCGTCTGACCCTCGTCACACACACGGCCAAGAACAAGCCGGCGCGGATCATACGCCCCTTGCGCCCCCGCGCCGGCGGGACGAAAGACATCCTGAGCGATTCGAATTGCGTCAGGCCCCACCAACTGTACGGTTGCTATCGCCCCTTGCCCGAGCGGCGTGAGCAAGGCGACGCGCGTCATGACTGGCTCTGCTCGTGACGGTGCTTGCGGTACGCCAGCGCAACGCCTCTCAGGGACAGATACGGCACCACCGAGTCGAAGAACTGGCAGGCGCGGGCCACCATCTCGGCCCCGCCGCCGGTGGCAACCAGATGAGGCCAACGACCCAGCTTCGTCGCGTACCGCTCAGTGAGCTCGCGCACCGCCCCTACCAGACCGTACAGCACGCCGCTGCGGATCGCCTCGGTGGTGTTTCTCCCGATGGGGTCTTGCGGCTGCTCTACGGCAACCAGTGGCAGTGCGGCTGTGAACTCATTCAGCGCACGGGAGGCCAGTTCCAGACCAGGCAGGATCGCGCCGCCCAGGAACACACCATCGTCGCTGACACAATCGATGGTGACGGCTGTGCCGAAATCCACCACCGTGCAGGCCTCGCCCAGGCGCTCGTACGCCGCGGCCGCACAGCACACCCGATCAACCCCCACCGTGTCAGGATTCTCGACATCGACCTCCATCGGCAGAGGGATGTCGTCGCGGACAACCAGCAACCGGCGATCGAACTTGCTCTCTGCCACGCTGCGGAGCTTCTCGAGCACTTTGGGCACCACCGACGCGACGACAATCGCCCCTCGATCGGACGACGGAAGACGGGCCCACGCTGCCTCGGTGGCTTTGACCAACTCTTCGAAATCACCCGTGCCGACCGAGCACGGCTCGATAACGTCCAGCCCCGCCACAGCCGCCAGAGCCGTCCGCGTGTTGCCGATGTCGATGGCCACCACGTCCGGCCGTGCGTCTTCGCCGTTCGACTTGCGCTGCGTCGCGATCATGATTGCGGTGCCCGCTTATTCGTTTTGCCGACGACGAGTGTGTCATCGACGCCATCGGTCTGCGTTCGTCGGCACAAAGTCCACAACTGCTCGAGCAAACGGTCAAGCCCCTCGCCCACCACCGCGGAGATGCCGACCACGTCCATGTCCAGCTCGCCGCGAAGCTGGTCGACTGCCGCCAGCGAACCGGTCAGATCCATCTTGTTGGCCACCACCAACTCGGGCTTGGCGGCGAGATTCGCAGAGTACTGTTGCAGCTCTTGGCGGATGGTTCGATAGGCCTCAGCGGGCGAGGGCTGCCCGTCCCCGGGCATTACGTCGACGATGTGCAGGATCACGCCGGTCCGCTCGATGTGCCGCAGAAACGTATCGCCCAGCCCCACCCCGGCATGAGCGCCCTCGATCAACCCCGGCAGGTCGGCCATCACCAGACGACGCAGTCCCGATAGCTCGACGATTCCCAACTGAGGCTCGGTCGTCGTGAAAGGGTAGTCGGCGATCTTTGGCCTCGCCCGACTCAGCCGCGACAACAATGTGCTCTTGCCGGCGTTGGGCAGGCCCACCAGCCCGACATCGGCAATGAGCTTGAGTTCCAGCCGAAGCAGCCGCTCCTCTCCCGGCTCGCCGGGATCGGCCTGGCGCGGCGCCTGGTTGGTGGGGGTGACGTAGGCCGTGTTGCCCCTGCCCCCCTTGCCGCCGCGGGCCACCACGATTTGCTGGCCGGCCTGGACCAGATCCTTCAGCAGCACGCCCTTTTCGTCGTCGTACACCAGCGTGCCGACCGGCACCTCGATCGTGATACCGCGACCGTTCCGTCCGCGCCGGTTCGACCCCTCGCCGGGCCGACCGTTCTTGGCGAACCAGTGTCGGCGCGAAACCACGTCCAACAGCGTGTTGAGCCCCGACGTCGCCTGAACGCAGACGCTGCCACCGTCGCCGCCGTGGCCTCCGTCCGGTCCGCCACGCGGAACAAACCGCTCGCGCCGGAAGCTCACGCAACCGTGGCCGCCCTTCCCGCCGCGGACGTGGATTTCTGCCTCATCTACGAACACAGCCCAACCTAATCGGCGAGCCCCTGGACCGCCAACACCCAAGAGAAAAGAGGGCGGCCGCCTCAAACGGTGACCACCCTCTTGGTTCGATCGCAAATATCGTCCCGATAAGACCTTACTCGCCCACCGGGTCGATGCACACCCGTCGGCCCTGATAGATCACCCGCCCGGGCTTGAGGGCAAAGAGAGTGTCGTCGCGACCTCGGCCAACGTTGGGGCCGGGTTTGAAGGGCGTCCCGCACTGGCGAACGATGATCGAGCCGGCGGATACAAGCTGGCCACCGAACACCTTGACGCCGCGATACTGCGGGCCGCTGTCGCGGCCATTGCGTGTCGACCCTTGTCCCTTCTTATGTGCCATCTGGCGTCTCCGTAACCTGCTGTCTAAGAAGCACTTACCTCATAACCCAGCTTCGCCCGGCTTCAACCGGGTGCTGCGAACGGCGAGCTTCCGGGTCGCCACGAAACTCATAGTCTATTCTAAGCACTTTACGCAACGTAAAAAAGCGGGGATTCACCGTTACCGACACTTCGGTCCCGTCGGGCAGGGCCGCCTTGGTCGTCTCGGGCTGGCTGCGATCGTAGTGCGGGTTGCGAACCAGTTCGGTGCGGCCAGCCAGGCCGGCCACGTAGACGCTGAATCGGTCGGCCCGCTCGTCGATGGGCGGCCAGATGGCCACGCTGGTGCGGGCGTTGTCGCTGCCCTGGAGCAGCCGCCCGATGGCCAGCACCGGCTCGGCCAGGAACGGGTACGCCTTGGTGTGCTTCTGCTTGATGGCGGCGAAGACGGCTGGGTTGGTGCCCATGTCGGCCTCGACGCGGCCCACACTGTCGCCCGTCTGGTAAAGAACCTCGAAGGCGGGGAACAGCAGCCGGTCGCGGCCGGTGTTGTTGGTGGCCCGGTAGATCGTGTACCAGTAGACCTGCGGGCGTTCGTGGCCGGGCAGCTTGACGACGATGCGACGCGGGGCTGTGAACTCGAAGTCGAACTGCCAGTCGGCCCCGCCCGAGGCGAGGCGCGCCATGTCCGGGCCGGCCGATGTGGCCTGACCGAGCAGTCCGCAGGTTGCCGCCAGAAGCATGAGGGCACGCATGGCCTGATCCTCTGGTTGGTGCTATCGGCCCAGCGGGCATCGAGCCCACCCGAAAGCGCGGCACGCTAACCACCGATAGAACAAGCGATTGTACTAGCCGGCTGGGGTGTGTCAAGCCGGCGGCGCCAGCCGGGCAGGCCGGCTGCGGCCAATCCCGATCGTCTTGACACGGTTTGGGGCGGTGCTACATTATAGTATTGCAACACTATGGCGTTGCAGCGCTTATGGTTGCATGAGCGTATCGATCCCCGATAGCTCAATTGGTAGAGCGAGCGGCTGTTAACCGCTAGGTTGTTGGTTCGAGTCCAACTCGGGGAGTCTCGGCCCTGCCGTCAGCGGCAGGGCCTTGTCCATTTGGGGCCGCGTATGTTCTACGTATACATCCTTGAGAACCCTCGAGGGCGCTTCGATGTCGGCCAGACGGACGACCTCGATCGGCGCCTGGCAGACCACAACGATCCCAAACGCGGGAGGTCGAAGCACACGGGCAAGAGCGGCCCTTGGACACTGGTTTGGCATGAGGAGCTTCCGACGCGAGCCGATGCCATGCGGCGGGAGAAATTCATCAAGTCCCGCAAGTCAGCTGCTTGGATCAGGCAGTATTTGCTCGAAAGGCAGAGCGAGTCCCGATGTACATCGGGATTAACCGCTAGGTTCTTTGCCGGAGGTCCCGACGAACGTCGGGATTCGAGTCCAACTCGGGGAGTTGCAAGTAGGCAAGGTTTTTATTGTCACTCAGAAGCGAAGGAGATTTTTATGTGGGATCATTTCTTCTTCCTGTGATTGATAAAGAAGGTTAGGCCAACAAGACAGCTTACAAGACGATACGCATCGAACAACGGGTTGCAGAGCACGGGGCAACCCGCGCCGCTGAACTCAAGCGTTAGGGAAGAGAAGGAAAACCATGGAACACGCGTTCTCAAGGACTGCTCGGTACTATGACATACTGTACGCGAGGAAGGACTATGCCAGCGAGGTTGATCGCCTGATCTCGCTTCTCGACGTTCAACCTGACAGAAACGGAACCACGCTACTTGACGTCGCGTGCGGCACTGGTCTTCACATCCAGCATTTGGGCAAGCGTTTCCATGTCGAAGGCTTGGATATCTGTCCTGAGCTGTTGGAGATAGCCCGGGAACGCATGCCCGGCGTTCGGTTTCATCTCGGTGACATGATTGATTTCGACCTCGGCAAGCAGTTTGACATCGTCACATGTCTTTTCAGTTCCATTGGCTACGTCAAGACACTCGACAAGCTTAGCCATGCCGTCCGTAGCATGACAGCTCATGTGAAACCACAAGGGGTGTTGGCTATCGAGCCCTGGTTCACACCGGAGAACTGGCACCCCAACACAGTGCATGGGATGTATATTGACGAGCCTGACTTGAAGATTGCTAGGATCAACACAAGCTTCGTTAAAGAAAAGGTATCCGTGTTTGACCTACATCACCTTATAGGGACTCCTGAGGGAACGGAACACCTTGTTGAACATCATGAACTTGGCCTGTTTGAAGTCGAAGAGATGAAGGCGGCCATGGAAGGTGCAGGCCTGACGGTCGACTATGATACCGACGGTCTCACCGGGAGAGGCCTCTACATCGGAAGGAAGAATGGATAGCCCAACAAGCCGGATGCACGCGACGGCTTATAGCCGCGCGTGATCCGCGGCGTTAGGAATTTCGTAATCGCATTAGTCCAACCACAACTATCTGTCCCAGTTCACGCCAGCCCTTTTTTACTCCGTATGCTGCCAAAATATCACTACCGTTTTGTACCGTTTTGCGCTGCAAATACCGCGATAGAATGCGAACTCTTGCGAAAATCCAAGAACTTGCTAAGATACTGAGAACAATAGACTTTTGGGCTTATCGGCAGTTTTCCGAAGGCTTCCCGTTAACCGCTAGGTTGTTTGCCGGAG
Source organism: Phycisphaerae bacterium (assembly GCA_035530655.1). Taxonomy (GTDB): domain Bacteria; phylum Planctomycetota; class Phycisphaerae; order UBA1845; family DATKUK01; genus DATKUK01. The sequence continues at coordinate 81,554 of DATKUK010000014.1, forward strand.
GTCCCGACGAACGTCGGGATTCGAGTCCAAGTCGGGGAGGCAAAATCAATCTGGCGAACTTTGTCGCCAGTTACAGCTAACGAAAACGCCCGACCAGGAAAGTGGCCGGGCATTTTCACATCCCGTTGCTGTCAAAGGCTCACGGCGATTCAGCCGCCTGCCCCCGCGCTCTCCGGTTCGCGGGTGAGACTTTGGGGTCCAAAGCCAACCGTCACGGTTCCGCTCGTTGGCCGAAAATCTGGCGGCGAACTCTCGGACTCCCTCTTGAACAGTCCGAGACGGGTTAACAGAACCGTTCGCCTGGGGGCCAGCAGCGAAGCCGAGCCTTGGCCGCACGGCACGGATCGGACGTACTGTCAAGCGGCACCCGCTGCCGACGGTTCGCCGGTTTTGCGTGCCACGATCATGATCTCGATCTCGTCCAGATCGAGGAGCCTTCTGCCCCAGTTGCCCGCCGTTCCGCCCCACATGTTGAGCACAGACATGCCCGCGAGACGGAAGAGCAAGACCAGTTCTGTCGACAGGAAAGCCCGCTCTCGAACCGCAACGGGAGGCAGGCCTTCTCGCGGTGGGTGTTCCGACGACTCAACCATAGCCAGCGGGTCAAAGCGTCCCTCCGCCACGTCCTTATTCGTGTACCTGCGAAGCATGGCCGCTCCGTTGAGCACGGTGAGCACGGCTTTCGCCTGGGGTTTCAGGCTTCGGGAGATATTGGACAGGATGTGCAGCGGCTGATCGATAGGATCATCGCTCTGGCCGAGAAGCCCGAAAGCTCCCTCGCAAAGACAGATTGCAGCATCGTACTTCTCGCGAAGCGAGAACCGCGTCGCATCCGAACGAATCCAGTTCACATCCACACCGGCCGCCCTGGCCGCATCGGCAGCTTGGGCAAGCATTCCCGAGGACAGGTCCAGTCCCGTGACGGCATATCCACGCCTGGCCAACTCGATGGAGTGACGCCCTGTCCCGCATCCGACGTCAAGAACCGAGCCCCCCGGTTGCAGCGACAACTCTTCAAGCAGGAAATCCACCTCGGCGAGTGTGTTCTTCGTGAAAACGTTATCCTCGTAGACCGGAGCATGCGCATCAAAAAACGCTTCCCACGTGCTCTTCTCTGTCATCAGCCTTCTCTCTATTCCGCCGAACGCCGCGGTAGGCGACCTGCCCGCCTTCATGCACGGCCGATTCTCTCGGCAATATAGTATCCCCTGCAGCATGGAAACAAGCTCTCTGTTGGAGGAGCTGCACGGGTCGTCTTGCGCCCGACCGCAAGTTTGATGTTTTGCAGAAGCTGCCAGAAGTGCGTGATTGTGGAGTCACCGGAATCGGCATGGGCGGTTCAAAGCACGACTTTCCCCCTGAGCCGTTTGCCGATCTGTTCAGACAGGCTCGTGACTGGGGCTTTCGTACGAATGCACTCACAGGTAAAGCCGCCTGCCCCCGTGCTCTCGGGTCGTAGCCGTGACGTTCGGGGTTCAACTGCGACGCGTGGGGTTGCAGTCGCAGCTCGAATGGAAAGCTCTCAAACTCTCGCGCTCTCAAGTTAACAGGGCGAGTTGGTTAACAGGCAAAAAACGTTCGGGCTCTCGAATGGCGTGTTTTCGAACTCGCCGCCGAGATAACTGATGCGAGAGGCCATTACCCGGCGGGGTTCTGCTGGGGCTGAGCCGGCCGCCGATCCAACACCAAGCGGAGTTCGAGACGCTTAAGCTCGCGCATGACCTCCAACCGTCCACGGTTAATCACGTACCACAGCTTGATGACGATCAGCAGTATTGCCCCCAGGATCAGGAAGGCCACCCCACGTATGGCCTCAAGCTGGTCAGTACTGTGTAGAACCTGACTCAAGCCAGGTACCAGAATCACAAGAGCAACAACGTGGTAGACCACGTACCAGATCATCAACCGTCTCTTCTTCTTCTTGAACTCGCTGGTGATCTGTAGCCGCAGCACTTCCTCTCGGGCCGGATCGAACTTGACATCCTTTTCCAGCAGGTCCAGAAGCTCATGTTCAAAGTCGCTCATGTCATTTCTCCAGTATTCTCTTCAATTCAGCCCGCGCTCTGTTCAGCCGGGATTTGATCGTTCCCTCAGGGATGCCCAAGATCCCGGCAATCTCGCTGAGCGCGAACCCTTCAAAGTATCGCAAAGTCAGTACTGCCTGCATGTGCCCGGGGAGCAACTCTATCGCTTCTCGGAGCTCCATTGACTCGGTCGCTCGCTGACCGGCATTTGAATTCACGGCAAACTCTTGATTCAGCCATCTATCGCGTGCCTCTTGGGTGAGCCGGTCCTTGCACTTGTTCGTGACGATTCGATATGCCCAGGCAGCAAAGGCACTGGGATCGTCCAGCTTTTGCAGCCCTCTGACGATACCAATCCACGCTTCCTGACAGGCATCCCAGGCCTTGTCATCCTGGCCCAGAAGTCGCCGTGCGTAGGCGTACATCCGCCTTTGCCAACGCTGAACAAGGGCGTCCAACGCAGACGCACTGCCAGCCTGAGCCTCAATCACGAGGCCCTCGTCGATTAACTGGCCAGTTCGGTCCATTCCACTAACATCATGTCTTGCCAAGAGGTCGCCAGGTTCCATGCAAATGACAAAAAGCGTCCGCACTCGCCTGGTCGGACCAAGTGTACCTCTTCCTCCAGGGCGGTTCGAGCGGGCGTCGAGGCCATCCGAACGCGTCCATACGGACGCCCGCATCGGCGGACATTTCAAACTCGCCTGCCGCAGTGGCAGAAGGCCAGACGCCGCTCACGCGGCGGCGCCTGGCCACATGCCTGCCACCGTTATCCATCACGCCACGGCCGCGAGTGCCTTTCTCATACCGTCGGCCACAGCCAAGAGCTCAGCCTTGACGGGCCTGAGCACCTTGTCGGCGTGAACCTTCTGCTTTTCCAGGTCGCCGATGAACTCTCGATAGCTTTCCGATCCATTTTCCGATATGGCCGGGGCGAGCAGTTGAGCAACCTGGTCGTAGTGCGAGGCCGCGCCGGCCACATGGGGTCTTGCAGTCTGCGAGAAGGACGGCATTTGCTCGCGCAGGAAGCCCGCAGCCACGCCACTTCGATGGGTCATCGCGCGGGCCACCACCGACGCACTCTTCCATCCAGCTTGGGCCTTGGTCTGGCAAGGAGGACAGAAGTGCGCGACGCGCTCCATCTGCCCGATCCACTCGTCCATTGCATCCACGCCGAACGCGGAGTACTCCCTTCTGGCGAAAGCTTCTCCCTTGGCCTCAATTCGACTGACGGCGATCTGGAACAGTGCGGCGTTTGCTTCTTCTTCGTCCAGCTCCGGGTCAACCAGCCGAACTGCGAAAACCTCGCCCTGCACGAGGTCGGCGATCTCGTTGTCCGTTTTGCCGTTGAGATGAGCACCAAGGATGGCGCCGTCATCGGTCACCTGTGTCACGATACCTGCCCACCACGGCTCGACCCAGGCGCCCTTGCGGGTCTCCCATCCGCCTGAAGTGACGACAACATGGCCCGCTTCCATGATTGGGCGGATCGCGTGGGCACAGCCCTGGCGATGGGCCCGCAGGGCCTGCTGACTGCCTGAGCGGCCCGGATGCCTCGGCAGTGCCACCGGCTCGACCGACAGACCCAGCCGCTGCCAGGCCGTTTGAACGGGCCCGACGTGGCTGATCCATGCCTGGGACACCCAGAGTTCCTTACAGTCGTTGCCCGTGTCGAAGCCCGGCGCGAAGGCGTTGGCCGTCAGCGCCAGCAGCGATTCGTACGTGACGCGTCGGCCCAGAAGGCGCGACGCCTCCTGCATGGCCAGGCAGAATGAGTCGGCTTCCGTTCCGTTGCCTCGCAGCGCAACGTGGGCGTAGTCGACTTTTCCGGGCGTGACTTTTGCCTGCCTTTCGACGTAACGCTTCAATTCCGGCCAGCTCTTAAAGCCAAAGTCCATCGCAAGGGCATACTGAACGTCCACGAGGCCGACCGAGCCGGCAAGGATGTCGGCATCGCTCTTGCCCTCGAACTGCTTGAGTCTGCGCAGGACACCACAACAGGAGGGCCTGCCTTGCTCGTGGGCCTTCAGCAGGTCTTTGGCCTGATTGCGAAGCTGCTCGAGGCTGGGACTGGGGGGTAGAGACGGAGACATGGTACGCCTTCCTTTCCGTTGCGCCCGGGCCTGCATGCATGGGCAGAAAAGAAGGTTTCTACAGATTATCCTCGAAGGTGGGCTCGGTCCTTTCCGCAGACCGGGAGGCGTCCTTCGGCCGCCAATATTATGGTACCTTTGTAGGATAGGGCGTCAAGTGAATTCCGACGATTTCGATGTTGGCAGTCAAGCCTCTCAGAAAACGCGGCCATTTCGAACTCCCCGGCGGCATGGGTCGCCGGCGTAGGCCGAACCGTGGGGGGCCATCAACATAGCGGCGAGATCGCGCTTATGATACTCACCGAGTGAGATATGTGCTGAGATGAAACGTCGCTGCTGCATAATCGTTGGGGCCGGGCCGGCAGGGCTGTCGGCTGCCATCGCGGCCGCCCGCGGCGGGCAATCGGTCGTGGTGCTGGAGAAGAACGACCAGCCAGGCCGCAAGCTCCTGCTTGCCGGCGGAAAGCGAGCCAACCTGATGGACCCGGCCACGCCCGCGCCGAGTGCCCTGGAGGCTTACGGGCGCAGCGGACGCTTCCTCCGCCAGGCGCTTGCCTCGTTCAGCCTGGCTGGGTTCCTGAAAGAGCTGGGCGTCGAGACCGAACGAGACCAGGACGATCCGCAGAGAGGGAGCGTATATGTCCGTGGTGGATCGCGTCGCCTGCTGGATGCGCTGCTGGCCGAAGCCGACAAGCTGAAAGTCGAAATCGTCTCCGGCGCGGCTGTGCGTAGCGCCGCTCGGCTGGCGGACGGCGGCTTCGAGGTAGCGACGTCGCGCCTGGCCTGGAAGTGCAGCCGCTTGATCATCGCCACGGGAGGTGTGACCTATCCGTCAACCGGCTCCTGCGGCGACGGCTACCGTCTGGCTGGGATGTTCGGCCACGAGGTGGAGGCTCCCCGCCCGGCGCTGGGCGCACTGGTCACCGAGCCGAGCTTCCCGAGCATGGCCGGGGTCTCGGTAGCCGACGCGTCGATGACCCTGCGCCGCGATGGGCGCAAGCTGGCCACAGGGCGCGGGGCGTTGCTGTTTACCCATCATGGAGTATCCGGCCCACTTGCGCTGGACGTGAGTTTGGAGCTGGCCCGCGCGTCGTCGTCACCGCAGGAAGTTCCCGGCGCGCAGCTTGTGGCCGACCTGTGCCCAGATATGACCCGAGAGCGCATCGTCGAGGAGTTTCTGGCCGCTTCAAAGGCCAGGCCCAAACGCCGTTTGGCTTCTGCCGGGCTGATCGCAACGTTGAGCGCGCGGTTGGTAGCCGAGTTGGCCCGCCACGCCGGCATCGACCCGGCCCGGCGCCTGGGCGAGATCTCGCGACGCGAGTTCGGGTTGCTGGCCGGCAGCGTCAAGGCGTTGACCATGATCGTCTGCAAGCCACTCGACCCGCACGGGGCCATGGTCACCGTCGGCGGGGTGGTTACCAAAGGACTCGATCCGTACACAATGGAGAGCCGCATATCGCCCGGCCTGTGCTTTGCCGGTGAGGTGCTCGCACCCGCCGGTCGCTGCGGCGGCTATAACCTGCTGATGGCCTTCGCCACCGGTTATGCGGCGGGCGCTCGACCCCATGCCTCTACATCCTGATTGGTCGTCGCCCGTTAAGCTGAAGAAGGAATCCTTGGTTTCGATTTGCGTGGGGTCAATGCCATTCTTAGTTGATTGTCGAGCGGCTCCCTGGGTCACGCCACTTGTTCCAGGCAGCCCTTCAACTGCGTGTGCAGCGCCGCCGGCGCCCGACGCGAGAGGCAGATCACAGGTATGAGGTCGGCCTCGCGGATTGTAGAAAGGTTGCTGGCCGGGCCTGCAATCGCTTGCACATATCGCTGATAAAGGCTTATGCTCGGAACCTCTGCCTAGCGGCGAATGGCGAAATGGACTCTTGATGCAAGTCACTACGTCATCTTTCGCATCGCGGAGAATGGAGCATCGGTACTGTGGTTAGGTCAAGAAGACACCACTACATCGCGCAGTTTTACCTTCGAAACTTCGCAAACCCCTTGTTCTCTGACAAGATCCACGTATACGAGCGTGCCAGCGGATGTTGGCAGAAGAGGACCCCCCGCGGTGTCGGGTGGTTTCCGCACCTCTACAGCATGTTAAATCAACACGGTGAACGAACGGACGACTTCGAACGATTCCTTAGTGAACACATCGAGACCCCAGCCGGGACTTCACTTCGGAGAGCCGCGCAATTCCCGGAGTCGCTCTCACGGCAAGAACGCGAAGCCGTGGCCATGTTTATGGGCATCACGGCCGCGCGTACACCTGCCATGATGGGAGTTACGGTACAAGCGTACTTCGACTCGCTCCCGACCACGGAAGTCAACGACCTGGATGCGGTGGTCAGTTTGTGGTGCTCAATGACAGGGCGGATGAGTTCTGATCCGGAGAGGGCGCGACGCGAGTTCATGAAACCCAGTGCCTTCGGCGCGATACTCGTATGGGCCGTCTCATTGCGGGATCGTCTGCTCGAATGGACCTGGACGTGGGTTCGCACGACGCCTGACCAGCCGTTCGTAACGAGCGACTGGCCCGTCTACGCTGAGTACGTTGAGCAGAATGACCTTCGATTGCTGAGTTTCCCACTCTCCTCCGAGGTAGCTCTGGTCGTCAACAATAGCGGCATGATCCGCCAGGACCGAGACGCGTTGCAGGATGTGCGTGCAATGAACCGACGGACCATGGAGCGCGCGTCTGAGTTCATCGTGTGTCGCCAGCCGACGTTCCTTGGGGACGAGGACTTGCGTCAATGGGCGGGACATGCCTGAGTCAGGAAGCGAGGCGCTCGGGCGCACACCACGTTGGTGTTGCAGAGGACATGCTTACGCAGACAACCCGAAAGTGTGGGCCAGCGCACCTCGACGTACGGCTCGGAGAACGGATAAGTACATCCACGCATGGGGTGCACAGGCCACCCGAGAATCGATCCGGCGCCCTTCGCTTCGCGAAGGACGGGGCACCCACAGGCCTGCCAGTACGTACAAGCCAGGGTGCCATGTATCAGTCTCACTTTCGTCAAGGAAATCGAGCCGTCCAGGCATCAGCTCAACTATCACCCTCTCCCAGCTCCGCGATCAGATCTTGAAACCAGCCCCATCCGAATGTCGCAAGATGATCCACATCTACCGTCCCGAATACTCTTGAGCGCGCGCCACCGGGCGCGATCAGTACATACATGCGCGCACCGTCTGACTCCCGCCTGACCGCCCTGATCTCGAAGGACTCAGGGGAAGCGAGTTGCTCGTCAACGCCGTTTCCAAGAGTGGCATAGACGATCTTGTATTCAGCGAAGCACTTAGATTTCTCAATCATCCGATATTGGGTTTCGATGCTCCGCTCAAGGGTACCGAGAACATAGTCCTTCAGATCCTCGTTCGGGCCGAATCCGGTCGTCTTCAAGTAGTTCTGCTCCGTCCATGACCGCGTAGGCATGACGGCTACGCATCGAGCTGACGCTTTGGAATCAGCCGTGCGGCACGTTGCGAGAGCGTTGTCCAAGACTTTGCGCTGCGCAGCGTCCGCCTCTGCACGCGTTACATATTTCTTACCCGCGTATTCGTACTTGACGGCCCTTAGACAACCGGTCGACAAGAGCAACGCAATGGCCATGCTCACGGTTACAACCCATTTCGCTGATCTCATGGTTCTTCTCCCTTGCTGAAGTTTTGCGCTGCGGACTTTTCATAAGCAGCATCTTGAAGCTCCGCGGCCAACTGGCAGACCGCCTTCTCCATGGCGTTGTCGAGGAGCATTGCTCCGCAGGACACGCCGCCACCTATTCCGAAAACGGCAGCATGCGAGCGGGATGCAGCCGCGCGCCCGCTGCGGGTAAACTCGACGAGCCCCGTGGCTACCGACAGAAGGCGCGCTTGTATTTCGCACGTTGCGGTTGACTCGGCGAAGGTGATCATACCCAGCAAGTTGAACGAGCCATCCTCTAGCCCCGATTGGGTGATGCTGGCAATCACGATGTACGGGACCCCAACCAGTTTGCCGATGGGCACGGCGGTATCCGGATCAACGAGATCGGTCATCTGCAGGTCTTGTTCGACCAGGACCTTGTGAAGTCCAGCCCGTTCGTGGAGGCTGAATGCCCCGGTCTGGGAAAGCTGGTGGTGGAGGCGATCCAGCGCAGATTCCGCCAACAGCTCTCCGCCGGACCGCCCCTTGTTCACCATCGAAACGATGGCCACACGAATCGGCCCGCCAGGTAACGGTGCCCTACTAACACTACAGCGCCGCTTAGGCTCAAGTGATTGGGCGGCGTGCGCCGATGAAGTCTTCCAAGTAACTATTACTGGAGGACTTACGGCATGGACGCAGAACAGATCAGTGCGCTGGGGAACCGGCTGATGGATTTCTTGG
>DATKUK010000015.1:0-4129 GCA_035530655.1 Phycisphaerae bacterium
TAGCAGAACGACTCGTAGCAGAAGCAATCGAACCAACGACGAAAGAGCCCCAGCCGGCGACTGGCACCGATATGCAGAAGGCCCCCCAACGCCGGGCCAAGAGGAAGGCCAGGAAAAAGATGGGCAGGAAGACAGTACCAGCGCCCGCCCCGGCGCCCAGGACGTTCTGGGATGCGTGGGTCCAGGTCAAGGAGCTGCGGCAGTTCACGACTCGCACCGGCAGGCCCCGTATCGGTCTGAACGGCGCCGATCTTGAAAAAGCGCAGCAGTTGATCGCGAAATACACATAATCGAGGAGAAGCATTATGACGGACGACAACATAGACACCACCATGGACGATGACGTGGGCGATGACCTGGGCGACATGGGTGACACTGCGTCCCAGACCCCGGAATGGCTGGGCGGTGCGGAATATCAGGAGTTGATGGCCGACGAAGGGGCCAAGAACATCCTGAGTTCGTACCAGAACCCTCAAGAGGCCGCCAAGGCGATTGTGGAGAAGGAACGGCTCCTGGCCAGCGGGTTGCGGGTGCCAAAGACGCTCAAGCCCGAACACATCGAGCTACTCAAGCCCCACATCGCGAGGATCAACGGCGTCCCCGAGAAGCCGGAAGAGTACGAAATGGTGCGGCCCGAGGAATTGGACGAATCCATCGACCTGTCCGAACTGACGAAGATGGAGATGCGGTCGTTCGCCAAGGAGGCGGGCATCGGCAAGCAGGCGTTTCAGGGAATATACGAACGGTCCTTGCACGCCATGGCCCGGGACCATGCGCAGGTCGAGTCGGCCCGCCAGGAGACACAAGAGACCGCCCGTAAAGAGACGGCGGCCCTGATGCAGAAGTATTGGGGCCCGCAGGAGTACCAGCGTCTCAACGGCAATCCCGAGACCAAACAGGTTGGACTCATCGAGCAATTTGCCAAGAGCCGTGCGACAGACGCAAAGGAATATGACGATTTGGCGGCGGCCCTGGACTCGAGCGGCGTGCGCAATAATCCCTTGCTGTTCAAGATTTTAGGCGACGCCTCCAGGTTCTACGAGATCCTGGAAGGCCACGGCACCATGACACAATCGGAATTTGCGGCAACGGCGGGCACCAAGCGTCTCTCGGAAGAGAGCAAAAACGCCCAGCGTTTCCCCAATACGCCGCAGTCCATGGGAGGTGGTAAGCCCGGATAGACATAACTTATTCTTCAGATACGCCACAACAGTGGACCTGATGCTCTCCCGGTAAAGAGCCGGGCGGCCGACAGCCGTTAGCGTCAGGAGAACCCGCAGCGTGCGGACACGTCTCCGAACCCAAGTGACAATATCAATTTGGATTAGGAGACTCCGCAATGGCTGAGTTAGAATTCGGTAATAGAGACAACATATTCAACGTGATGCAGACGTTCGGTGCGGGCGGATCTCACCTTGAGATGGCACAGACGCTAGCCGAGGTCAACGACCTCGTGCGTGATATGCCGTCGTATCCCGCCAATGAGAACATGGCTCACGCCGACGCTCGTTGGGACTCCCTGCCGACCGCCACTTTCAGTTCACTCGGCGACGCTGTGACCGCCTCGTTCGCCACGTTCAGCAAGTATCGTGAGAACCTGGCCATCCTGCGGTCGAAGTACCAGATCCCGCAGGACGTGTTGAAGGCTGTGGGTTCACCGGCCGACATGGCCGCCTATCGCAACGACCAGCACCGGGCCCACATGGAGGGCATGACGCAAGGTCTGTGCAACTCGCTGGTTCGGGGCACGTCCGTTGCTGACCCCGAAAAGCTCGATGGCATTCTCTCGCGAGCCCCGTGGAACGATGCGACTAAGACCGACTACGTGTTCGACTGCGAAGGCACCAGCAATCTGCGGCACGCCCTGATGATTAAGCCGGGCCGCACGACATTCCACCTGCTACACCCGAAGTATCACGCCACCAAGGGTATCGAGATGATCGACCGGGGCCTCGTGCCGGTCACTGTGACTGACTTCGACGCCAACGGCACCAGCACTGCCACCCGGTTCGACGTGATGACCGACTTTGAATGGTGGTGTGGCTGGAACATCAAGAACCAGAAGGCCATCAAGGTCATCGCCAATATCGATATCACCTACGACAACATCACTGAACTGTTGATCCGCAAGGTGGTCGAGGCGCGGCATCGCCACAGCCTCATCAGTTCGATGCCCGGCGTCGTCAATCCGACCATGATGGTGGAGAGCCCGTGGCACCTGTACTGCGACCCCTACGTCTACACCCAGCTCATCACGCTGGCGATGAATAAGGGCAACGTGCGGTACAGCTCGGACAATCCCTACAAAGTCAACCTGCCCATGATCGGCGACATCATCATCCGGCGCATGGACGCCCTGAATTACGCCGCCAGCCAGATCACGTAGCACGGCTGACGACTGTTGGGTCAGAGAACAACCAAGCAACTATTAACGACTTTTGAAAGGTCGAAAACATGATACTTTCGCTTTTAGGAAAACTGTGCGATGCGGAGGCCCTGGCAGACAGCGATGGGTACGTTGGGTACTGCCTGGACCTGGCCTCGGCCACTCACAACCTCCCCGGTGCCACGCCGCTCTGGATGACGCTGTCCACGAACGTCGCGGCCTCTTACGGCGATGGAAACGAGACCTACAAGTTCTACATCGCCTCCGGAACCGGCAGTGACGGGACGGATATCAACGCGGGCGAAATCGTGCGAGACGAGACCCCGGCCATCGCCGGCGACGACGCCCGCCTGGCAACGGCCGGCGCCTTCATCATTCGCCGCACGCTGGACATCGGCTATCGGGCCATCAGGTATCTCCAACTGAAGTACCTGCACGGCGGGACGACCTGCGTCCTCACGGTCGATTTCAGTATCACGCCGTGGGCCCCGCGCACGGACTATAACATCCAGGTCACGGACAGTAACGTAGGCCTGCCGTAGAGACAAACTGAAGTCCTACTTCGGTTGTGAACCAGAAACGCAATCTCTTTAAGGAGATGCAACATGAAGCGCTTTCGCTTTCTGCTTTTTTGCGGCCTGCTGCTGCTGCTGGTTGGCGGTAGCACCGAGGCCGCCATGACCTATGGCCTCTCGGCCTATTCAACGATGCGAGGCTCGGACCTCTCACGAACACCTGCCGATTTCTTCTACAAGTTCGTCCCTGAAGTTGAAGCCATGCTGGAAGGGACATCGCCCTTCGATGCGATCCGACTTCTGGAGAGTACCGGGGCCACGTACTACACGCAGCTTCAGGCGGGCAATCAGTCAGGGAATCTGACGCTGACCTTGCCTACTGCCTACGCCGGTTCGGCCGGCTACGTACTCAGTTCCACTACCGCCGGCGTACTGAGCTGGGTGGCCAACGGCGGCACGTTCACCGGTGGGGCAATCAGTTCCGACGTCACCTTAGCCGGCGGTGTGGACATCTACTCCAGTACGACCAACGCCCATACCAGTTCCATCGGTGTCTATCGCGGTTCGGCCTATGTGGACGCCTTCCGCTGGACGAACGAGACCACGACCCCTGCTCTGGTGCTGGGAGCCTCTATAACCTCTCTGGCGATCACCTCGACCGGCTTGAACGTCTCGACGGCCGGTGCTGTTACGGGGGTTACTACCCTGTCGGCCTCCGGGGCTGTGACGGCTACGGGCGGCGTGACCCTCCAGAACGGTGGCACCGTAACCAACTCTGTCGATAGTGAGATCACTTTCACTGACGCCGGTGAGGACCTGACGCTCGATCTGAACTCTTCCTCCAACGTCGTTGGCCTGAAGTCCTCGACGGGCGTGACCGGTCTTGCGATGGGTGCCGTGGACGATCTGAGTGGGGTTGGGTCTATCGCGTTCGATGTGGCGGCAGCCTCTATCACTACGGCTACGACAAGCGGAGCCCAGGATCTCACCCTGGCCATCACAGGTGCGACCGATAGCAGTCTCGTCCTGGCCTCTGCCGGTACGGGTGCCGACGCTCTGACGATCACCGCCAGTGCGGGTGGTATGGACCTCGTAGTCTCGGGCTCCTCTGCCGACGACGACCTCGACATTACCAGCGACTCGTCCATCAATATCGTCTCGTCCGAATCCTCGGCCGACGCGGGTATCGTCATCTCGTCCGCTGGGACCGGGAGCGGTATCCAGATCA
>DATKUK010000016.1:0-34504 GCA_035530655.1 Phycisphaerae bacterium
CGTTTTCGCCCCTTACAGGCCCGGCGTAGTCGGATCCGACTGCAGCAGACACACAAGCCAGCCTCTCGTCGGCCAGTTCTCTACCCAATCTTGCCGGTACCCCTCGAAAAGCAAGCCGCGCTCGCTTATTCTGGGGCTAGCGTCACCAACATCCCGCCATCCGTCCCTCGGTAGGGGGATAAGTACACGGGCCCGCTCGGATCCGGCCTGGGCCGAGACCGAGCGGGTTCCCTTTTTTTCTCCCCATCGGTGGCCGGACTCCGTGAAGGTTGGTCGCCCAATCAACCGATAAATACTGTAGAGCAAAGCGGATAGCTTGCGCGCCGTTCCTGCGCCGGGGGACGGGGCCGGAGGGTCCTGCTGTGGGCACGATCAGCACCAGCGTGGGACTCATCTCGGGCCTGAACATCGAGGAACTCGTATCGGCCCTGATGGAGCTCGAGTCAGCCCCGCTGACCCGCCTGCAACAGCGTGTGGCGACGCTTCAGTCGAAGCGGTCGGCGTTCATGGAGTTATCGGCCCGTCTGCTGCGGCTCAAGACGGCCGCGAGCCGCCTCGATGAGAGTGATTTCTTCCACGCGACCAAGGCTGCCAGCAGCAATTCGAATGTGTTGACGGCCAACGCCGGCGCGGGGGCGATGCCCGGCACGTACACCTTCCAGGTGCACTCGCTGGTCACGACGCACCAGCTCGTTTCCAGCGGCTATGCCGATCTGGACCGCACGCCCGTTGGCAGGGGTGCCGTAACATTCGAGATCGGCGGCGGGAGTCTGGCTGCCAGCACCCGGCTCGAGATGCTCAACGGGCAGACGGGTGTGCGGACGGGCGTGGTGCGGATCACCGACCGAGCCGGCAATTCCGCCGACGTGGACCTGACCACCGCGCTGACTGTAGACGACGTTCTGGAGGCCATCAACTCGCAGACCTCGATCGACGTAACCGCTAGCGTCGAGGGCGATCACTTCATTCTGACCGACACGAGCGAAGGCGAAGGCAACCTGACGGTGCAGGATCTGTACGGCAGCCATGCGGCGGCTGACTTGGGGATTGCCGATAGCGTCGCGGCGAGTGCGTTGACGGGTCGCGAGGTTCATTACCTCGATGACGGCACGCTGCTGTCGGCACTGAACGACGGCAACGGCGTCTGGCGCAACGGCACGCTGGACGATTTTCGTATCACACTGCGCGACGGCAGCACGATTGACGTGAGTCTGTCGGACTATCTCAGGCATGACACACGTTTGGATGCCTTGAACAACGGTGCCGGTGTCCGACTCGGCACGGTCAGGCTCACCGATCGAACGGGCGCGTCGGCCGAAGTGGATCTCGAAGGGCTCCAGACGGTCGGTGAGATCCTCGACGCGATCAACGGCGCCGGCTTGGGCGTGTCGGCGAGTCTGGTCGGTTCACATCTGTACGTCTCCGACAGCACCGGTGGTGAGGCGGGCAATCTAGAGATCGAGGACGTCACCGGGTATGCGGCGCGCGACCTCGGAATCGCCGCCGACGTTGACCAGACCTCTATTACGAGCAGTGACGTCTACCGCGTGTCTACCATCGGCGACGTGGTTCGTGCCATCAACTACGACAACGAGAACGGCGGGCTTGCGGTGGCCGCCATCGCCGCCGACGGCAACAGCCTGGTGCTGACTGACCTATCCAGTGGCTCGGGACCGACGACGGTCGAAGCGCTGAACGACTCGCGCGCCGCAGCCGACCTGGGAATTCTCGGCCAGGGCAGCGGCGGCGCATTGGCCGGTCGAGCCGTGCTGGCAGGACTCAACACCGTACTGATCGATTCGCTCAACGGCGGCTCCGGCGCGGCATTGGGCGTCGTGCGGATCACCGATCGCAACGGCGTGTCCGACGAGATTGATCTGTCGGGCGCGCAGACTCTGGCTGGCCTGCTCGACGCGATCAACGCCTCGGCCGCTGACGTTTCAGCGCGCGTCAACGAGGCCGGCACAGGAATCGTGATCGAGGACCACACCGACGGAGCCGGTCCATTGGTTATCGAGGACGTCTCCGGCACGGGCGCCGCCGATCTGGGCATCGCCGTAAACGACAACGTGGCGGCCGTGGCCAGCGGCAACCTGCAATTGCAGTGGCTGTCGGAATCGACACGCTTGGCCGATCTGAACGCCGGGCGAGGCGTGGCAACGGGGCGATTTGTGGTCACCGACAGCCTGGGCGCAACAGCCACCATCAACGTCACCAGCGCCGACATGACTTTGGGCGACCTGATTCGCCTAGTCAACGAGTCTTCCATCGGCGTGGTGGCCTCGCTCAACGCGAACGGTGACGGCCTCCTGCTCACCGACACGGCCGGCGGGTCGAGCCAGTTGAGGGTCGAGGACCAGGGCGGACGAACGGCATCCGGTCTGCGCATCGCCGGCGAGGCGGTCGAGGATCAGAATACGATCGACGGGTCGTTCGAACTGCGGATAGAGATCGACGGTGACGACGCACTTCAGGATCTGGCCCAGAAGATCAATGAGGCCGCCGGCGACCTGGTGCAGGCCTCGGTGATCAACGACGGCAGCACTGTCAGGCCTTATCGTCTGACGCTGCAATCCGCAGTCAGCGGCTCGTTGGGGCGTATCGTCTACGATATCGAGCAGTCGGGTCTGACGCTCAACACGCTCGTCGATCCGCTGGATGCGGTGATTTTCCTCGGGCAGGCCGGCGGCGAGAATCCGGTGGTGATCTCGTCTTCGAGCAACACCCTCACCGGTGTGATTCCGAACGTCACATTGGATTTGGTTGGCACGTCGGGCGAACCGGTGACCGTAACGGTTACCGAAGACGTCGATACCATTGTGGAAGATCTGTCGACGTTCGTCGACGCCTTCAACGAGGTCATCGACCGCATCGACGACCTGACCTCGTTCAACGCGGAGACGCTCAAGCGGGGATTGCTGCTGGGCGATGCCACGGTGGCGCGGGTCCGCACGCAGCTCTACAACATGGCGTCATCTTCGGTCGGCGGAGCGAGCGGCCCGCTGAATCGGCTCAATCAGGTGGGCATTACCGTCGGCGGCGGGGCGAAGCTGCGGTTCGACGAGCAGAAGTTCCGCGACGCCTACCGCAACGACAAGGATGCTGTCGAGGAGCTGTTCACCCTTACCGACGAGGGCCTGGGGGCACAATTTGAGTCGATTCTGAACCGACTGACCGACAGTTACGAAGGGGTCCTGGCCCGCAAGGACGATTCGCTCGAGGCGCAGGAGCAGTTGATCAACAAGCGCATCGCCAGCCTCCAGATCCTATTGGACTCCAGGGAGCAACGGCTATACGCGGAGTTTCAGGCCATGGAGGGCGCTCTTGCGCAGCTACAGTCGCAGCAGACGGCTCTGAGTCAGATTCAGTTCATCGGGTATGGGTCGCAGAACGCCGGGACCTGACCCGCCTGAGCGGCTGTACGCCGCGGTTGCCCCAGCCCAGCCCATACATTCGGCAGGCGGTTACGCTTAATCGGCCCCCGCCATGTGCCGATAATCCAGCAGTCATGAGTGGCCCAACGCAGCAAGAGTACCTGCGCAACGTCGTGATGTCTGCCCCTCCCGAGAGGCTGCATCTTATGCTCTACGATGGGGCCATCCGGTTCTGTCGTCAGGCACGCGACGCCATCGGGCGCAAGGATATCGAGGGCAGCTACAATCTGCTGACGCGTGCCCAGAATATCGTGCTGGAGATGCAGAACGCCCTCAAGCCGGAGGTGGCGCCCGAATTGTGTGAGCAGATGTCCGCCTTGTATGGGTTCATCTACCGCCGACTGGTCGAAGCGAATGTGAACAAAGACGTCAAGGCCGTGGACGACGCCCTGCGGATTCTGGACTATCAGCGCGAGACCTGGGTCATGTTGCTGGAGAAGCTGTCCGCCGAGGACGGCTCCTCGACCGAGCCGTCGCGACCGGTGCGGACGCCCCCTCCCGTGTCGGCCAGAGGGCTCGGCGATTCGCAGCCGGGCGGCTTCACGGCGGAAGGGTGACTCCATCTGCCCCGGCTCGACCGGGCGGCGAGCTGTACGCCGCACCGCGGCCACCGAATTGACCGTGTCGGTCGGCACAACTATATTTCGATGGCTACTCCGTTGATTCTGAGCTTCTCGTTTGGATGCTTTGGGGCCGGCAAGGCATGGCAGATATGAACAGACTCCGCGTATCATCGACGCTGTTCTGCTGCGTGTTGATCGCTTCGGGCGGTTACGCCCAGCAAACACAACCCGCTGGGCCACCCGAGCGCCCACCCACCACGACGGCGCCGTCGCAGGGTCAGATGCTCCAGGAGGTACTTGTGGTCGCCACGGGCGCCCTGGCCCGCGCCGAGCAGCGCGGCCCCGGGGAGGCGGCTGAGAAGCAGAGGGACCTCCAGACGGCGAGCGGGGGGTTTGCCGCTATTCTTGCCCGCGACCCGAGCCACGCCGTGGCACTGCTGGGCATGGCGGATGTCTTGAGGCTTGGCGGACCGCGGTCCGGCTTGGAGGCCGCCGAGTACTACCGCCAGTTCCTGCGCGTTCGATCTTCGCACCTCGTGGCGCTTGATGGTCGTGCCTATTTCGGACTCGGCAGGGTCTACCTGGATGCCGGGTATTACCGTCTGGCCAAGGGACCCCTTGAAAAGGCTTATACGCTGGCGGTGCGCGATCCGCAGCGCATTTCCGCCCTGGCGGCCGCATGTGCCGGCCTGAAGCAGTGGGACCGGGCTGTCCAGCTCGCCCGGCAGGCGCTCGAGTTCAAGCCGGATGATCCCCAGAGGTATGCCCAGTTGGCCAATTACTACATGGGGAGTAGGAATTACCCCGAGTCGGTCAAGGTGGCGCAGTCGGGGGTGGATCTGCTCCGGGCGAAGTTGCGTGAGCGCCCGGGCGACCCGTTCCTGCTCCAGCTTGCCCAGGGCATGCAAAGTCAGAAGCTACAGGCCCTGACCGCGCAGGTGCAGGAGGAAAGCGAAAACGCGCAATTGTGGCTTCGCATCTCGCGGGCGTCGCAGGAGTTGATCCCCATCGCTCAGGCCATGATGTACTATGAGGCCCTGCGCTACGCCGAACAGGCTGCCCAGTATGCGCCCGACGAGCCAGCCGTCCGAGTGAATCAGGCCAGGCTGCTCTATCTGCTGGGCCGAACGAGCGACGCCGAGCAGGTGCTCCAGGCCCTGCAGTCGGCCGGCAAGACCGCCCAGACGCTTGACCTGGTACAACGGCAACTTCAGGCCGTCGGGAGCGATCCCGCCCTCCAGCAGATCGAGCGATTCCTCAAACAAAGTGCCGACGAACCTCCCACTCCGTAGGCTCGGCGCCGTCGGCTCGCGGCTTCAAGGCAATCCAACGACTTTCATGCAGGCTTGACCGGACTTTGTGCGCGCGGTAAGCGCTGGAATGTGAGGCGCCGTTAGTGGGTGATCGGATCATGGGAAAGCCCATTCGTGTAGGCATTGTCGGCAGCAAGTTCGCCGCGACACTGCACGCGGAGAGCTATCGGCGCCTGCCGGGAGTTCAGATGGTCGCCGCGGCCAGTCTCGAAGCGGATTTGCCCG
This sequence comes from Phycisphaerae bacterium, assembly GCA_035530655.1. Lineage (GTDB taxonomy): Bacteria > Planctomycetota > Phycisphaerae > UBA1845 > DATKUK01 > DATKUK01. The sequence continues at coordinate 5,536 of DATKUK010000016.1, forward strand.
AGTTCTGCCGGCAGTATGGCATTCCAAGCCACTACGACGACTACCGGCGGATGCTTGCCGAGCAGCGGCCCGACTTGGTGTCGGTGTGTGTGCCGAACTACCTGCACAAGGACATGGTGCTCGCCTGTGCCGACGCTGGCTGTCACGCCGTCAGTGAGAAGCCCTTGGCTACGACCATCGAAGACGCACAGGCGATGATTCAGGCGTGCCTGCGTGCCGGCGTGCGGCTTTTCTATGCGGAGGACTGGTTCTTTGCCCCGGCGCTGCGACGCGCCCGCCAGATCGTCGACGAGGGCGGCATCGGCCGACCGCTCTACGTGCGGGCCAAGGAGACGCACAACGGCTCGCACTCGATCTACGCTCAGCGCGCGGAGTACTGCGGCGGGGGCGCGATGATCCACCTCGGGGCGCATCCGCTGGCGTGGGTGATGGGCCTGGCCGGGCAGAAGGTGGCCGACGTTCGCGCAGCCGCCACCGCCGGCCAGAAGGCAAACCTGATTCATCACGACTACACGGGCGAGGACTGGGGCGTTGCGCTGCTGGAATTCGTCGGCGGTCTGCGGGCCGTCGTCGAGGGCAACTACGTCACCGTCGGCGGTATGGACGACGTGGTGGAGATCTACGGTTCCGACGGCGTGATCAAGGTCGATATGACCTTCGGCTCGCCCCTTCAGGTCTACAGCCGCACGGGCTTCGGCTATGCCGTCGAGAAGGCCGACTTCACCCACGGCTGGACGCGACCGGCCGTCGACGAGTTCGAGTCGCTCGGCTACGTGGGCGAGATCGCCGAGTTCGTCGATTGTGTCCGTGCCGATCACGACCCCCCGCCCGGGCTACGCGGCGAAGACGGGTTGGCTGTCCTTCAGGTGATCTTCGCCATCTACGAGTCCGCCCGCAGTGGCCAGGCCGTCAGCCCCGCTACAATCCAGTAGCCGGCGGGGTCTCTATCTCTGCCGAAGTGAGTTTCATGACCCCTGCCGAAGTGGACATGCCGATCACGATTGCGGGACTGACGTTCCGTAACCCGTTCATGGTCGGGTCGGGCCCGACCACCAAGACCGTCGAGCAGCTCGTCGAGGCCGACCACTGTGGATGGGCCGCCGCGGCCATCAAGCTCACCATCGACCCGCCGCCCTACATCAACCGTGAACCTCGCTACCGCTGGTTCGACAAGCGGGGCCTGCACATGTTCACCGCCGACCGGCGGCTGAACCTCGACGAAGGCCTCCGCCTGGTCGAGGCTGCGCGGAGAAAGACGCAACATCTGCTGCTGCTCGCCAACATTACCTACGCCGGTGCGGATGGCCTGTCCGGCTGGGTCCGGATGGCCCGGCGGTTCGCCGACGCCGGCGCCCACGCGATCGAACTGAATCTTTGCTGCCCGAACATGTCGTTTAACCTCGACGTGGGCGGCAAGGACCCTACCGGCCGACCCACCAGCGGTGCATCTGTCGGCCAGGACGAACAGGCTGTCGCCGACATCGTCGCTGCCACACGCGATGCCGTCGACCTGCCGGTTATCGCCAAGATCACACCCGAGGGCGGGCGGATCGGTCTGGTGGCCCGTCGCGCCTTCGAGGCTGGGGCCCACTGCGTCGCCGGCACCGCCAACCGCCTCGGCGTGCCCGAGTTCGACATCCGCGATCCGTTCACACCCGTCTACCGCCTTCAGAACACACACTCGGTCTCGTGCCTGTCGGGTGAGTGGGTCAAGCCGCTGGCGCTGCGCGACGTGTACGAGATGCGTCTTGCCTGCGGCCCGGATGCACCGCTGATCGGGTATGGTGGCGTCCGCACCTACGCCGACGTCGTCCGGTACGCGATGCTCGGGGCCGATCTGGTGGGCATCTGCACCGAGACGATGGTCAGCGGCTTCGGGTTCCTGCCGAAGTTGATCGGTCAACTACGTGATTACATGTCGGACATGGGCTTTGACGGCTTCTCGGCCATGAAGAACCTGCTGGTCGACCGCTTTGCAACCGCCGACGAGTTGGTGTTGAAGCCGGGCTACGCATCGATCGACCAGATCCAGTGCAACGCGTGCGGCCGGTGCCTGCGCATCGGTCACTGTCACGCGATCGAGGGCGGCGAGGGCGAGAGACCCAGCGTTCGCGTGCTCGACTGCACCGCGTGCGGCACGTGTGTTGACATCTGCCCGACCGGGGCGATCACGTTGGTGCAGACCTCGTCGGGCGACGATCAGCCAAAGACCTGACATATCGCGGCAGTTCCTGCAACGATGCGGCGAAACCAACAAGGGTGTCGCCACGGGCACCGCATCGATGGACGATTACTTCGATCCCAGGCTGGCTGGCTGAGTGGTTCGACGACTGGATCGCCGCCACCACTGTTCGGCCTGCCACCGCGCCGGGACTTTCTGCTATAACTAGTCGTAGCGTCGACGAGCGTCGGTCCGCCTGTTTGGGGGCGCTCGGGTAAATTGTCGTCGCCGCACGGTCGGGCCAGCCGGCCGATTCGCAACGGCCGCTAAACAGACCTCGCCCTTGGCGCATCGGACATGATGGAAACGAAAGCCGCGGTGGACCGTCAAGATACCAGATCGGCTCGGACGTCGCAAGCTTCGTATTTACAGGAAGTTACGCAGCTCTGTGGCGGCGAGCAGATCGGCCTCGACCGCGGGCGACTGGTGCGGCTGGCCTACCGCTTCCTGTGGAATTGGCACGACGCCGAGGATGCCGTTCAGGAGGCGCTGGCCCTGGCGCAGCAGAGGCGGTCACAACTGAAGGACCAAGCCAAATGGCCATCCTGGGTTCGTCGAATCGTCATTCAGCAGTGCCACCTCCAGCGGCGCAGAAGCAGTGCATGGGGCATGCTGCGGGCCCGACTGAAGCAGCGGATCAAGGCGAGGCAACATCATCCGGGACGCGACCTTCATGCCGCCGAGCTGGGCCGGACCGTCAGGGAGCTGGTCGCCTCGCTGCCCGAGCGGCAGCAGACGGCGCTGGTGCTGCGGCACCTCGAGCAGATGGACTATCCGAGCATCGCAGCCGTGATGCAGATCTCCGAGAGCACCGTTCGCGTCCACGTCCGGGCGGCCCGCGAGACGCTGCGCAACGCGATCCTGAAGCGTTACCCCGAATGGGCGGAGTCAATGGGTGACTGACGAGCACGCAGACAAGCCGAACTGTCGACGGGCAAGGCAGATTTGGCACGACCGGGCGGACGGCGTGGCCGATCGGCAGGATCTCGCATTGATGCAGGCGCACCTTGCCGGCTGTCCTGAGTGCAGACGTTACGTCCGGCAAATGGATTCGCTCAGCGATACGCTTGGGCATCTCCGCGCGGCCAGCGAGCGCGAGCAGCCTCAGACCCGTCGTCCGCCGCGCCATCCCGTGTGGACTCAGCCACGTGCAGCGGCGATGGCTGCCGCCCTTCTGCTGGTTGTGGGGATCGGCCTGTACTTCTCGCCATGGCGACAGTCTGGTGATCGGGCGAATATCGTCGTGCAGACTGCCGGGCCGCCGGTGTCGCAGGGGTCGGCGCGCGCGGAGTCAACGGGTGAGACGAGCACCGTCCGGTCGGTCGTGCAGTTGCGGGGCGAATCGGCCCGTGCGTGGATGATCGAGCAGCGCGACAGCGGCCATCCGCGCGTGCACATGTATAAGCTGTACCCTGCTTTGCCGTTGCAGAGCGAAGCCAGCAAATCGTCAGCCGAGCATGATCCGACCGGCTGAGAGAGGAGACAATCCGATGTGCGCAAGAAGGAAGAAGTGCTTTGGGTGGGTCGCGGCGATGTTGCTGTCACTTGCCATCGCTTGCCCCGAACGCGGCACGGCTCAACAGCCCGGCAAACCGGCCCGCGTAGCTGGTGCGCCGATCTCGCTTTCGGCCAAGACGGGACCCCACGGCGAAACTCGAAGCATAAGAGTCTACAAGCTCGCGAATGCGGATGCGAATGCAATCGCGCGCGTGATCAGCGTGGTTGTGGGGCCTGCCGGGGGAGGGAGAGCCATGGCGTCTGGCCGGGGAGGGATGGACATGGCGCCTGGGCCGACCGTAGTGGCCACCGCCGAACACGAACTCACGGTCGCGGGTACTGACGAGCAGTTGGCGGTCGTCGAGGAACTTCTGAAGCAACTGGACCAGCCGCCTGCGGCGCCGCCGCGGCCAGCTTACTTCACGCTCAAGTACGCTCTGCCGGCGCGCTCCGAACTCACGCACCTGCTTCAGTCTGCCGTGTCGAAGGAGACAGCAATCGCATTCGATCCGGCCTCGCGTACGATCCTTGTGCGAGGCAGCGACGCGGACATCGCGGCCGTGCAGCAGCTCGTGGAACTGATAGATAAGCCCAGGCCGGTGGATGAGCCGAGCGAGGTGTTGGAACTCACATTCTTCTTTCTCAAGAGCCCGTCAACCGGTCTTGCGGAGAGATTATCGCAGCCCGTGCCGGCTTTCCTTGAGCCGGTTGCCCAAGCCTTGGCCAAGAACGGCTTCCGCAACCCGTCGCTGATGACGCCGCTTATAATCAGAGCCCAGGAAGATGACACGTTTAGCACTTCGGGGGCACTGACGGATGCGGTTACTGAGGCCGCCGCCGACCGCGCCACGCAGGGCAAGCTTGCCCGGGTCGTTCCGGAACTGAACTTCACGAACGTGACGTTGGAGGGCGGCATTGAGCGCGTTCGCACTGTCGGCGACGTCAACATCATGGTGCGCTGGAACGCGCTCGAGTTCGCCGGCATCGATCGTGAAATGGAGGTCAGCGTCCAGCTCAAGGATGTCGCTCTGGATAAGGTGCTTCGATACGTCCTGGATAGCGCTGGCGGTCTTGTCGGCACGGATGTTGGTTACGTGTTCGATGAAGGCGTGGTGGTCATCTCGACCCGGGAAGATCTCCGCGAGAAATACGGGAGCCGTCAAACCCCGTTGCAGGTCAGCGTGGTGGGCAAAGCCAGGATACTCGAGCCCGGCAAGTCGGCTCAGCTCGATGTTGAGGCGGAAGTATACTTGCCGGCGTCCGGCGGAGCGCAGGAGGTACGTGAGTCTCTGTTCCGCGTCGAAACGGCCCTCACCCTGCCGCTCGGGGAGTACGTCATCCTGGCGGCCGGGCCGGTCGCGCCCGACGTGGGGCAGGGCATCGCCATGGTCGTTCGCGCCGAGGTCGTTGGCGGCTCGACTCGCGGTAAGGCTGCCGGCCACACCGGCGCCGACAGCGCTGCGCTCCCACCGGGCGCCCACCGGAGCATGTCTATCGAAACGAGACTACCGAGGTAGGCGCGCGTTTGATCGATCTTGGCCACCCCCGAGGCGAATCGACCCGCAGCGGTCGTTCGCCTCGGGCCGTCTACACCTCCGACAGGCACACCCGCCGACCCTGATCGGCTGAGACCCGCACGGCCTCGGTGAATCGCATGTACTTCAGCCCGTCGGCGAAGCTGGTCATGGTCACCGGGCGTCCGTTGCGGATGGCCTCGACGAAATCCTCCTCGACCTGCGAGGTACCGGCTTTGTCGGCCGGGATGTCGATGGGCGAAAGCTGCTTGTCGCCCACCTTGGCCCCCATGATCGTGTCATCGCCCAAGTCATAGATCAGCGCCCCCTCACTGCCGTAGGCCTCCAGCCGCATGCTTCCGCCGTGCGGCGCCTGCCCGCTGAGGTGGTACACGCACTGTGCTCCCGTCGCCATCCGCGCTACGACGGCGAGGCTGTCGGGGATGTCCACATCCTGCAAGTCGCCCGTTTCCGGATCGGGCCGTCTCGGCGCAAACACCGACGTCTGCGCCATCACGCTCTCGGTCCGTCCGAACCACCGCTGCACCGTCTCGTTGAGAATCCCCAGCGCCATGATGTTCACGCCCGACAAATCCTCCCGCTGCCGCCAGTGCAGCGGTACCGACGCATGGATCAGTCCGTCCGACAGCGCCCGCACGCACAGCTCGCGGACCTGCCCGAGATAGCCGGCCGCGATCAGCTCCCGCATCACACGATCGCCCTTGAGCCCGAACGGGCTGGGCACCAGCATTGCCACCAGCCCGCTCTGCTGGGCGGCCTGGAGCATCTGCCTGGCCTCGTCGGTGTTGGCGGCCATGCGGGCCTCGCACAGCACGTGCTTGCCCGCCTCCAACGCCGCACACGTCGTCGCTGCGTGCAAATGCGGCCAGGTGCCGATGCACACCGCGTCCACCTGGGTGTCGCCGATCACGTCGATCCAGTGTCCATGCACCCGACCGATGCCGAACTCGTCAGCCGCCTTCCTGCCCGACTCGGCCGAGCGGTTCGCCACACACACGATCTCGACGCTCTCGATGGCCTGAAAGCCCGGGATGTGCCTGCTTCGCGTGTTGCCCCCGGCGCCGATGAGCCCGATTCTGATCTTCTCCATGGTAGCTCTCCTTACGTGTGCCCTCGCCTGCGGTGTCCGGCGATTCTATGCCGTGTGTCTCCCGGCCGTCGGTTTGGAGTCTGCCCAGCCCCGTCAGAGCGGTCAAGCGAAGGTCCCGCCCATCGGTAGGGTGCCCGAGGCCCACAGCCTGCCTGCTCCTTCATCTGCTCCAGCCCTTGCCACCCGTGGGCACCCCGGCTAGCCTGTGCCGCTCGAAGCGACGCGCTGATGAGCGTCCGTGGAGGATGTTGTGGCCGTTCTCTGCCGGCTGGCCGATCCGGACAACTACGTCGCCTGCCCCTGGGATCTGATCGCAGATCAAAAAGGTCGTGATTATTGGGTCGGCCACTTCGCCACCCATAGCGAAACGCCGCTGCGACTGATCCGCGAGCGCCTCGGCCTCGAGGCTGATCGCCGGATCGACGCCTTTCGCGAAGAGTTCAATCAGCTCCTCAAGCGGATCCGCAACGACCCAGCCAGCTTCGGCGAACTGACCATCCTTACGCTCGACGAGCACCGCGAGGCGATGCTCCGCGGCCACGGCTTCGACGACCCCTACCGCGAGGTCAAACGCCGCGAGGACGACGCCGCAATGCGTCTCTACCCTCGCGTCATCGACGAGCTGGCCACCCACCAGGGACGCGAACTCATCGAGTTGCTGATCCGCGGCATCTTCGCCGGCAACATCTTCGACCTCGGCTCGATGGCCACCATCCAGGCCTACGAAAAGAACGGGCTCGACTTCTTCGCCACCCGCTCCTCGCAGCCGCCGCGCCCGTGGCTGGTTGACCACTTCGACGCCCTCGCCGAGCGCTTCGCCGATGGCCGCAGCCCCTACCGCAAGCTGCTGTTCTTCGTCGACAATGCCGGGGCCGACCTGATCCTGGGCTGCCTGCCGCTGGCCCGACAGATCGGCCTGTGGGGCACGGACGTCGTACTGGCCGCCAACTCCACCCCCTCGCTCAACGACATCACCGCCGCGGAGCTGCGGCAGGTGCTCGATCAGGTGTGTCGAATCGACCCGGCCGTAGCCGATCTGGTAGGAAGGGGCCGGCTCACTGTGGTGGCCTCCGGCTGCGGCGCGCCGCTGATCGACCTGGCGCGGGTCAGCGACGGGTGTAACCTCGCCGCCCGCGACGTCGATCTGATCATCCTGGAGGGCATGGGCCGCTCCGTGGAAAGCAACTTCGAAGCCCGATTCGGCTGCGATTGTCTGAAAATCTGTCTGCTCAAGGATCAGGCCGTCGCCGAGCGGATCGGCGGCACTCTCTTTGATGTGGTATGCCGGTTTGACAGCCCCTAGTGCTACGTTGTTTTGGCGAGGATGAGCGGTCATGTCGAAGACCTATCGCGTAGCCGTGATCGGATGCGGGTACATTGCTCAGCGTTCGCATCTGCCCGCCTGGCATGACGAGCCGCGGGTCTCGTTGGCGGCCGTCTGCGACGTCAACCGTGCCCAGGCCGAGTTGGCCGCGCAGCACTTCAACGTCGAGGGCGTTCACGACGACGTCGGGCAGATGCTCGAGGCCGAGCAACTCGACGTGATCGACATCGCCACACGGCCCGACTCGCACCTGCCGCTCGTGCAGAAGGCCGCCGAGCGCGGGCTGGCGATTCTCTGTCAGAAGCCCCTGGCCGACTCGATGGACCAGGCCCAACAGATCGTCCGCGTCGCCGAGCAGCACGATGTGCCCCTGATGGTCACCGACAATTGGCGGTGGCTGCCCATGTACCGCTCAGCCCGCCACTATATCGAGCAAGGGCAGATCGGCCGGCCCTACACCGCCCGCATCTTCGCCTCGGCCATGCTGCGGCGAGAGCACCCTGTCTCCAGCACCCAGCCCTACCTCGCCGAGATGCCCCGGCTGGTGATCTTCGAGATGTGCATTCACTGGATCGACTGCCTGCGGGCCATGTTCGGCAACGTCCGGCAGGTCTTCGCTCAGACCCGCCAGGTCAACCCCGCCCTGGCCGGTGAGGACCTCGCGCGGCTCATGCTCACCTTCAACGACGGCGCGACAGCCCTGATCGACGTGAGCTGGGCCTGTCCCGACGTAATCTCGCCCGGCGAGGCCCTTCGCGTCGAGGGCGAGCGCGGCGCCCTGACCGTCCACAATAAGAGTCAGAAGATCTTCTTCAACCGCTTCGACTCGCGTATGGCCGAGCCGCTGCCGATCCTGCCCCAGGCCGACTCGTTTTGCCTGCTGCACAGCCACTTTATCGAGCAGCTCGACGCCGGCCGCCGCGACTTCGTTACCTCCGGTCGCGACAATCTCAACACCCTCGCCGCCGTCTTTGCCGCCTACCAGTCCGCCGAAACCAACCAGGCCATCGACGTGCCCACGCCCGTTCCCGCCGATGCGCCGGCAGGCTGAGGCCCACCGCTCGGAACGTAGGGCGGGTTTCACCCGCCTTCTTATGTCTTGATAGGGTGGCATGTCCACGCCGCTCGCGCGGGGAGCGTTATCTCTGCTTCGCGCAATACTTGCTGCGTGTGAGGGCTGACACACCCACGCTCTCGGTGGGTGGCCCGCCCTCTCCGAGGGCGGGGTACTCGATGATCACCGGGTACTCGTCGTAGCTCATCCCCCACCCTTGCGGCGTGCCCTCATCCGTTACAACGATCCCCCAAACGCCTCCGCAAACTGCGACGCGTCGATCAAATCGACATTCCCATCGAAATCGAAGTCAAACACGTCGCACGTCGGCTCATATCCCCCGTCCGGACCAGCCAGGCACCCGACAAGCTCCGCGAAGTCCGACAAGTCGATGTCGCCGTCGCCGTCACCATCACCGATCAGCCGCACGAATCCCAGCACCGCATCGCCGCCCGGCTGGCCGTCACCCGACGGCAGCAGCCGATCGTCCCACCAATCGTCATTGCTGATCTCCCCGTCCAGCGCCTTGCCGTTGGCCGACACCGCAGCGTCAAACACCGCAAACGCATACACGTCGCTCGGCAGCGACTGATACGTCACCGTCGCCGTCTGCGTCACCGACGAATACTCGACGCTCGCAGCCGCGTACCCGCCGGTCGACTCGCCCACCAGCGATACATCGTCAGCTGACAGTTCGCCGATGTCCTCACTGAACGTCAGCGCAATCGTCGTCGTTCCCGGCTGGGCACCCCCGAACACATCGATCACCGCCTCGACGATCACCGGCGGCGCCTCGACCATAAACGCATCCTGCACCTTCTCGCCCGCCGGCACGAGCACCCAGTTGCGGTCGTCCACGCCGCCGTCCTCGTCCACCTCCACCAGCGTGGGCGCCCCGTCGATGGGCCACACGTAATACTCCGTCCCCCCGTCGTTCCACACCGTCTCGACCGTCGACCCGCCCGCCGTCGTCACGCGGATATCCAGCGGCATCACAAACAGCCCATACCCCGCGGCGTCCTGCACCTGCCGGATCTCCAGAATCAGATACTCCTGCCCGCCGATCGTCCTGCTGCGATAGTTCCACCGGTAGCGCGGACTGCCCGGCCCCATCACCCACTGATCGACGAAGAATGTCAGATCCTCACCGAAGCTGGCCGATATCGAGGCCGCAAAGTCGGCCGTCGTCGCCGACCCGTGCGCATAGGCCGCGCGATAGTCGGCCAGCGCGTCGAAAAACGCCGCATCGCCCATCACGTGCCGCAGCATGTGCAGCACCCACGAGCCCTTGTTGTACACGTCGTTGCCGCTGAAGATCCACCATACCGAGCTGATGTCCGTGCGATACACTTGTGCGTCCGGATTGCCTGGCCGCCGTTGGTTCACCCGCGTCCAGAACGCACTTGTGCCCCCGCCCGGCCTTCGCTCCTGATAGATCGGCTCGGCGTAGCTGGCAAACCCCTCGTTCAGCCAGATGTCGTACCACGTCCCGCACGTCACCTCGTCGCCCCACCACTGATGGGCCAACTCGTGACACATGATGTGGCTGAAGTTGTCCACCATGAACATGCTGCTGATCGTCTGGTGCTCCATGCTGGCGGTCAGCCCGCCCGTCCCCCCCGTCTCGACCACGCCGTACTTCTCCGCCACAAACGGGTACTGCCCGTACGCCCCCGACAGCGTCGTCAGCATGGCCAGCAGCTCGTCGCACCCGGCCTTGTAGGCCGCCTTCGGCTCGTTCAGGCCGAAGTCCCAGTGATCCGGGTACACAAAGCAGTTTACCGGCATGCTCTGCGGCCCGCCGTCGTCGTACTCATACACCAGGTCATACTGCTGATAGTTCGTGATCGCCATCGACACCAGGTAGGGGATGATCGGGTAGCTCTCCTGCCATCGATACCGCTTGCGACTGCCCGTCAGCACGTCCACGCCCGTCAGCGTGCCGTTCGAGACGGCCACCAGGTCGTCCGGCACGGTCAGATGCATCTGCGCCGTGCTCTTGTCGCCCAGTGCGTCCTTGCACGGCCACCAGTAATGCGCGTAGTAGGGCTCCGACAACGTTGCGATAGCCGGGCTGCCGTTGCGCGTCCATTCGTGGAACACGCCGAACCCCGTGTCGTCCGGGTATCCCTGGTAATCGACGACGACCTCAAACGACTCGCCCGTGTTGTAGGTTCTGTTGAGCGTGATCTCGATCACATCGCCCACGTGCACAAAGCCGGCTGCATCGCCCGTCACGCCGTTGACCGTCATGTTGGCCCGCAGATCGACGTCAAACTGCAACAGCCCGTCGATCGTCGCCTCGGCGGTGATCGTGCACTTCCCCGCCACCAGCGTGTCGACAAACGCCCCGCCCCCGTCGTACTCCGGCGTGATCTCGATTTCGAGCAGATACGAAACTACGTCGGTATCGCCCGCCGCGCCCGCAAGCGCCCCGTCTGCGGCTAATACTTCCAGCCCACCAGCCGCCGACAATGCTCGGGCGCGCGAGCAAAGCTCCGACTCCTTGCCCTCGAATACCGCGCCCTCTTTCGGCGCCACCGGCTCAGATGCCCACACGAGTGCAGGCAACCACCACGCCATAACGATTACGGCCCACACCACTTGCCGTGACAAGGATCCTTCCCTTCCTTTTTAGCCCCCGCAAACGGACGACCACACCAGGACCACCACCAACCGGCGACCCTCGCCGCCGCGGCCCCGTCTGCCGTCAACACCAGTATAACGGATGAAGCCAACTTTGTGGGGTTTAGCCGTTTTGCGGGATGTTAACCCCTTCGACTGCAATGAGTTACAAATTAATGGCAAGTTCCTGTGCAAGGCCCGAGTTGCTCGGAATTGGCTGGCGGGCTCCAGCGGGGGTCCTCAAGGGCTTTACCCGGTTGAAAATGGCTAAAGTCCACAACTTTCTAAATGCCTGTCCCGGCCGCGCTACAGAGACTCGACCGGCCCGACCGCCGGCGTGGATCAGCGGCCACTTGGAGCCGCTCGTCAGGATTTCTCCTTCGTGATCATGTCTTTTCCGATCGTCACCGTTGTCGATCGAAAGCTCCTCAGGTCGTCCTTCAGCTCGGCCTTGCCGGCCCTTAACGTGAGACCGCCCTCGGTTGGCCAGTCGCCGGGCGCAGTCCGGAGCCGGACGGTCTGGCCGCTTGGGACAAGCACCGTTTTGCGTCGGGACGGAGCGTCTGTCCGCCAGATCAGCACCTCAATACCCTCCGCCATCGGGTTCCGGAGCTGAAAACCCACGCCGGCCATCGACGGCATCGGCACGGCCAAGAACAGGCCAACGGCAAACATGAATGTAGCCAAAATTCGCCACCGCAGCTGTACGAGCAGGACCGTTGCCAGGCCCGACCATACAACATGGAACAAGACCCATCGTGCGTATGCGGTCCACCCCATTCCGGTAAGGACTTCAGCGTAGGGCCACCACAGGGCAGCAACAAGAAGCCCCCATATGAGCGGCAGCCTCCAAATCCATTTCTTCCTGCTTTCCTCCGACATTCCCTGTTCTCATTCTGGAAGATCGCGTTCAGGCGCGCTGTCAAACTTCGCCTGGATCGGCCAGTTAGCGCGACTCCTCGGACTTCAGCTTCTTTGTCATCGCCACCACCTGAAGCGTCTGCCCCCTGGCGATGTTGAGTACCTTTCTTTCGACTGCAACATATCCCTGACGACGATAGAATCCCTCAGCCGTCACGGTTGAATCTGTCTTGATCTGGGAGATTCCATCGCGAAACGCGTCCTCTTCGATCCGGCGCACGATGGCCGAGCCCACGCCCTCACCCTGATGGTCTGCCGAGACGTAGAGCGCGACCAGTTCGTTGCCCTTGATATTACCCAGGCCCAGGAGATGGCCGGCGTCGTCAACGCAGACGTAGTACTGCCCGTCACGAATCATCGCCTCGGTCACCTCCACCCGACGCCTCCCCAACCAGGCATCGATCTGCTCCGGCGAGTAATCCCTTGAATTGACTCGGCGCACGGTGTCGACATGGAGGTCGATGATCCCTTGGGCTTCCTCAACTCTGGCTTTCCTGACGTGCATCGGAAGTCATCCTTTGCACTAACGTCGCTCTTGAGCCGCCGCCACTGGCGGTCGGCTGCAAGAACCTTGTCATGTGAAACTTCGATTCAATCTAGCGATCTGACTGCTTCGCAAAGACATATGAAAAAGGTATTGCGATCAGATCTCCTATAATATAGGTTGCAAAAATCATCATAGTACATATGGCGTAGGCTGGGAACTCTTTTGCAATCACGAGTGGCACAATAACACCAACGAACCATATCGATTTGTAGCAAAGTTGCAGCAGCAGAATAGGCACAAATTGTAGAGGAGATCGAAGGCCCAATACAGACAGAAGCGCGAATGCAAGGTAGACGCTACCAACAATTCCCAAAGCTATTGGCTCTGAAACAGGCCATTTGAACATTGATGTTATCCTGTCAGGAATAGCAATCATTCCCAATCCAAATCCTCCTGCACCAACAATAGTGTAAATATACATTCCCTTGAGCCAAGCCCAGCGAATCTTGGCATCCTGATACATTGCTTTTCTGCCTTTCTGAAATTAGTGTTGCCTGTACCGAACTTCCATATGACTACGTCTTATATGGTTTGCCGGTAACCCCTATGGACGCCAGATGTGCCGCCTGACACGGCACGTCGATACCGGTGCAGACGCACACGACCCAGGCTCCAACGCAACGCAGTCTGGATCCTCCATTGCCATCGAGTTGTCCCCGGTTCGAACCAGCCCCATCCTCGAACTGCACGCCCGGCGTCTATGGCCGACCTCACAAATGTAGTCCGTCCGAAAGCCAAATGCAATGCTGCGGGAAGAACACCGCACCCCTCGCTTCGGGCAAAGATGGCGCTACAAGCCGCCTCACGCGCCAAATTCCTCTGACGTGCCGATCGGCGCAAAACGCCATAACGGATGACGTTAATGTTCTAAATGCCCCGCCCCGGTCGCGCTACAGGAACTCGATCTGTTCGACCGCCGGCGTGATGCCCGCCTCGTGCCCGCGTCGCAGCAGCTCGCGCACGGCCTGTCGGCCCACCTCGCCGTAGCTGAGCGTCCATTCGTTGACGTACATGCCCACAAACTGGTCGGCCAGTGTGATGTCCATGTCGCGCGCGAACTGAAGCGCGTGCTCGACCGCCTCGGTGCGATGGTCCAGCGAGTAGCGGATGCTCTCGTTCAGCAGCTTCGGCACCTCGGTCAGCGCCGCCTGGGGCAGGTCCCGCCGAATCACGTTGCCGCCCAGCGGCAGCGGCAGTTGCGTCTGCTCGTACCACCACTGCCCCATGTCCACCACTCGCACCAGCCCCTGTTGCTCGAAGGTCAACTGCCCCTCGTGGATGATCAGTCCCGCGTCGGCCTCGCCCAAGGCCACCGCCCCGAGGATCGCATCGAACGGCATCACCTTGTAGTCGAACGCGTCCTTGCCCAGCATCAGCGACAGCGCCAGAAACGCCGTAGTCATCTTGCCAGGCACCGCGATCGTCACCTTGGCCAGCTCCGCCGGCTGCATTGGCCGCCGCGCCACCACCAGAGGCCCATACCGGTCGCCCATGCTCGAGCCCGAGTCGAGCAGCACGTACTTATCCTGCACGTACGGGTAGGCGTGGATGCTGATCGCCGTCACCTCCAGCCGACCCTCCACCGCCCAGTCGTTGAGCGTCTGGATGTCCTTCAGGATGTGTTCAAACACGTACGGCCCGGTCGAGATCAGCTCCTTGGCCAACGCATAGAACATGAATGCGTCGTCCGGATCGGGCGAGTGACCCAGTTTGATGAGCATGATACGCCTCCCATTTAGCTCGACTGCTCTGGCTCGGCAGACCGCCAGCGATTATAAACTCACCAGCCCGCCGCTGCGAACCGTCGTTTCGGCTACGTAACAGCGGACTTGAAAGCCATCGCAAAGGAGCCTTGCCGTGACCTCACGCCATCGCTGGCAGGCCGTGCTCAGCCGTCAGAAACCCGACCGCGTGCCGACCGACTACTGGGCCACCTCCGAAGTCACCGATCGACTCAAACGCGAGCTGCACTGCAGCGACGAGTGGGCCCTCTGGGACAAACTCCAGATCGACCGACTCGTCGCCGTCGGGCCTCGCTATGTCGGCCCCGACCTGGGCGGCAACGATATCTGGGGCGTCCCGCACCGCACCATCGAGTACGCCGACGGCGCCGGCCTCTACAGCGAGGTGGCCGACAACCCCATGGCCCGGTTCACCACCGTCGAGCAGGTCCACGCCTACCCCTGGCCACGCATCGAGTGGTATGACTTCGCCGACCTGTCCAAGCAGGCCGACCAGGTCCTGAAGCGCGGCTATCCCGTCCACGCCGGCCACTACGAGCCGTTCCTCACCTACTGTCAGTTGCGGGGCCTCGAGCAGGCGTTCATGGATCTGGCTGCCGCGCCCGAAATCATCGACGCCATCCTCGATCACCTGTTCGACTTTCACTACCAACTGAACAGCCGCATATTTGAAACCATCGCTCCCGGCCGCATCGATATCACCTACGTAGCCGAGGACCTCGGCACGCAGGAATCGCTGCTGATTAGCGAGGCCATGGTCGACCGTTTCCTCAAGCCGAAGATGAAAAAGATGATCGACCTGGCCCATCAGTTCGGCATCACGGTGTTCTACCACTCCGACGGCGCCGTGCGACCTCTGATCGAGGGCCTCATCGCCGTCGGCATCGAGGTGCTCAACCCCATCCAGTGGCGCTGCAAGGGCATGGAACGCGACGGCCTCAAACGCGATTTCGGCGACCGCCTCGTCTTCCACGGCGGCGTCGACAATCAGCAGACTCTCCCCTTCGGCACGCCCGACGACGTGCGGCAGGAGGTCATCGACAACCTCCGCATACTCGGCGCCGGCGGCGGATACATTCTCGCGCCCTGTCACAACATTCAGCCCATCACCCCGACCGAGAACATCCTGGCTTTGTATGAAACCGCCGCTCGCGAAGGACGCCTGTAATCTCGCGCTGCGGGCCAGCGCAACCCAACCGCGTCACCCGACTGTGGTCTTGATTCAACCGGTGGCCTCGAATGAATCGGGCGGTCTTGCAGCAACGTCGTAAAACGCTGTGCTCCTCCCGATCTGCTTACGGAGCACGGAACGCCGAGGACGTACCACGACGAAGCCCCTTACTCCTCAGTCAACGATATATCGCTTCGACTGGGTACGGGCAAACGGTGTGCGGCAGACCGGCACGCAGCCACAGCGACTATTACAGGCTTACGGAATCACGAGGCTGGCTTGTGCGCCAGAGTGAGCCGCGTCACAAAAGGAATCTGCGCATGCCCGAAGGTGCAGGCGATCGTCAGCTTTCCCGCCCATCCCAGCACGCTGGCGGCAAGCCGCTGCGGCAATCTTGCTCTGCTATAATCTTGCATTCCCGCCCAGTACTCGCGTGTCCTGACGTACCCCACCAGTTCAAGCATGCGCGTTATGCTGCGTCCGGTGAAGCCGTGCAGGTGAGCCGGCGCCGCCGAGAGCGTGCCTCGTAGAACGCGTTGCGGCCAACGCAAAGCCAAACACCCCCCTGGTCTGAGCAACACGAAAGCCTGTTCACACAAGCGCTTTGGCTGACGCACATGTTCAATCACGTTGAGCATGGTGATGCAGTCGAAGGACTCAGGCTGCAACTGTGCATGCTCGAACGCCCCTTGGTGCAACTCCATCTGCTTACCGAAACGTCTGCGGCAGGATCTAAATGCAGACTCACTCGGGTCGACTCCGTGTAAGCGCCAACCGTCCTGCCCGGCACGCGCTAGAAACCCCCCGAACCCCGACCCCACATCCAGCAGGTCACCACGTGCGGGCGTTCGCTCGGCGATCGCTCGTGCCGCCGCATCGTACGGGCTTCCGCGAGTTCCCTCCCAAACTGTCTCATCCTCGGTGCGTGGAAGATAACTCGCAGCATAGTACGCGTCCAACACCGCTTGCGATGGCTGTGGAGACACGTACATATGGGTGCATGCCTGACAACGGTGTACGGGAAACTCGCGCTCGACAAACAGCAGACGACGCCGGTGAGAATCGCATACCGGGCATGCTATATCGTCTAGCTCCGACTCGGGAACCTGTGAAAGCAGGAAACTCGCCTGCACTTCACCGTCGATTCCGCGGGCAATCAACCGAGTCTCGTTCGATGTGGGACCGCCTGAACTCATACGCCTCCGCTCTCCTCCCAGATTACGAAGCTGTGGACTCGCTTCGGCTGACAGCGCCCACATGGACCGTCCGAACGGCTCTGTCGAGGGCCATCATCTCCTATTCTATGGACATGTTGGCGCTCTAACAAGGCTCTCTGTAATCGCGCGTTCTGACTAGGTGGGGTGGACAAACTTGCTGATGCTGAAGCGGTTCTGTAAGAGTTACCACTGCCCTGCCGTCGTTGCACGGGCGAAGCGAACCGTATCTGACCTCCGGCCACCGCGAACGCATTGGTCTTTACCGGAGCTTGCGACAGCCGCGGTATGTCTGCGCGGCTGACGGGACACTGTGGGGTGACCCACGCCTCGCGCACGTTGCGGTGAAAGGGATTCCGGCCGCCTCCCTTCTCCCGTTCGGGGCTCTCTGCGCGCGCCGCTATGGCCTTGCCTGCGGCGGTAGCCTAAAATGGCATCTGCAATGTTGCAGCGACACGGCAAAGCGATGGGTTCCTCTCCATGTGCGCCAAGGAGATCGCGGTGACACTGCCCCTCCTGGCACAAACTCCAGACAGCGCTGCGCTCTCTGCCTGGGACGTCTTGCACGACTACGGCCTGGTCTTCGTGATGGCTCTGGTGGTCTCGGTGGTGGCCACACCGCTGTTCGCTCGGATCGCCCGCGCCTTGGGCGTGGTCGACCATCGAGACGACCGCGGCGGACAACGTCGTGAGGTGGCCTGCCTGGGCGGGCTGGCCATCCTCGTTGGTTGGCTGGTGGCCGTAGTGGTAGGCGCCAAGCTCCATTTGATCGGCACGCCGGGTATGGCGGGCCCTATCAGGGGTATCGTGCTGGGTGCCCTTGTGGTCGTCGCCGTTGGCCTGCTCGACGATCTGGTCGGGCTATCGCCCTTACGCAAGATCGCCGGGCAGCTTGCTGCTGCCTTCGTCATGATGGGATTCGGTCACGTCGGCACCGACATCCTGGTCACCTCGTGGCCGTTCGAGTCCAGGCCCGATCCCGCCGTGCTTTCGGTTGCCTCGATTGTGCTGTCAATCGCGGTCGTGGCCGGAGTGTGCAACGCGGCCAACCTGCTGGACGGTCTCGACGGCCTCTGCTCCGGAGCAACCGTCATCATAGTCTCCACGCTGGTGGTTATCTCTGTCTCGCTCACCATGGAAGGGCGGGATATCGTCTACGACCCCACCAGGATGATCGTCGGTCTGGCCATACTCGGCGCCGTCATCGGCTTCGTGCCCTACAACTACAACCCTGCCTCCATCCTGATGGGCAACGCGGGCAGCATGCTGCTCGGCTTCATCGCGGCTGCCATGATCCTGCTGCTGGGTGAACGGGTGCCCACTCAACGATACTTCTGGGCCGCGCTGGTAGTCATGGGCCTGCCGGCGTTCGATCTCTTGCTGGCCCTGTTCCGCCGTCTTACCACAGGCCGCGGCTTCTTCACGCCCGACGCCTACCACCTCCACCATCAGTTGATCCGTCAGGGGCTGACCGTGCGGCAGGCTGTCAGCGTCCTTTATCTGCTGCTGATGGTCTTCGCCGCGATGGGTCTGCTAATGGTGCGGACCCGCCTCCGCTACTCGGTGATCGTCCTGCTGGTGCTGGGATTTAATCTGGTGCTCATTACTCTGAGCTTCAGGCTGCACCGCCCGGGCTCGCCTTCCCGGGTGACGGATGAGAGTGTGGCTCGCCTGCCTCGTTCGATCGATGCCCAACTCGTCGAAGAATCCGCTGATTCGGATGCGGAAGAGCAGCCAGCCAACAAGGACGGCTCTTCGCTGTGATGGCGCCAAACCCCTGCGCCAACGGGTGGAATCCGTTACGATGCCGGGCCGGCAGGCGGCGGCTGTCCAGACACGACCGTCAATAGGGCACGATAGCCGGGCTCGTCCGGGGCCAGATCCACTGCCTTCCTGGCTGCCTCTTCAGCCTGCTGGCGCTGCCCCATCGCCCCGTATACATAGCTCGCCAGCGCCCAGAGGCTTGCGTCGGTCGGGTCCCGCCGCGCCATCACGCTGCCGAAGGCATTGACCCGTTCGGCGAACGCTTCCTGACGCTCGTAGAGTATGCGCACGAAGCCCGGCTGGAAGATGTTTGCTCGGACACGCAGCAACGGCCCCATAGCGGCCGCGGCACTGGCATAGTTGCCGCCAGCCAATGCCGCGTGGAGGACGCCCAATTGACCGGTGCTGGGCTGCTTTTCCATCGTCGCCACGATTTTGAACATGGCACGTGCCGACTCGTAGTCGCCCTCCCGAAACCGACTGACCGCTCGTCTGAGGTAGTCCTCTTGCTGCTGCGCCAACCGTGCTTCCAGTATCGCCGAAGCACTAAGCGACGCCTGCTGACCGGGCTGCCATGAAGGTTGCGCGCTCGCCGGATCTGTGTCGGTTGTCGTCGCGGGTTCCGACGAAGCCGGCAACGCTGATTCGAACGCCCCGGGCAAAGGCAGTGGCGACCGCCCGGTTTCGTATGTTTGGGCCGCAGGCGCGGTGCGAGGCAGACCTAACTGCATCGCAGGCGCGCGCAGAAACGGCAGCGTATACCCCCCCCCCAGCCCCGTCGGCGGCGCCACGCGAGGAAGCGTGTAGCCGCTGCCGCCGGCCGTTACACTCGGTGCCTGGTAGATCGAACCAATGTTCCCTCCCAATGTCCCGTATCCGCTGGGCGCCCCGACGCCACCTCCCCTACCATGAAAGTACCCGCCCGGTTGCCCATATAGCCCGCCGACGCCCGCGCTCGGCGCCTGGGGGGCGAGACCCGCCAAAGAGCTCGTGCGAACTCGCGTGTTGCTACCGCCGACCTGGCCCAGTGAATCACTCGGCCTGGTCGGTAAAGAAGGCCGACTGGAGTACAGTCCGCGCTGTGCCAGGCACGGGGTCGCCACACCGCACACGACCAGCAACGCCAGGAGCTTTCCAGACTGCATGTGCATCCGTCCCATACCGTTTCACACGCCCCACTAATAATATAGGTCATGCGCGTCACCAAATGAAGTCGGATGCACCCGCAAACCTGACGGCGACTGGCCTGGCCCGCGTTGTGGCGTCGTGGCTTTTCGGCCATAATCATCGCTGTCAAGAGAACTTGTGGTCATTCGGAGCGGTAGGACAGTGCTGGCGATATGGAGCGGTTTCCTGGTGCTTGTCGGGCTGATTTGGCTGTCGCGCCACGCGCAGGTCAGCCGCGGGGGCCGAAGACAGACCGTCCTACATCCGGGTCTGTACACCCACGCGGCCGAGCGGCTGCCCCGCATCAGCGTCCTGGTGGCCGCCAAGGACGAGCAGGACAACATCGGCCGGTGCATTGGCACGATGCTCGCCCAGGACCATCCCGACTTCGAGATGATCGTCATCAACGACCGCAGCGTCGACCGCACCGCGCAAATCGTCGACGAGCTGGCAGCCGGGGATGCTCGCCTTAAAGCATTGCATATAAAAGAGTTACGCGAAGGATGGTTCGGCAAGAACAATGCCATGCGCGAAGGCGTCGAGCAGGCCGACGGTGAATGGCTGTGCTTTTCTGATGCCGACTGCCGCTATACCTCGCCGCGGCTGCTGACCGTGGCCATGCGGCACGCCCTGGCCGAGAACGTGGACTTTCTCAGCGTACTGCCCGTGCTGGAGACGCATGGGATGTGGGAGCGGATCATCCAGCCAGCCTGCGGGGCGGTGCTGATTTTTTGGTTCCGTCCCGAGCGGGTCAACAGCCCCCATAGCACCGACGCCTACGCCAACGGGGCGTTCATGCTCATCCGCCGCGACGCCTACGAGCAGATCGGCGGGCACGAACCGGTCAAGGCCGAGGTCAACGAGGACGTGCACATGGCCCGCCTGGCCAAACAGCACGGGCTTCGTCTGGCCGTCGTGCAGAACCGCGGGCTCTATCAGACACGGATGTACACCACCTTCGGACAGATGTGGCGCGGGTGGAGCCGTATCTTCTATGGCTGTTTCGGCACCCCGGTGCGGCTGGTGCGAACGCTGCTGTTTCTCCTGCTGTTCAGCCTGTCGCCGTGGCTTAGCTCGCTGGCGGGATGGGTGGCAGTAACGGCCCGCGGGTTCGACCAAGCGGGTGCGTGGCTGGCCGTGGCCCTGGCCGGCTCGGCCGCCGCCGTCGTGCAGTGGACGGTGATGCTGCGCTTCTACCACCTCAGCCAGGCTGGCCGGCGGTATGCTATCAGCTATCCGCTCGGCGCGCTGATTTGCTGTGGCATGGTGGTCGAAGCGATGCGCAAGCTGCTGGGCGCGCGCACCACGTGGAGAGGCACGACCTACCGGGGTAACCAGGTCGTGTAGCAGACGTCATGAGTGACTGGCTGCAATGGATAGGCGACTGGCGGATCGGGGTGCTCTGTGCCTTGGTGGCGCTGCTGGTGATGGTTCGCATGTTGCGGCGTGTCGGTCGCTGGTGGCGCGGGCGGCGGCCGGCTCGGCTGCACCCGAAGCTTCAGGCGTTAGGCGAGCCCGACGAACGGCTGGTGGCCGAGCGACGCAAGCAGGCCGCCACCATCCTGGCTACCTCGTCCACCGGCAGCATTCCCGGCTATCACATCATCGAACAGATCGAGGCCGTGTACGTCGACGGGTTCCGCCGACCCGACGAGGCCATCGAGGGGCTCAAGGCCACGGCCGCGATGAAGGGCGCCAACGCGCTGATCAACGTCCGTCACGAGCACAGCACCACCGGCCGCCACGCCGGCGTCGGCGACGCCGTGATCGTCCGCAAACTGTCCGATGGAAAGAACGCTTCGCCACCCGCCGAGTCGAGCAAGACCGAGACCGACAGCAAGCCGGATCAACAGTAATGCTCGGGCACCCGCGCCCCCCGCGCCGGCCGCCGCGCAACATGCCACAAGGCGATGCTGACGGCGGCCGCGCTCCATCACTCAGGCATCAATACCGCGTCGACACGATTCGTCTGGTTGGGCGGGTTCAGCTTCTGCCAGACGAAGACCTTGCGGCTGCCTAGGGTGTCGCTGAACGCGTACGGCTCGCTGGTCGACTGAATCGACTGGTCAGACGGTGTCACCAAGATGAAGTTCTCGACCACCTCGTTGCCGAAGTGGTTGTCCATATGCACGCCGTAAGCAGCGTCCGAGGCGCTCCGCGTTAGTGAGTGTTGCCCGGAGATCGCGTAGAAAAGATAGCGTGTTTCTCCCGGCGGCATCGGCTCCTCGAGCGTGTAGTAGAGCCGATACTTGCCGCCCTGGAACAGCCGGTATTGTACCACGTGGGACGGCAACTGTGTGCCGTCTCGATCGAATAAGCGGATATTGCCGGGACTGAAGCTTCCCAGGGAGATCTCGCCGCCACGCGGCTTGTCGGTCCGATTTCGCACGACTTGAATCCCGCCCCGAGCCAGCCGCCTCTGCTCATCGATAATGTACAACTGCGTGTTGACGGGCACCTCGGCCGTGGCCCCAACGCGCTCGCGCGCCTGCTCATGCACGTCGACGGCGAAGTCCAGAACCTCCACCGGCAGGAGCCGGTCGGCAAACGGATGGCTGTCTCGCACGACCGTGGCGCTTTCGGGCACGTCGAACCGGAACAGCTCATCGGGCATCTGCTTGGGGAATTCCAGTTGATCGATGTGCTGAAAGGGCACGCCTTCAATGGGTCCGAAGAGCGTTTCAATATGCACTTCCGTCGGCAACTTCGTTCGGCTGTCGATCATCGCTTTGACGATCACGCCTTCAGATTCGAGATCGATCGCGATCGCGTCGCGTCCGGTCCTGGGATCGCAAAGCGGTGTGGTCCGGATCTCGCCGCCGAGCCGTTGCGACCATTCGACGGCATCCTCAAAGAACCGTCCCCAACGGACCCACGTCATGGCCACGGTCCCGCCGACGCTGCGTACAAGGTCAGCTTCGCGGTCGTAGTAATACGTGTGCGACGGGGTGGTTACGGTGAGCCTGCGGGCGTCCTTCTCGTCCAGCCGGTAACTGTCGATCATGCCGGTGTTGGGGTCGACTTTCATCCACGCCTCGAGGTTGCGACCCTTCCAGTCGCGTCCATGCACATACACAAATTGAACCTTTCGCATAGCCTCGATGGTCTGTTCGATGGCGTAGGCGGGAGGTGCAGAATGGGTGGCGACGACGGCCGCCACAATCAGTGTCGCGGCTATCGCGCCCGACGTAGCCAGTTTGACTGTTCGACTTTCCATCACCATCCTCCACCATGGAATGGGCTTGATGGCACCCGACGCCCACGCGCTTCGTACGGCCACGACGGCATCGTCGGCTGCGCGAGACATCTCGGCATCAACCTGCCCCAAGAACTCCCCCAACCTTTGATCCTCACGCTCCAACGCATTGAGGTAGTTCCGGCACGAAGCGCACTGGTTGGTATGGCCGCGCACGGCGTCGCGATCGTCGGTTGACAGCAGTCCCGACACCAGGTCAGCCATCTTGTCCAACATGGGTCGGCAGGCGGCGTTCATTGCGTTTCTCCTTCTGCGGTCAAGATTCGATGCAGCTCGGCCCTGGCTTGTCGTAGTCGGTTACACGCGCCCGAGTGCGAGATGTTCAACACGTCGGCGATGCTCTTACCGTTGCGCCCGCCGAAGTAGTACATCACCAGAGGAATCCTTAGTTTTGCCGGGAGCTGACGCAGCGCCGCGTCGAGATCGCCGTTGTCGGATGGCCGGGTCGATGGCGACCCGGGATGAACCGCCAGGCTGTCGCGGGCAAGCTTGCGTCGGCGGAGGTGATCGGTGCAGACGTTCCGCGCAATCCGCGTGATCCACGCTGCGAACCGACCGCCCGCACGCAGCGTGGCAATTCGTTCGAGCCCTTTCAGCAGTGCCTCTTGCGTCGCATCCTCAGCGTCGTGTCGACACCCCAGGATGCCGTAGCACACGGCGAAAACGCGTCGGAAGTGCCGCTTGATGAGTTCCTCGTATGCGGCCGTGTCCCCGTGACGACTGCTGGCCACCAAGTCCTTATCGCTCGGGTCGGTCACCTGTGGCTCCTGCAACAACCTGCCACAATAAAGACGTCCGACGAACACACAAATGCAAGAAAAAAATGAGCCCGGGGCGCCATTGGCGCCAGCGGGATGGACTCCGCAAAGCTCTTATGAATAAAGGCTTATGCGCGCCTAACGAGGTCGACCGGGCAAGCCGGATCTCTGGAGGCGCCAGCGGGTAACTTCCATTTGTCGGGCTTCGGCTCGCCTGCCGCCCCCCAGAGGCTGCTCACCTCCAGCGGGCGCGGCGCGGCCAGCCCGCCGTGCCGCGTATCGTCTAACGGCGGTCGGACTGACCTCTCTCTGCTTCGTTCTCTCCGCACCCGTCACACTCCGTCAGCTTGGGCTAGGTTCGTGGCCTAGCCAGAAGGGGGCGTCTCTCGGGCAGGTGCGTTCTGAATCAAGTCTCGCTGGCCATCGGCAGCCCTGCTCGGGTATGCTTCATGGCGTCGCAGTGGCAACCGAGAACAGCGAGCCAAGAACTTGACACGAAAGGGCCGTTGTCATGCATCGACACATGCAAAGCACGATGGTGATCGGCTTGGTGTTCTGCTGTGCGGGCGCTTGGGCAGACTATGCGCGAGGCCAGACCGATCGATCCGCCACACGCAAAGACACGCCGGCGCCCACCAAGGCCAAGATCCTCTTGCTCCATCACAGCACCGGCGAGTGCATTTGGAACGGCGGCGTCGAGGCCTGGTTTGACGCCTACAACAAGACGAACCACACCGAGTATCGGATCGCCGAGCAGAACTTCCCCAAGAGCGAGCCATACGGCTGGAGCAACTACCCCTACGACTACTGGAACATCTGGGTTCGGCACGCCGGCGACAAGCCATACAAGACCGAGCCCACGCTGGAGATGCTCACGCGCGAATACGACGTGATTGTCTTCAAGCACTGTTTCCCGGTCTCGGCGATCGAGCCCGACACCGGCCAGCCCGATGTGGCCGGCGAGGACAAACGAGTCGAGAACTACAAGCTTCAGTACGCCGCGCTCAAAAAGAAGCTGCGCGAGTTCGCCAAGACGAAGTTCATTTTGTGGACGGGTGCGGCTTTGGTCGAAGCCGAGACAAACGAAGCCGCCGCTCGCCGGGCCAAGACGTTCTTCGACTGGGTCCGCAGCACGTGGGACCAGCCCGCAGACAACATCTATCTCTGGGACTTCCGTGCGCTGGAAACCGAAGGCGGGCTGTATCTGAAAGCCGATCACGCGTCGGGTGATTCGCATCCCAATGAGAGGTTCTCCAAGGCGGTCGCGCCGCTGCTTGGCCGGCGCATCGTGGACGTGATCTGCGGAGCCGGCGATACGGCGAGCATCACCGGCAAGGGCGGCAAGGAGCCCGTCACCCGAAAGACCGAAACGCCCACCACCGCGCAGGCCAAGACCGAGACGGCCCAGCCGAAACCGACCACGCCGCAGCCAGCACCAAAGCTCGGTCCCGACACGTGGGTGTTCGACGACGCCGAGGACCCGCAGCGCGAAACGCGTTTGTGGGGCAAAGGGGCCGCGTATGCCAAGGACGCGAAGGGCCACGTGATCAAGATGCAATTCGCCGGGGGCGACGAGCGGGACTGGGGCGAGTACGGCCTGCAAAGGATCATCACCACGAAGCGTCCCGAGCGGAACCACGACATCGCGCAGTATCGCTACGTGGCGTTGCGCGTTCGATCCGACCGCAAGATGGAGTTGGTCGTCACGCTTATCACCAGGCCCGACAGCCTGCCTCGCACCGACGAATCCTACTTCGGGTTCACCGCTTACCTGCACCCCAAGGCCGGCGAATGGCAGTGGATCGCTCTGGACTTAACGAAGCTCGAGCTCGGCGCCGAAGGTGAGAAGGCATACGCCGCGGCCGGTGAGCCCGCGCGGCCCGAGCATCTGACGTGCATGAAGTTCGTCACGAACAAGGCGAACGAGGACGCCGATTTCGCCGTCGACGACATTGCGTTCTATCGCGTGCTTCCCGAATCGCTGGCTGGGAAGGTGCAGGCGCCGTAGAGTCACCGAAAAGGTGTGTCAGGATGATTCTCTTGGATAATCATCGTCCGATCGGCGGCGCGCGGAAGGGCATGGAGAATTCAATCCTGACGCGTTTTTTTCCTTGACAGGTTTCTCCGTCCGGAATCACGTTAACATCCCTGCGAGTCTACTGAGCGACGCCTCGGAGAATTCGCCGTCAATATGCTCCAGCCGACCTGGCGCCACGAAATCGTAGTTTGCCAGGACGCTCCGACACGGATCAAGGATGACCAACTTGCCTCTGCGCTTTCGATGGAAAAAAGTCTCTATGCCTGGAATGAGGAATGACCGAGTATGGTAGTCATCCTTGCGCAAGCTATAGCCGATGATGATCACATGCCGGATGTTGAGGGTGAAGAGTATCGCCGTCCTGTACCAGTAGTCCTTGAGCGCATCCAGCCATTGGAGTTTCGAAAACGATGGCAACACGATGTATGGGTTGACATATGCGAATGAGGTCAGCGCAGCATGCCGCCTGCGTGCGGCGGCGTTTTCCAGGCACGGGTACTGGTATACGTTGCCAACTACGCGGCGCTTCATTTGCGGATACGTCTCGTCTCTCAAGAACTGATTGCCGGCTCCTAATCGCTTCCAATCCACGGAGCCGTGCATTTTCAGAAGACTGATGCTGTCTGGGTCAGGCTTCAGTGAGTATGGCTTGCCTGCGGCCTGGAGGGACTCCTCTAGGACCGTGTCCCAATTGAACGTAAGAACATAGTCGCTTGGGCCCAGCAGGGACGCGAACTCGTGGTAGACTTGCGGAAGACCCCCGTCGTACTGAGAGAGGGCCTCCGCGAGCAGGGACTTGATGACCACGAGTTCCTTGCTGCCTTCCTCGCTCCAACCTTCCCCGCCGTACATGTCCGTGTGATGTTTGCACTCGTGTAGTGACAACAGAACTTCGATGTCAATGTGTGTGAGCCCTTCACGAGTCAGCTTCGCCTGCGGAAAGTACTGCTTGATCGCACGACGGAAACGGAATCTGTAGTCCTCCGGTCGTCGCCTGACAAGCTTGTGCATCGTGGGAAGAAGAGCATACGTCAAGGGAACACCGGCGGCATGCGAAAAACCTGCGCCGAGAATGAAGACACGAGCATCTGGCAATATTGGACATTTACCGGATTTGTCCACCGCATCACCCGCAGAACGTGGACGCGCTTTGGTTCGACAGAGCAGTTCGGCCCTGAGCTCACTCCGGAACGAGACACCACCGAAGCTGCTTGGCATCCAAACACTGCTTGAAAGCAGTGGCACACGGCCATGCCACCCGAGAAGACGTCGGTGTTGAGGGCCATTCCCCACCCTTTGCCTTCGGCAAAGAATGGAGCACCCGCGTCTTTTATCGAGGCCAGTCGCCCCGGCGCATCGTAATGGTACAACTTCTCTCCGCAGCAGGTCAAGAACGTTCGTCCCCCAGCCCGCTAGCGGGCCGGGGCACCCAAGCAGGTCAAGATTAATCTGGGATAACGGGTGCTGGCGCGAAGGATGGGGCATCCAAGACCGTCGAGTCCCCCGCCCTCAGAGAGGACGGGCCACCCGTCACGCCTTTCTCATTCGTCTGCCTGGCGGAGGGTGATTTCCAAGGTGGACCGCGCCGGAACGTCGACTTCGACGATGACCTCGGCTTGCCTGCCGTCGGCGCTTAACGTAGTGCGCACAACTCGACCCACGCTGGGCGCATACGCGCCGGCCGGCATGACAAATCGCACACGCGCTGAATCGAGGGCGACCGTCAGCGGGTTGCGAACCGTCGCGCGGACGGTGCTTGCACTCCCATCGGCGGGCGGGTCGAACACAACCGGCGACCAGGGCTCGTGTCGCGGGATCGGATATTTCGCGGCCATGCCCGAGAGGGAGTTGGCCACCCCGGCGGCCGTCGCCTTGCCGGTGGTCAGGTCGATGGTCACCAGGTGAAACTCCTTGCCCAGGTGCAGCCACGGAAGCTCGGCCGCAGGTCCGCGCTCGTCAGGGTGGTCGGCCGACTGACTGCTGAACCCATGCCCGAATGCGTAGAAATCCACGCCGAGCTTGCGGGCCAGCTCGGCCGGCAGGTCGTACTCGAAGCCCTGTAAGATCCGGTATCGCGCGCCGGCAGCATGCCCGAAAGCTGCCTCCAACTCGCCGGCATGGTCCCGCCAGTCGCCGCAGGAATTGACTATGAAGGCGTCGCCGGCGCGGACCCATCCGACGGCTGGGCCGAAGTATCGCTCGAAACCCGGCAGGCCGTGATTGCCCGAGGTAATCATGTACGGCACCTGGCAGGCGGCCAGCGCCCCGGCGACGTACTGCCAGTTGACCTCGTTGCCGACCAGCAGCAAGTCCGGGTGGATCAGGTTGGTCAGCTCGACCAGCAGTCTGAGGTACTCGGCGTTGCGCTGCGTCCACGTGTCCATATGGCCGAACTTGACCACGCGGAACGTCGGGCCGATCTGACGGCGGACGGCCACGGCACAGGCGGCCTGATCGATGTCCAGCGAGTTGCTCACACGCAGGTGGTAAAGTCCGTCGGGTACGTCTGTCGGCACCCGCACCCCAAGTCGCCATTGGGGGCTTTTCGCGTCAAAACCGGCTGAGTCCACCGCAGCCACGTGCGTCTGCCACGAGCCCACCAGGGCGGCTTTGAAATCGGCAGCTTCGGCCCGGCCGCTCTGAACGACAGTGAGCAGCTCGCCCGGCTTGACATAGACGGGGTACCCGCGGTTGGGCTGCAGGATGGATCCTCGCGGCAAGGCCAGCGGATCGGCGGCCAGATGACAGTCGGGCAGCCGCGTGGTAGAGCTGGCCTCGACGCGCACGTTGCGCAGCCAGGCGTCCTGCCACCCGAGGGCGTGAAGGTGCAGGTCATATCGTCCGGGCCTTAACCCCCACAGCAGCAGCTCGCCGGTATTGGGGTTGCGTGCCAGACGCCGGTCCATCAATTCACCGTCGCGATGGATATCGACTGACACGTCGTTGAGGTAGTCCTGGGCGTCGGCTGTGACCTTCAGGCTCACCTGGCCGCGCGGGCCTTGTGTCACGCGAAAACCGATGGCCGTAAGCCGAGACGCCTGAGGA
>DATKUK010000017.1:0-197247 GCA_035530655.1 Phycisphaerae bacterium
CGCCTCGCGACGCCGGCTAGCCTCGTCGGCAGATGGGCAGACCTCCCAGGGTAAGGCGTTTGGCTTTCGCTCCATATACCCGCCGCATCTACGCCCGTTCGAGTCCGGATGGCATCGGGCTTTGCGTACTCTGGCCCGCTCGCCCCTCGACGGACGCCTCATATGCGATTCGTGTCCCTCGGGCCGGAGCTTTGCTTACAGCTTCCTTCAGACCCCGCCTCGCGGCGACGCCCTTGCTGTTCGGCTAGGGGTTCCTGCCGTCAAGGTCCCCAGAGGACTTGCACCTCCAAGTCAAACGCCATGCCTGGCACACCAAGATCAAGGGGTGGGTCGTCGCGACCCACCCCTCGCAGATTCAGCGCATCGGCCCGATCGCCTTACGGCAGAATCAGGCAGTCAGTCGTGGAGAAGAGGTTTGCTCCCTGCCTGCCCGGGGCCGTATGCGCGGCGCCGGGCAATCCGCATGTCTCGGGAGTCGTGTCGTCCTTGCCGCTGTTGCCGTGGGTATAGATGTTGTCGTCCTCAACGCCTTGCAGGGGGTCCTTGGCAAACGTCACGTGCGAATCGGCATACAAGACGTTCTGCCCGTCTTCCTGGTGATTCATGCTGTTGCCATTGGGCGACTCACCGGCGCCGCAGTTGGTCGGGTACTTTCCGCCCCCGCCAGCGGCTTTCTTGTCTTCACCGTAGCAGTAGGGGTTGTCGTCCGCCATCACAGGGAATCGCGGGTCCATGTTCGTCCCGTTGCTCGCCCCGCCGCTCAAGTCGCCTGCCTTATTGACGTCGTGGCCATAATGATAGCCATAGCTCAGGTTCGGTGCCTTAACTGGCAGCCCCGCCTTGTCTGAGCCGGCGAAGTCGTACAGGGTCAACGGGTCAACGTTGCCCCCGGCGGCGGGGGAATAGAAGTCGTCGGGCGTCTTGCTGGTGCTGGGGCAGATAAACTGCTTCGGTGTGACCAGCGCCGCCTTCACGAGCAGCCACAGGTCGGCCGTCGTGGAGGGTAATCCGGCTGGCGGGACGTCGCCCGTTCCGTCGTCCTCGCTACGGTAATACCCCGGACACGCGTTCTCGCCCGCCTTTTTGGGATCGATTTTGGTACTTGGGAACTGCTCGCCGTTGTCGTTGGCGTAGATGTACATAGCCTGGCCTATGCCGCGGAGGTTCGATGCGCACACGGCTCGCTTCGACATCTCCCTGGCGCGGGACAGGCTGGGCAGCAGGATGGAGATCAGCAGCGCAATGATCGCCACCACCACCAACAGCTCGATCAACGTAAATGCCTTTGTTCTTCGCACGATAATACCTCCTTCACACCGTTTGCATGGTGCAGCCGACCTGGTCGGGACCCAGTGCCAAGATTCGATCAGAATGCCATGAATGCGATGTCAACAAAACGGCTCTGTCCTCGACGTTTCCGCCGCCGATCCGAGGTCGACCTGTCCGGCCGTCGGTCACGCGCCGACGTTCAACCGGGTGCACGCAGTTTATTCAGCCGTCCGGCCGCCGGCAAAGCACCAGCGTTCAAGCGGACAACCATGCGCCTGGCGGCAGCATACATGCACACGCAGCGCGCGCAGGCTTACGTTACTCGTTCGCCATGACTCCTGGCAATGCATGGTCCGCAACGACGTCACCCCGCATCACGCAGGCTGCTTGGCAGCAGCCTAGCTTTGGCAGGTTACGGACCCGGGCGGGAATGGAAGAAGGAATAAGGTATGATGGCTGAATGTATTATCGGCTCATCGCCCGGCGGACCGTCCAACCTTATACCGTAACTGCTTTCATGCTAACAGCCAGCGCACCCCTGTCAACCACTTTAATTATAGGCCCGGTTTGCGTCCAGCCGCCTTCTGAGCCCATTGGCCGTAAGTCACGCCGACTTGGGAACCAGGTATTCGGTCGCGTAACTTCTTTTATACGCGAATCTTAACGTGGTCCAAGGTGTCCGGATCGTTCATGCCTAACCCCTTGCGGGCAGCGGTGGCGAGGATGGGCAGCCTGCCTGAGTCCGCAGCCAGTCGCGGCAGCCCGCGCACCAATCGCCGGGCGTCCAGGATGTCCTGCCCGACGGTGTCGGCGGCTACCGGGTCGCGGCTGATTAGCACCGTCTTCGCCGTGTCGATGTTTGGTTCTCGCGCATCAGGCCCGCCTGCCGAGACCACCCGGAGTGCGTCCACGACGTGCAGCTTTAGCCGGTCGCGAAGGTCGGGCAGGGACACAATGTCGGCTACATAGGGATCACACCCGTTGGCGTGAAATCGCCCCGGATGGCGAACGAACGCGTGCGAGAGATTCTTCAGGCAGCCGGACATCCCGGCGATGTTGTGGGTTTTCAAAAACGGGATATTGATAATCGCCGTGACCTCTTCGACGACGGCCATGAGGCGGTCGCGGCCGCTGCCAAAGTCATATATACGCCGGGTCCAACCTTGAGCCGGCCGGCGCGTCTCTTGCTCGATGACGCCCCTGGGCAGTTCCAGTAGTACGAGCTGATCGGGCCTGAAATCGGCGGCCAGGAGACTTGCCACCAGCACGCGAGCGAAGACCGGCGTGGTACCGATAGCGGCTGCACCGGACTGGTTGAACTTCAGAGCGATTACATCGTCGTCCTTCAGCAGCGTGCGCCACCCTTCGGCGGCCGACGGTTGGCCAAAAAACTCCCCAATGCCGCGCTCAAGCATCTCGCCCAGAATGTGCTGATGGACCGTCCTGCCTGAGACGACGCGCTCGTTGGACAGCTCGACCACGCGTCCAATCGTTCGGTCGGGTGTGGCGGCGGAAGTCGTCGGCTGCGATTCGAGCCCGAACGAGCGGCCTTGCGCCGTCAGGGCGGCCGCTGCCAAGGCAGCGCTTTGCCTGAAAAACCTCCTTCTCGTCGGGTAGTCGTCGTCGGCCATGAAACGCTGGCTCACCTGCGCTTGTGCGGAAAGACGGTCGCTGTTGAATTCCGGCAAGGCCGCAACTATTTTATCGGCACTTTCCGTGGGGCGCTCAAATCACGCACCACGACTGGAGGCAGCGATGGATTTGGACGCGCGGTACCACGAGTTCCACAACTGCCTGGAAGCGTTGGGACAGGGGCATGTGCTTGCCTTCTGGCCGCAGCTTGACGATGAGCAGCGGTGTCGGTTGCTGGCTGAGCTGGATTTGTTCGATCTGGCAAAGGTGTGCGCGCTGGCACGAGACCACCTGGATTCACCCCCTGAAGCTGCCGGTTGGGCGGATCTGGAGCCGGTAACGCCCCTGCCCTACCGCCCCGGCCTGGACCAGGTGGGGCGCTACGCCGATGCTGTCCGGCTAGGACGGCAGTGGATTGCCGGTGGGAAGGTCGCCGCGCTGACGGTCGCCGGTGGGCAAGGCACGAGGCTCGGGCTCAACGGCCCGAAGGGCATGTTTCGCATCTCGCCCGTGAGGCACAAGACGCTGTTCCAGTTGTTCGCCGAGTCGATCCAGGCTGCGGGACGGCGGTACGGCAGCGCCGTGCCGTGGTACATCATGACCAGTCGGGACAACGATGACGCGACGCGCGCGTTCTTCGCCGAGCAGGAATACTTCGGCCTTTCGGCGGCGGATGTGTTCTTCTTTCAGCAAGGCGTGATGCCTGCTTTTGATCGCCACGGTCGGCTTCTGCTGGCCGAGCCGCACCGGCTCTCGCTGTCACCGGATGGTCACGGCGGGACGTTGCTGGCTCTGCGCCGCAGCGGGGTACTGGACGACATGTCCAGACGCGGCGTGGAGTACATCAGCTACTTCCAGGTGGACAACCCCTTGGTCAAGGTGCTGGATCCACTCTTCATCGGGCTGCATGCAAGCACCGGTTCGGAGATGTCATCCAAGTCGCTGCCCAAGGCCGACGACTTTGAGAGGGTGGGCAACTTCGCATGGTCGGCCGGCCGCCTGTTTGTTGTGGAGTACTCTGACCTGCCGGAGGCTCTCGCCATGGCGCGCAACCCGGACGGCTCCCGCAAGTTCGACGCCGGCAGTCCGGCCATTCACGTCCTTACGCGCAGCTTCGTGGAGCGTCTGACAGCCGACGAACGTCGTTTTGGACTCCCGTGGCATCGGGCTGAGAAGAAGGTGCCCTACGTCGATGCGTCGGGTCAGCGTGTCGAGCCGGATGAGCCCAACGGTATCAAGCTGGAAACCTTCATCTTTGATGCCTTGCCGTTGGCTGAGAACCCGCTGGTTCTGGAGACGAGCCGCGCCGAAGAATTCAGTCCGGTCAAGAAGGCCACGGGTCAGGATTCGGCTGACACCGCACGGCGTGACTTGATCCGCCGGGCTGCTGCGTGGCTGGAGGCGGCCGGGTGCGACGTGCCTCGACGAAGTGACGGTGAGCCTGACGCTGTCATCGAGATCAGTCCGTTGCTGGCATCGGATCGGGACGAACTGTGCGAGAAACTCACCGACCCGCCTGTCATTCGACCGGGCCAGCAGCTCTACCTGGAGTAAGCAGGCATGTGCTCAGACGGATCGGTGCGCCTACTCTGCGTACGCGTTGCCGGCGCGGTAGAGGTGCAAACGTTCTTCGAGCGGCCCGCGGGCCGACGCCGGCGTCAACTGAAGGGCGCGCTGCTGGGTCTCGATCGCCCGGCGGAAGTCACCTGTCGCGGCATACGCAGTGGCAAGAGTGTCGAGGACGCCGGCTCTTCGGGCGTCGTCGACCTCCCGCAGGTTGGTCAGAGCCAGGGCCTTCTCGGCCAGACTGACCGCCCGATCCGGTCTGCAGAACGCTGACTGCTGCGAAGTAGCCAGCAGCCAGGCCAAGTTGTTATAGCCTCCCCAGTGGTTCGGATCGGCCTGGATGGCCCGCTCATAGGCCTCGATCGCCTGCGCAAGATGGCCTGCCGATTGGTGCGCACTGCCGAGATTGCACAGCAATTCGGGATTCGCCCTTTCCAGCGAAGCCGCACGGTCGAGATGAGCGATCGCGCGGTCGATTTCCCCGCGTTTCAGCAGAAGCATGCCCAGTTCGGCATATGGACGCGCCTGGCCGGCGTCCAGCGCGATCGCCTTGCGAAGTGCGTCCACCGCGCCAGCGTCATCTTGCTGGTCCAACAGGATTGTACCGCGCACATACCAGGCATAGCCCCACCCCGGATCGAGCCGAACGGCTTCGGTGGTCAGTTCGACGGCGCGGGCCCATTGTTTCTGTGAGCGGTATACCTCGGCCAGACCGGTGATATAGCGCGCGTTGCCGGGCTCGCAGGCGAGCGCCCGCTGATATGCCTGCTCCGCCTCGTCGGTTCGGCCTGTCGTCAGCAGCGCTCGACCCAGATTGGCCCACGCGGGGCCGTGATCCGCCTTCAAGTCGATGGCCTCGCGCAGAGGGCGGATGGCGAGGTCGGCTTGACCCCGTTCCAGGTACGCGGCGCCCAGCTTGTTGCGAGCCGTAACCGACGACGGGCTCTTGGCCAGCGCGTCGCGCCACAGGGCGACACTGTCGCGCCAGGCACGGTTGCGGGCAACGGTGCCCATGGCGCAAGCTGCCACAAGGGCCACGGCAAGCGAGCCGCTTACCAGAGGAAGGCCGACCGACCCCGCTTTTCCGGCCAAACGCGCCCGCACAGTCTCGTATAGGACTTCGGCCAGCAACATGGCGGCCAGAAACGCGCCAACGCAGGAATAATAGACGTAGCGATCCGCTCGCAGGGCCGGCGGTATGTACACGATCTGCGCATGAGGCAGCCAAGCCGCCACATACCAGCTAAGTGACAGGGCAAACAGCCAGCGCCGATGACGTACGGCATAGACCAGCAGGCCTACCACAACCAACGCCAACGCCAATCCGACGAGCACATCCGGTGAAGACACCGTCGTGCTGACCCGCAACGGATATCCCGCGCTGAGCTGCACCGGGACCGCCAACTTGCGCAGATACCAGCCGAAGATCTCCAGTATGGTCGCGGCCTGGGCGGCCAGGCTGGGGAAAACCTCCTCCTCCATTTGGCCGGCGCGCTGGTGACCGACCAGGCGGCCGATGGCCGTCAAGACCGCCAGTACCACCAACGGTGCCGTCCGCCAGAAGACCCTGCCCACCCGCCATCGCGCAAGCCAGGCTCCGTACGCCACAACGATCAGCGGAAGGAAAACCACAGCGGTCTTGCTTAGGCAGGCCAGGGCGTAAAGTACGTAACACATTGGCCAATATCGCCTTTGCCCCGTCCGATCGGCGGTCAGCAACGCGTGCAGACTCAACAACATCAGGCACATGGACAAGACGCTCTTCCGCTCGGCTATCCAGGAGACCGCTTCGGTGTTCATCGGGTGCAGACCGAACAGTAGGGCCACGAGGCAGGAGACCGCCGCTCTGCCGCTCAGTCGCCAGACAAGGAGGCAGACGAGGAATGCATTGGCAGCGTGCAGCCAGGCGTTGTCCAGGTGGAATAGCCACGCGTTTCGACCCACAAGCTGGAACTCCACCCAATACGACCACATGGTCACGGGCAAAAAATCGCCGTGGTTGGGTGGCACGAACGAGGTGGTGATGGCTGCAAGGTACCGCGCCAGCGGCCAGTAGAGGCGTGAATTGTGCGTCACGTAGTCGCGGTCATCGAAGTTGGTGAAATCGTAGCCCACCGTCGGGAGATAGACGGCCAGCACCAGCAACCCGACCAATAAGGCGGCTAACACCATCCGGCGCGTGGTCTGCTGGAGATGGCCGCCCGGGCCTAGTTGCAGGACGGATGGCTGGGGGCGAGACACGAACAATTGGCCTCCATTTCAGCGCGAGCCCTTATGAGTTGGATCGACCCACGCAATGACCAGGCGTACGTCCGCACACAGTTGCCGACAAGCTCAGCGGTCACCGCGCCGGATGGCAACGCAACACCTTTTCTGCCCGGTCCGCGATCGACTCAGGCGACTCATTCGGTTCCACATCAAGCCATTCGACGCCATCGAACCGGCGAAACCAGGTCCGCTGGCCCTTGCCGAAGCGTCGCGTGAGAATCTTGATCTGTTCCACAGCGTCTTCGAGGCTACATCGCCCTTCAAGGTGGTCAATGATCTGGGCATAGCCGAGTGCCTGGCGTGCCTGGCGGCTGAGAGTGGCGGGTTCGGCCAGCAGCCGGCGCACCTCGTCCACCAAGCCATCGTCGATCATTCGTCTGACGCGGCAGTTGATTCGATGATTGAGGTTGCCCACAGCGCGCCGGATACCCACGAAGCGGCAATCGTAGCGCCGCGTTCGTCCCCACTGCTGCTGCAAAACGCTGATGGGCTTGCCGCTGAGATCATATACCTCCAATGCACGCTCGATGCGACGCAAGTCGTTGGGGTGGATGCGAGCGGCAGCGTCCGGATCCACCACCGCCAGCTCGGCGTGCAGCGCGGGCACACCCTCGCGTTGGGCCCGGCGGCGCAGTTCCCGCCGAAATTCGACATCCGCCGACGGACCGGCGAACAGGCCTTCGGTGAGCGTCTTGAGGTAGAGGGCCGTGCCGCCAACGACAAGCGGCCGTCCTCCGCGGCCGCGAAGCTGGGAAATCACTTCATCGGCCCGTTCCACGTAATCCGCGACGCTGAAGGGCTCACTGGGCTCGACGACATCGATCAAGTGATGGGGCACGGCCGATCGCTGCTGCGACGAGGGCTTGGCGGTGCCGATGTCCATGCGTCGATAGACCATCATCGAGTCGGCCGAGACGATCTGGGCACCGAGTATGCCGGCCAGATGGATCCCGACGTCACTCTTACCGCTAGCCGTGCAGCCGATCAGCAGCAGGAGCGGCTCGGCGTTGGCTTGATTGCCCGGTCGGGCACCCATAACATGACACCCACTCGAGAACCTGATAACGAAGGAGATTCTACCATGCGTAGAACGATAATGGGCGTGTTGGCGTGCTCCGGCCTGCTATGGCTCGGCGCCGGCTGCAAAGTGGAGGCGCCGCGCGAGATCAACGTGGGCACCGACTACGGCCGCTCGCGGCAGACGCGGATTGACAGTACCCAAGTCCCCCAGACTTCAAGCCACGCCGAGGCGCGACAGGAGCTGAAAAAGGCCTACTACCGCATCGGCGAGCTGGAGCGCGAGAACGACCGTCTCCGACGCAAGTACGAAGAGTGCAAGGATAAATACGATCGCGTCAAGGACAAGTACGAGGACCTGAAGGATCGAGACGATGACTAGGTTCGTCCGTTGCTGGGTTGGCTGCGTCGTACCCGCGCGGGTGAATCGATGAAGGTCCCCCTGCTGGATCTGAAGGCGCAGTACGAGTCGATCCGCCCGGAGGTGGAGCAGGCCATTCAGCGCGTGATTGGCTCGCAGGCGTTCACGCTCGGGCCCGAGGTAGAGGCCCTGGAGAAGGCGCTGGCGGCGTACTGTCAGTGCCGCTACGCCATCGGAGTGAGTTCGGGCACCGATGCCCTGCTTTGCAGCCTGATGGCGCTGGAGATCGGTCCGGGCGATGAGGTGATCGTACCGACCTTCACGTTCTTCGCCACGGCGGGGGTCGTGGCGCGTCTGGGCGCCAAGCCCGTATTCGTCGACATCGAAGCGGACACCTACAACATCGATCCGGCCGGGGTCGAGTCGGCGGTCACCGAGCGTACGAAAGCCATCATCCCCGTGCATCTGTTCGGCCAGTGCGCCGACATGGACGCGGTACTCGCGATCGCCCAATCGCGGTCCATACACGTTATCGAGGATGCGGCGCAGGCCATCGGCGCCGAGTACAAAGGTCGCCGGGCCGGCGGCATGGGTCGATTGGGCTGCCTGTCGTTCTACCCCACCAAGAATCTCGGCGGCTTCGGGGACGGTGGGATGATTGTCACCAACGACGCTGACCTCGCGGCGCGCTGCCGCTCGTTGCGGATGCACGGCTTCCGGGCAGACGAGCCCTACTACCACGACTGGGTGGGCGGCTGCTTTCGGCTCGACGCCCTGCAAGCGGCCGTCCTGCGCGTGAAGTTCGACCACCTGGAGGCGTGGACGCAGGCCCGGCAGCGCAATGCCCGGCGCTACGACGAACTTCTTGCCCCGCTGCCGGTTGCAGGCCCTGTCGTCCGTCCGGGTAACCGGATGGTTTACAATCTATATGTCGTCCGTGTGCCGGAACGCGACCGCGTACGGGCCGCCGTGACGGCCGCCGGTATCGGCACGAACATTTATTATCCGTTATCGTTGCACCTTCAGCCGTGCTTTGCCCACCTCGGACACAAGCCGGGCGAGTTCCCGGTTGCAGAGAGGGCAACGCAGGAGGTGCTGGCGCTGCCGGTTTATCCGGAGTTGACCGCCGCCCAGCAGCAGCACGTCGTAAAGGTGCTGACCGAGGCGGTGTCGGAGTAAGTAACCGGCTTCGGGTTTTGCTCGAGACATGCCCCATGCATCGCGCACACACTGGATACCTGGGAATCGTGGTTTGTTTGCTGGCTACCGGGTGTTCGTATCTAGCCGAGCGGCAGCGCTCGGTTGGCGGCGCCCGATACACGTTGCGGGTGGCGGGCGGCCACCTGCCTCGCGAACTGATACGAAGTTGGGCTCAGCGTTGCCCGGCTGCGCATTTTGAGGTCACCAAGGGCGATCCGCTGGTGAGCGCACCGCGTGCGTTCGACGCCCTGCGGGAAGGCCGGATCGATCTGGCATGTACGAGCTGGCGGATCGCAAGGTACGAACTGGAGAGGTTTGATCGCCAGCAAGTCGCCCGGCCTCTTGGCTGGCGGGTGGCAGTGCGTGCGTTTGCCTTGTACGTGCATCCGAGCAACCCGATCCGCTCGCTGACAGCCAATCAGGTCAAGCAAATCTACCGGCGGGAAGCGACGCAGTGGTCGTCTCTTGGCTGGGCCGATGGGGGCTCGATCAACCTGTACGGGCCGCCGCGACGCAGCGCGGGCGGCGAACTTCTCATGGGAATCGCAAAGTCGTTCATAGGCAGACCCCCGTGGGAGAGCTTTGATCAGCCGCAGGCAGTGCTGGCGGCGGTGGCGGACGATCCGGACGGGCTGGGCTTTGCCCCTCTCGGGCTAGACGGGGCAGTGCGGACTCTGGCTCTGGCCAGCTACAAGGACGACCCGCCGGTCGAGGCGACGGACGAATCGGTGATGGCGAACAAATACCTTCTGGGCAAGCTGGTCTATGTCTGGTCGGCCAATCCGCCGGCCGAGCCGGTCAAGGTGTTCATGGACTGGCTCTTCAGCGAGGCCGGAGCGGCTGAGATTCGGCGGAGTGGGTACACACCAATTGCACCGGACGTCGGCGGAGTGGATTTGACCCATCGGGCCCAGACCGAACATATGGAGCCGTAAGTTCTTTTTTTGAAGCAGGTTACGACGCCATTGATTTCCCTGAGACCGCAGCGCCGCCCACTTGGACTGTAGGTTGCTCTGGTTGGCAATCCTGCGACGGCCTGCTACACTCTGCCAGCAACCTCGCCCTGTGGCGAGACTTAGAGAAATGTCGAGGTACAGCGGTAGCCCAGGTAGGAGCCAGGCAATGGAAGAGTATGACCAGCTGAAGAAGCTCATCGAGGAGGTGGCAGAGGACATCGCCAAGGCCGAGGGCGGGAACAAAGCCGCAGGCACGCGGGTCCGCAAGGCGATGCAGGATATCAAGAGCACCGCTCAGGAGTTGCGCAAGAAGATCCTGGAAGTGCGCGCTACGGACACCCCTTAGGCGCGGTGCCGCCCTGGCGTGGGGCGGTCGCAGACGGATCGGCACCTCGCTTGGGCCCCGGAAAGGAGGATCGCGCCATTGCCTCCGCCGCTGCTGTTCGATCTGAGTGACATCGACTTGTCGCGTGCGATCATCAGCCGGGAGCAGATCTATCAAGCCCTGCCTCATCGCCACGAGTTCTCCCTTTTGGACGGTGTGGTTTACCTGGATCGGGATGCGGGGCACATCGTGACGCTCAAACACATCCGCCAGGACGACTGGTGGACGCGTGGCCACATACCTGACCGACCGCTGTTCCCCGGGGTGCTGATGATCGAGGCTGCGGCCCAGACAGCGAGCTATTTCACGCACACGGTCAGCGACCAAGATCGCTTCTTCGGATTTGGCGGCGTGGACGCCGTCAAGTTTCGTGAAGCCGTTATGCCGACCTGCACGCTGCACCTTTTGGGGCAAGCCATCGACATTCGCCCGCGGCGCATGATCTTCCAGATCCAGGCCCTCGTGGGCAATACGATGGTGTTCGAGGGCAAGATCACCGGCATGCCGGTTTGATCGCCGCACAGGACCAGGGCCGGCCGACAAGGCCTGGGGCAAGAGCCGAGTCCCGGCATGCTCGTTACGTCGTCGACGCGCTGGTGGGGGCGATCCCGTCGCCCTGAGTGCTCGGCCGGGCTCTGATCTGCCGACCCGGCAGCCATGCTCCAGCCATCGTGTCGAGCAAGGCGCCTCATGGATCTCGACGAACTGTTCGCCTGCAAGGTGGATCTGCCGGCCGATCCGAATTGTTGGGACTTCACGCAGTTGCCGTCACACGGGGGAACGTGGCTGATCTGCGGCGAGGATGAACGGCCTATCCAATTGGCCTCGTGTCAGAATCTGCGGCGATCCATCGGCGCACGATTGGGTCGCTCCGAAAGGCCCCGCAGCCGCGCCGACCTGACAGCCATCGCGCGGCGACTACGCTGGCAGCCCGGTTTCTCTGCGTTCGAAAATACTCTCCACTACTGGCGGACGTGCCGACGGCTTTACCCGCGGCGATACCGCAAAATGCTGGGTTTCGGCCCTGCGTGGTTCGTACAGGCCGACACGGCCACCGACCCGCCCGAACTGGTTACAACCAACATGGTCTATGCTCGCGGCTCGCCCACGCTATACCTCGGACCTATTGCCACGCGCCGGGACTGTAGCGAGTATGTCGATCTTCTACACGATCTTTTTGACCTGTGCCGACACCACGACAGACTGCGTCAGAGGCGCCGCGGCCAAGCATGTGCCTACCACGAGATGGAACGGTGTGTCGGCGTATGCCTGGGCGCGATTACCATGGCGCAATATCGCCAGGTTGTCGATCGAGCGGTCGCTTTCGCACGGGGCAGACGGGCGCCCACGCTGGAGAAGTGGCGGCGGGAGATGTCGGCGGCGGCGGAGGAAATGCAGTTTGAGCAGGCGGCGAGGATCAAAAGGCGGCTCGAGCAGGCAGACCGGTTGTCGGCACTACCTTTTCGCCATATGTGTGACGCGCAGGATTTCAATTGGCTCATCATCCAACCCGGCGGCGGCACGTCGTGGGTGAAACCGTTTTTCGTCGATCGAGGGTGGA
Source organism: Phycisphaerae bacterium (assembly GCA_035530655.1). Classification (GTDB taxonomy): domain Bacteria; phylum Planctomycetota; class Phycisphaerae; order UBA1845; family DATKUK01; genus DATKUK01. The sequence goes on from DATKUK010000017.1 coordinate 12,216, forward strand.
TTCGCGCCGGTGAAGCGGTGCGACTGCGGGATCTTGACGGTGTGGTGGGCCATTGGCAGCAGGCCTTGGACGCCGCAAAGCCAGCCGAGAGCGACGATCCCGTCGTTCGGGCCGAACAGGTATGGCTTGTGGCGCACTTCCTGTTCAAACAGCAGCGTGACCGCGGCCTGTACTTCCGGGCCGACGAGCTTCCCGCCGCGTCGGAACTGCTCGATGTGGTCCGCAGCCGGTTCAGGTCGAAACGGGGCGCGGCATCCGACGCCGGCGGCGAGATATCTGAGAGACACGAAAGTACGAAGGGCGATTGATGCGGTTCGCTAAGCAGCTACAATCGCGGCGTTGCTCTGCCAGAGCGATCAGTCATAAGGAGTTTGGAATGCGGACGGCGACGTGCATGTTGGCGGCGGTGATTCTGACGACCACGACGGGCTGCTTTACGGCGGCCAAACGGGGCTTGGCCGAGGTAGCCGGCGCGAAGGGCGAGTTGCAGGTGCTTGGCCCGCTGTCGCCTGACAACGTCGCCAACGCCGGGGGCGTGCAGGCGGGCACGGTGGACAACGACGCGGGTCCCAACTGCCCACCCAACTTTGTCGGCGAACTAAAACTGGCGTTGATTGAGGAGTTGGCTGAGAACGCCGAGAAGGTCGCATACGGCGGCGGAGCCAAGCTTCAGGTCAACACCCGAGTGCTGTACTACCGAGGCGGCGGCGGGATGGAGAAACTGCTCGGCAGCATGTCGCTCGCGCTTGCGCGGATCGAAGTCATTGACACCGGTTCGGGCGCCGTTATCGGGCGGTCAAACGTGGTTGGAAGCACCAAGGCCATTCGAAGCAGCCCGGAAGACCTCGCCAAGGCGATTGCCAAAGAGGTGGCCGAATGGCTTCGCGAACAGGCCATAAAGCCCCCCAAACAGGACCAATGATTGTCTGTGGGCGAGACGCGTCAACCGCCCAGCCGGCGGGGCTCAAGGGGGCTGATGCGAACAGCCGATAACATTCATGCATCGCCGCGCGAGTGGCATGAGGATGTCTCGCCCGCAAATCTGCCCGTTCATCGAGTTGCCGGATCCTCGTTGTGCGAGACGCTTGAGCCTGGGCCGGCTGTGTGAGGCCTTCAAGCTTTGCGTGAACTGCCCGACGGCGTGTCCTGTCTACCATGAACTTCGCTGGCGCCACGTATCCGAGCAACGGGCCCTTGTCGGAGCGGTCGTGGCCTGAGGCGCCCACCGAGCCGCTGGGCCGTCTGCTTGAAGCGTTTCTGAACTACCTCAGCATTGAGTGTGGGTTGTCGCCGAACACGCTGTCGGCCTACCGGCGCGATCTGAGTGAGTTTGCCCGATGGCTGGAGCAGCGGGACGTTCAGCGCCCCCAGCAGATCGAACCGGCCACCGTGCAGCAGCATCTTGTGGCGTTGCACGAGCGGGGATTGGCCGTAGCCAGCATCGCTCGTCATTTGGTGGCCATTCGAATGTTTCTACGATACCTGTTCGCACAGGGCGCCATGGCGCGCGACGTCGCGGGATTGTTCGACTCGCCTCGCCAATGGCAGCGCTTACCGAGGGTGCTCAGCCAGCAGGACGTCGGGCAGTTGTTGGCTGCGCCGTGCCCGGACGATCCACTCTACCTGCGCGATCGGGCCATACTGGAGATGCTGTATGGAACGGGCTTGCGAGCCGCTGAACTCGTCGGGCTCTGCTGCCAGGACGTGAACCTGCAAGTGGGATACGTGCGATGTCTGGGCAAAGGCATGCGTGAGCGGATCGTGCCGATTGGGCGTTACGCCGTCCAGACGGTGGAAGTCTACCTGTCGCAGCTTCGTCCACGCCTGGCGAGGACTCCAGCGGTCGCGACTCTATTCCTCAGCCGGTCCGGGCGTCCGTTGGACCGACACAACCTCTGGCGGCGGGTGGTGAAACACGCCGCACAGGCCGGAATCAGCCACCGCGTGACCCCGCATCTGTTGCGGCACTGCTTTGCCTCGCACCTGCTGGCCGGCGGGGCCGATCTGCGGGTGGTCCAGGAGCTTCTGGGACATGTCAGTGTGGTGACCACGCAGATTTACACACACGTGGATCGGGACCGTCTCAAGGCCATTCACGCCCGCTTTCATCCCCGCCAGTAGACTCCTCGCCTGTAGCTGGCGTACTGTATCGCCCTGCCGCACGTGGGACTCATCGAGCCACGCGCGACCGCTCCGCTGTAGGGCGGTCAGGCATGTGGGAGGGACGATGAAGCTTCACAACGCGACGCACTTGGACGGCGCCGAGCTGAGCGCGCGATTCGATCGCTACACCGCCCTGTGGAACACAGACGACCTGGAGGTTTTCGTCCGTCACAGCCGGGGTGCGGAATTCTCGGGCACTCGCCGTTACGACCGTAACCGTATCTACGTGAACGTGGGAAGGCGCGTGAAATACCCCTACCGGATGGGCACGAACCTGGCCCGCGCCCGTAGCAGCGCCCGCCACTGGTGGAAGCCCACGTATGTGGTCGAGCTGGCCGACGCGTATCAGTTGGCGCTTTTCGTGTTCCTGCACGAACTCTACCATTGGCTTGTCCACCTCGCGGGGCGAAATATCCGGCAGAAGGAATCGATGTGTGACCGGTTTGCCGCGCGGGCTCTGGTGGACGACTGGTCCGCTCGCGTATCCGATGGGCGGAACCGCCCCGTGTCGCGCACGGCATGGGATTTCCAAGACCTGGACAGATTCGTAGCGGCTGCCAGAGCCGAACGGCTTTCCGCCGTCTCTGCGAAACGCAAGGTCTCCCGCCCGGACAAGTAACCCCCCTACTGCCCCACGGCATGGCCCGACCCGCAACCGATATGGCGCCAAAGCCCCCTCATCCGCCGGCGCAGACAGAGGCGCCCTACCGCCGCCCCACCAGCCCACTGGCGGTCGTCTGAATCCCACGCAAGGTGGCGGCGAGGGCGTCGCGATTCGGGGCGAACTCTATGGCCGTGTCGCGGTACACCATCTCGCTCTTGACCAGTTCGGCCAGCGAGTAGGTGAAACTTCGCATGCCGTCCTCGATGCTGGTGGCGATGATCTCAGGCAGGTCCTCATCCTCCGCCCGGCGAATCTTGTCCTTGACCGTGGCGTTGCTCAGCAGCACCTCACAGGCCGGCACGCGCAGAATCTTTTCGTCGATGGCCGGCAGGAGGCGCTGCGCCCCGATGCCCACCATACTGGCCGCCAGCGACGAACGGATGAAGTCGTGCTGATCCTGAGGGAAGAACTCGAGGATACGAGAGAACGCCTGCGTGGCATCCGGGCAGTGAATGGAGCCGAAGACCAGGTGGCCGGTTTCAGCCGCCTGCAAGGCCGCCAGCATGGTAAAGCGATCGCGCATCTCGCCGATGAAAATCACATCCGGATCCTGTCGCACGACGAACTTGAGCGCCTCGTGGTAGTCGATCACGTCCACGTTCAACTCACGCTGTGAAATGATCGCCTTGGCCGGTTTGAAGGTGTACTCAATGGGGTCCTCGATGGTAATAATATGGACGTTTCGTGTTTCGTTTATATACTGAATCATCGAGGCCAGGGTCGTGCTCTTGCCCGACCCGGTTACCCCTGCGATCAGGATCAATCCCTCGTGTGCCCGCTCGGCGAGCTTGCGGTAGACCGCCGGGAGATGCAGCTCTTCGAACGAGGGGATCTGGCTCTTGACGCGACGAAACGCCGCATGCATCTGCCCCGTGGCGCGGAAGACGTTGACGCGAAAGCGATCGCCGCTCGCGTCCTGATGAGAGAAATCCAGGTCGCCCGACTCGTCATACGCCGCCCGCCGCTGCTCGGGGATGATCGAGTCGAGCATCCTCTCGATCTGCTCGGTGTTCTCGAAAGGAGGCACCGAATCGATCCTGCGCAGCTTGCCCGCGACGCGGTAGTGCGGGCTTAGCCCAACCTTCAGGTGAAGATCCGAGGCATCATGCTTGGCCATGCCGGCCAGCAGTGTGTGAACGGTGATCTCCGCAGCCACGGTAGTTGTCTCCTTCATCAGGCCGTCAACCGCGGGAGTGGGTGGCGCCCACCCGGCGGTTCGACGGAGCGGCTTCGTTGGCGCCGGCCGCCCAACTATGTCAGTATAGCATTCCGACGGCGGGGACTCTACGCCCTCGCCCAACCGGCGTGTCCCAACCGCTGCATTGTGAGCGCGGCGACAGAGGCTACAATACTCGTAGGAGTTGCCAGTCATGGGCAAGTCGGCCTCGCAGAGCAAACAGTCGCCTCGCGTCAGGCAAACCGGGTCGGCCAGCCCGACCAGGCGGCGCAAGTCGGCACCTTCCAAACCGAAGCACCTTCCTCCCTACAAAGTGCTCCTGCACAACGATGACGTGAACGAGATGGGCTATGTCGTTCAGGTCATTCGGCAACTCACGCCCCTGAGCCTGCCCGAAGCTGTGGACCGCATGCTGGAAGCCCACCACAAGGGGGTCTCGCTGCTACTGACGATCCACAAGGAGCTGGCCGAGCTGTACGCCGAGCAATTCGCAAGCTGCGGCTTGACCGTCACCATCGAGCCAGCTTAATCGACAAAACGGCATGTCTTGAGCACAGCCCGCTGAAGCCGGCGGAGGTACTCGGCGCGGGGAATCTCCTGCACGCCGAAACGGGCAAGGTGAGGCGTGTGGAACTGCACGTCGAGCAGGCAGAAGCCTCGCTGCGTCAGCCGCTCGACCAGTACCACCAGGCCGACTTTGCTGGCGTCGGTGACGCGGTGGAACATGGATTCACCAAAGAACGCCCCGCCGAGGGCAACGCCGTATAGCCCGCCCACCAGGCAACCGCCCTGCCACGACTCGACGCTGTGGGCGTGCCCCAAACGATGCAGGCGGGTGTATGCCTGAATAATCTCGGGTGAAATCCACGTGGGTTCCGGGCGGTCGGCGCAGGCTCGGATAACGCGCTCGAACGCGGTATCGACACGGACGTCGAAGCGGTGCTGTCGGTACACCTGACGCAGGGTCCGGGGGACATGGAACCGGTCGAGTTCGATGATTGCCCTTGGGTCGGGGCTGAACCAGCGGATCTGGCCGTCCTCGTCAGCCATCGGGAAAATGCCCAGGCGGTACGCCTCCAGCAGCAGATGAGGAGCCAGCATCGTCTGCATGGGCTACAGGTCACGCGCGATCAGCGCCGGAAGTTCGGCCAGCCGTCGGATGTGATACCGCGGACGAATGCGACCATCAGGCAGCGCGGCAGCCTTGAGAACGCTGATCATCCCCACACGGTTGGCGCCTTTGACGTCTACGTCCAGGCGATCACCCACGAAAAGACTCCGGTCGGCCTCGGCGCCGATCCGCTCCAGCGCAAGTCGGAAAATTCGAGGATTCGGTTTGCGGAACCCCACATTGCATGAATACACCCGAACGGGGAAAAACTCCAGCAGCCCCTCGCGCCGCAGATGATCGTCGAGGGCGCTGCCCGGCACGAACGTGTTGGAGATTAGTCCGAGCGCCACACCCATGCTGCGCAGGTGAGCCAGCACGTCAGAAGTCTCTGGCTCCTGTCGAGCGTGATCGCTGAGGGGCCTGTAGAACAGATTCGTCAGGTCACGAAGTGTGGCGGCATCGACCGGTAGATGCATCCGGCGGTGCATGCGTCCCAGCAGATCCATGGAATTGAACTCACGACCGGTCAGCTTCGACCAGGCGTAGGCCAGCTTGATCGCCCGGCGCTGGCGACGGTGGTACCGCCCGAAGCTGGGTAGCCGGTGCCCCTCCTGCTCAAGACGCTGGTAGGCGAGGCGTGCCCCCTGCTCAAAACAAGCCAGGGTGTCCACGGGCTCGTAATGCAGCAGCGTCTCGCCCAGATCGAACAAGACAGCCTGGATCACGGGCATAGCGCACCTGGAACGAAAGGCCGATGGTCCTGGTACCGCTCTTGCCCATCGACACAAGGCACGACGAGCGGCGGCCCGGTGCCGCCGATTCTATCGCCGGCGCCTCGGCCCACAACTGCGGCATGGCCCGCAAGGGGCCGACCTCCAAGCGACTCGGTCGTTGCAGACGAGCAGCCGGCTGGCTAGAATGTGACGGTCAACTCGCCTCGCGGTTGCGGGCGGATACGTGCCCCGGCCTGCGAGGCCCGGGTCGCGAGGCCTGCAGCCGGGCGGGCGACCAACCGGATGGATCCCCGGAGACATCAGACCCGCGGGGAGGCTGCCCCGCAAAGGCGGCATGCGGTGTCGGTCCATGGTCGCCACGATGGATCGGATGGCAGCGGTCGCCAGGCAGGAGGTAATCAGCCGTGGCTGGAGCATACGATCTGACGCCTCGAGATGTGCCCGAGGTCAACACCAAGTTCCGACGGATCCGTACGAAGTTTCCCGTGCCCGAGTCGGTGTCGATGCTGCAAGAGTTGCGGCGGTACGAGCCCCACTCGATGGAAGGCCAGGCGCCCGTGGTGTGGGATCGGGCCGAGGGCTTCCAGGTCTACGATCGATGGGGCAACATGTGGTTGGACTTTTCCAGCGGCGTGCTGATCACCAATGCCGGCCACGGCCGCAAGCCGATCGCTGACGCCGTCATCGACCAGGCGCGCAGCGGCCTGCTGACCAGCTACTGCTTCCCGTCGGTACAACGAGGGGAGCTGGCCAAGCGACTCGTCGAGTTGGCCCCGACCGAGTTAGACAAGGCGTTTATCCTCTCTACCGGCAGCGAGGCCACCGAATGTGCCCTGAAGCTTGGGCGCACGCACGGCCGGCGGGTCGGAGGGGACAAGAAGATCCACATCGTGACGTTCGAGAACGCCTTCCACGGCCGGACGCTGGGCGCTCAACTGGCTGGCGGCATCCCCGCGTTGAAGGAGTGGATTGGGCCGCTCGACCCGACGTTCGTCCAGGTTCCGTTCCCCGATGGGTTCCGCTGCGAGGACACCAGCTTCGATCTGTTCGAGAAGTCTCTCGCCCAGAAAGGCGTCAAGCCGGAGCAGGTGGCCTGCGTGATGACGGAAACGTATCAGGGCGGCGGCGCAAGCTTTGCACCTCCCGAGTACGTGCAGCAACTCCGTCAATGGTGCGATCGGTACGACGTCGTGCTGATCATGGACGAGGTGCAGGCGGCGTTCGGCCGATGCGGAACGTTCTGGGGTTTCGAGTACTACGGGATCGTGCCGGACCTGATGTGCCTGGGCAAGGGCATCAGCAGTTCGCTGCCGGTCTCGGCGGTCGTCGGACGCAGCGAAATCATGAATCAGTTCCCGCCCGGCTCGATGACCAGCACCCATACGGGCAACCCGGTCTGCGCGCGGGCGGCGTGCGCCAACATTGACCTGATCGTGGCCGAGAAGCTTGCCGAGAACGCGGCCAAAGTCGGCCAGGTGTTTCAGGACGAGTTGGACGGGATCAAACAGCGCCACGGTGACGTGATCGGTGCCCGTCACGGCCGGGGGCTGGTGGCGGGCTTGCACTGTATCAAGCCGGGTACGAAGGAGCCTGACGGACAACTGGCGTGGGATACCGTGGCTCGTTGTGTGTCCAGCGGTGTACTGTTCTTCAGCCCGGTGGGTTTCGGCGGGGCGACCATCAAGATCTGCCCGCCGTTGTGCATCACGGCAGAGGCGGCGAGTGAGGGCTGCGGGGTGATCGCCGAGTCGTTGGCAGCGGTGCTGGCTGAGCGGTCGGCCGGCGCCAAGGCCTAGGCCCATCCGCCGCAGACGGGGCGACCTGAAGGCATCGGTCGTCCGGAGGTTGCAGCGGCCGGGCGGCGCGTGGGTGCTTGTCTGCCGGGCGACTCGCCGATAGTATCGTTGTCTGACGTGGGAGGAACCACGTGCAGGAATCGAGCACTCGGCGTATTTATAATATCTGGGCCTACTTCTACGACCCGATTGTTGCCAGGCTGGTCAAGAGGCGCCATCGGCTGGCCGTACGCCGCATGGGCTTGCAGCCAGGGGACACAGTTCTTGACGTCGGCATCGGGACCGGACTGTCACTCGAGACCTACCCTACCGACATTAAGGTCGCGGGCCTGGACATCTCAGAGGGCATGCTCCGCAAGGCGCGGCAACGCACAGGCAAGCACGGTCTCGGCGGCGTCTCGCTCATCCGAGCCAACGCGTTGGAGATACCCTTTGCCAGTGGCAGTTTCGACCACGTTCTCATCAGCCATGTGATTACGGTCGTCAGCGACCCGGTGCGGCTGGTACGGGAGATTCGGCGGGTCGGCAAGCCGGGATGCCGGATTGTCATCATCAACCACTTCCAGTCGGGCAACCGCGTCATGGCCTTGATCGAGAAGGTATTGTGCCCGTTCTTCCAGAAGATCGGCTGGCGCAGCGATCTGTCGCTTGAGAGGCTGATGTTGCAGACCGGGCTGAACGTGGACTTCCGCTACAAGCTGGATGTGGTTGACTTCTGGCATACCGTCTTCATTACCAACGACTCGCGCGCTGCCGTGACCTGACGACGCACGCAACACCGCCTGCCAAGCGTAAGAACATTATGGAATTACCTGTTTGCATGTCACGGCTGCGAATGACGCGTACAGCCCCGGCCGCACTTTGGGCCATACCGCTCGCATGGTTGCTGCTGGCCGGATGCAGCGGACCCCAGTGGGAGTGGGACTTCAGGGAGGCCAAGCGCAAGGCCGCTGCCTCCAATCGCCCTATATTCCTCTACTTTAACGACTGGATTGACCCGACCAGCGCGCGCATGCAGAATGAGGTGCTCCGCACCCCCGAGGGACGCGAGCTGCTGCTCGATACTGTCAACGTATGGGTGGAGGTGGGCATTCAGAGAGAGATCGCCGAGCAGTATCACATCCGCCGGGCGCCCGCCTATGTCGTCGCCAAGCCAAACGGCGACCCGGTGGATCGCTACCCAGGGATTCCGACCTTGGACGCATTCGTGTCTCGCGTGACCCGCGCCAAGGAACGGGCCGCGCCGACGCCGGCCACGACGAGCAGCAGCACGCCAGGCGCTCGCTAGCAGCGCGATCGCACGGGCGTCCCCGGGTCCGCGGCGACCAGCCAAGGCGGGCTTTCGCGACCGGGGTCGGCGGGTCGCCGGTCGGGGGAGACAAACGTTGGATCGAACACGTCAGGTGCGAATACTGATCAGTTCGGTGGGTCGGCGCGTCGAGCTTGTCCAGGCGTTTCGACGGGCGGCCCGACGGCTGCGCGTGCCGGTGAAAGTCTACGGCACGGACGTGACGATGCTGGCTCCGGCCATGCACCACGTCGACGAGCCCGTCCTCATGCCACCCATCCGTCGTCGGGACTTCCTCGACGCCCTGCTGGCGGTGGTCACCCGACACCGCATCGATATGCTCGTTCCTACGATCGACACGGAACTGCCCAAGCTGGCCGCAGCGCGTGCGCGCCTGGGTGACGAAGGCTGCACGGCGTTGGTCGCGGATCGGCGAGTCGTTCGAGTTTGTCGGGACAAGCTGGCCACCGATCGGCTTTTTGCCAGGCACGGCATAGATGTGCCGCAGACATGGGCCGCCGACCAGCTTCCGCCGATTCGCTCGATGTCTTTCCCGTGTTTTCTCAAGGGGCGTTTCAGCAGCGCCGGCAAAGGGGCGGTTCGCATTGACGACGGGGAGAGCCTGCGATTCCATCTGGCGCGGGCCCGGCAGCCTATCGTCCAGGAGTATCTTCGCGGCGGCGAATACACGCAGGACGTATACTGCGGGCTCGACGGACAGGTACGATGCGTCGTGTCTCGCCAACGTCTGGAGATCCGAAGCGGAGAGGTGCAGAAGGCCCGCGTGGTTAAGGACCCGCGACTGATCGAGCTGTCTCGCCGCGTCGTCGAGGTGTTGGGCGATTGTGTGGGTGTAATCACGGTGCAGTGCATCGTTGGGCCGCGGGGACGCATCAGTGTCCTGGAGGTCAACCCGCGTTTGGGCGGGGGCGTTCCGCTGTCGATCCACGCCGGCGCCGATTTCCCCCGGTGGCTCCTGGCTGAGCTTCTGGGCCGCAGGGCTCGGGTTGGGCAAGACTGTGTTCGTGACGGCGTGTACATGCTTCGCTACGATCAGTCGGTGTTCTGGCATCCAGCCTCGCGATGAGCGGCAACCCGGCACAACTGCGGGTGATCGTCTTCGATCTGGATGACACGCTCTATCCGGAGCGGGACTACGTCCAGAGCGGGTTCGAGGCGGTAGCGCGAGCGTTTGAAGCCGAGCTGCGGCCCACGTTCGACCTGGCCACTCGAATGAAGCAGGTCTTCGAGTCCGGCGACCGAAGCCGCGTGTTTGATTCGATCCTGGGCGATTTGCATCGGCCGCCCGACCCGGCCTTGATCCAACGGATGGTCGACGTGTACCGGAATCACCAGCCTCGAATCCGTCTGTTTGCCGATGCGGATGCGGCGCTGGACAGGCTGGCCAGTCGCTTCAAGTTGGCCTTGCTGAGCGATGGTTACCTGGCGGCCCAACGGCGCAAGGTTGACGCCCTGGGACTGGCGCAACGCCTGGACTCCATTGTTCTGACCGACGAACTGGGCCGCGATTACTGGAAACCCGACCCTCGCGCTTTTCAGAGGCTTGCCGCCGACCTCCAACTGTGCGGCCCGCAGTGCGCCTATGTGGCAGACAACCGCTCGAAGGATTTCGTCGCACCCAACCAGCTCGGCTGGCGGAGTGTCATGGTGTGCCGGCCCGGCGCGCTGTACGCCGATTGGCCGGCCCCGGCTGGAGGACAGCCGCAATTCGTGATCGATTCGCTAAATCGGCTGCCTGAATCGCTGGCGTCGGCAGGCCCTTCTCGCCCGCAGTGATTGCCAACACGTCGCGTGGCGCTACAATTCGGGTGAGTCCTGTTCTGGACACGAACCATGCGTGAGATCTTCAACCGCAACCAGCAACGCGTACCCATCAAGACGTGGGCCTACGACGCCGACGAGGAAACCATGCGGCAGGCGCTGAACCTGTCGAACCTGCCGTTCGTGGTGGGGCACGTGGCGCTCATGCCGGACGCTCATTTGGGCTTCGGCATGCCGATCGGCGGTGTGATCGCAACCGAGGGCGCGATCGTGCCGAACGCCGTCGGGGTGGACATCGGCTGCGGCATGGTCGCCTGGAACACCGGCGTGCCGGCCGACAGACTCAGACCCCACCTTCAGGGGATGATCGACTCGCTTCACCAGAGCATTCCCGTGGGCTTCAAGCATCGCTTGCCCGCGCAGGGCGAACAGCTTGCCCGCAAGTGGGCATCGCAGCTACGCGAGCACCTGAACCGTAAAGACCGGCGGACGGCGTATCTGAGCGGCTACAGCAAGATCATCGAGCAAGTGGGCACCCTCGGCGGCGGAAACCATTTCATCGAGTTTCAGGTCGACCCGGAGGGCGTGGCCTGGGTGATGCTGCACTCGGGGTCGCGCAACGTGGGCAAGGAGATCGCCGCTCATTTTCACAGGCTTGCCCGGCAGGTCTGTAATCGCGAAGGCACCATGCCGCCGGATTCGGGCCTGGCACACCTGTTGATCGACAGCAGGGAGGGTCAGGACTACGTCGAGCACATGCGTTTTGCCATGGAGTTCGCCCGGCACAATCGGCACGTCATGATGAAGCTATGTCAGGAGGTCGTCGCCAGGACGCCTGCCGGCCGACCGGCCGACCTGGACCGCGATCTGGTCAACATCCATCACAACTACGCCGACCTCGAGCAACACATGGGCAAGCAGGTCTGGGTACACCGCAAAGGTGCGACATCGGCGCGGACTGGGCAACTGGGCATCATCCCCGGATCGATGGGCACCAAGAGCTATATCGTTCGCGGCAAGGGCAACGCCGCCTCGTTCTGTTCGTGCAGCCACGGCGCCGGTCGCGTTATGGGCCGCAAAGAAGCCAAGAAGAAGATCCCGCTCGATCGCTTCAAACAGACCATGCAAGGGGTGCTGTTCAGGTGCACACCCAGCCATCTCGACGAGGCACCGGACGCCTACAAGGACATCGATCAGGTCATGGCCTGCCAGGCCGAGCTCGTCGAGATCGTTACGGAACTACGTCCGTTGGCTGTAATCAAAGGATGAGCCGCGACCGTGACACGGTGCCCGCGGCTGGCCCGGTCAGACCACAGTCGCTATACTGACGCGCATGAGTCGGGACAACCGTATCGATAATGCTTTTGCCGAACTCAGCGCCGACGGACGGAAAGGTCTTCTGCCCTACGTGACGGCCGGTTACCCGGACCTGACGACGACCGCCGACCTTTTGACCCGCTTCCACCAGCTTGGTGTAACGGCGGTCGAGCTGGGCATCCCCTATTCCGACTCGATCGCCGACGGACCGGTGATTCAAACGTCATTTACCCGCGCTTTGGGCAGCGGCCTGCGAATCGGGCAGGTGTTCGACATGGTCCGACGACTGCGCGAGCAGATCGATCTGCCGATCCTGTCCATGCTTTCCTTCTCGATCGTGCATCGCGTCGGTGTCGATGCGTACATCGAGCAGGCCAAGGCCGCGGGCATCGACGGAATGATCATCCCCGATCTGTCGCTGGAGGAGGCCCCGCAGATCGCCCGTCGCGCCGAGGCGGCAGGTCTGCGTCTGGCCATGCTGGTGGCCCCGACCACGCCGGATGAGCGTCGCGGGCGGATTGCCGAACTGTCCAGCGGGTTCGTCTACTACATGTCGGTGTCGGGCATCACCGGCGAGCGCGATCAACTGCCTGGCGCACTAATCGCCAACGTAGCCGAGTTGCGCCAGCGGAGTGGCAAACCCGTCTGTGTCGGATTCGGGATCAGCACACCGGCGCACGTGCGGTCTGTCTGCCGGGCGGCCGATGGGGCCATCGTCGGCAGTGCTATCGTGCGACGGATCACCCAGGGCGTCGACGCCGGGCTCGAACGCGACGCCATCGTCCAGAGCGTCGCCACCTTCGTAGGCGAGCTTCTAGAGGGCCTCAAGCCGGCATGAGCGATCCGGACCGGCAAGGGTCTTCCCTGACAGACGGGAGGAACCGACAGATGTCCGATTTACCGGTGATCTCCGAACCGACCCGAACCACGCCGGTGGCGTTCGACGTGGATGTGTGCGTTGTCGGAGGCGGGCCCGCGGGCATTGGTGCAGCCGTGGCGGCCGCGCGCCTCGGCGCCTCGACACTGCTGATCGAGCGCTATGGGTTCCTTGGAGGTATGGCCACCGCCGGGCTGGTCAACCCGTTCATGAATTACCACGTAGAAGACGAACCCATCATTGCGGGCGTCTTTCGCGACTGGGTCGACGGCATGCGGCGGCGCAACGGCTATCTCGATGCCGGCAGATGCGGCCGGAACATCTTTGAAACCGAGGCGGCAGTGGCGTCGGCCTTCGAGTTGTGCCGCGTAGCCGGCGTCCAAATGCTCCTGCACAGCTTCCTCGATCGAGCGCTGACCGAAGGCGGCTGGATCACGCACGTCGTCACCGCGGGCAAGACCCGACTGGCCACGCAGGCCCGCATGTTCGTCGACTGCACGGGCGACGGCGATCTGGCCGCCCTGGCCGGCGCGCCGTTCGACATCGGCCGCGAAACCGATCACGCCACACAACCGATGACCCTATGCTTCAACATGAAAGGTGTGGACTGGTCGCAGTTGCCAACCAGCGAGGATGAATCGGACCTGCGCGACCAGCGCCGAGCGCAGATGCAGGAGCTTTATGATCGCGCCAAGGCCACCGGGCGCATCGAATGTCCGCGCCATAATGTACTGTTCTTCTCGTGTGTTCAAGACGACGAGATTCACTTCAACACGACGCGCGTGGTGGGCCGCGACGCCACCGACAGCCTTGATCTGACAGCCGCCGAGCTGGAGGGCCGCCGCCAGGCCGAACAGTTCGTCTCCTGGCTTCGCGACGAACTGCCGGGCTTCGAGAACGCGTACCTTTCTGTCACCGCCGCCCAAATCGGCGTCCGCGAGAGCCGCCGTGTCGAAGGCCTGTACGAACTGACCGAAGACGACGTACTGACTTGCCGCAAGTTTCCCGACGGCATCGCGCGGGCCCACTACGCGATCGACATCCACAACCCGACCGGGTCGGGCACCGAGATCAAACCGCTGCCACCGGGCGACTGGTATGAGATTCCTTACCGCTGCCTTGTGCCGCCGAGCATCGCGAACCTTCTGGTGGGCGGGCGATGCATCAGCGCCGACCATGTGGCTCACAGCTCGCTGCGGGTCATGCCGATTGCTGCCGCCGTGGGCGAGGCCGCCGGCACCGCCGCAGCCATGGCCGTCCGACAGAGTATCGTACCCGCCGAACTCGACAGCACGGCGCTGGTCCGGCAGCTCATCGAGCAGGGCCAGAGTCTCGTGCCCACCAGTGAGGTTGACACCGACGATCGATCTGTCTAGAAGACGACGGCAGTAGCTTGGCCCGATTGTTTGGAGTGCGATCATGCCTGACGACGAAGGACCCAGAATTCACGTTGACGACGACTGGAAAAGCGAGGCGCGCCGCGAGAAGGAGAAGCTGGCCGCCGAAGCCGCCAAGGAACCGGTAGGCGGACCGCTGGGTCAGCCGGGCTTTGCCGATCTGGTCAATCTCCTGGCCATGCAGGCCATGGTCGGACTGGGAGGCATGCAAAGCCAGGACGGGCGAGCCATCCCGCCCAACCTGCCGATGGCCAAGTATCACATCGACCTTCTAGAGGTGCTCGAGAACAAAAGCGCGTCCAATCTCGACGACGAGGAGAAAAAACTCCTCGACACGACGCTCTTCAACCTCAGAATGGCTTATGTGGAGATCACCCAGGCGGGGGCCGGCCCGGCCCCGCGCCCTGCGGACGACCTATGAGCTGATCAGAATGGCCACAATTCTTGATGGGAGGAAATCGTCATGGCCAGAGTGACACAGTTTTGCGTGAACCTGGAGAACAAACCGGGGATGCTCGCCAAGCTCGGCGCGGCGATGCAGCGGGCAAAGGTCAATATCCAGGCCATCTCCGTCGTTGACAACGTCGACTGCGGCATGGTCAGATTTGTCGCTGCCCCAGCCGCCAAAGCGAAGGCTGCGATGAAGCGAGCCAAGATGCCCTTCTGCCAGCAGGCGGTGATCGCGGCTAAGCTGCGCAACGTGCCGGGCGAGTTGGCCAAGGTATCCGCCAGGCTGGCCAGAGCAAAGGTCAACATCAACTACGTCTACGGTAGCACCGGCTCGCCCGGGCAGAGCGCGATGGTGGTCTTCAGCGTCGATGACCTTGTCAAGGCCGCCAAGGTTCTCAAGTAACCGTCAGGTCTGTTAGCCCAGGCGGTACATCTGCTCCAGCCAGCAATTTGGCTGCGCGCATCTCGCCCCAGCCACGGTTTGTGCGTTGATGTGCGGTCCTGTCGACCGTAGACTTGCTGTCTATGCTCAGCAAGGGACGTGTCTTTTTCCCCGCCGTCAGCCTGGCCCTGGTGGGAGCGTCGAGCTTGTGGCTGGGCGGGTGCCGACAGAGCGAGCCAGCCAAACAGGCGGTTCAGTCGCAGGTGACCGACTGGCAGTTCGGCCGCGCCCTGGGCCAACGGCTTCTGACTGACCATTTTGCCGTCTATACGACCGTCCAAGACGCTCTCACGCTGGAACTCCTGCCGGTCTTCATGGAAACGGCATATCGTCAGTACATCAGTATGGCCCCCGCACCGGACGACAGCGACCGGCGCCTTCCCATCTATCTGTTTGACACGCGAAACCAGTGGGAGCAATTCACCCGCGGCTTCGCGCGAGACGAAGCCCGGCGGTATCTGCAAATCCGTTCCGGCGGCTACACCAGACAGGAAACGTGTGTGGCGTACTATATTCGCCGAGAGCTTACGCTGGCCGTGCTGGCCCACGAGGGATTCCACCAGTACGCCTACCGGCACTTTGGCAAGGCGGTGCCGGCGTGGTTAAACGAAGGGCTGGCCTCTTACTGCGAAAACTACGCGTGGGACGGCGACCAACCCGTCTTTGCCCCCCACGCCAATCGATTCCGCATCAACCACCTCAGGCAGGCCCTGGTCACGGGCAAGCTCATGCCTCTGGCGGAAATCCTCGATGCCCATGCCGGCGACGTGGTGACCACTACGCAGCGCAAGGTGCAGACCTATTACGCCCAGGTATGGTCAATGACCATGTTCCTCCAGCACGGACCCCAGCAGCGCTACACCTGGGGTTTCGCCCGCCTGCTCGCCGAATTGGGGACCCCCGCCTTAGCCGCTACCGCCCGAGCCCAGAGAGCTGCAACCGGCGATCGTGACATCGGCTTCGGTCAGGCCGTCTTCCGTGCCTACATCACCGAGGACCTCAACGAGTTCACCGAGCGCTATCTGGCGTACTTAAGGGAACTTACCGGCCTGAACGTAGCCAGGCACCCCACCCCGACTCACAGCACCGCCGGGCAGACGGCGTTGGCTCTGTCCCACTGAATCGCCTCGGCGGGTCGTGGCTCAGGGGCGATTCTGCTGGCCGGCAAAGCGATCAAGCGGCCAGCGCGAAATGTCGATGTTACCACGGGTAGCCGTCCGCCTGCCCCAGGTGAGAGGATCGTCAATCCGCTATGTGCCCTGACGAATCGTCCAAGCCATCGTCGCCACCTGACGCATCGCCGCAACATCGTGCACCCGGACAATGTGCGCACCGGCCGCGACGGCGCAAGCGACGACGGCAGCCGTCCCCCACTGCCGCCTTTTGGGCTCATCTATCCCCAGCACTTGCCCGATAAACCGCTTCCGCGAAGGCCCAACCAACACCGGCCGCCCCAGTTCCAGCAGCGCCGCCAGTTCCCGCAAAATCGTCAGGTTGTGCTGCGTCGTCTTGCCGAAGCCGATGCCCGGATCGATGATGATCCGCTCGCGATCGATTCCCGCCCGCTCGGCTGCATCCATCCGCTCCTGCAAGAACGAGCATATCTCAGAGACCACATCCACGTAGGTCGGGTCCTGCTGCATGGTGGCCGGCCGTCCTTGCATGTGCATCAAAATCACAGGCACATCCCGCCCGGCCACAACACGCGCCAGCTCCGCGTCGTCACGCAAGGCGAAGACGTCGTTGACCAGGTCGGCACCCGCGTCCAGCGCCGCCTCGGCTACCGACCCCAGCCGCGTGTCAACCGAAATCGGCACCGAGTCGCTCGCCCGGCGAGCGGCCTCGATGGCGGGAAGGATGCGGCGCAACTGCTCGTCAGCCGGCACGGGCTCGCCGCCCGGGCGTGTAGACTCGCCACCGATATCGATGATGTCGGCCCCCTCGGCCACCAACCGCTCCGCCTGCCGTTGGGCCGACGCCGGCGAGAAGAAGTCACCCCCGTCGCTGAAGCTGTCGGGCGTGACGTTGAGCACGCCCATCACCAGGGGCCGACCACGCAGGTCGATGCCCCCATGCCCCGTTTCGATCACGCCGCGGTACCGCCCGCTACACATGCACACAGTGTACGTCGCCCCCACGGCCGGATAAACTGCCCACCCCGGAACGCACATGAGCAGACAAGCCAATTCATCTGCTTCGCTCAACGACCGGCCGCCACGACGAGGCCTGCTGCTCGCCCTGGTGGTCGCGGCCGCGATTGCAGCCGCCGCGCCGAGTCTGCGGGGGCAATTCGTCGGCGGCGACGATTTGCGGCTGCTGCTTGACCATCCCCTTGTAAGTCAGCCCGGCTTGGCCAGTGCGGGCAAGCTGCTGGTTTCGGCCCACCACGACCTGTATCAGCCTTTGCCCATGCTCGTGTACATGACCGAGTACTGGGCATATGGCCACCAGGCGCTCGGCTATCACATCGACCGGCTGATCCTTCACGCTATCAACGCCCTGCTGGTGTGGCTGCTGGTATGGACCTTGTCGCGCCGCATGGGGTTGAGCACGGCCACGGGCGTTGCCTTCGCCGTGCACCCCCTGGCCGTCGAGGCGTTCGCCTACGTGGGCAAACTGACGATTCCCCTATCTACTACGTTCGTGCTGCTGGCCATGATTACGTGGCTGCGTTGGCGCGACGGCTGCGGCGTTCGCTGGCTGATCGCTTCGCTGCTTGGGGTGATTGCGGCTCTGCTGTGCAAGCCGATCGTCACGTTGCCGCTGGCTCTGTGGCTGCTCGACCTGCACCGCGGCTGGCGATCGAGTTTCCGATGGGCAGCCGCCTGGCTGCCGGTGGCGGCCCTGGCCATCGCCGCCGCCGCTCTGAACCTGCGACTCACTGCCCGCGCGGGCCTGACGGCGCAGGCAGCCGAGCAACTTTCCGGCCCCTCCATCGCACGTGTGGTCGAGGTGCATCAGTGGGCGCTGCGGAAGTACGTCTGGCCAAGTGGGTTATCGCCGTGGTATCCGCCCCGACCGCACGTTTCATGGCTCGATCCGGAGGTGATTAGCGGCCTCACCGCTCTGTTTGCCCTGTTGCTGCTGGCAGCGTTGGCATATCGATCGGCGCCCACAGCCTCGGTCGGGCTGGGGCTGTATGTTTTGCTGCTGCTGCCCTACCAGAGTTCTGTGATCGCCCGCAACGTCAGTGCGGCCGACCGATTCATGTACCTGCCCATTTTGGGGCTGCACCTGGCCGTGGCGGCATCAGGGTGGCAACTCCTCCAGCAGGCAGCTCGTTCGCTCCCTCGCGCGCAACAGGAACTCGCCGGCAAACTGGTCATTGTCGTGGCGGCAGCCGCAGCCATCGTCTGGACGGGGCTTGGCTGGCGCACGACGGGTTACTACCGAAACGGCGTGACGCGAGCGCGACGTGCGACCCAGCTCTACCCCACACATCCACACGCCCTGCGGGCCTTGGCCCGTGTCCTGGCGCCAAACTCGGAGGCCCTTGGCGAGTTGGTCGAATGGGACGTCTGGCTTGCCCATGAGGACCGTCTGGACGCCGCCGTCGTACTCTGGGAGCAGGCTGTGCAAACGGCGCCGCAGGACCCACACGTGCGAGGCTGGTACGCCCTCGCGCTGGCGTGTTTCGGCGAGCATGCAGGGGCACGGGCCCAGGCTGACCAGACCCTCGCTGCGAGTCCACAATCCTTACCCGCGCGTCTGGCCGTGATGCTGACCGATTTGAGTGCACGTGATGACGCAGCCGTCGAGTCGACGCTCGAGCAGCTCGCCGCCGGCCTCTGGGCCGACCCGGTCGATCGAGCGGCGCTGGCCCGCGCCACGCTTGCCGTCGGGCGCATGGACTGGACCCAGCCGGATCAGCCCATTCTCTACTGGACGGTGGGCAGACTTTTCCTGCTCCAGGGCCGACCCACCGAGGCCGACCGCGCCCTTCAGAGTCTCGTCGTCCGTTTTCCTGACTCCCCGTGGGCCCAGCGTGCCAATGAATTGATCGGGCACAACCCATAGCCCGCCTTGCCCGCGCCGCGTTCTGCCGCTAGATTGCCCTCGATGCGCGCTTCGCATGTCGTTTCGCTGCGATGACGTGGCTGAACCACCAAAGCAGGATGAGTTCATGGTCGATCAGATGTCCGTTCGTCAGCGTCTGGTAGCAGCGCTCGACTGCCAACAGCCCGACCGCGTGCCTTGCAGTTTCATGATCTTCCACATCCTGCGCAAGACGTGCGCCAGTGAACAGGAGCTTGCCCGGCGACAGCTCGAGATGGGGCTCGACCCGTTCGTGCACCTCGGCCATGTCCCTATGTGCTTCGACCCGGCTGTCACGACGAGTCTCGCCAAGCAGCCCGACCCCGACGGCGCCGGCACCCTCCTGATCAAGACCTACCACACGCCCGCGGGCGATCTTCAGACCGTCGTTCGCCAGACCGAAGACTGGGAGCACGGCGATAGCGTGCCCCTGCTGGACGACTTTCTGATCCCCAGGAGCAACAAGTTCCTGATCACCGGGCCGGACGATCTGCCGGCCTTACGCCATCTTTTCGCCCCGTTTGCCGACGACCGGATCAAGACCTACCGCGCCCAGGCTCGCGAGCTGAAGGCCTTCGCCGAGAAGCACGCGCTGCCCACCGTCGGCGGATGGGGACGCGGCGGCGAGCCCGGCGTGATGGGCATGGACCCCGTCAACTGGCTGGTCGGTATGGAGAACCTCATGCTGATGGCCCACGACCAGCCGGACACCGTGGACGAGCTGGCCGACATCATCGCCGAGTGGAACCTCCGCCAGATCGAGATCCAGCTCGACCCCGCGCCGGACGTCATATTCCATCGTGCCTGGTACGAGACCACCGAGTTCTGGACGCCTCAACAATATCAGCGGTTCATCCAGCCACGACTGAAGCGAGAAGCCGACCTGATCCACCAGGCCGGCTCGCGGCTGGGCTACATCTGCACCAGCGCCATGATGCCCCTCGTGCCCTACATCGTCGACGCCGGCGTCGACGTACTGATCGGGGTTGACCCCGTCCAGGGCAAAGGTACCGACCTGCCCGCGCTCAAGCAGGCTACCGCCGGGCAGATGGCCCTGTGGGGCGGCGTGAGCGGCGCGGTCACGGTCGAGCTGGGCACCGCCGAACAGACCTTCAGGGCAGTCCGCGAGGCCATCGACGCCCTGGCGCCGGGCGGCGGGTTCGTTCTCTCGCCCGTCGACAACGTTCGCGATGAGACGCCGCAGTCATGGCCCAATGTCCGCGCCTTCATCGATGCCTGCCGTCAGTACGGACGATACGCGTAGCCCTGTCGGAACCTGATCCTACCAGCGTTCGGGGAGCAAACCGTGAGCGAGACCCCGATACGCGACTGGTACCTGCGGCGCATCGTGGGCAACGTCCCGCTCATGCTCAGGCTCTTCGACGCCGACGCGGGCTGCTTCCGCTGCGAGCCGGGACACGACCGCGACTACCAACATGCCGTCCGCCCACTGGCCTACCTCTATGCGCACAAGATCGACGGCAACCCGTACCACCAGGATGCGTCGATCCTCGACAAGGTCATCCGCGAGGGCGACGCGATCTGGCGCCATCTGGAACAGATGAAGCTGGTCAGCAATTATCTGTCCACGGCGCCGAACCACTTCATCTGGCGGGCGGCCCTCTCATTGCGCCGCGCCGCTGCTGCTTATTTTCCTCGACTCTTGGATGGAACCCTACCACCGCCCCCCGTTTCGCGGGACTCCGGCGGCACCACGACCCGCCTGCCCCTTTGGGTCGGGTCACCTCCGGCAGGCCAGCTAAGGGGCCAATTGCCGTCGTCTGCGGGCATTCTGAAGGCGGCCGGCTGAGCTTTTGGCCACCCAAGGGCAGGTCAGGCGTTGCCCTTGTTGCCCGGCACCGGATTCGGTACAATAGATTCGGTTTGTCCGCTGACGGGCGATTTCGGCGGGCGTGACGGCCAGAGGTAGCGCGGCAGCCTGAGTGTCTGCATGCCGCTTCGGGCCGGAGACCGCCGTACTTCACCGACATTACCCGTCAGCGTGGGGTATTTCACCTTTCCCGGGTTTAGTTCGTGCCCACCGGACGACGGAGGAACATATCATGTCTGGCCTGCTCTCCCATCGGATGCTCGTCGTTCTGCTGATCGGCGTGCTGGCAGCGGCCGGCGACGCGTACGCCCAGACCACCTGGTACGTGGACGAAGACGCCCCGAGCGATCCGAATGCTGGCGATCCGACGATCAGCGATCCCAATGAGGACGGCTCGGCCGACCATCCGTACGATGCCATCCAGGAGGGCATCGACCCCGCGGTCGACGGCGACACGGTGCTGGTGCTGGACGGCACGTACACCGGCGAGGGCAACCGCGACCTCGACTTTGGCGGTCGGCTGATCACCGTTCGGTCGGCCAACGGCGCCGCCAGTTGCGTCATCGACTGCCACGACGCGGGCCGTGGGTTTTATTTCCACAACGGCGAGACCGCCGCAGCGGTGGTGGAGGGATTCACGATCACCAACGGCCGCGCCAGCGGCGGCGGGATGCGCAACTATTACACCAGCCCCACGGTGACCCAGTGCACGTTTAGCGGGAACACAGCGGGCGGCGGCGGGATGCACAACTCCGCCAACAGCAGCCCGATGGTGACCCAATGCTCGTTCAGCGGGAACACGGCAGGCGAGCACGGCGGCGGGATGTACAACCTAAACAGCAGCCCGACGGTGACCGACTGCACGTTCAGCGGGAACGGGGCGGACTGGGACGGCGGCGGGATGCGCAACTCGAACAGCAGCCCGACGGTGACCGACTGCACGTTCAGCGCGAACACGGCGGACGACAGCGGCGGCGGGATGGGCAACTGGTACAGCAGCAGCCCGACGGTGACCCAGTGCACGTTTAGCGCCAACACGGCGGACTACGGCGGCGGGATGTGGAACTATGAAAGCAGCCCCAAGGTGACCGACTGCACGTTCAGCAATAATTCGGCGGACTACTGGAAGGGCGGCGGGATGTGCAACTGGTACAACAGCAGCCCGAAGGTGACCAACTGCACCTTCAGGGGCAACACGGCGGACTACGGCGGCGGGATGCACAACTATGACAGCAGCAGCCCCACGGTGACCGACTGCACGTTCAGCGGCAATACGGCGCACCGCGGCGGCGGGATGTACAACTACTACAACAGCAGCCCTACGGTGACCCAGTGCACGTTCAGCGGCAACACGGCGGGCGCCGGCGGCGGGATGTACAACTCCGCCAGCAGCCCGACGGTGACCGACTGCATCGTCACCAGCAACTCGGGCGCCGGTGGCGGCGGGATGTACAACTACAACAACAGCACCCCCACGGTGACCCAGTGCACGTTCAGCAACAATTCCGCGGACTCCTACGGCGGCGGGATGTACAACGATGAAAGCAGCCCCACGGTGACCCAGTGCACGTTCAGCGGGAACACGGCGTACTACTACGGCGGCGGGATGTACAACGACAGCAGCAGCCCCACGGTGGCCAACTGCATCCTCTGGAACGACACGGGGGGTGAGATCCGCGACGATTTCAGCACCCCCCTTGTCACCTACAGCGACGTGCAGGGCGGCTATGTAGGAACAGGCAACATCAATGCCGACCCGATGTTCGTAGATGCCGGCAGCGGCGACTACCACCTCTCGCCCGGCTCCCCGTGCGTCAACGCCGGGGATAACGCCGCGGCCGTGGTCTTTAGCGACACGACGACCGATGCCGGCACGCAGACGTCGGTGATCGTCGCGGACCCCGGCCGCTACGCGATCGATGACGAGATTGAGTACGACGGCGACGGCGTACTGCGAACGGTGACGGGCGTGGATCCCAACAGCGGGCAGGTGAGCTTCGACGATCCTTTGGCGGCCCCGTCCGGGCCGAACGCGCCGATCGCCAACTACGGCTGGGGCGACATGGACGGCGACGACCGGATCCTCGGCTACACGGTGGACATGGGCGCCGACGAGTATGTGCCGGCCCAACTGTTGGCCACCGAACCGGCTGCCGACGGTTCACTGCCCAAGACGCAGAGCAATCTCATCCTCTGCGTCTTTGACCGTTCCATCACGCTGCCGGCGTCGGGCAATCCGCTGGTGGTCAAGGACATGACCAACGACTGCACGGACGTCAGCAACCTGTTCACGTACTCGATCGACGCGGACGATCCGAACGGCTGCACGCTGGAGGGCCGAGAGACGGATCCGAACGACCCGAATAACCACGACGTGCTACCCGATATGACCTGGTATCAGGTCGAGTCGGCGCCGGGCTGGACGGACGTGGTTCCGTTCCAGTTTGAGGTGTACACGCTAGTCGGCGACTGCGAAGGCGGCGGGCGCGTGAGCACGCTGGACTACGTCTGCGTCAAGGGCGCTCTGGGTGGGCGAGGGGACATGCGTGAAGACCTCGACGGCAATGGCCGCGTGACGACGGGCGACTACTTGGTCGTCAGGAATAACCTGGGCCCTCGGGCGCCGTCCAAGCCGGCGCTGTGTCCATGACGCTGTAGCGTGAACGTTGATTCTGACAGGGCCGTCCACGACGGGCGGCCCTGCCTACGCGGTGCGACGGTCGAACGACCAACTCACTCTGACTCTCACATGCGGCCCTGGACCGCCCCCCGTCGTTTCGGGACTGCCGTGGCGCATATGCGCTTACCTCTTTGAATCGGGCGGCTGCGGCCAGCGCGGCTGGCCGGTCAGCCCGCCGGTCTGACCCCCAAAACCCGGATGCACTTCGTTTGGAGAATGCCCGCGTCTATGGGTGCCCGCTGTGACAAGAAATCCGCAGAATGCTGTTGACACCCACCCCGTCGAGCCCTAAACTGGTTTGTGGTACAAACTAGTTTGCAGAGGCAATGCCATGTCGGCGGACAGCTCGGTTTCTCAGGGGGAACTGCAGCGGCTGGAACGTCTCGGCAGGCTGGTGAACAGGTACGCTCAGAGCCGCTCGCTAAGCCTGCTCATCGTCCTGGCCATCCTACTGATTAACTTCGCACTGCTGCTGCAGATGGACAAGTTAATAGCCTGGAGAATCGATCGGTTTCTGACCGACGACGAAATCCAACCCAGCGAGGTCGCGCTCCGTCTGGGGCTGGAGACTCGGTGGGTCATCGCCATCGTGCTGCTCCAAGTCGTGTTCAGCATCGGATCGCTGTGGCTGGCATTCAAGCTGGCGAAGCGATACGGCATGAGCTTCTATCGCGCGGATGGCGCGATTGAACTGCCCCGCGGACGGACCCCGCCGATCGCGTGGATCGTGTTCTTCAGCGTGCACATTGTTCCGGCAGCCTTGACCGAGGCGGAATATCTTTCCAACCGCTGGGGGCTGGCCCTGATCCTGAGCGTGGCCGGCGCCTTCTTCATCTACCTCCGAAACAAGGAGAGGGCCGTACCCCCCTGCCTGGTTCTCGGCGGCCTGCTGCTGCTCGAGGCCGTCGCCGTCGCTTCGGGCATCCCGACGCCTTTCTGTGGCAGGAGTTGGGATTATTCCTTCGCTGCCGCTTACGTGATCCTCTTTGCATCGGCCGGCGCGGTGACCGCGGTTGTCGTCCACATCTACAACCGCTGGATCTGGAGGCGGATCGGGCAGGAGCGCCCGTTTGATGAGTGAGCCGAATGCAAAGCACATGAACGGCCTCAACCGCGTGGTCCACGAACCCGCGCGCCTGGCCATCCTGAAGATCCTGAGCGCCGCCGAGGAGGCGGACTTCACCTTCTTGCTGACCGTCCTGGGCCTGACGAAAGGAAACCTCGCCACGCACGTGAACAGCCTGGAGGCGGCCGGCTACATCGATATCTCGAAGGAGTTCGTCGGCAAGATGCCGCATACCACGTACAGGATCACGAAGCTCGGCCGATGCGAGTTCGAAAAGCACTGGAAGCATCTGATGAGATTCGCGCCATAGGTTCAATGCGCCGGGCGAGAATAGCCCGGGCATGGTCCACGCTGTTGCGGAACACCCCGCTGCTGACGGGAGGGTGGCGCGGAAAAGCAGAGGTCGGCAAACTACGTGCTGGCTCGCCGTGCGAATTCCGCGTGGTAGGCGTTAAACAGTCCGTGGCGGGTGATCAAACCGACGATCCGCTCGTCCACGCGGCCGGCCGCCAAGGGCAGCGCGTCGGCATCGCAGCGGGCGAACTTGTCCAGCACGACGTCCAGCGTCTCGTGCGGGTATATCACCGGCGCTTCCTTGCGGACGAGTTCCTCGACCAGCAGCAGCGGCACCGCTTCGGGCTGAAGCAGGGCCACTCGAACCTCGTCGGCCAGCACCATCCCCTGATACTGCTGGTGCTCGTCGGCGACGACGAAGTCGATCACGTCGGACTCCTGTGCGATGTCGAGCAGGTCCTGAAGCGGCTGCTCCGGCGACACGAAGACAGGCTTCTGCCGGGGCAGATCGGCGGCGGTCATGCTCCGCAGGATGCTCATGTCCACACCCTTGCTCAACCGAATGCCTCGGCGGCGGAGCTTGAGCGTGTAGATGCTGTCACGAGCCAGAAGCTGCGCCCCCGCCGTCGCCAGAATGGCGGCGAACATCACCGGCAGGATCACGCGGTAGTCTCGCGTCAGCTCGAACAGGATGACGATGCCCGTCAACGGCGCGTGCGTGGTGGCCGCCACCACCGCAGCCATGCCCACCAGTGCGTAGGCGCCGACGTAGAGACCGGGGTTGGCGCCTTCCAGCCCAAGAAGCCCCAGCCGATTCAGCAGGAGCCCGAAGGCCCCGCCCACCGTCGCCCCCATAAACAGTGATGGCGCAAACACCCCCCCGCTGCCGCCCGAGCCCAGCGTCAGACAGGTGGCGACCAGTTTCAGCGCACCCAAACCCAAAAGCAGCCCAATGCTGAAATGTGCGACGTACTCCGGGTCGATCGCCTGAGTGATCAGTGGATATCCGTTGCCGTAGAAGGACGGCATCGACCTCTCCCCGCCCCACCACACTGCCACCACCCCGATGAGCCCCAGGCCTGCCGCCCCAAGCACCGGTTTGGCCCAGGCCGGCATCGCAAACCAGTCAAACAGATCCTCCGTCCCGTAAAGAGCCTTGATGAACGCCACCGCGACCAAGGCACATATCCCACCCAACACCGCGTAATAAGGCAGCTCGGTCCACACGAACTGGTACTTCGCCTGATCGTCCACCGAGATATAGAAGATGGCCCCGCCGAGGTTCGCCCGCTCAGGAATCAAGGCCCGCGCCACCGAGTTGCTCAGCACCGACGCCAGCACTACCGGCGAAAACGCCCGGAACGACAGCTCACCAAGAAAAATCTCCAGAGCGAATAAAACCCCCGCGATCGGCGCGTCAAAAATCGCACTGATCCCTGCCCCCGCGCCGCACGCCACCAAGAGCGTCAACTGCCGCGGCGTGAGCTTGAACAACTGACCAAACGTGCTGCCCAGCGCCGAGCCGATCTGGATAATCGGTCCCTCCGTACCGGCCGACCCGCCCGACCCGATCGTCAGCGCGCTGGCGAGCGCCTTGGCGGCCGCCACCCGAGGCCGGATCCGCCCGCCCTGCCGATAGATGGCGTCCATCACTTCCGGCACGCCATGCCCCTTGGCTTCCGACGCAAACCACTGCGTCAGCAAGCCCACCAGCAGCGCCCCGGCCGCCGGCAGGACGACCAGCATGACCAGATACCCATGGTACAGGCCGTGCTCGGGTCCGTAGCACAGTCGTGTGACCCACTTGATCAGTTCGTAAAAGCCTACAGCGCCCAGCCCGGTAGTGGCCCCGATCGCTACCGCCAGCACCACCAGAAACCAGTCCTCGGGAAACCCCAAAGACCGGAACACGTGCACGATACGCACACCCAACGGCAGCCTGCTGGATTTATCCGTCTCTGAAGGCATCAGCTCACCGACACAGTCGCCTTACACCTCTGCGTTCGGCCGGCTATCATGGCGCCGAACCTTCCGCCAGACAAGTCGTTAGCTCGATCCGACAAGCCCGTCGTCCGCTCAAACCCTCGGTCGGCCGACAGGGTCGCCTGGCACGCCTGACCGCATTACCATGGGAAAGAAGCCACACGAGGAGCCCGCATCGGTGAAAGCGTTGCTGTTTGACCCGAAGCCATATCATTGGCTTGCCGGCAAGACGCTCGGTCGGCTGCGACCGGGCATGTTCGCTGCCCGCCTGTCGGGGCTGCGGATGGTCGATATTCCGCCGCCCGAGTTACCCGGTCCCAAGTGGGTCCGCCTGCGCACGGTGATGGGCGGCGTCTGCGGTACCGATATCGCGCTGGTACGGCACCGTCAGCATCCCGGCTCCATGTTGCGCGCCTTCGTGCAGTTTCCCGTGGTGCTCGGCCACGAAAACGTCGCTGTGATCGACGAGGTCGGGCCCGTTGCCCGCCAGCTGGGATGGCAGGTGGGTCAGCGCGTCTGCGTCGAGCCGATGCTCTCGTGCCACGTGCGAGGCGTCGATCCGCCGTGCCTCGCCTGCGCCGAAGGGCGTTTCAGCATCTGCCAACGCCTCGATGAACCCCCTCTGCCGCCCGGCATGATGATCGGATACAACCACTTCACCGGCGGCAGTTGGGGAGAATACTTCGTCGCGCACCACTGGCAGTTGCACCGCGTACCCGACGCACTGCCCAACGACGTGGCGATCCTGACTGATCCTTTGGCGTGTGCCGTGCACGCCGTCCTCCGCCGCATGCCCCAGTCGGGCGAAACGGCACTCGTCCTCGGCGGGGGTATTGTGGGCCTCGGTGTGGTCGCAGCCATCCGCGCGTTGGCCCAGCGGGCACGCATCGTCTGCGTGGTTCGCCATCCGCACCAGGTCGAACAGGTTCGCCAGTATGGCGCGGACGCCGCCGTGGCGTGGCGCCGGCGTGAAGGCCTTGGCGCTCGCTACCGCGCTCTCGCCGAGGTCGCAGGTGCCCGCATTGTGCCGGGCGCATACGGCAACCAGGCTGTCCTCGGTGGGTTCGACCTCGTGTACGACTGCGTCGGCACCGGCCAGAGCCTAACCGATGCGATGAAATGGGCCCGCTCGGGCGGCACCGTGCTACAGGTCGGCACGCCCGGCATATCGTTTGTGGAGGTTACCCCCCTGTGGATGAGCGAACTGACGGTCCACGGTTGCTACGGCCGCCAGATCGAAACCTTCGAGAATCGCAAGATGCACACCTATCAGGTCGTTTTTGAGCTGGTCCAATCGTGTCGGCTCCGCCCCGGGGGCCTGCTAACGCACGTATTCGCCCTTCAGGAGTACCGCCAAGCCTTGGCGGCCCTGGCCGACCGTCGCAGTTCGAAGCTTGTCAAAGCGGCGTTCGTGATGTCCGCACGCTGACTTCACTTTTGGCGGAACATCTCGACGATTTGCAGATTCGCTGCCAGTTCGCTCCCGGCAAAGGCGGCCGCCACATGCCCACGAAAAGGAATCGACTCGATCGTCATTTCCGTCTGCCCGAAGCCCGGCGACGCGGAAGCCACCTGGCCAAGCACTCCCTTGCAGCGGTCGAGCTGCCGCGACCCCTGCCACATCAGGACCGGCTCGGAGGCAGGCAGAAGCTCGAAGGTGTCACGAATCTGGAGAGGTCCGATCGCGCGAGTTGCTTCGGGCCGCAGGTTCTGCCGGTAGAGGCCCGGATGCTTCAACGGATCCAGCAGAACGACGAGCGCCTTGCCGGGCATGGTCTGGCCCTGCAACTGCCGCAGTGCGTCCCACTGCTCGGAGAATGCCGTCGGGCTATATTCCTCGCTCACGCCCAGTCGCCTTAGCATCATCCGTGCCTGGTTGCGGAACTGCCCGTGCGCCTCAATCGCCGGATCGCGAGCGCTGATCAGCAGGGCATACACCCCTATCCGCCCCGGGCCGGCGCCCCTGCCCGACGACCGCTGCGATTCGATCACCAGCACTCGCTCGTCCAGTACCCCTGCCACCTTCACCGGCAGGCCCGGTGGAACGCCTCCCCCTTCCAGCAGGTAGTCGAGCGCCGTCGCGGCATCGAGTCCAGCCAGGCGCGCTTCAGCCTGCGCGCGGGCCCGCTGCGACACGCTGCTTGGCAGGTTCGACCTTTCCCCCCGCGGTCCGTAAACCAGAAAGACCACCAACACAGCGATCACCGCAACGGCTGCGCCGCTCCACAGGAACCACCGCCGACCACCTCGCGCCGGTCTATACTCCACATGGGTTGGGACGATGATCTGGGGAACGCGTTGCCCCAGCGGCGCGGGCGACTCGGTCGGCGCGGGCGTCGCATCGTGATCTGCCCGGTCGACGGGCCAAACCAGCAAGTCTGCCCCGCACTGTGGGCATGGACGCGTCGCACCTTTCAGGTCATCTGCGAACGTCAACTCTCGCCCGCATACAGGACATGCGAATCGAATACTCATGACGCGTCCCTGGCACCACGGACCGCTTGCCATTCTAACGGCATTCGCATGCGCTCCGCAAAAAAACAAGGACGGCTTGCCGATTGGCAAACCGTCCTGCAACAACCTACGTCGCCCGTTAAGTAGTTCGTACTACCGTTGATAAACGGCAGTCACTACCAGTTTGGCCGAAATACCTTGCGTCCTGACTGCGGAACGGCAGCGACGATCCACGATCCGCTCTTGCCGGGCACCACAGCCTTGACCACCTTGCCGTAACGCGACTGGAGCACGCGCAGCGCGCCCGTCGCCGAGCTGACCTTCTTGCCCGCACCGGCCACGCCGTTCACCTGATGATTCGTCACCTGGTAGACGTTGGCCCCGCGACCTACCCAACCAGCCATGCGACTCACCGCGGTCGGGCTCGGCTGAGACCCACGGCCCGTGCCCTGGACCTGGTTCAGCAGGACCCGATACGAGTTGATCTTGCTGGTCAACTGACTTCGCACCGACGTGTAGTTGCCCCGGGCCGCTACAGGTCGGCTCCCACCGGTTGTACTGCCGCGAACAGAAACCGTCTTCTTGCCGGCGACGCTGGTCCGGCCGCGAACAGAACATACCCGGCTCCGCCCGGTGGATTTGCCCGCGCTGCCGACCGTTCGACGACGGGGCACGGCCCGGCTCGCGCTGCTACGACGACTCGATACGCTCTTACCACTGGAACTTCTCTTGGTTGTACTGCTTACTTTTCTTGCCATTCGGGGATCTCCCCATCTTTCTGCGGCGACGCAAGTTAACTCGCTTCCGAGTTCCTGCGTTTATCGGCACCCACCTCGCGCACCTGAAGCGAAAACGACATTGGCTGTGAAGTAGCCTCCGGCACCCCAACGTCGCATCCCTTCGCCGGGCCGGCGATCAAGCCGCCGAGCGTCACCTGCCCGGCCCCAACGGCCGAGCGGCCCCAAACCGCTCCCACCTCACGCTCGATTCGCACGGTGTCCCATAATCGAGGGTGTGGCAGCGATGTGCGGGGTGGACGGCCTGCTCAAACCGGGCACGTTCACAACAGCCTCGCAGCGCGCAAACCCGCGCACATCTGCTCAAACTTCAGTATGTCCCTCAGACTTGCGGGGCTGAACGACCCGAACGCGTAACGGCTTCTGATCTACCAGCTCGCCGTTGGCGAAAAGTTGGAACTCATAGTCGCCCTCATGCTCGGCCGCAAAGTTGAAGGCGATGGAGATGTTATTGTAGGTGGTCGGATCGTCCCAGCGGACGGTCGGTGCTTTCAGCGGACCGGTGGCCTTGCCCGTTGTCAGATCGTGGATCCGCAGCGAAAACTCGTACTCGCCGCGACATCCAGTCAGCTCGCAGAAAAACCCCAACCCAGCGATGCGAACCGGCACGCGCGGTACGGTCAACTGCGTGATGATGTCCACCAGCGTCGGCAGCCCGCTGGCGCGATCCTGAAGCATCCGCCGACAGAACAGCATCGACTTGGCCTTGATCGGTGATGTCGTTGGCTCGCTCATGCCTTCCACATTACCAGACACGGACGTTTCGTACCATGCCCTTACGCGCCCCGCAGCTTCCTGTCAGCTTACGGCAGCGGCAGGCCCTTCGGAGGCCTGTTCGGCTTGCCCACCAGCGGCCAAGCCCGGCGCGGCCTGCCGAACAACACGGACGACGCGCCTGGCCCACCGCTCGCCAACAGTCACCCCGATCACTTTGCGTTCTACCGACATGATCCGATGCGCTCGGCATGGCGCCTGGCTGCCGAACAACCCAGACTACCCTACCTGTCAGCTTACCAACGCCTCGGCACCTCTGCAACCGCGCCCAATGCCCCCTGGGTTGCTCCGCGCCACGGGGAAGTCAAACGGCCGGGCGTCGAGCCCGGCCGGCCGTTCGTGTTCGCGTTGTGCGGGCGCCAATTCGATCGACTGGCCCGTCGCCCGTTGTCCGTGCATGGGTGCAGGACGTCGCCTATTCCTTCACCTCGTAGTCAGCGTCGATCACGTCGTCGTCCTTCTTTGCGTCCGACTTGCCCTCGCCCGAGGCGCTATCGCCGGCGTCCGCCCCGGCGCCCACACCCGCCCCGCTGGCGGCCTGCTGCTTGGCCGCTTCTTCGTACATGATCTTGCCGATCGTCTGAGAAACCGTCAGCACCTGCTCGGAGGCCTTGCCGATCGCCTCGACGTCGTCGGCCTTCATCACCTCTTTGAGGTTATTCACCGCCGACTCGACCTTCGCTCGTTCCTCAGTCGGAATCTTCTCCCCGTGCTCCTTCAAGGTGTTCTCCGTCGAGTACACCAACTGGTCGGCGCGGTTCTTCGCCTCGACCAGTCCGCGGCGGCGCTTGTCCTCCTCGGCATGCGCCTCGGCATCCCCTTTCATCCGTTCGATCTCGTCTTTCTCGAGCCCGCTGGACCCCTTGATCTCGATCGACTGCTGCTTGCCTGTGGCCAGGTCCTTCGCCGACACGTTCAAGATGCCGTTGGCGTCGATGTCGAACGTAACCTCGATCTGCGGCTGCCCTCTCGGAGCCGGCGGCATGCCGGTCAGGTTAAAGCGGCCCAACGTGCGGTTATCCACCGCCATCTGGCGCTCGCCCTGCAACACGTGGATCGTCACCTCGGTCTGACCATCCGCCGCGGTGCTGAAAATCTCCTTCTTGCTCGTCGGGATGGTCGTGTTCCGTGGGATCAGAACGGTCAGAACACCGCCAAGCGTCTCCACGCCCAGACTCAGCGGCGTCACGTCCAGCAGCACCATCTCCTTGTCGAGATCACCCGACAGGATCGCCGCCTGAATGGCCGCGCCAACCGCCACCACCTCGTCCGGATTGATGCTCCTGTTGGGTTCCTTGCCGAAAACCTCCTTGACCAGCGCCTGAACCTGCGGCATTCGCGTCGAGCCGCCCACCAGCACGACCTCATCGATCTGGTCTTTGCTCAGCTTGGCGTCCTCGATGCACTTCATCACCGGCCCGCGGCACCGCTCGGTCAACTTGCGCGTTAGCTCCTCGAACTTGGCCCGCGAGATGGTCATTTGAAGGTGCTTCGGACCGCTCTGGTCGGCCGTGATGAACGGCAGGTTGATCGTGGTCTCCAGCGTCGTGCTCAACTCGCACTTGGCCTTCTCGCACGCCTCCTTCAACCGCTGGAGCGCCATCGCGTCCTTCCGCAGGTCGATGCCTTCCTGCTTGCGGAATTCCTCGCCGACGTAGTCGATCAGTTCCTCATCGTAGTCGTCGCCGCCCAGGTGCGTGTCACCGTTGACCGCTTTCACGTCGAACGTGCCGATTTCCGGATCGATCTCCAGAATCGAGATGTCGAACGTGCCGCCGCCCAAGTCGAAGACCGCGACGCACTGCTCCTTCACCTTGTCCAATCCGTACGCCAAAGCCGCCGCCGTCGGCTCGTTGAGGATCCGCTCGACCTTCAGACCGGCGATCTCCCCCGCATCCTTGGTGGCCTGACGCTGCGAATCGTTGAAGTAGGCCGGCGTCGTAATGACCGCCCGGTCTACCTTCTCGCCCAGGTAGTCCTCCGCCGTCTTCTTGAGATCCTGCAGCACCATGGCCGAGATCTCCGGCGGCGTGTACTCCTTGCCCCGAACCTTCACCTTCACCAGATCGGCCGCCCCACCCACGATCTCGTACGGTACGATCTTCTCCTCCTGCGACACCTCGTTATGACGACGCCCCATGAACCGCTTGATCGAGTAAACCGTGTTCTTCGGGTTGGTCACCTGCTGATGCTTGGCGATCTGGCCTATGAGTCGCTCGCCCTTCTCGGTGAAGCCGACCACCGACGGGGTCAGCCGGCTGCCCTGGGCGTTGGTCAGCACCTTCGCCTGGTCCCCCTCCATTACGGCTACCACCGAGTTGGTCGTGCCCAAGTCAATCCCGATGATCTTCGACATCACCATTCCTCCTTGCTTGCACCGACGGGCCACCCCTGATTCAAGGCAGTCGGTCTCCCTCGCCGCAGGGCACGGCCCGCAGAGGGCCTATGCAAAGCCTATGCCACCGCTTCGAAACCCGCGACCAAACATGTAACCTATTTCGCTGTAAACGGTTACGTTACCACAAAGGTTGCTTGTAGTTAGGCGCCTGCCACTCTGGCACTGCCACTATGCCGCCTGACAAGCCAATCATGACAGCCTCAGCCCCACTTACGCCGCTGGTTGTAGCTCCGCCAACAACCGCCTGTTACCATGCGGCCACCATGACCCAGCCCACTCAACCCGTCCCGAATGCCGGAACATACCGCCAGATGACCTTCAATCGACTCGGCCGAAGCGGTCTGAAAGTTAGCGACATCGGTCTGGGAACCTGGAAATTCGGTTACCCCGAGCAGGGCGACGGGGCCCGAGCCGATGAGAAAACCTCGCTGGCCATCCTCGATAAGGCGGCCGAGTTGGGCGTGGTTTTCTGGGATACGGCCGACCGCTACAACGCCGGCACGGGTAATAGCGAACGAATCATCGGCCAGTGGCTTGGGGACAACCCCAACGAGCGGACCAACATTGTGCTGGCCACCAAGTGCCGCGTGATCATGAACGGCGTCACGCCCAACCACGAGGGTCTCAGTCGCCGCCACATTACCGAGGCGGTCCACCACAGCCTTCAACGTCTCAGACAGGAGCACATCGACCTGCTGCAATTTCACAGCCCCGATCCCGATTGCCCGCCCGAGGAGAGTGTCCGGGCCGTCGACGACCTGATCCGCCAAGGCTTGGTGCAATACTGGGGCGTGTCGAACTTTGACGTGACTCAGTTGACTGAGTACCAGCGAGTAGCCGACCACTACCTCTGCTCCCGGCTGATCTCCGTGCAGAACCACTGCAACGTCTTGGACAAAGAGCGGGCAAGCCAGACGGGCGTCCTCGAGTTCTGCGCGGCCAATGGCGTGGGATTTATTCCGTACAGCCCTTTGGCCAGGGGGCTGGCGAGCGACCGATACGTCGAGGCAGACGCTGCGGGACCCGGCGACCGGCTTTACGACGAGGGGGACCTCACTAAGGTTCGGACTGGCAAGGCGTTGCACGTCGTCCAAGCGCTGTCCGCCATCGGCGAGAATCGCGGCAAGACGGTCGCTCAGATCGCCCTGGCCTGGCTGTTGAGCATGCCCGGCGTGGCCACCGTGATCCCCTCATGCAGCACGCCGCAACAGCTCGCGGAGAACGCTGCGGCGAGCGGCCTGCGCCTTGTGGCTGAAGAAATGCAGCAGATCGAACAGGCCCGAAGCGGCAAGCCACCCAACTAGCCGTACAGCTGACCTGCGGGCCCGACCTGGGGAGCCACAAACCATGGGCGCAGTGAAGCTGCGACGCTTTGCAGGCAACCCGATCCTCCGGGCCAACCCCGCCAATGAGTGGGAGGCCCAGAACGTCTCCAACGCCGTCACCAATACCGCACTTGTCCTATGCCGTGGCGGTCTGCCCGCACGCTTCCACTTCCGCGTGGCTGGCTGAATTGCCGCAAACTGCTGTTTTTCCCAACGTTGCGTGCCCCCATGAGGCGCCGGTCGCGCCGTCAGGCCGAGAAATGGATAAGTGAGGCAGCGTTTCGCTTGACAGGTTGCTGCTGCACCGTATGCTGAAGTCCCAAATCGCACCGGCCAGGGGCTCGCCTTTTTTTCCGGGCGGGGTGGCGCGATAAGCTCTTGTTGCAGTTCTGAGATGTACTGAGTTGGCAAGAGGCCCGACGCAGGAGTTGTCTGTCGGCACCACCTGAGACAGAGGGTTGGCACTCCATGTGCATGAGTGTCAGCAGATGTGCGTGTGACGGCGCGTTGTAGCGGTTGTCGGGTGCGTATCGGTGTACCCGTAGTGTGAGATGGTTGCTCGGGTCGGTCATGGAACCGAAGGAAGGAAGAAAAATGAAATCGGTACAGCTCATAGGAACGTTGGCGGTTGTCTTGGGCATGGTAGCGATTCCACAGGCTTGGGCCACCACGACGATCAAGGTGGACGTTGAGCCGTCCACCGGGAGCACGGCGTCCGGCTACGTTCGGATGACCCGCGACTACCGGTACGATAACAGCACCGAACTTTCACTGGGCGATGGTATCTCGATCGGATGGGTGGACTACTGTACGCCGGGCTATCGCGATCGGGGCGCTTCCTACCCGAACTTGTTGACCCGAGACATGGTGAGTTGGTCGTCCAGCAACGGTCCGGAGACGCTCGACATCCGTGGCTTGGCGGCTGGCGACTACGACCTGACGATCTACGCCACCGATCCGCAGTACCCGGATAAGCGAACCAGCTTCGCCATCGACTCCGACAATGATGGCTTGGCCGAGACGACCATCGAGATACACAATCCGTCAGGCGAGCACGACGAGACGATCACGGTCAACGTCTCGGCCGCAGGGGTGCTCTCGATCACGATCGACGGCATCGGCGGTGCGTCAGGGGCGATCAACGGCCTGGATCTGGTGGGTGGCGCTGCGCCGGACACAACGCCTCCGGCCGCCGTGACCGATCTTGGTGTAACCGGAAGCGGAACCGATTCGCTGACCCTTCAATGGACGGCCACGGCAGACGACCTTGGCGCGGGCGGTGCGGTAACCTCGTATGACCTGAGGTACTCCACTTCGACCATAGACGAGGGCAACTGGACATCGGCCACCCAGGCAGCCGGCGAGCCGACGCCGGCTGCGCCCGGCCAGACTGAGACGTTCACCGTCGACGGTCTGTCCGACGACACGCAGTATTACGTTGCTCTGAAGTCTTCGGATGGTAGCGGCAATATTTCGGCGCTGTCCAACGTGACGTCCGGCACCACGCTGGTCGACGACACCACCCCACCGGCCGCCGTCACCGATCTGGCGGTCGGCAACGTTCAAACGAACCAGGTCACGCTGACTTGGACGGCCGTAGGCGATGACGGCCAGAGCGGCACGGCCTCCAGCTACGACGTACGGTACTCCACCTCGGCCATTGTGAGTGACAGCGATTTTGCATCGGCAACCCAGGCTATGGGCGTGCCCGTCCCGCAAGCGTCCGGATCGGCGGAGAGCTTTGCCGTTACGGGTCTGACCGCAGGGACGACGTATTGGTTCGCCATGAAGGTTTCCGATGAGGCGGCCAACTGGTCCGCCCTTTCGAATATTCCCTCCGACACCACCGCGTCCGGGACAGGGCCGTCGGTCGACATACACGTCGATATCGAACCGTCCGACGCCGCGACGGCGGCCGGGTACGTCCAACTGGACGGCACGAGTCGCTGGGACAACGGTACGCAGCTTTCGCTCGGTGACGGCATCGAGATCGGATGGCTGGACTATTGCGCGGGGGGCACGCGTGACCGTGGCGCGAGCTACCCGAACTTGCTGACGCGAGACATGTTGCACTGGTACGCGGGCGCCGAGGCCGATACGTTGGAGATACGCGGGCTCGACGCCGGCGAATATGATCTGACGCTCTATGCGACCGACCCGCAGTATCCCGACAAACGCACGCGGTTCTCGATCGACCAGGATCATGACGGGGCGGCGGACGTAACGATTGAGATACACAATCTCTCCGGCGAGCACGAGGAGACTGTAGCGGTAAACATCTCATCGGCAGGGATTCTCTCCATTGCGGTCCTCGCCATCGACGGCGCGTCCGGCGCGATCAACGGTCTTGACCTGGTCGGTGGCGCCGCGGCCGACACAACGCCGCCCGCCGCGATCGCCGACCTGGCGGCCACCGGTAGCACGGCCGACTCGGTGACACTGGCGTGGACCGCCCCGGCCGACGACCTGGGCAGCGGGGGCAGCGTCGCCGGGTACGACCTGCGGTATTCGACGTCGACCATCGATGAGGCCAACTGGGCCTCGGCGACCCAGGTCAGCGGCGAGCCCACGCCAAGCGCGCCAGGTCAGATCGAGCAGTTCACCGTGGCCGGCCTTAGCGCGGGCACGCAATACTACTTCGCCCTGAAGTCGAGCGACGCAGCCGCTAACGTCTCGGCGCTTTCCAACGTGACCTCCGGTGCAACCCAGGCGGCCGATACCACGCCTCCCGCAGCCATCGCCGATCTTGCCGTCTCCGACGTGCAGACCAATGACGTCACGCTGACCTGGACGGCGGTGGGTGACGACGGCCAAAACGGCACGGCGAGCAGCTATGACATTCGGTATTCGACGTCGGCCATCACCGACGACAGCGACTTCCAGCTGGCCACGGCGGCAAGCAGCCCTCCCACTCCGCAGCCGGGCGGCTCGGCTGAGAGCT
Organism: Phycisphaerae bacterium; assembly: GCA_035530655.1. Taxonomy (GTDB): domain Bacteria; phylum Planctomycetota; class Phycisphaerae; order UBA1845; family DATKUK01; genus DATKUK01. Next base: position 49,992 of record DATKUK010000017.1, read on the forward strand.
TCAATGTGACCGGGCTGTCGGCCGGCACGACGTACTGGTTTGCGATCAAGGTTTCCGACGAGGTGCCGAACACGTCGGGGCTGTCCAACGTTCCGTCGGCCACGACGTCGTCCGGCCAGGCGGCGGTCGAGATCCATGTGGACATGGAACCGGACAGCGCCACCACCGCCGACGGATACGTGCGCTTGACCGGCGCGAATCGCTGGGACAACGCCACCCAAGTGTCTTTGGGTGATGGCGTATCGATTGGGTGGCTGGACTACTTTGGCGCCGGCACACGCGATCGGGGCGCCACGTATCCCGATCTGCTCACCCGCGATTTCATGACGTGGTATTCGAGCAACGACCCGGAGACGGTGGAAATTCGCGGGCTGCCGGCCGGCGACTACGACCTGACGATCTACGCGACGGATCCCCAATTCCCGGATAAGCGCACCAGTTTTGCCATCGACCAGGACGATGACGGCTCGCCCGACACCACTATTGAGATTCACAACCCCTCCGGTGAGCACGACAAGACCGTCACGGTGAACGTGTCATCGGCCGGGGTGCTGGCCATTACCGTTGACGGGATCGGCGGCGCCTGCGGCAGCGTCAACGGTTTGGATTTGGTGGGCGGTGAGCCCGACGTGGTTCCTCCCGCGGCGGTGACCGATCTGACCGTAACCGATACCGACACCACCACGATCACACTGCAGTGGACCGCCCCGGCTGACGACTCGGGCACCGGGGGCAAGGTCGCCTCGTACGACCTGCGGTATTCCACGTCACCGATTGACGAGAGCAACTGGGCTTCCGCCATGCCGACCGACAATGAACCGACACCGGCCGCACCCGGTCAGACCGACACGTGCACCGTTGACGGCCTGGCAGCCAGCACCCAGTACTACTTCGCGCTGAAGTCGGCCGACGCCAGACGTAACGTCTCGCCGCTGTCCAACGTGCCCAACGGATCGACCGGGCCTCCCGATCTGATACCGCCGGCGGCTGTCAGCGATCTGGCAATCGGACAGATCGACACCCACAGTGTCGAGCTGACGTGGACGGCGACCGGCGATGACGGGGCGACGGGCCAGGCCAGCCAGTACGACGTCAGGTACGCCACTGCGATGATCTCCAACGACGCCGACTTTGCCGCGGCAAGCCAGGCTACGGGCGAACCCACACCGCAGGCTCCCGGCTCGACCGAGAGCTTCGTCGTGACGGGACTGGCGACAGACACGACCTATTGGTTTGCCATCAAGGTATCCGATGAAGTCCCGAACACCTCGAGCCTGTCCAATGTTCCCTCGGCCACGACGGAATCGGGCGGCGTATTCTATGTGACGAGCGTCACTGTTTCTGACGTGACTTCCACGGACGTGTCGTACGGCAAGGTGTGGACGGGCAAGGTGACGTATGACGTTTCGTCCGCCTTTCCTGAGGTTTGGACGTGGTTGGAGGTCTCGCTGGACGGCGGAAGCACGTGGCACCACAACCAGGCACACTGTGTGGGATACGTCGGCACGATCGCGCCCGGCGTCGGACTCGAGATACAGTGGCTGATGGACACCGCCGCCGACGTCGACGTGCAGACCGATGCACAGTTCAGGGTGCGCGTCAACGAGGACCCGGCTTACTACATCCAACACGACACCGCAGTGCTGGACACCGTCGCCGATTCGCCCGACGAATGCCCGAAGCCGATCTCGCAGGCCGATCCATATACGATGCTGGAGATGATGGTCAGCAAGCCCTACCATCAACACGACCTGACGGACCTCGGCATCTATCGCTATCAGCTCCCGGGGCTCGAGCAGCAGGTTTCGGTTGCCACGGGCAGCATGATGCTCCTCGGCATGGGAGTGTCCGACCGGCCGCCTAGCACGTATCCTGTCTTTGAGTATCTGAAGTTCAAAGCCACGTACATCAAGATCGGCGAGATGGAGTTCGGCATCATCTCCAAGAACAGCATTCGCAACACGGTGGAGGTGGTCAATACGGAGAAGCAGGCTATCGAGGACGCCCTTGGCATTCCCAAAGAGCACATCATCATCAACTGGTGCCACGTCCACTATACCGACAACGGTGAGCTTGGCTCCGCCGAGTCGATCGCAGCCCTGACGCAGGCCAAGGCCAACGCCGTACCGGTCGAGACCGCGGTACTCCATATTCGCACCGGCGCGGGATACAACTACACCCGGCAGGGCGCCTCGGCAGGCTATACCGACGGGCCGATAGACGACAATCTGTTCTGCGTGCTCTTCCGTGATCTTTCTTCGGGCAATCCTGTGGGGTCCTGGATACGCTTTACCGGTCATAGCGTCGTTGAGGCGAATAATCTGATGTGTCGGGAGATGGAAAGTCGTTGGGGCGGAGTGTGTGCCTTCATAAATGGCAATGCAGGCACCATAAACGTGGCCCGTCCCGCCGAGGGAGGCAACTTTGAGCCCGTGCACATGGTCGACCTCATCATGGCCGAGATGCCGTCAGCCCAGTTCGAGGGTATTACGAAGCTGGGCGTGGCGTGGGCCTGGACATCCTACTACGGTGTGGACACGCTGATCCAATGCACGCGCATTGGCGATTTCTATCTGCCGGTCTACTTCGCGGAGCCGCCCTGCGAGCAGGCGCTTACCACGGCCGCGTTGCTCTCGTATGACACTGCGATCGTGGTCGGGTACGGCAACGGCAGGGCCGGTCCTGGCGGAGGGTACTATTTCTGGAACACGACCACCGGCATCCCCCGCTGGGAGGTATACAGGATGACCCAGGAGACGGTACGCGCCGCGAACATCCTGGAACTGGTGCTGGGACAGTAACACGCCGAAGGCGGGCCTCGTTCGACAGCAGAAACTCCTCTGCCTGAGACCCGCCGACCGGCAGGCGCTTCGTTTGCCTCGCGCTGAATACCGGTAAGAAACAAGCGGCGACCGGCTACGCAGGGCTGGCCGCCGCCTGCGTTCACCTCACGTGTCGGCCGTTAACCGCCCGGACTACAACCTTTTGACACCGGGCGCACGGCCTATCCCTTCAGCCGCTTAACGGCGTCTATGCCACCCAACACGTTCAGCAAGATCCATTCAGGCTTGACCGTGCCGGGCGTTCCACAGATCTTCGGCTTCCGGACGGCGAAGGTAGATCGGAACCAGACGTGTGGGATCAGTGAACTGCCCCGAGCAGGCCAGCTCCCACCCAAGCTGAAGGACTACCTCAGCCCGGGGGCGGTTCAGCTCTTCATCGAGCACGCTCACCTCCGGCCCCGTCAGCGCCGATCGGTGGTACACCACCCCTTCTCCCAGAAGCGCCAACGGACGCGCGGTTCGCGCCAGCAGGTCGGCCGGCGCCATCACGCACGCGTCGACCACCTTGCGGTACCGCCCGCCGTCCAGGCGGAACACGGCTGTGTACACCTGCTTGCGCTTCGCATCCAGTACGACGGCCAGATGCTCCGGCGGATCGAGCACCGCCAATGCGTTGCAGGCCAGCACGTCCACCGTGGGTACCGCCGCCACCTTGGCGCCGACAGCCATCGCCAGCGTCCGCGCGACCGTGATGCCGATCCGCAATCCGGTAAAGCTGCCCGGCCCCGCCGAGACGTAGAATTGATCGATACTGTCGGCCGGCCATCCCCGATGCGCGGTCAGACGCTCAATCGTCGGCAGGAGCTCGACGGCATGATTGGCCTCGGTCGAAAAGACGACCACGTCAACGGGCGTACCTTCCACCCCCAGCGCCACGCTGCCGAGGCGTCCGGACGTCTCGATCGCAACAACCCGAGGCCTTTGTGCGTTACGGGCCATACGTGTCGATCCGGCACGGGGCAAGTTGACGCCCGGCAGGACCAGCCTTAGCATACCGGGCTACGCTCAAACGGCCGAGCGAGGGAATACCGGCGATGCTGTTTGCCATAATCTCGGATATACACGCCAACATGGAAGCCCTGCAAGAGGTGTTGGCCGACATCGAGAAACGGGGCATCCAGCAGATCGTCTGCCTCGGCGACGTCGTGGGGTATGGGCCCAATCCGCGTGAGTGCATCGACCTGGTGGTGGAACGGTGCGAGGTGGTGCTGTGCGGCAACCACGACCAGGCCGTCATGTATGAGCCGCACAACTTCAACGTCGGCGCCGAGCGGGCCAACTACTGGACCCGACAACTTCTCGAGGACGAGACGGACAAGACCCTGCGCAACCGGCGGTGGGAGCTGCTGGGCCGCATGCCCATCCGACACACGACCGACAGCATGCTGTGCGTGCACGGCTCGCCCCGCCGCCCCGTAAACGAGTACCTTTTCGCCGAAGACGTCTACACCAACCCGCACAAGGTGCTGGCCAACTTCGAGCGCCTCGAGCAGAACCTCTGTTTCGTGGGGCACACGCACGTGCCCGGGGTGTTCGTCAGCGACCCTTATTTCGACCCGCCGGACGAGCTACCCGAGCCGCGCAAGTACCAGCGGAGCGAGGACCGAGCCATCATCAACGTCGGCAGCGTCGGCCAGCCGCGGGACCGCGACACGCGGGCCAGCTATGTGATCGTCACGGACGACTGCGTGGAGTTCGTGCGCGTGGAATACGAGATTGAAAAGACGGTCCGCAAGATTCACGATATTCCGGAACTGGATGACTTCTTGGGCAACCGTTTGCTGGACGGTCGATGAGGATCGATGGCGCGCGGCTTCGTGTACGCAGACGCGTTGCGGCGATCGGCCGGGCTCCGATTCAAGCCTGCAGAAGCCGGGTGCAATTGAGCGATGAGTGACAACAAACGACTTTTGACCGCGATCGCGGTGGCCATGGTGTTCATGGTCGCCTGGCAGATCTTGACCGCCAAAATATGGGGCCTGCCCCCTCGCCCCGACGCAGGACCCGACCAGGTCGTGCCCACCGCCGGCGGCGAGGACGCCCAAGTTGCTCTCGACGGGTCGAACTCGCAGGATCCGGATTCGTCGGCGGGCACCAACGACGACCTCGTGGCCTTCGAGTGGTACGAGAACTACGGCCAGCGCAATCAGCGCCCCCTCGGCAGCGGCCAGGAACTGGTCGTCACACTCGCGCCGGGCGTCCATGAGATTGTCCTGGCGGTCACAGACCGCAAGAACCGCACCGAGACCGATCGCGTGCTGGTCACTGTCGAAGGTGCAACGACGACGCAGGCGAGCCAGCCAGCCGCCGGAACGGCGAGGGGACTCCACGCGCCGTCGACACCCGAACTGACAGCGGCACCCGACCAGGCCGAGGCGTCCCAGCCGGATCGGCGCCCCGCCGGTACCGCGCCGGCCACGCCCGACCTTCAGTTGCGCGGTGCCGAACAGGCCGAGACCGCCATCCTCGGCAGCGACGACCCCGAAGACGGCTACAACCTGGCCGTATACCTCACCAACGAGAACGCCTGCGTGCTGGCCGCCGACGTAACGACCGGCACGGGCAAGGACAAGCCGCGATATCGCTTCCGCAAGTCGGTGGAGCAGGATCAGCCCTACCCCCTGCTGCGCCCGCTCGACCCGCAGACCGGTGAGCCGGCCGAAACGCTCGACACCCAACGGTCGGTCTACGCCTCGCTGCTGACGCCGACCCTGCGGCTGTTCCGAGGCAAGGAAGTTACCGAGCTCTCGCTTGAGCCACAGAGATGGAACCTGCGAATCGAGCGGACCGACCAGCAGCACACCGCCGTGTTCTCGCTGGAGGTGGACCAGGGCGATCGTCCTCTGCTGAGGCTCGAAAAGACCCTCACGCTTGCGAAGGGGCGCTACGATCTTGTCCTCTCACACAGGGTGGTCAATCTGACCGACGAGCCTGTCACCGTAAGCCTCACCCAGCACGGGGCGCACGGCCTTCAACGCGAAGATGCCCGCTCGGACTACCGCAAGATCGTCACCGTCAGCCAGACGGCCGACAGCATCAACGTGGGCAAACACGCCCGCTCGCAGGTGTACAAGCGAGGCGAGCCCCTGGTGCTGGCCGACGCCGCCGATGCCAGAAACCTGGTGTACTCGGCGCTGGTGAACAAGTACTTCACGTGCATCATGGGCCCGCAACGGCAGGCCGATGCCTCCAACGAGTTGATCGACCGCGCCGAGGCGATCACCGAGATGAACCGCTCCGATGCGCCCGGCGACCTGACGACACGTTGGGTGTCCCTGCCCTTCGAGGTGCCGGCCAACGGTGCCAGTCAGATCCAGTTCGACCTGTATTGGGGACCGAAGCTCAAGACTCTCTTCGAGCGCGACCCAACCTATGTCGCACGGCACTACTTGACCGTGGTGTCGGTCGAGTTCGCCTGCTGCTGGCAGGGCCTCGTGGTGATCATCGCGCCGCTGGCCGATATGCTGCTGTGGCTGCTGCACGCCTTGCACTACGTTCTGCCCAACTACGGTGTGGCCATCATCATCATGGTGCTCATCGTACGCGTCATGCTGCATCCGATCACCAAAAAGGGCCAGGTGAGCATGCTCAGGATGCAGAAGCAGATGCAGCGACTGGCTCCCAAGACCGAAGCGCTCAAACAGCAGTACGGCAGCGATCGACAGAAATTCGGCCAGGAACAGATGCGCATGTACCGTGAAGAGGGCATCAACCCCATGACGCAGATGATGGGGTGTCTGCCGATGGGCTTGCAGATGCCCATCTGGATAGCGCTCTACACCATGCTCAACACCACGCTCGAGCTGCGCCATCAGCCGTTCGTCCTGTGGATCCGCGACCTGGCGGCGCCGGATGCCTTGATCCATTTCGGGGTCGATTCGTGGGTCTACCGTCACAGCGGATGGGTCCCGTTTCTCGGGCCGATCGACGCATTCAACCTGCTACCCATCGTCCTGGGCATCACGATGTACCTCCAGCAGCGCTTGATGCCCAAACCCGCCACCCCTACCGCCAGTACCGATCAGCAGAAGCAGCAGCAAATGATGATGAACCTCATGAGCGTTTTCATGACGTTCATCTTTTACAACATGCCCAGCGGGCTGAACCTCTACATCGGGGCCAGCAGCCTCTTTGGCGCGCTGGAGCAGTGGCGCATTCGCCAGCATATCGACAAGATGGACGACCAGGCCCCCGCCCCCGCCAAGGAAAGAGCCCGCGGTCCTCAGGGCGTCCTGGCCTCCAAGCCCCGCGCCAAGACAGGCTGGTGGGCGAAGCTCGAACGCAAGGTCGAGCAGGCCAAGCGGGTCGACAGCGGCAAGAAAGGCAAACGCCCACGACGCTGACGTCTCCAGCGAGTGAGCCCGGCGATCGACGCGACGCGGGCGTCAAGCCGTGACCAATCGGCGAAGCCTGTCCAGGTTGTTCCTATCGTAACTTCGGCCGCGGCCGTCCTCGCCCTTGGGCGTTTCCAGAATACGAGGCACCGACATCAGACGTGGGTCGTTCAGCAGCATGCGGAAGGCCGCACGCCCGAGCTTGCCCCTGCCGATGTGATCGTGACGGTCGACGCGCGACCCGCACGCCGTCTTCGAGTCGTTCAGGTGCAGGCACCGCACCCGCCTCAGGCCCACCGCGCGGTCGAGCCGCTCGATCGTCCCGGCGTATCCATTGAGCGTCCGTAGATCATAGCCGGCCGCGAACACATGCGCAGTGTCGATGCACACGCCGACGCGCCGACGGTTGCCTACGCCGCCGATGATCTCGGCAAGCTGTTCGAACTCGTGGCCGATCGCATTGCCCTGCCCTGCCGTCGTCTCCAGCAGGATGCGCACCGGCGCGCCCGGCGTCCGATCGAACAGCTCATTCAGAGCCGCGGTCACGCGGGCGATTCCAGCCAACACGCCCCGCCCCCCATGGGCACCAGGGTGAACAATCAGATCGCGGATCCCCAGTCGCTCACACCGCACCAACTCATCCCAGCAGGCCGCCACGCTGCGCCGCCATACCGCCCGATCGGGCGACGCCAGGTTCACCAGATACGTGCCGTGGGCGAACACTGGCCGCAGTTGCGTATCCCGACGCGCGCGGCGCCACAACCGAACCTGCTCGTCGGTGATCGGTCGCGCCCGCCATTGCCGCTGGTTCTTCACGAAGATTTGCAGGCAGTCACACCCCACCTGCCGCCCGCGATCGAAGGCTGTGTGCAACCCGCCCGCGACCGACATGTGGGCCCCGAACCGCTGCCTGCCCGAGCCGACGGGCATATCACTCACCGATGATCTTGACCAGGACGCGCTTGCGGCGCCGCCCGTCGAACTCGCCGTAGAAGATCTGCTCCCAGGGCCCGAAATCGAGCTTGCCGTCGGTCACGGCCACAACAACCTGCCGGCCCATGATTTGCCGCTTGAGGTGGGCGTCGCCGTTGTCCTCCCCCGTGCGGTTGTGCCGGTACCGGCTGAGCGGCTCGTGGGGAGCAATCTGCTCCAGCCACTCGTCGTAGTCCGCCAGCAGGCCCGCCTCGTCGTCGTTGATGTAGACGCTGGCTGTGATGTGCATGGCGTTGACCAGGCAAAGCCCCTCCCGGATGCCGCTCTCGGCCAGCGCTTTGTCCACCTCGGGCGTTATGTTGACGTAATCTCGACGGTTAGGCGTGTTAAACCACAGCTCTTTGCGGTACGACTTCATGACCGAACTCCCGGCAATCGCCATCTTGACAGGCGCGGCACCATAGCAGGGACAGGCCGGCTGGACAACGCCGCATGGGTACTGTATCAGGTCCTGCCCCGCCCCGCCCGAACCCTCGGCTGGCCGCCACGAACGTCGAGCGGAAGTTCTCAACTGGCCAGGATTTAGCGTCGAAAGGGTTTGACGGGGCCCCGGCTTGTGGTATATTGGTATCGGGCCAAGCGGCCTTGCCGTGTTTGGCAAGCACTGGCACGATTGTTTGATGGCTGGAACGTCGAGACGACACAGTGAGCTTCACGCACACATGCGCATAGGTTGCTCGGGCGAGATGACCGTTTGGCCACGGTCGGCGCCACGCGTGCGTGAAGCGGCTGTGTCGTCGGCCTTTTGCGGGGCGCCCTTGGTTCGGGCGCTCGCGAGAGGGGCCGTCCATGCCTAAAGCCACGCTGCCCGACGGATCGACGCTAGAGCTTCAACCGGGTGCCAAAGCGGGCGAACTCCTCGAGCAGCCCCAGCTCCGGGACGGAAAGGCCGTTGCCGTGCGCGTACGCCCGGCCGACAACGGCCAGCCACAACTGCTGGATCTGGCGACGCCGCTGCCCGGCGATGTCAGCGTCCTTCACGTGGCCAGGTTAACCGCCGATGACCAAGATGGTTTGTACGTGTTGCGGCACAGTTGCGCGCATGTAATGGCCGAGGCCATCTGCTCGCTGTGGCCCGACACCCGACTGGTCTACGGGCCGCCCGTCGAGGACGGGTTCTACTACGACATCGATCTGGACCACCCGCTCAGCCCCGACGACTTCGAGGCAATCGAGGCCAAGATGAGCGAGATCATCAAGGCCGATTTGCCCTTCACGCGGTACGAGATGCCGCGCGATCAGGCCATGGCCAAGCTTGGCGCCGAAGGCAATGCCTACAAACTGGACAATGCCGAGCGGGCAAAGGGCGATACGCTTACGTTCTACGTCACCGGTCAGCCGGGCGACGCCGTTTTTGAGGACCTCTGCCGCGGACCGCATTTGCCCAGTACCGGGTGCGTGCACGCGTTCAAGGTGATGAGCGTCGCCGGCGCTTACTATCGCGGCGACGCCAGCCAGAAGATGCTCCAGCGCGTCTACGGCACGGCCTGGCCCGACAGGAAACAGCTCAAGGCGCATCTCCTGCGACTCGAAGAGGCCAGGAAGCGCGATCACCGCCTCCTGGGCAAGCAGCTCGACCTGTACACGATACACGACGAGATCGGCCCGGGATTGATCCACTGGCATCCCAAGGGATCGCTGGTTCGCCACATCATCGAGGATTTCTGGCGCCAGGAGCATTTCAGGCGAGGCTACGATCTGGTCTATACGCCTCACATTGCCAGCGAGCGAATCTACCAACGCAGCGGTCACCTTGAAAAGTACGCGGATATGATGTACGCTCCGATGGACATCGATGGCGTCAACTACTACCTCAAACCGATGAACTGCCCCGGCCACTACCTGATGTACAACTCCTCCACGCGGAGTTACCGCGACCTACCGCTCCGCTGGTGCGAGTTGGGGACCGTCTACCGCTACGAGCCCTCCGGCACGTTGCACGGCATGCTGCGGGTTCGTGGATTCACCCAGGACGATGCACACACTTTCTGCACACCCGAGCAGTTGGGCCACGAGCTGGACCTGATTCTCGAGTTGATGGACTTCATGATGCGCTCGTTTGGGTACACCTATCAGGCGTATTTGGCGACGCGGCCTGAGAAGTACCTCGGTACCCGCGAACAGTGGGACCGGGCCACCGGCGAACTTCGTGCCGCCCTCGAACGGCGAGGACTCGATTACCGGATCGACGAGGGCGGGGGGGTCTTCTACGCCCCGAAGATCGACATCAAGCTGATCGATTCGCTTGGGCGCGAGTGGCAAGGCCCCACGCACCAGGTTGACCTCCAGGCCGCCAAACGATTTGATATCCGCTACATCGGGCCGGACAACGAGCCCCACGAGCCCGTGATCATCCATCGCACCGTGCTAGGTAGCATGGAGCGGTTTGTCGGCGGTCTGATCGAGCACTTCGCCGGGGCGTTCCCGATGTGGCTGGCCCCGGTGCAGATGGTGATCGCTACGGTCAGCGAGAAGTCGGAGGCCTACGGACGGAGTGTATACCAGAAAATCGGCGAGGCCGGTCTGCGGGCCAAGCTGGACGTCGGCGCCGACAAAATCGGGGCTAAAATCCGCCGGGCCTCGCTTCAGAAACCACCCTATGTGGTGGTGATCGGTGAAAAGGAGTCATCCGAGCGGACGGTTAACGTCCGAACGCGTGGCAAGGGCACCCAGGAGGCGATGGGCTTGGAGGCCTTCATCGAACGATGTCGCCGGCAGATAGCCAGCAGGACGCTGGAACTGTAGCATGCTGAGTGCCGCAAACGGGACCTGTTCGGCGGGTGTACCCCGACAGGTATCAAGAGCAAGACTCTAACAAGAAAGGCAGGTGATTGCTCATCGCTCAGAATCTTCGCGTCAACCATCAGATCAGGTATTCACCGGTTCGAGTGATCAACGATAAGAACGAACAGGTGGGGGTGATTCCGATCGACGAGGCCATGCGTCTGGCGCAGGAGGCCGGCATGGATCTGGTCGAGGTGGCCCCCCAGGATCGGCCGCCTGTCTGCCGAGTGATGGACTACGGCAAATGGAAGTATCAGCAGAAGAAGAAGCATAAGCAGCGCCCCCCTCACGAGACGCAGCTCAAAGAGGTCCGGCTGCGACCCAAGACCGATACGCACGACCGCGACTTCAAGCTAAACCACGCCCGCGAGTTTCTCGGGAAGGGCCACAAGGTGCAGTTCTCGATGATCTTCCGCGGGCGCGAGCGGTTTCACCAGGATCGTGGGCTGCAAATCCTCCTGGACGTTGCTGACCAACTGTCGGATACGGCCAAAGTCGTGCGCCCACCGCGGTCGGAAGGCAGAAGGATGACCATGGTGCTGACCCCGAACGCACCGGCCAAGCCGGCCAGCAGCACGCCGAAGGTCAGCCAGGCGCCGCAGGCGCCCGAGGAGCCACCCACCGGCGGCGAGAAGGTCGAGGCCTAGGCCGCACGGCGGCTGGATGGGGCATCCTCCGAGTCGTTACGTGTGCGTTGCATGGCGGAGCCGTAACGCTTATAATACGGGTCTGTCATGATATCGAATAGGTGCGTAGAATGCATAAGCTTAAAGTTCACAAGGGTTTGCGTAAACGGGTCCGCATCACAGCCAAGGGTAAGGTCGTCCATAAGAAGGTCAACGCCGGGCACTTGATGAGCGGCAAGAACGCCAAGCGGCGGCGCCGACTTCGCAAAAGCGGGTTGTTGAGTGGGAGAGACGCCAAGCGCGTCCGGACCGCCTTGGGTCTTTGAGACAGCGTGACGGGAGGATACGAGGATGCCCAGAGTCAGGTCCGGGGCGGCCGGTCATCGACGCAAGAAGCGAGTATTGCGGGCAGCCAAAGGCTATCGTGGCAGCCGGCACCGACTCTACCGTACCGCCAAGGAAGCGGTCACACGTGCGGGTGTGTCGGCCTATCGTGACCGTCGCCTGCGAAAACGCGATTTTCGGTCACTGTGGATTATCCGAATCAACGCCGCCTGCCGTCAGCGCGGCATTCGCTACAGTTGGTTCATCGGCGGTCTGAAGGCGGCGAGCGTGGGGCTGGACCGTAAGATGCTGGCGGAGATCGCAGTCAGCGATCCAGCCGGGTTCGACGCCATTGTTCAAGTCGTCAAGGAGGTCGTGACCGACAAGGTCGCCGCCTGACTGAAGCGGCGCTCCCGACGGGATGGCGCACCCGTTGCGGGCGAATGCACGTTGTATTGCAGGTCTGGTCTTGGGGACGGGCGATGGTGCAAGCCGATCGTTACGCCACGTCGTCTGAGCGACTCAATAAAGACCGCGAACTGGTCACAGCTGCCAGTCTCTCCACTGTGGTGTTTGGCGTTCTATTGACCGCGCTGATGGCCGTGGCGGCGTGGCTGACGCACCGAGTCGAAACCGCGGAACCTGACCGGCAGATGGTCGTTGCCCGCGGGCTGCTGCTGATCGCAGGGATCCTCTTTATCGGCCTCGGGCTCGGCGTCTGGTATCGCCAGCAGTGGTGTGCCGTGGCAACGATCATCCTGCTGATCGGACTGATGGCCGCCCACGTCCTCATGGCCGGCGGGGCTGTGGGCTCTGTGTTCTTCCTGGTGGTTCCCCTCATACCGGTCATTACCAACTGGATCGCCCTGCCGGCATTTCGACGGCTGGCGGAGACCCAAGCACCCGACAGCTAGAAGCCCCCCTACCGTGGCTGACACCCAAGATTGCTTCGCCGGGTGGCGGGCTGCACACGACTGCACCGTCACTCATGGGCGACCTCTACTGCCCCAACTGCTCCATGACGGTCGGGAATCGCTCGGTCAACAGATTGGGCAGAAACAGGGCGCAGGCAAATTCATCCTCGAACTCTGGATCCTTGTTCAGTTCGACGATCTCGGGCTTGCGGACGATGCGATCGAACCCCGCCCACGCCGCAGCGTCGACCGCGCCCAAGTACGCCCCCGCCAGCGATGCGTTCCCGACGATGCGGTATCTGTCCAACGGCAGGTCGGGAAGCATGCCGATCGCGATGGCATTCGCCAGATCGATGTGCTTGGCGAACGCACCGGCCAGGTAAATCCTCTGCACGTCCTGATAGGACTTGCCCAGGCGATTCAGCAGGATCGTGATCCCCGAGAAGATAACCGCCTTGGCCTGCAAGAGCTGTTCGATGTCCTTCTCGGTGATGACCAGGTCGGTTTGGCCGTCGTCGACCTGCTCAGACGGCACGAGCACATACTCGAACCCGCCCAACGTCCCGTCACCCCGGCGCCGGACGTACGAACAGGTCTCGCGAAGTTGCGGCGAGAGCTTACCCGCTCGATCGATCAGACCTACGCGACGCGCCTCGCCGAGGAAATCGATCAGCCCGCTGCCGCAGACGCCGCTCGGCTTGATGCCGCCGATTACGCGACACTCGGCACGGAACGTCTGCGGGTCGATGCGAACCGCCTCGATCGCCCCGTCGCACGCCCGAAGCCCGCACGTTAGTCCACCGCCCTCGTAGGCCGGACCGGCCGGGGTGGCGCTGGCCAGCATGCGGTCGCCGTCGGACACGAAGATCTCGGCGTTGGTGCCCACGTCGACAACCACCGTCAGGCCGTCGCAGTCGTACAGCGATACAACGTAGGCATCGCTCGTGATGTCACCGCCGACGTAAGCACTAACGCTCGGCACCAGGTCGACAAAGCCGGCCGGGTTGATCGCCAGGCCCAGCGGGGCCGCCCGAAACGTGCCGGGATAGTTGATGCCCGGCTGAAACGGCACGCCGCCCATGTTGCGGGGGTTCACGCCCAGCAACAGGTGCCCCATGATCGTGTTGCCCGACACCACCATTCGCGCAATCTCGTCGGGCCTGACCTTGTTGTTGCGGCACAGCAGCGCCAGCAGCCTGTTGAGCGTCTCATCGATGACCAGGCGCTGCAATTCCTTCAACCGCTCGGGCTGGTCGGCGTAGATGATGCGGCTGGCGACGTCGTCGCACCGCTGCACCTGCTGGTTGTAGCTGCTCACCGAGTCGATGATTTCGCCCGTGACCAGATCGACCAGGCTGCACACAACCGTCGTCGTGCCAATGTCGGCGGCCACGGCGAAGAGGCGGTCGGATGTGTCGCCCGCCTCGACCTGGATCATCTCCCACAGGCCGTAGTTGTGCCCGAGCGTCACCGTCAGGTTGTAGTCGGCCTGCGTCACCAGCTCGGGCAGCTTTTGCACAACCTGGAGTGACGGGCGGATGTTGTCGAAGCCGTGATCCTTCCGCAGCACGCGGCAGATGCGCTCGAAGTCGCCCACCGAGTCGTCCAGCGTGGGCGGCGGCAGTCGAACGGCGTATTTGCGGATCAGCGGGTCGACCCTCACCTCGCCGGGCAGCTCGAACTCCTCGAGCACGCGCAGGCCCGTCTCGACCAAGCTTCGCCGGGGCACGCGCACTCGCCACGCGTCGGAAACGATCACGGTCTTACAGCCCAGCACACGTTTTCGCGTGCCCGGCTCGATGGTGACCTCTCGCCCGTCGACAACGAACTGCCCCGCCAGCAGATCGACCGCACAGCCGCCGCACGTGCCCTGGCCGGCACAGCGGGTGTTCAGGACGATGCCGGCCGCCCTGGCCGCATCGGTGACCAGACACGGCAGGTCAACCGCCGCCCGCTCGCTCCGCCCCGGTAGTTCAAAGCACCCTTCAGCCACAACCCCGCCGCCTTCGCAAACTGACCTTGATGCGCGTCGATACAGGCGTGGATTGTAGGGGAAGGCGCATGGGCGTTCAAACTGCTAGACGTGGACGCCTTATTGCAGCAAACTGCCCACGGGGACTGAACCCGCCCAGATACCGCTGTGAGGTCTTGCTGTCTGCCCGCCGGAGCTAGGCAGCCCTGCCGAGCGGGCATAGAAACAAGGCCACGCGGATGTGCGCCCCCGCATACCCTTGAGTTTTATGGAATCGCCGCAGTGATCGGCGACTCCGCGGCGGCTTTGAAATGAGTCAATGGCAAGAACTCCCCTTGGGCAAACACTTCGGCAACTGAAGCTGCGGTTCGCCGCCACAGCGTTCGACTCGCTTGGCTCACCCAAAGGCGATGCACAGGTGGAGCACTAATCGGGCCAAATTAGCCTTGTCCCTGAAGCAGTCTAAGGAAATGGTTGGCAGCGTCGCAGATCTCAGATTGCGGGCAGCTCTACCGTGTACTTCCATATCCGGGAAATACCTCTACTTGTCTGTTGGCCGTAGGACTTACAAAAGGGGAAAAGCAGGCTGGCGGCTCCATTCCAACACTCGGTCAGATAATAAAGAGCGAAGCCTAGCACTTGCGGCTTCGTGCCAAGAGGACTGAGATAGAGATTTGTAATTGCCTTCCGTGCAGTGAAGCGACTCACGATGTCGCGGAGCGTGCTCGCAGTAACGAACGGGTCATTTGCAGGCGCGAAAAAGGTGGTGGATTCATCATCCCTATGCCGACCAACTGCCTCCTCCGCGCGGTGCGCACGCAGCACGTTCTCCTGGTACATGTCCGCGCGCAGCGATGGTAGCCCGAAGATCTGGATCTTCTTTGAGAACTCCTTGTTCTCAGCCACCTGGGCGATCAACTGATGGTCGTAACCAGCACCGATAATCAGGTAGTCGTTGGAGGTATCAGGAATGTGCGTCCCCTCGAAGCCCGCAATCTGTCGGACTTCCTCGACTGCCTCGTCGGAGAAGCGCGTCTGCTCCCGATCACTGTAAATAATCGGCTCCGTGTAGAGCGCATCAAACCGTCTGACCCCATGCTCCGCCAGCCACCTCATCAAAAACACAAGATACGGTCGGATAAAGCCGGTGATGTCTATCCCAAGCGTTTTTCCCGCGATTTCCCCGATCGACTGGTCCCAAAATGCTTTGACGTACTCTGCCTCATCCCGACTGCCGCCAGTAAAGGCGCCATCCGGATAGTCTCCGGGAGAAAACTGGTATTCGGGAAAGACCAACCAATACTTGGCTCCCGCCTTCGCCTTGTCGTATACGTGCTGAACCCGTTCAGCCGCAGTGTATGCTGAAATGAAGACATCCCAACACACGTCTGCTGGCCAGTCCTCCTCAACAGGCAACTCGCCCTTATATAGCACGGTATAGTCAATCATCGTCGAGTCCCGAAAACAGACCGGGCCGCTGGCCTTCCTCTAGGTCCTTAGTGGATCGGGATCTCTTCCCGAAGAACGGAGCGGTCATCCTCGCCACCCTCGTCTCCATAAGCCCATTGAACTCCTTAATGCACTCAGGATCGAATATCGCGTTCAGTTCATCGGGGTTCAGTGCAAGCGCACCTCGCCGGTAAATCGCCAGATCCCAATGTGGCGCAAGCATCCCGTTCAGCTGGTACTTCTTGTCAATGCGTTCGGTATTTCGATCACGCTGTCGCCCAACGTCGATAAGCAGCGACCATTTCTCGGCCAAGTCCAGTATCTCCTGAGCGGCTTCGGACGATCGCGAAACATCTGCGCTGAAAGTTGAGCACGAGCACTCTGATGGCTTCTCCGAAAATCGGATCCCGCGATACAGCGTCCCGAGGCGGTTGATACTGTCCATCACAAGTTGCCCCTGGCGACCGATCATACGGGCATCACGGTAGAACCACTCCGACGCCTCCTGGACCCCCGCCTGTTGCGAGCGAATCGTTATCGGAGTATCGCGGAATGGCCGTTCCCCATTGAACGTTGCCCACGCGAAGATGTGTTTCAAGAGGATTAGCAGATTCCGCGGCAACCCAGACGAAATCACGATGAATGTTGTGAGCCCCACGTAGCGCTGCGGTTGGTTTGTTTCGCGCAGGAGCTGCGCCAGTAAGTCCGCTTTGAAGTGATGTAGCGTTCGCTTGTACCGCCCGCTCACACCCGTCCCTTTGAGGTGGCCCCGAGACTCTTGTGCAATTGTGTTCGCCGCTTCCCGTAGGTTCCGCTTTGAACTCCACTTCTTGTAAAAGAGGAATATATTTGCCTTCTCAAGGAGAGGAAACTCCTCGCAACGCAGCAATGATACCACGTCTTCGATGTCGGCAGCTTCCGCCAAACCAGGGGCCGCATCCGCCTTCACGCCTTGTTCAAGGTGGTGGCGCAAGCCCTCGAAATATGGCCGCTCTCTGCCGCTGTACTTGTCGATAACATACCCCGTTTCGGATGCCGCCAACAGAGACTTTTCAGGTTTTTCGAAGCACTTGTCGAGAGATCCTGCCCGCGCGTCGAGTGTGGCGGGGTTCGACGGGACGCGGTCCAACTCCAGCAGCCGCTTCGCGATCAGCCGCTTCGCAAATTCCTCATACTTCTTATCATTCTCCCGTAACATCGCGTCGAGCCGCAATACTTCGAACTCAGATCCTTCTTTGTTCTCCTCGTCCGCGCAGTATGTACTGTACGTCCGCACCCCGTACATGCGGGCCCCGATCTTGAAAGAACAGGGACTCTGGCGCTCGCGCAGCAGCGTATTCACATACTTCTGCTGCGGTTCTAACAAGTTTTCGAACTCGTCGATGAGATACAAAAACTGGCAATCACGCAACGACTGAAGGTTGGCCGCGATGACTCGCGGAATGCCGAAAACGAGATTCCCGCGGGTCACGGAGATGTGAACCAGCAATGCGCGAGTGATCGCCGAGTTATTCACCGCGACGTCCAACTCCTTCTGAAGCTCCCTCAGCAGCGTGTTCAGTCCCTTAAGAGTCGAGGGTGCTACTCGCTCGCGCAGGTCAAGCAGCCCTGCCAGCTCTGCGACCACGTCAGGCTCACCACTCGCCAGTTCGGACGTTCCGTCCACGGCGCTGAGGATCGTGTCGAGTGTGAGCTGCGACAGCCACAACTCCATGTAATACGCGAAAACCTCCGACCACATCTCCTTCGACTGCCCCTTTTCCCGAAAGCGCGCCGCATTCAGGCCACCGCACCGCAGATAGATGCCGATATACCCGTCGTCTTGAATGCCGCGGATCACGTCCTGGCCGTGGCGTATGCGTTGAAGCGGGTATGAGAAGTACCGCATCAGATGCGTCTTGCCGCTCCCCTTGCCACCGAGGATGAGCATCGGCATCGGCGATGTGGGCTTTGTCATCGCGGTGAATCCCTCGCCTGACGGAATATCCACCCAGTAGTCGTGGATTTCCTGGTCGGAAAAGTCAACGGCTTTTGTAATGTTAAATGGGTTCGCCATAACGTCTTTCATAACATCACCACCCAAGCTTCGGATACCGGCGGAAAATCGGGCTCCAAGGGGCATCCGCTGTCCCGTCACACCAGATAATCGGCAGCGTGTTATCCGGTGTATTATGGTGGAATCCAACCAGCAACTGCGAGTCCTCAAAGCCAAGTACATCCGGCGCGGGAACCATCCTCTCGCCGTAGCGTCGGCACATTTCCTCACAGACTCCGCGATCGATGCCAGGCACCTGCGGCCGGAAATAGCGCGACTCAGCTGAGAAGCACTTAAAGGATATATCCAGTTCGTAGATCGCCCGCGCCTCGTCAAATGCCGTGTCGTTCTTGATTCTCGTAATACCTTGCACAGTGGCCAGCAAGACATAATACGCAACAACCGCACGCGGGTTAAGCCGCTTCACCTCCTCCACAAGGTCTCGCGAGTATTTCGTGCCCTGCTTCCCCGAACCGCAGAAGTCGTCAATGAAGATATATCGCGACACGTCTGCGTCCCGAAGGTCCAGAATCTGCTGCTCGCCATGACGTGTGAATATCTGGTGCGCATGAATAAACAGCTTCGTCGGCAGGTCATTCTCCTGCCGAAAATAATACAGTAGGTGGCAGCCGCTCTCCGCAGGGTTTCCGACGCCAAGAAATCGCGTCCGCTGAAGTTCCTCGCGAAATTGCCGACTGATGAGCTGCGAGTCGAGCGTGTGGTCATTCGCACGTCGAATCGATTCGACGATGGGGTACTTGTAAAGGTCGCGATAAAGCGCCTTGAGCAGTTCCCGGATTTGCCGGCTCCCAAAGTACATGAAGTTCGACAACACGAACAATGCGTGGGCCTGCTCGTCCAGGCCCGACTGATCCAAAGGTGCGAAGTTGCTTAACCACTCGGCGATTGCCGGCTCTTTTGCTCGATGCTCCCATATTGTCTCACTAAGCGTCTTGATCTTCGCCATGAGTGACTGCATTAGCGCGTCCACACCGGGATCCCTCCTTTTGTAAGCAGGAGCACCCATTCCCTGGTGATCACGCTGGCAGTGTGGTTGCGCTTCGTCATCAGCCCTCTCGACAGGATCGAGTCAATCAGGCATGCCGTAAGCGACAGTTCGTATTCCTCTGCGATAGCTCTAAGATAGTCCACCGTGCGAAACTCGCTTCCGGCGATCTGGTTGTTGGCAGCAACAAGGACAACGTGTCCACCTTGCCTCAGGACGCGGCACATCTCGCGCATGGCCTCCCGCATTTCATTCAGGTACGTCGCGGCGATTGCTGCTCTCACTGGGTTCCGCTTACGAATACGCGCCAACGCTTTGTCCGCCTTAGCGATCTTCGTAGCTGGAATGTTATCGCACTCTCGCTTCGTGAATTCCTCACGTCCAATAGCACGGGCCTTATACTGTCGCAGCTCGCTTGTCGGACACAGTCCAAGCCAGCCCAAGCTTAACGAACATGAGCGGATGTATTTCTGCGCACCGGGATACGGTGGTGATGTGATGATGAGCTGAACGGACTCATCAGGTATCGGAGTGTTGCAGTTGCCATTTGACGAGTATTCGTATTCGAGACGGCGCGCGTCGGAGCACACGATCTCGGCTGGGCCCATGCCATTGGAGTGCGGCCCGACGTTCTTCATGCGCGCGATATTCGTGCGAGCGATTCGGGCAAAAACGTCGGCCACTCGGACACGCCGAAGCTGCCTGAGGTGCGCATCACACTTTGCCCTCAAAAGATGCTTCTTAGGATATTGACCCCTCCTCAGTCGTACCGGAACCGAGAGCCTTGGATCTGCTAGGCTCACCTTCCGCACGCACGCCGAAAAGCACACGAGAAGGAAGTCCCGAATAGCTGCGCACCTGAGTCGTTCGATCGTCTCACGAAGACACTGCAACTGTCTGACAACGTGAGGGAAGAACCAGTGATTAAGATTGACCACGTCTGGCGCGTTGCCCGACGGCTCTTGAGGAGTCCGCTTCAGCACGTTGACCAGGCTCTTTTCGAGCAAGCCGCCATCCAGCGGAGTCGTCTTCGTCCGTGCGATTAGTCGGGCCAGTGGATTAGCGTCGACGCCATAGGCCAGCCGGTGCGCCATCTGCGCCTCCAGAAGCACGGTCCCCGAACCACAGAACGGATCGAGAACGACATCGCCGCGCTTGGATAGCAGATCAGTAGCAAGGAAGAACACCGGAATATGGACCAGCAGCTTCGCCGGGTACGGGTGAATGAGGTGAGTCAACCGGTCGGGTGAATTCAATGCAGGCAAAATGCGGCGGAAGTTGACGCTTATGGGTCGTTTCCACTTTTGATAACGCCGAACCAGGAGTCTGAGTGCATCGCTCGTGTCGCCCGAGGAACTGGTCTGAGACCCGTCACGTGCTCGTGCTGGCAAAGCCGTCCCTGCCGAGCGAGGCTTAAACGACGTCTTGGAGTTCATTCCGTTCTGCCCGCCTAACCGCCGCAACAACCATTTGAGTCGTAACCAGTCTCCCTCGTCGTGAAGGTCGTCCGCACGCTCATTCGAACGTCCTCGCCAACACTACACGACACCTTTGTTCTCGTCCTCGTGCGCCGTGTGCTCCGCCTGGGATCGCCCCTCCTGCTGGCGTCGCAAATTGATGTCCAATTTCTTGCTGTAAAGCCGCAAAACGTCTGTAGGCTCCAAACCTAGCAGCTGGCAAATGCTGACCCAGAAGAAGAGTATATCGATCGCCTCCACGCGACCGTTCTGAAGATCCCGCAATTCGTACTGCCTGCCTTCCTTGGCTTCCTTGTACCAGTGCTTCCAGGAAAGACAGTCCTGAAGCTCCATGCACTCTGCAACGAGGGCATCCAAGTAGTTCTTGATCGCTACACCAACTGGAACACGAAACCCGCCACATTCCGGAAGGCTGGCCTCTCGTTCTTCAGCCGCCAAGGCCTTGCCCATCTCGAGAGTGTCAAAGCCCGCTTGTCTGTTGAGCGCGGCCTGCTGAACCCAGATGTCCTCTAGATTCTTCACTTCCTTATGAACGGGCTTGGACATCACACTTTCTCCGTGCTGATCGGAAGGGCGAATAGTCCTTACGGAACCACTGAGCCCAAGTCAAGCAATTCAGAAGATGGCTTATCTCGGGTTTTCCCAGTTAACCTTGCCCGGCTACACCATCGGGCGACTTCCCATGCATTATACTGCCCCACCCCCTGCTTGCGCCTACCACGATGTTGGATTTTTTTGGCCCCGACTCGGCGCCGCCGTTGGTGTGTACTGCGGCGCCGATGACAGCGCAGCTTTGTCCTGGCCTGTCCTGTACGCACCGCGTCCACTCGGGTGGATGCCAACGACCACACGCAATAGACCCACGGCGGGGGGCCGGATGGTGTCGTGGATGGGTAATCCCCCACCCTTCGCTTCGCGAAGGACGGGGCGCCCGCAGACGGTCTTTCAGTTCCATCCGTCCCCCACGTCCCGACGGCTTCGACTGCGCTCAGCCCAGGCGGTTCGACTTTGCTCACCGCAAGGACATGGGCGCCCGCAATCCCCCACCCTTCGCTTCGCGAAGGACGGGGCACCCAAAATTACAGCGCGGGTTGCGTGTCGGCGGCGGGGGTGGGCTGCTCGCGGACGAGCTGGACGAACCGGCGAATGACCGACTCGGGCGGGGCGTCGGCAGCCGCCTTGGCGAGGTGTTCGAGGCCGAAGTCGGGCATGCCGCTGTAGTACTCGATATAGCCCAGCAGGAACCGCAGCTCGTAATCCTCTCGGTCCTTCAGGCGGTTCTCCAGATCGGCCCGCCGCACGTCGAGCAGTTGATCGGCGCCGAGCAGCTCCCGCAAGTCGAGTTGGAATCGGGCGATGTCGGGGAACCGCTCGATCCCCTGCAACAGCGCGATCACGGCCGTGCGATACTCCCCCGCCCCGATCAGGGCGTGTCCCTTGCCCAATAGCGGCAGCGGATTGTCGGGATCGACCGTATGAGCGACGTCGTACCGGTCGGCGGCCAGGTAGAACTTGCCTTCGGCCAGCAGCTCCTCGGCCAGCCTGATCTGCTTGTTCAGCACCGAATCCTTCCCGCCGGCGAAGCTGGTGACCGGGGTCATCATGGTGTCGGCCACCGCCTCGACGGCAAACTCGCGCCGAATCTCAGCCTCAATGGCAGCACGATCGTCGGCGGACAAAACGGCATCCTGCAGTCGCGGATCCTGAGCGAGCCGCCGCCGCAAGGCCTTCTTTGCCTCGGCCGCGTCACGGACGCGCTGCTTGGCCGCCTGCTGCTCGACGAGGCGCGCCCGAAGCTGGGGCACGACGGTCTCGGTAAACTCCTCAGCGAATCGCACGGCGTTCTGCATATCGGCGAAGGTGTCCTGCCCCATCTGCTCGGGCGCGTCCAGCAGCGACACCGGGGCCGACAATCGCCGGGCCGTCTGATCGCGCACGTCAGCCGCGATGCTGCCCGGCTGCGGGCCGAGATACGCGTCGACTCCCGCCACATCCTCCGGCATGGGGTTGACGATCTGCCCGATGGGCGAGCCCGGCAGGATGTACGTCGAGCTCGGCAGCGTCGGCTCGTCCTGCCCGATCTGCCCCGGCGTCTCGGGGCGCGACGGGACGTCCCACTCGCTGCGATAGCTGCTGTCGGTCGGCCGGAGCAACTCGGCCAACCGGTCAATCCGCCGTTGCGGGCCAAACAGGCTCGACGGCACGGTCAACGGGTTGACGTACTGCGAACCACCGACGAACTGCTGTGGCGATAGCTCCAGCCGACTGTCGCCCGGCATCGCTGCCGGCACCTGCCCGATAGGCGAGGGGTACCCCAACGCCTGGGGCATCTCGTCGAGCCGCTGGCTCAGCGGCTGGTAGGCAGTCAGCGGAATCGAGCTGCCCGGCTGATTGAAGCCCCGGACGATCTGTCCGGTGTTCAGCACCGTATTCGACGGAGAGTAGTACGGCTGAGGGCCGACCCAAGGCGACCCCGCCGCAAAGTCGCCCACCCCCACCGAATCGCGCCGGAAATTACTCAGCGCCGAGGAGGGCACCGAAATGCTGCCCAGCCCGAAGGCCGTGCTGGAACCTATGGGCGAATATCCCCTGAACGCCCGGCCACCGGTGACGTTGCCGGTGATGATCAGATCGGCACCAACCGGTTGTTCAACGGGCCTGGGGGCGTTCTGGCCGTAGGGACCGAGCTGGGGGTTGTCATACAGTCGCCCGTCGGGGGCCACCAACTGCTGAGCAGCGGCCTCCACTCCCGCAGCCAGGGCCACAAACCCCATCAGAACGATCTGCCCGATCCGGCTACGCATCGCAGCACGCGTCCAGTTGGTCTGCTCAGTCCCCATTTCAGTCCCGTCGTGCCACCCTCAATTATAGGTCATGCCCCCCTGAGCACAACCGACACATCATTCAGTCAGCCGCCAAATCCTTTGACGCGTGGCGCACGCCCCCTCTACAATACGGCACGCCGGCTTGGAGACATGCAAATGATAGTTGACGGCACACCCCTTGGTTGGGTTCCGGGCGGCTGGGAGTTGGTGGTCATCCTGGTGGTGGCCATGCTGCTGTTCTTCGGCAAGCGCCTGCCGGAGCTTGGCCGCTCCTTTGGCCGCAGCATCACCGAGTTTCGCAAGGGGCTCAGTTCGGGCTCCGAGCCACCCGAGCCAACCGGCCAGACTGGTCAGGCAGACGACGCCGTGAAGGACAACCAACAGTGACAGTCGCGTTTCTAAGTCTTCCGGGCAACAGCGAGTGGCTGCTCATCGGCCTGTTTGCCCTGCTGGTTTTCGGTAAACGGCTGCCGGAGGTTGCACGGTCGCTCGGCAAGGGGGTGGTCGAGTTCAAGAAGGGCCTGCGCGGGATTGAGGACGAAGTGGAGCAAGCCGGACAGGGACAGGCCCCGGCGCCACCGAACCACGACCAGACGGCTTCGCGCGCCGACCAGACGACCCCGCCGCCCGAAAGCTCCCCCAAGCACGATACAACCACCACATAGTCGGCGAGGTGGCCCGACTGGTGGAACCCGCCCATTGCGGCACGGGGCGAGTACGGCTGCTGCAACAGAAAGGACCTCATCAACTTATGTGTGGCGTGTCTCACCCAACGGACGATGGACCGCGAGCTGCCCGGCCGGAAGAAGTGCCGGACCTGATTGAACTGGCCAACCTGGTGTTTCGCACGTCGAGCGGACGCACCCCTACGATGGGCCAAGAGTTCCCGCTGCTTCTGTCAGCCGGCAACTGCCAGGATCTCTACGTCACACGCGTCGGCGGGCGCCTGGTCTCCTTGGTGGGCGTATACCGACAGACCATGGTGTGCGACGGGCTGGAGTTGCCGGTGGCATGTGTCGGCTCGGTGTGCACGCACCCGGATTACCGTGGGCGCGGGTTGGCCGGCAAGTTGACCGACCTGGCCATCGCTCGCGCTCGGCAACAAGGTTGCCTGCTCATGCCCATCTCCGGCAACAGGACGTTGTACAGCCGCCGATGCGCCTTCCAGATTGCACCGACGCAGGTCGCTCAGATCGGTGCCGACCAACTGAATTCGGGCGGTGCCCCACGGCTGGCCGTCCGCCGATACGACGATGGCGATCTGCCTGCGGTCCTATCGCTGCACACCAAACGAACGGTCCGCTACGCCTGGACGCAGGAGACGGTCGGCCCCGTGCTGAAAGCTCATCTGGATATCTCCAGTGCTGCCTGGGTAGCGTGCGACAAAGATGACCAGCCGGCTGGATTCCTCCTTGTGCTACACCGCGGCCCGATGGTCGGGCGCGGGCCGGGCGTGGTCAACCACGTCGGCGCGCCCGAGACGCTTGGGCCGTTGGCTCGGGCGGCGATCGAGCAGATCCCGGCCGAATCGATTCAGTTTGCCGCGCTGCCGGGCGAGATCGAGTCGCTGGCGGCGATCGAAGCTGCGGGCTGCCCCGTAGAGACGCAAACGTCGGGCTGGACGCTCAGAATCCTCGATCTTGCAGCATTGTGTGAGCGGCTGAGCGGGCGGTTCGCCGGAGTCGCCGGCGTATCCATCGCGCCCGGCCATGGCAGTGAGGGCCTCATCATCACCGTGGACGGCCAACGCATCGAGCTGGCCGACGCTGCGGACGTCAGCGCCGCGCTGTTCAACGGACCGCAGGCCTGGCCCGAGGCGCTAACATCGCTTTCATGCGAGCGCCAGGAAGTGATCGGCTCGGTGCTGCCCCTACCGGTACCCAGCTACGGACTGAATTTCATCTAACAACCCCTTGGCCTTGTGAGCATGTACCAACCCAACCCATTGCCTCCCCCTGCCGCACGGCACATCAGAACCTTCATGACCGCGATGATCATCACCGTCGTCGCGATGATCGGTGTCGGGCTGATCGCCAGCAAGTGGAATCACATCAAGAACTTCGGCGTGCTGCGCCGAGCAGTTCTCTACCGCTCGGCCCAACCCAGTGCGCACCAGGTGGCAGTGCTGTCCGGGCGGTACGGCATCAAAACGATCGTCAACCTGCGACCCACGAGCGAAGACGCCGATCAGGGCTGGTACGAAAGCGAGCGGCAAGCCGCGCAGCGGTTCGGCATTCGGATGGTCGACTTGCCCGTCCGCGCCGGCTGCATACCCACCGACCAGGACGTCACCAGATTCCTGGCGCTTTGCCGAGACAGCGAGAACCATCCGATCCTGCTGCACTGCGAAGCCGGGCAAGCCCGAACGGGGTATCTGGCGGCCATCTGGCGTATGGAATTTGACGGCATGGACGTCGAGGACGCCATCGGCGAGATGCAGCAGTATCGCTTTCGCCCCGGGCGGTACGCCAAACATCTCGATCGGCTGAGGGCCTACGCCCGCCACCTCGAACGGCGCTAGGCTCTTCCGAGATCGCCGGTTGGCAGCCTCTGCGGGCATCTGTCCTAACGGTAGATCTTGATCCACATCTTCCGGCTGCCCCACGTCTTGGCTTGGCGATGTGAGCGGAAAAACACGTCGACGTGTCGCCCGCGCACCTTGCGGCCTCGGTCAATGACGGGGACCGGCCTGCCCCCCGCGTAGCCCGGCACGGACACCTTGGTCAAAAACGGCAGGACGCTCGTGTCGGCCGCCACGAAGCGCCCCCCGTTATGGCGGATGCTTCGGCCGCTCGCCGTCTTGTCGTCGGCGGACCAGGCTCCGCAACATTTCCGACATGGACAGTAGGCCGTGACCCTGAACAGCTCCTGTCGGGCGGAGGCGTTGCGTTGGGTGCCGCGCTCGCTTCCGTGCCTCTCCGCCTTTGGGTTGGCCGGCAGCTCGGGAAGCCGCAGGGGAATGAGTGCTGGCCGTGGCGCGGCAGCGTCCGGCTGGAAGGCCCCGCTCGCCACCGGCAGCGGTGCAGACCTCGGCCCACGCGCAGCAAGCCGCGGCGCATGAGCGTCGTCATTCCTGGACAGCGCTGCGCACACAACCGCTACGCAGAAATGCGCCGCCAAAACGCCCAGCGCGATGGGCCTGGAGCGTGCTCGCAGTATGTGCCGCTTGCGTCTTAACATCGTCCCAACTGGGTTCCAGCCAATTGCCCGGCCGTCCGGGGCCGAAGACGGCCGCCCTACCCAGGCACCGAAAGTTCAGGATTGTAGCGACAACGTCGCTACGTGCCAGCCGAAACACGCAGTTTTTGCGGAATTTATCGTTGAAAACCGATCAATCACTCAAGCAGCGTAACCATTTGTACAACACTACCTTATAGACCGTTTTGGGGGTCTGAACTGTGGAACGACTCGTCGACCGGGAAAACTATTCTAGTGTCTCGCTGCGTTTGACGCCGACCGGTCGACGGCTGGAAGGGCCCTCCACGGTGACGCTGGCCTCTTGGGCGGTCGCCGGCCGTTGCCGTCAGTGCCGGTGCATCGGCAGCGTTTGTGTGGGCACAGCGCCCGCCAACCAGTACAATCCGCCGCTACATGGATCGCATTGGTCTGGACCTGCGGCGCGGGAGTCTGATTATGCAAGTCTACCTCGATGACGAGCCGTTCCACCCCCACACCGACGCTCAGACGACGGTGGGCGACGTGGTGGAGCAGGTGAAAGGACACCTGCCCACCCAGCAGCGGATGCTGGTGGCCATTCGGTGCGACGGCCAGGAGATCCCCTCCGAGCGGCTGGAAGACGTACTGGCCTCTCCGATCGGCTCCTACGCGAAGGTGGAGTTGGCCACGACGTCTCCGCAGCAACTAGCCATCGACGCACTCGAAGGGGCGGCCGCCCTCTTCGGCGAAACCAGCGGGCTGACCCGGGAAGTGGTCGAGTTGCTCAACCAGGGACAGACCCCTCGAGCCATGAAACTTTTGGGAAGTTGCCTGGAGGCCTGGAACCAAGCCGCCGACTCGGTACGGCGGACGGCTCAGTTGCTCAGCCTCGATCTGGATACCATGCGGGTCGAGCAGCAGCCGTTACCGGAGTTGTTCGACGTGCTGCGGGAACAACTGACCGGTGTCAAGGAAGCCATCGAGGGGCGCGATTACGTCCTGCTGGCCGACATCCTTCAGTACGAACTGCCTCAGACGGCCGAGCAGTGGGGGCGGATGATCCACGCCGTTCGCGACCGCGTCGGGCAAGCTCGCCCATCGGAA
This sequence comes from Phycisphaerae bacterium, assembly GCA_035530655.1. Classification (GTDB taxonomy): domain Bacteria; phylum Planctomycetota; class Phycisphaerae; order UBA1845; family DATKUK01; genus DATKUK01. The sequence goes on from DATKUK010000017.1 coordinate 77,835, forward strand.
TAACGATCACTGGAAGCGGCCCCGGTACTGCTCGACGGGATACTTCCGCGCGTTCTGGTGCAGTTTCTGCCGCACGGCTGACGACAGGTCGATATCCAGGGCGTTGGCGAATGAGAGCACAAAGCAGGTCACGTCGGCCAACTCCTCCTGTATCCGCTGGCGCAAGTGCGACTCACCGAGAGTCTCCGGCAGTTGATCGCTGCGGTACCACTGGAACAGCTCCATCAGCTCGGCGGCCTCGATCGCGATCGACATGGCAAGGTTCTTGGGATCGTGGAACTGCTCCCAGTCGCGGGCGCGGACGAACTCGGCCACGGCCCCGCGCAATTGGGCCAGAGTGGTTTCTTGATCGGTCACGTTTTCTCTCCAGTTTCGAGCTGCTGCAAGTGATTTCCTCGTTCGCTGCCATCAGCGGCCAGCCGGGCCAGTCCAACTGACCGCACGCTGAACGAAAGGTTTTGGTTGACAGATTATGGCCAGGAAAATGAACGCAAAGCAACGCCCGAGGCACGAACAGCCCTCTGCCGGATTGATGCGCTTCGGCGTCTCGATGGAGGCCGACCTGCTAAAGGCCTTCGACACGCTGATCGAGCGGAAGGGCTATACCAACCGCAGCGAGGCGATCCGCGATCTTGTACGCGAGAAACTCATCGAGACCCAGTGGCAGGAGGGTAAGAGCTACACCGCCGGCGCGGTCTGCCTGGTGTACGACCACCACGTGCCCGACCTGGCGACCAAGCTGACCCGCATACAGCACGAGGTCGGCAAACAAATCATCTCTGCACTCCACGTCCACCTCGATCACCGTAACTGCCTGGAAGTTATCGTCTTGCGAGGCCAGGCAAACCGCCTGCGGCAGATTGCCGATCAGTTGGCCAGCACGCGCGGGGTCAAGTACGGCAAGCTGATGATGGCCTCGGCCGGTCGCGATCTGGCCTGAGTGCGCTGGCCCCCAGGCGTCGTGCTGTGGTGACCAGGCCTGGATGCGCCTCGATGGGCTGCCCCGTCACGGCACCACAATCGGCTCATTGCCCAGGCCACTCAGCGATCCGGTGTCCATGCCGGCCGGATACCAGTACTCGGCCGTCCGGGCGCCGCTGCCATACCCCTCGTTGGCATCCGAGTCGCCTTCGTCCAGATGGGCGACGTGGCTGTCGAAAAACACCGCGTTGATCCCATTAGTGTGGCGGAAGGCCCACGAGCGAGCCGGCTCCCAACGGTAGGACAGGCTCAGATCGGCGGTGGCAGGTTCACCATCGGGCATAGCCCACGCACCGTGCGTAGTGTAGCCCAGGTCGTAGTTGTCGACGTGCAAGCCGGCCTCGCCGGGGTTGACCAGGGCCCGATTGGCGCGATGGGCATCGGCCAGGAATATCTTGCGCGACGCGTTACCCACGCCGCCCAGCGTGGGGCGATACCGCACGGGCACCTGGGGCCGTACCCAGTACGTGCCGCCGCCGTGGTGGTACCCGTCGGCAGCGACGCCGGTCTTCAAGCAGCCCGGCAGGTACGTGAACCATTTGCACGTCGCGTAGCTGCACGCCTGCGTGGTGGTTTGTTCGAATAGATGGATGTTCGTCGAGACCAGTCGCTTCCGGTTGCTCGGGCAGAGAAACACCCCCTCGCGACCCAGTCGGTAGCGTGCGACGCGGTCGCGGGGTGGCTTGGTTCCCAGGTACGGCATGAGCGGGCCCGCCCAGTCGAACGCATGAACCGCCGGCCAGGCGTCGCGCATCGGATCCCATGCGTACTGCTCGGCCGAACCGTCCTCCAGGTTCCGGCGGGAACCAAAGTAGGCTCCGTTTCCGCTGGTGTGGGGAGAACCGGGCAGCCAGTCGCCCTCCTCGCCGGAATAGGCGTGCATTGCTACGCCAAGCTGGTGGAGGTTCGACGCACAGACGGCCGACATCGCCTGCGCTCGGGCCCTGTTCAGAGATGGCAGCAGAATCGCCAACAGAAGCACGATGATGGCGATTACCACGAGCAGTTCTACCAGTGTAAAACCGCCCTCCCGCAAAGGGCACGCGGGCCTACCGGAACGCCGCCCTCGCCTGACCTGCCGCCATCCGCCCAGTCGCCGAAGCCAGCCGGCGCCCGCTACGCCGAGCGCAGGCCGCACGACTCCGCCGGATGCTGGTTTACCCACACTACCATCACCTCTGGATACGCGCTGCATCGCCCGTAGCCCTCCATTAACACGCCAGGGCACATCCGATAGTAACGCGGAGGCTACCGAGTAAATGCGAACTGTCAAGGCCGAATCGCGGATTCGCTCCGCGTCCAGTGACATCTATGTGGCACCCCGCCAATATTGACACGTCGACAGGCGGTACATATTCTTATCGTGCCAAGCGGTTGCGGGGCACCCGCCCGGGTGGCGAAATTGGCAGACGCGCCAGGTTGAGGGCCTGGTGAGGGTTAAACCTCGTGCTGGTTCGAATCCAGTCCCGGGCATTGCACGAACACGTCAGCGCCGGTGTCTCTGGCGGTGTATAGGACCATCCCCCTGACAACCACGTCCGCTGCCGGCTCCTTCGCCGGGTCCTCAGCCGCAGCGCCCCAGCAGCCCTTCGAGTTTCGGCAGGCCAGTACAGGTCGGCGAGCAGGCCCGTTGCAGCAACACCGGTGACGGCGGTATACTGGTCCCCGTCGGTGGGTCGGCGGATCGAGTAAGGCCTAATCTCTGAGAGCGGAATAAAACGCGGCGCAGGCACATAGCGCCTGCATCTCGTGGCCGCATGACGCGACAATCGTAGTTCATGGTCAGATGCGTCGGTTGCGGGCAGGCCCGGCATCGGGTAGGATACGCGTGCTCTTTGTGGGTCGGAGAGTTGGAAACACGTTTCGGTAAGCGCTCGCGCGCGGGAGGATTCGCTATGAAAGCGGAACATTGTGTCTTGGTGGTGATCGGTGCTGCGCTCGTTCTGGCGCTCGGTGCGCCGACGGCCAGCGCCTTGGACGTTCTGATCGCCGACGATTACTTCAACGGCGATCTGGACTTTCTGGTAACGGCGCTGACGGGCCACACTGTGACTCATGTGGTTAACACCGACGCCAGCAACAACCCGGTCCGGACGGACGACGTCAACTACATGTCGCAGTTCGATGTGGTGATCTTCTACGGGTCCGGAGATGACAACAGCGGGCGCGCGATCACCGCTGCCGAAGAAACTGCCTTGGAAGCCTACATCCAGGGCGGTGGCAATCTCATCGTTACCGGTTATGACATCCTGGGCAGTCCCGACGATGCTCGTTTAGCCGACGTCGTGCGGTCGAGCACCTACGGTGACGAAACAGGGATAACCTCCTGGACGGCCGCCAATGTGGACCATTTCATCCTCAACGGGCCGTTCGGTGATTACCGTGGCGACACTATCAGCCCGGCAGAGACAGATCACGACGAGCTGACTGCCAATGGTGCGCTTGGCGCCGACTCGTTGGGGTACCTTGACGGCTCGTCCTTCGACAAGATCGTGTTCACCGACGTGGCCGCTCCGGGCGGCTCCGTGGGCATGTGGAACGGGAACCGTTACGGCGACGACTGGGACCCCGGCGAGGCCGACGGCGACGTTGGCCTGAGGCTACTGCGGAACTGGCTGGCGGGCTTGGCCGACGCCGATGGTGACGGCGTGTTCGACGCCGACGACAACTGCCCGGCCGCCGCCAATGCCGACCAGGCCGACGCCGACGGTGACGGCGTGGGCGATGTCTGCGATCAACCGGCCTGCTGCGGCGCGACCGGCCCGGTGGCTCCGCTGGGACTGGCGATCGGGATGGTCTTGCTGAGTCGCTGTGCTGGCTACAGAGGCAAGGCTCGGCATCCCACCACACGTTGCAGCAGATAGACTGGTCGCTGGGTAAGACGGGCGCGGTGCCGCGAAATCGTGGAGGCCCGGGCGGAGGAGCTAGCCAGAACACAGGCGTCGGTTGCGCAAAGGCCGCCTCCTGGTGGCAGGGAAATCAGTATGTCCGACGTAGTTCAGTTCGAGCAACGGTCTGCGTGGACGGCGAGTGTTCTCGTGGGATGCTGTCTGCTGCTCGCGGCGGGGGCGTGCGCGCGCGGCCAGAGCTTCGCCTCTGGACCCGGGCTGGCCATGCCGTTGAGCGACAACGCATATCTAGGCACGCTTGCAAGCATGGACGTTGACGCGATAACCGTGCCGTCGGGCACCGGTACGGTGGACGAGGTGACGATCGCCGTCGCCCTATACCACACTTACATCGGCGATCTGGTCATCAAGCTCCAGAGTCCGGAGGGTACTGTCGTAACACTGATGCACCGTCCGCTTCTCTCGGGTGTGCCGGACTACAACTCAGGTTGCTGCGGCGACAACGCCAGGTTCGACATCCTCTACCCGGTCTACTTCAACGATTCGGCCCCCAGCGGCGTTGCGGCCGAGCAAATGGGCTTGGACATCAGCGACATCGCCGTATTCGACATCGTCGGCGACCCGAGAAACGGCAGCCCGGACAATTACATCCCCAGCGCCGGCGACCTCGGTCAATTGCCTGGCGCGGCGCTGCTGGATTCTCTGTCGGCTTTGAGCGGCGAGGAGGCGAAAGGCGTTTGGCAATTGTATATCGGCGATTGCCGCGCCGGAAACACGGGATTCCTGGATGCGTGGTGGCTGATCTTCGGGCCCGATGCCGACGGCGACGAGGTCGAGAACTGGAGCGACAACTGCCTGCACGATTCTAATCCACACCAGGAGGACGGCGATGGGGACGCTGTGGGTGACGTGTGCGACAACTGTCCGGAAACAGCCAACGCAAATCAGAGGGACGCCGACTACGACGGTATCGGGGATGCGTGCGACCCGGAGACGATCGAACCCGACCCCCCGCTCTACGAGCCGGATGGCTGTTGCGGCTGCGGCGCATCTGGCCCGGTGGCGCCGTTGGGCCTGGCGGTGGGCATGCTGCTACTGAGCCGATTCGCCGGATACAGAAGCACGCGCCGTTATCGGTAGCGTGACCCGTTAACGGATTCGCGAGCGATTCAAGGGCCGTCCACTCCGGCCGGCCCTGCCTATGCGGTGCGACGGTCGAACGACCAACTCACTCCGACTCTCACATGGGAAGCTCGCCCCGCCGCCGTCGTTTCGCAACTCCGGCGGAACTGCGCTGGCGGGCACAAGAACGGCCGCGTACCGCGGATCCTGAGGCGACTTACGAACGGGTTTGCGTTTCCATTTGCAGGTGCATGGCGCGGTACACAGCTCAAGCACGGATTATCAGATAACGCTCGCGACGGCGTGCCCTGAAGATCCCCCCGCAGCGTAGTCGTGCACGGCTATCCGGAGAATGTCGGCTTGCCGTCACACGGAGTCTGGCGTTAGACTCAGGCGAGATTCGGGCCAATTCCCGCGGAGGCTGTCATGCATACATACAGGACCGGTGCGTGTGTCGTTACACTAAGCATGTGGGCATTGATGGTCGTGACCGCGTCACCACCAGCCTTGGCTCAGAGCTACCTTATCGCCGAACTCGGCACTCTGGGCGGCGACAAGAGCAGGGCCTTGGACATCAACAACGACGGCCACGTGGTCGGCTGGGCAGAGGACAACGCGACGATGCCGTGGGCCTGCCTTTGGCATGACGGTCTTACCTTCAGCATCGGTACGCTGGATCCGAGTTGGAAGAGTGAGGCCCATGGCATTAACACCTCCGGGCAGATCGTCGGCAGTTCCGACGACCCGGACCATGTTTTCCTGTACGATGGCGGGACCATGACCGACCTGGGACAGATGCTGTTCAACGCTCACACTTTGGCTCGGGATATCAATGACGCCGGCCTGATCGTGGGCTTCTGCTCGACGGGAAGCGACCGCCCTTTTTTCTACAACGACGGCGCCTTTACCGACCTGTACGCAGAGAAGGGAATCTGGGGGCGACTCTTCGCCGTAAACAACTCCGGCCAGATGGTCGGCCACGAGGATAAGGCACCTGGCTATGCGGCCTTTCTCTACAACGACGGAACGCTTACCTATCTTGGGGGCCTCGGCGGCGGCGACCACCAGGTGTTCGATATTAATGACTCCGGTCTGATCGTGGGCTATGGCTGGAACTTGAGCGGCGAAAAGCACGCGGCTCTGTGGAGCGGCGGAACCGGCGCCGATCTTGGCACGCTCGGCGGCGACCAAAGTATTGCCTACGGCATCAACAACTCCGGCCAGATCGTCGGCGCTTCAACAACGGGCGTAACGACCCACGCTTTCATGTACGAAAGTGGGACAATGATCGACCTGAACGATTGGCTGCCGCCCGCGTCCGGCTGGACGTTGACCGAGGGCCGCGCCATAAACGATCATGGCCAGATCGCCGGATGGGGCGAGATCGGCGGGCACGAGCGAGGCTTCCTGATAACGCCTGACACGGACGAGGACGGTATCGGCGACCCCGATGACAACTGCCCCGATGACGCCAACCCCGGCCAGGCGGACGCCGACGGCGACAATGTGGGCGACGCTTGCGATAACTGCCCCGATGACGCCAACCCTGACCAGGCGGACGCCGACAGTGACGGTGTAGGCGATGTGTGTGATACAGCCTGCTGCGGCGCATCTGGCCCGGTGGCGCCCTTGGGCCTGGCGGTGGGCATGCTGCTACTGAGCCGATTCGCCGGATACAGAAGCACGCGGGACCGTCGGTAACGTGAGCCACCAGTAGATTCGCGAGCGATTTTAAGGGCCGTCCACGCCGGGCGGCCCTGCCTATGCGGTGCGACGGTCGAACGACCAACTCACTCCGACTCTCACGTGTGGCCCTCGACCCGCCCCGGTCGTTCTTGGACTCCAGGTGAATCGCGGGGGGCCCAGCGCTCACTCACGGCTGGGTCGGTTCGGCAAACTCAATCAGATCGGTCCTCGTCAAAGTCGTTCGCCTTCTCGATCCCGGCGCGTTAACCAGATGCCAGCATACGTACTGCTCGGCGTAGAGCGTCGATGAAGACAGCCCGTCCACCGGAACGATCACCTCGAACGATCGCATCGCCGCCGCCGTCGCCGTGTGCAGCACCGCACCTTCTGCGGCCGTGCCGACCACGATGACGGTCTTGATTCCCCTGTCGACGAGGTGCTTTTCCAGGTCGGTCTTGTAGAACTTGTCCACACTCGACGCGACGACCGGCTCGCCCTCTGCCGGCTTGACCTCGGGCAGGATGTCCGAACGCTTCGCCCCTCCCGTCGTGCTGTACGCAACGAACACCCCGGCTTCCCTCGCCCTGGTCAGCAGACGCGCGATCCGCGGCACCGACGCAACGGCCCTGGGACGACGTTCCATGTTGGTGGTTCGCCTTTCGATGTCGAGAATCAGCAGGCCTGTCGTCTTTGGATCCACCTTCAGCTTGGTGATTTCCGGCGGTTCGGGGGGCTTCACCTCGGACCACTGGTCGATGATCGTTGCACCGCCGCCGCCCGCACCGGCCGGCAACACGGCTGCCAGAATCGTCGCCGCCCACGAGCAACACGCCACCAGCAAACCCGGCCAAACCCAAATCGCTTCGGCAGTCATCGAAATACCCCCTTCCCTGATATGAGGCCTTTATGCCTGCACTTGCCGAACAAACGTCTGCCCGCGAACACCGCAGGCCGTCATCCGCTCGATCGCAGCGCCAATCTGTAGGCGCGTCCCATATCGACGTCAACCACGGGTGGGTTGGAAATCACATCGCCCCATACTTCAGACCCGCCTCGATGTATCGCCTTGCGTTGGCCAGAAGCTGCGGCGTATGCCGCTCGTGCGGCGTGGCGCTGGGGTAGAGCACCATGTGCCCCTTGCCGCCGTGCTCGATGGCACATCGCACCTTGTCCTCAATCTGCTCGGGGCTGCACTGCTCCATGTCGGCGAATTCGATATTGCCGAACAGCACCATGCGGTCGCCGACGATCTTGCGGGCATCGGCAAACTCGATGTCGCCCTGTGTCGGCGGCTCGACCGGGTCGATGGAGTCCACGCCCATCTCGAGAAACGACCGCAGCAGCGTGCCCACCTTGCCGTGGCAGTGCACGTGGATGAGCGCCCGCCGGTCGCGAGCCTTGATTTGCCGCATGATCGCGCCGTCGTACGGGACGACCCACTGGTCCCACTGACCCGGGCTCATCATCGGCGGGCAGGCCCGCTCCACACCGTTGAAGTGCCAGATCGGACCCACGCCCTGGTCCAGCAGGTAGTCGACCCTTTCAGCCGTGCGGGCCAGCCAGGTGTCGGCCAGCGCCTTCATCGCGCCGGGCTCGGCCAGCAGCCACTCCAGCATCCGTTCGTAATCCATCACGCCGCAGAGCATCGCCACCATCGAGTTGATGTTGACCCCGCCGATCGCGTCGCGTCCCATCTCTCTGCGGTAGCGACGGTGCGCGTCGAACTCCGCCGGCGCCGGTGGGCTGAACCGGTAACGCACGCTGAGCATCCGGTCGACGTCGTCGACGCTCTTGATGGGCTTGGTGATGTCCCACCTGGTCTCGATGCCCGCGTCCTCGTCGTAGACCCAGAACAGATCACCCTTGGGCGTGTGCAGGACGGTGGTAGTACGCGTGCGAGCCGCGCCGATCCGCTCGACGGGAAGCTGCTCGACATATTCGTCCGGCGCCTCGATAAACCGCTGGTAGCTGTAAGGCGCGAACACTCGCGGCGGCGGCACGGGCGACCAGAGCGGATGCGGGTCACAATGCTGCTGGACCAGCCGGGCGATCTCCATGAAGTCGGGCTCGGCCCGCCAGCCGCCGGGCTTCTCGCGGTCGATGTCGCCCATGGGGTGCCAACTGATCGGCGAGCAGATCGGAATCCGGTCGGCCTTCACGCCGCGGTAGCAGGCCATCAGCCGCCGGCTCGATACTTCCACGTCTGCCATGTATCCCTCGCAATTGAATGCCTTGGTTCTGCGCGTGTGCGCCGCTGTCATCGTATCGTACCGCAGGACCAACAGGCGAGCACCCCCTGGCCGGTCAGCGGTAGAGTGGGCCCACGAAATTGGTACCCGCGATGTATTGGCGGCCTGACGTAGGTTTGCTCGAACCCGCGTTTGTAGTAGCATCATCTCCAAATGGGCCGCGAAGGGTGCGACCCGACGCGCATATGCGAGGACTCTGTTGTTGCCGGCCACGATCTTCGGAGGGCGCTGGCCATGTATGAAATAGGTGACCGGGAAATCGCTGCGGTGGCGAGGGTCGTTCGGCGGGGCGAGCTGTTTCGCTACGGCGACCCGCGTCGCGGCCACGGCAACGAGGTCGTCAAGTTCGAAAAGGAGTGGGCCCGCAAGATCGGCACGCGCTACTGCGTAGCCACCACGTCGGGCAGCGCTTCGCTGGTATGCGCCCTGGCCGGCTGGGGCGTCGGGCCGGGCGACGAGGTGATCGTACCGGGCTACACGTTCATCGCCACAGCCCTGGCCGTCACCGCCGTCGGCGCCATTCCTGTCATCGTCGATATTGACGAATCGTGTACGATCGACCCAACGGCTATCGAGTCGGCCGTGACGCGTCGTACGCGGGCCGTCATCCCCGTACACATGATGGGCATGCCCTGCGACATGCGGCGCATCATGGCCATCGCCCGCCGCAGGCGACTGCTGGTCATCGAGGACGCCTGCCAAGCCGTCGGCGGCTCGTACCGCGGCAGGCGACTGGGCAGCATCGGCGACGCGGGGGCGTTCAGCTTCAACCACTACAAGATCATCACCTGCGGCGAAGGCGGCGCGGTGATGACCGACCGTAAGGACGTCTACGAACGCGCCTTCATGCAGCACGATGGGAGTTGCGGCCTGTGGCCCGAGGTGGGCAGGATGGGCGTGCAGCCTTTCGCCGGCGGGTGTGTCCGCAGCAACGAGATCTCGGCCGCCATCCTCAGAGTGCAGGTCCATCGGCTCGACGGCATCCTGCGCAGGCTGCGGGCTATGCGGCGGCAGATCGTCGACGGGTTCGAGGCGACCGACAAGGTGTGGCTGGCCCCGTCCAACGATCCACAGGGCGACTGCGGCGTGCAGGTGCTCCTGACCACCGATAGCGAGCAGACCACGCGCCGCCTGCTTGCGGCGCTATCGCAAAAAGTCTCCGCCAGCGCGCCCGCTGATTCCGGGCGGCATATCTATTCCAACTGGCGGCCCATCCTCGAAAGGCGCGGCTCGCACCACCGTCACTTCGATCCGTTCCGCCTGCCACAGAATCGCGCCGGCAAGGTACGCTACTCGCGGCGGATGCTGCCTCGTACGAATGAGATTCTCTCTCGCTCCGTCATGATTTCGTGTGACGTAAACAAGACCCGCGCCGAGATCCACCCAATCGTGGACCGATTGAATCAGGCCGTCGCCAAACTGTGACGGCTCGCCTACCGAATCTGGCCGGAGTACTGCAACCATGCCGGGAACGATTCTAATGGGCTACGACGTCGAGACGGCTTCAGCCAGCAGCGCCGGTTTTCTCCAGGGCGCAGGCCGCATGCACCGCGAGCTGGACGTGCCGTGGACCATCTTCGTAACGGGCAAGACGCTCGAGACCCGCACGGAAGACTTGCGGGCAGCCGGCAACGACGAACGGCTGGAGATCGCCCAGCACACGTACGACCACACCTTGCTCAAGTCGGTGTTCATGGACCCACGCGACGGCCGACCGTGCCCGCATGGCGGCGGCCAGACGTACTTCCAGCCGGGCGGATCGCTTCAGCAGATCGAGCAGGAAGTCCGTACCACTCAGGACCTGATCCAGCAATTGCTGGGCCGGGCGTGTCTGGGGTTGACCGGGCCGTGGGGGTATTACCGTGGTCTGCTCGATCGACCCGATTTGCTCGACATCCTTCATCGTTGCGGCATCCGTTACCTGCGCACGTACGCCCGCGACTACCGCGATTGCCAGCCCACCCCGTTCGACGTCCAGCCGTTCGTCTACGACCAGCAGGGATATCCGCAGATGCTCGAAATCGGCGTTCAGGGATACCAGGACGACTTTTACTGGCAGCGGTTCGACGACCGCCGACACGGCCCGACCTATCTGGATTACCTGTTGGCCATGCTCGACAAGGTCCACGAACAGGATCTTGTGTGGTCGGTGTGCAGCCACGATCACCGTACCGAGACGGTCGAGCAGTTCGAGCAGACCAAGGGCGTCTGGCTGCAACCGTTCCTTCGGGCGGCGTTGGATCGTGGTCTGCGATTCATGAAATGCGGCGATTACTACCGATCGCGTGTGAGTGGGGGCGACCGACCCGCCGACGCCTGACTCGGCGGCGCCGGCCAAGCCGTGAACGGGTATGGTCGCAAGTCACGGTCGCACGGCGGAAGTAGTAACCGGGTTGCCATCTACTGCTTGCCCTCGCAGTTATCGCAAACACTCTGCTCAATCGCGTACCCCGTGGGTGGGTCAGATTTCACCTAATGCCGGCCGCGCCGGACCGATTCGCCGTAGGCGCTTTGGCGACGGTCAAACGGAGGCGGTAGTCGACATTTACGCCGCGCCCCGGTCGACCCAACGGGGTATAATTGTAATGATGGGCGGCGATTGAGCGGCGCGATGGCGCTATGGGGAACCGCGAGGCGACGTACGGAAGCGTCCGCCTCTTGCACCCCGTGGCCGCATAATGCGGCGTACAAGCAGAAGTCGCCGATTCCCCATTCAGGCGGGAGGTGTCGGTGTGGTGTCTGCAAGGGCTGAGCGTGGGTCGTCCGTCCTCGTCACGATCGCCCACGCGCCGCAGTCAGTTCCCCCTCGCCCAGCTCATGCGGTAGGGACTCACAAATCTTTTACGATCATCTTACCTGCGGCTGACCACCTGTCGCGACCTTTTCCGTATCATTCTGACAGGCGAGGTCTGCCGTCTCATGAGAGTCGCAAACGACGGGCACGCCGAAGCTCGCTGCAAAGGAGAAGGTCATGATACGCCGAGGACGTCGATTCGCCATTGGGGCGGGAGGTGGTGGCATGGTATTCGGGAAGGCTGTGCGCAGGTGGTCGGTCATCGTCCTTGTTCTGGGCGTGACGATGCAGACTTATGGGCAAGCCCTCATCCACGTGGACGACGACGCCCCGCCCGGCGGCAACGGACGAAACTGGCAGACGGCTTACCGAAACCTCCAGGACGCGTTGGACCGGGCTGCTGCGTGCGCCGGTGTAGCCAGGGAGATTCGCGTTGCAGCCGGTGTGTATCGCCCGTCGACGACGACCGATCCTGCCGACCCACGGACGGCCACGTTCCGGCTGGTCGACGGCGTGGCGATGAAGGGCGGCTACGCCGGTCTGGCCGCTCCGAAACACCCGAACTGGCGGAACCCCGCGCTGCACGTGTCGACCCTGAGCGGGGATATCCACCGCCCCCACGACCACGTCGACAACGCATACCACGTGATTACCGCCATTGGAGTCGGCCGCACAGCCCGCGTCAGCGGCTTCGTGATCACACGCGGCCGAGCCGACGGCGCTGATTTCCCACACGGACACGGAGCCGGCTTGTGGATCCAAAACGCCAGTCCAACGGTCGAAAAATGCTTGTTTGTCGCGAATGAGGCCCTCGGCAAGTACGCCGCTGGAGGCGCCATGGCGTGCACGGGAAGCTCGTCGCCGACCATCGTCAAGTGCGTCTTCCGGCGCAACCGGGCCGATCACTGGGGTGGCGCACTCTACTGCTGGGGCAAGGGCGCGGCTGTGTCTTTCTCCGATTCCACGTTCGAAGGCAACACCGGTGATTTTGGAGGCGCGATCACCTGCTATTACGACGCCTCAATAGCCCTCAAGTCCTGTGCGATCGTCGGCAACTCGGCGCGATACGGCGGCGGGGCGCGGATCGCCCATCGTTGTCAGGCTACGCTCCAGAACGTCGTGGTCGTCGCCAACACCGCCCGCGCCGACGGTGGCGGCATATCCATCTGGGCGGACAATACCGGCACCATCAGCAACTCGGTCATCGTGGGCAATTCCGCCCCTACAGGGGGAGGCATTTTCTGCGCAGCAAGGACGCGACTTACCTTGAGCAACTGCACGCTTCAATGGAACAAGGCCACCTCCGGCGACGCGGTGTTTCTAAACGACAATGCCCACCTGCGAATCGCCAACTGCATATTTCATCAGAACGGCAACTTCGCCGTGTACTCGCCCGATGCGCAGCGCCAACTCCAGGTTACCCACAGTCTGTTCGGCCGCCACCATGACGGAGTCTTCCACGCCGGCCCTGATGAGACCTACCCCACCGCGGCCGCCGCAGACGAGGCGCTGTCTGCCTGGCAAAACAACTGCGATGGCGATCCCGGCTTCGTCGCCCTGCCGACGGGGACGTGGACGCTGCAACCCGTATACGACCCTGCAAGCAACCGCACCTGGTTGGTCAACGCCAGTGCCACTTTTGATCCGGACGGCCTAGTCGGTATGGTCATCAGGCCAAGCCGCAACCATGCTGGGCTGTCTCTCGTTGCGGCCAACACGGAAACGGCCATCCAGGCCATTGGCGATCTCACGCACCACACCGCCGCCGGCAACCAGTATGCGCTGCTCGACTATCACTTGGCGGCAGCGTCTGCTTGTATCGACGCCGGTGACCCGGAAATCGACTATAGCGGACAGACCGACATCGACGATGCCGGTCGCGTGGTGAATCGGCGGGCGGATGTGGGCGCCGACGAGTTCGCCCTGCCACGCGGCCTTGCCGCTGGGCGGGATTCGCCCTGCGACGACGCAGCGGCTAAGCAAGGAGCCGACGCAGCAGGGGGATTCGGCACCCAACTCGATGATCGGTCGGCAGAGGAGAAGGGCATAACTGGTAGAAGGCATGGCGTCGCGCCGGTCGCCATCCAACGGCTGCATGCGATCATCCGCCAAAAGGCGGCCGAGATCGCCGAATTGAGGCGCCGCGTCTCAGCGATCGAGGCAAGATCGGCCGGCCCGACTAGCCGTCAGCAAACAACGGACCGATGACCGGCCATACACTAGCAGCGTCGGCGTTTTGTCGACGCGCGACGCGACGACGCCCACCACAGCAGCGCCGATGCCAACAGCACACCCGACGCCGGCTCCGGCGTTACGAACAGGTACCCGTCGCCGTTGGGGAACACGTCGGACGTCATCTGAGAGCTATCGTAGAAGTAGGCGGCGAACGCGGCGTACCCTCCCTGGTCGCCGGCGGCCAACGGACCCGGCAAATCAGATACCGGTATCGTGATGGTCACCAACTCATCGGCGAACACGACGGGCACGTAAACGCTGTCAACCGGGCTGCCGGCCGCGTCGAACAACGGCGCCGAGCCGCCCATCACCTGGGACAAGTCGACATACGCCTCGATCCCAAGCAGGCTGGCGAACCCGCTGAAGGACGATTTCAGGGAGTTGCCCGGGTCGACCGGCGGAACGTCGAGGTCGATGTCCACATACCCCATGAGCCGCTGGTCAAAGTGGCCGTAGTCGTCGGCGGGGTACACCGGCTCGGCGAACAGGAATTCGAACCGCATCTCGCCCAACCCGAAATCGACGAAGGCGTTGCCCTGCCTCAGGTCGGGCAATGTCCCACCGGCGGCGCTGTTCGGGTCGCCGACAGGATAAACATCTCCGACAGGATCTGTCGCAGATACGGCCGATGCAGCCAGACAGCATAACAAGACGTGAACACTCATCTCTCTCTCCTCCGCTTCGGATGTGACCGGGAGCTACACTCCCTCTCCGGCTCTGAGTATACCACTACCTGAGGCTCTTTGGAAGCCAAACCTGCGAATTTGCCAAATCGGCGTTATTCAGCCGGCCACCCCCCCGCCAGGCCAACTGCTCACCTTTGGCCCACTGGACGCTGCCGTCAAAGTAGCCCGCGTTCAGGCCGTGGACGGGGCGCAGCGTGGGGGCCCAGTATCGCGACGAGGCCACGTATTGCGTGGCCACCGCATCATCCGGGCTGGCGGCCACGTAGGCCGTCCTGGGCGCGTCAAACCCCTGCCGGATGTGGTTGAAGCCGCTCAGCCACCCGCCGTCTTCGTACATGGTCCAGGTCATGTCCACGATGGCCTCGGCGGCAGGCGGCGCCATCCCCAGCTTCTTGTAACCCTTTACGGGATAACTATTTGCGGCTCGCCATAGGAAGAGGTAGTTCGAGTGGACAGCCTCTGTGGCCGCGTCGACGCCGTCGTAGGTCCCCAGGCGAGGCCCGGGGCAGTTGAGGGCGTCCTCGCCCACGTACGGGCCCAGGATCGCCGGCAGATCGTAGTCGAGTTCGCGGTAGTACAAGGTGTTGGCCGACAGGTCCAGCCGGTCATGGGAATCGTCCAGGGTCTGCACGCCCGGCGGAAGCCAGTCGTCGTTGGAATCGGCGTAAAAAACCAGCGCCAGGCAGATGCTCCGCAGGTTGCTGGCACAGACCACCCGTTTGGCCGCCTGCCGGCCGCTGGCCAGCGAGGGCACGATAATCCCTATCAGCAGGGCAATGATCCCCGTCACCACCAACAGCTCAATCAGTGTAAAGCCCTTGCGCCGCGTACTCACTGCTCCGGTCCGTCGGATTCAGTCAGACTCGACCTGCCCAGGTCAAGCCTTACGGTGGTCCCAGCCTCCACCGTCTGCCGCTGGCCACCGGCGACCACCACGCTCGTGCCGCTCTGCTGCGCGAGTTCTATGTACTCTGTGAATGTACGAAGTTGCGCAATCGAGTTGGGGCGGCTCACAACAGAATACGCCGTGTCTCCCAGGCGAAGGGTCACGTCGGCAAACGCCTGGAACGTCACCCGACCGGAGATCCACCGTACTTCGCTTGCTCTCCGGCCGATCTTCACCTCGCCCCCTTTGGATAATCTCATCTGGAAAACGCCGGGCACGTCGATGTCGGCCTCGCCCTCCCAAGGTGCTCGCACCGCCTCCTCAAGTCGTAATACCGCCGATCTCTTACCCAATCGCAGGTTTTCTGGTACATCGTACCGCACCGTGCCGATCACGCCGGCAGCAGGCCACGCCACCCAGATCGCCAGCGCCGCTGCCGCCGCTAAAGCCCCGCCCACCGCGGCAAAGACCGGTCGGCGAAACACAGCGCGCGCCCTGCGCGGTTCGTGACCGTTCACTTTGGTGCGCAGAATCGCCTTGAGGGCCTGCTTGCCCGACTCGATGCGCTCGGCGCCGGGCCCGATCAGTCGATCCACCTCAACCAGCGTGCGATCGACACGATCCATGGCGTCGAGCAGCGCCCGGTCGGCGGCCTCTTCCGTCAACGACGCCCGCATGCGCGTCGCTTCGTCGTTGCCCAACTCACCGTCATGTAACTGCACCAGTTTGTCGTTCATCACCCCGTCTCCGCATGGGCCCTGTGGCCGTTGCTCAAGGCCTGACGCAAGCGCGCCACCGCCCTGAGCCGCCACTTGGCCACGGTGTCGCGCGGTACCGCCATCAACTCGGCCGCCTCACGATACGACAAACCCTCCAGCACAATCAAGACCAAAGCTGCCCGATGATTGTCCGGCATGTCCAGCAGCGATGCGTAGACCCGCTCGAGATCCTCCCGCGAGCAGACAAAATCCAGGGCCCCCGGATCCTGCGCGGGCAGGCGCTCCAGCGCCTTACAATCGACGGTCTGCGCGTCCCGGGTCCGCTGCGAGTGCCGCCACGCGTTGTAGGCAGACCGCATGACATACGCGCGCTCGGCCGATTCGCCGCCCAGCTCCCGCCAGCTCTGCAGAAGTCCCGTGAACGTCAGTTGGGTAAGCTCCTCACCAGCCGACACCGATCCGGTGAGCCTGGTCAGCAGCCGTAGGACGGGGGCATAGTGTACATCGACCAGCCGTTCCAGCTTGGCCGTTCGCGTTGGTGAGTCAACGCCAACTTGATCGGAACTTTTTTGCAGCACTACCTGTCCCCGACCAGCCATCTGCGAACTTATTACTAGAGGTGGACAAGGCAAATGCTGGCCCAAGGCCTTAGCTTAGCCGCCGATACGACAATGTACAAGGGCTAATTTCGGCGGCGGGTACGGGGCACAGCCGAAGGGGAAGTTGAGTCTTGCGCCGGGAGTGCGCGGGCGCAAGTTTTGGTGCGCACGAGCTTTATGGAGAGGACGGCGGCCATGGCTGCTAGATGTGTTTCCGGTTTGATCTGCCTGATGGTGGTTCTGACAGCCGCCCGGTCCGCGGTCGCAGATGTCACCGTGCAGGCCAGTGCGACCGGGGTGCAGAAAGGCGGCGACATTACATTCACAGCCACCGCCGATGAGTCCGACCCGGTCGTCAAGGTCACGTTTACTTACGAAGGAACTACCGCCAGCGACGAGGACACCACCTCGCCCTACCAGGTTACCCGGGCCATGGACTGGACTACCCTCCAGGACCTGGCGGTGACGGCCACCTTCGACTTCCAGAACATAACCGACCAGCAGGGCACGGTCGAGGTCGACGTGGTCGACATCACGCTGCTCGGTCCCGCTACGCCTACACGGATGACCACAGCCTGCTGGCTCGCCAGGACCAGCCCCACGGGTCTGTCGGTCTCCACGTGGTCGTGGCTATATGACAACGACCTGCTCGACGTAACGTGGGACGACACCGCCAACAGCGACTACCTCAGTCCGTGGCTGGGCACAGTCGTGATTTCGGGCACCATCCAGACAAGCGCGACCATCCTCGGGGTCGCCTGCACCAAGAGCATGAACATCAACGTTAAGCCCCGCCCTTATACCACCTGGACCATGCCGCTGGCCTGCGTGGAGGACAACGAGGCCACATGGGGCCTTCCGCCAATCGACCAGGATATCAGTTTCGGTAGGATCGAGGACCGGGAAAGCAATACAACGCGGATCATCGTGCCTCAAGGCACCGACGAGAATTGGGCTGACGGCGTGACGCTGTCGCAGGTGTCCAGCGGGCCCAATGCGGGTCTGTGGTATGTGCGGTTCAACACGCTCGAGATCGACATGGAGACGGTCATCAACCAGCACATCAAGGCTGACGCCCCGCCTCCCGACGTGGGAGAGGACAACTTCTTCGACCACAACAACGGCCTCTACGGCGGCTGCATCGCAAACGATATGGCCGACTTCGTCCAGGCCGTCAAGAACCACGAGTATCGCGGCACGCCTCCCACCGAAAAGAGCTTGGAGGGCCACTTCGGGCGCATCGAGCACGAATTCGATCAGATGGGGGATCCTCTCCCCACGATTGAAGCGCTGCTGGCAACCAGCGAATCGGCATTGTTGACTGCCATAAATGATGAGTTGGGCAATGTTGAGGCGTTCCTGTGGATGTTCACCGGCCACGGGGCTTGGTCCCAGGCCGGCCCGAACTGGGGCGGCACGGGTTCGTTGGGCAGCGGCAAGCACGATCGCTATAACCTCCAAGGCGGCTATACCAGTGGGTGCGAGTGGGGCCCGGATTGGTTCTAGGGACGCTGTGCTATGAAATGTCTTGTCTTTCTATCAACGTTTTTCCTCTGTGCGGCGATAGCCCACGCCGACGCGGTGGCCGACCTCGAGCCACTCCTTCAGCAGTCGGCCGCCTATCTCGACGGCGAAGACGTGCCCGCCGCCCAGGTGCTTCAAGCGCAACGTGAACTCTGCCGGCGCTACGTCGGGCTCGACCAGCAGCAGCGCGATGCGTTCGCACAGCGACTCGGCAGTGCCTTATATGACGCCGCACCGGGCATGCGGGTCGTCGCCGGCCGCACGCTGGCGACGTCCTGCGACCAGGCCGATGTCGAACGTCTGTTGGCCGCCATGGCGACCGAGCCGAGGCAAAACGTCCAACACGCTCTGGCCCGCGTCCTTGGCACGGCGCTGCGCCGCCTGCCGGCCGATGCCGGCAGCGCGACCCGCGCAACCGCCGCCAGCACGCTGGAGCAACTCATCCGCGATGACACCACCGCCCCCGATTTCCGCAGAGCGATGTTGATGTCGCTGGGCAACGCCGGGGCCGAGGCCCTGCCGGCCTTGTACCGGCTCTGCGACGATCCGCGGTGGTCCCGTGCGCTCCACTGGTCGCTGCCCGCGGCTCTGGCGGGCACGGGCAGTGCGAACGCGCTCGACGAGCTTATCCTGCTCTTCGAGACCGATCAGGCGGTCGGCTTTCGCGTTGCGTGCATTCAGGCCATGGGCACGCTGCTTGCTCGGCCCGACTCGGCCGACCAGACGTCTGTCCAGGCGGCGGTCGGTCTGCTACGCGGGCTCGTGCTCAGCGGTGCGGCAGACCCCACGCTCAAAGCCGCTGCTGCTAAAGCCTGTGCGAAGTGGCCGGCCGCGTCACAAGACGCCGAGTTCGTCAACGCCGTGTGCCGGCAACTGAAACAGTCAACCGGCCAGCCATGCAAGAACTACCTGCGAGCGCTGCTCTACCTGGACGTCGAGTTGGACGCTGAGACGACCAGCTTTGTCCAGGCAATTGCTGCGTCGGACCAGACCGACCCGGGCTGTCGCAAGGTTGCGATGGCCCTGCTGGATGTGGACGGTTAATTGCCCCGGCCCCGGTGCCGGGAGGAGCATAGACGTACAGAAGTAGTCTTCATGCATCGGCAGCTTCCTACCTTAGGCGCGGATGACGTCGGGACCGCGGCTGCGATTCCGGCGCTGTGGCATTGCGCCATTACCCAGAGAAATACTCGCGATGTCCCTGCTGCCAAGGCCGCCACTGGCCGGGCGGCACGTGCCCTCCGCTACCGACGGCGCCAGGCGAATTGCCCGACACGGTTTGAGCACGCCCACGGGGTGAGGAGCGACTGCGACCCGCGTTCCGTTTGGCCCCTTCGGAACGTCCGTGGGCGTGTTCAATCCGTCTCAGGCATTGCGTAGCGACAAACATGCCAAGTCCTGGACCTTCCGGCTCTTCTGCCTAACTCTATGCCCGAAGAGCGGCCGAAGCGCTCAAAATCCAGGAATTTTTCTGCGACATGCTCGATGCGTCAGGCGTGTCTGCCGGGCGCTACCCCTTAACGCCCTAGCTGCATAATCAGGACTGGATGCATGCCGAACAGGGCGGCTGAGAAAGCCCACAAGCGTCACACCAGAACGTCGCCGGGCACGATCGCGCCATGCCGATGCAGCAAGGCATAAAGCTCGTCCAGCGCAAGCTCCTCCGGGTCGCGGCCGCTTTGCGCAGACAACGCCGCCATCGCCCCAGCCGCCTGCCCCATGGCCATACAGGGCGCCTCGACGCGGTAGCCCGAATGCGCGACGCGGTCGCCGGCGATGCATCGCCCGGCCACGATCAGAAACCGACTGCCGGCCGGCAGCATCGCCCCGCGAGGAATGGTCGGCAGCTTCCCGGGCGTAAGGCAGCGAAAGTCGATCCCCTCGCCGTCATCCAGATGAATGTCGACCGGGTAAAAACAGTAGCAGACAGCGTCGTCGAAGAAGCGTCCGGCCATGTAATCGTCGCCGGTGATACGGGCTTTACCTTCAATAACGACGGATTCGCGTATCCCGCACTCGCCGGCCACATACTCGATGCGGAACTGCTCCAATCCGGGTTGAGAGCGGAACAAGCGATACATCCGCAGCATCGACCTGCGGGCCTCAATCTCCGCCCGCGTTCGGCCGTCGCTGGTATCGGCGGCGACGGTGGTAACGTGGTTGCTGTTATGCCCGTGCGACCGCAGGAAGGGTCCGGCCCCCTCCTTTCGCCAGCCGATGTCGGTGTAGCGAAGCCGACCGTCGGCCACCGCCTGTTCGACGGCTGCGTCGATGCCCTTCAGATCGAGACCGTCGAACTCATATCCATCGCAGTGCATCGTCAAAGTGCCCGGCTGCACGGTCTCGGGGCGCCGCACCGGGTAACCGCTTAGCGTCACCGCGTTGGCGTCACCCGTGCAGTCGATCAATACTCGCGCGCCGACCCGCGCCAGACCCGATTTCGTGCACACTTCCACCGACCACGCCCCTTGCTCGAAGTCCACGGCCGCCGGCATGGCATGCAGAACCAGATCCACACCGGCCGAAAGCACGGCCTCATCGCACAGCGCCGCATAGATGCCCCGGTCCACGTGCGTATGATGCTTCCAGTGAGGTGCCGTCGGATCACTGAAGTCGGGCGGACAACGATGCGTTTCCCCAAGTGTCCTTGTCACCAGTTCCCAACCGATGCCAGCAATGACCTGTTTTCCCCAGGCGAAGAACAGGGCCGGATAGTTCACGCCCGCGACCGTGAGCGTGCCGCCAAGCATGCCGTTTTTCTCCACCAGCAGCGTCTTGGCGCCCGCCCGCCCGGCCTGAATGGCCGCCACCGTGCCGGCCGTACCACCGCCGATCACCACAACGTCGTACGTCGCGTCCATGTCGCAGATCTCCCCTCAACCCCGCAACCGGCTGATCGGCTTCGCGACAGCCACATCGCGGCTGGCACGTCGCAGTCTACTCGGAGATGCCGCCGTTGTCGTCCGCGCCGACGGGCAGCGTGAACGTAAAGATCGCGCCGCCCTCGGGATTGGGCGCAGCCCATAGATTTCCCCCGTGCGCTTCGACGATGGACCGGCTGATCGGCAGGCCCATCCCCATACCCTCAGGCTTGGTCGTGAAGAACTGCTCAAACAGCCGCTCGCCCCCGTCGGCGGGCAACCCGAGACCCAGATCCGAAACGGAGACCTCGATGCGGCTGTCCTTGATCCTGGCCGTCCGGATCGTCAGGACTCTGCGATCGGCCGCCGCACCGCTCATGGCTTCGATGCCGTTGCGCACGAGGTTGAGAATCACCTGCTGGATCTGGATGGAATCGACCATCACCTCAGGCAGATGCCCCGCCAACTGGAACCGCAACTGCACCCCGCCCTGGCGGGCCTCGATCTGCGCAATCGATTCGACTTCGCGTACCACCTCGTTCAGATCGGCCGCTGACTGCTGCGGTTCGGCTCTGCGAACGAAATCGCGTATGTGCCGGATGATCTCACCGGCCCGCGCCGCCTGGCTGGCGATGTTTTGCACCCCGGTCATCACTTCGCCGCCCTCTCCGCCGGCGCCTCGCAGTCGCCGCACGCAGCCGTTGGCATAGTTGACGATCGCCGCCAGCGGCTGGTTCAGTTCGTGCCCCAACGCCGAGGCAAGCTCGCCCATCGTGCTCAGACGCGAAACGTGGGCCAGCTCCGCCAGACGTTCCTGGGCGTGCTGCTCGGCCTTTTTCCGCTTGGTGATATCGGTGGCCGTGAAGACCACCCCTGCTGAGATGTCGTCAGGATCGATGGGTGCTGAACTCAGCAACACGTCGACCAAGGTGCCGTCCTTCCGTTTCCACCGAGTTTCCACCGTGCCGGTCCGACCCTCGGCGATCTCCGCATACTTGACTCGCCCGACGCGCTCGAACTCCTCCTGGTTTTCATAGAGCACCCGTGCGCTGCACCCCTCCAGCTCCTGCTGCGTGTATCCGGTCAGAACCGACACCTGCTCGTTGCTCCAGCCCAGGATTCGATCGGACACGAGCCCGATTCCCATGGGCGCTGCGCGAAACACGCTTTGCAGCATGGCTTCGCTGTTTCGCAGGGCCTGCTCCGCCCTTTTGCGCTCGGTCATATCCACGTCCATGCAGAACACCTCGACGACCTTTTCCCCTCCCATGACCGGAAAGATCGACGAGTACACCCACCGCGTGTTGCCCTGGCGATCCTTCACCGACCACTCCCCCGACGGCTGGGCCTGTCCTGAGTTCCAAACCTCCGCAAGTGTCCGCTGCCACTGATCAGCCGCGTCGCCGGACAGAATCAGATCGCCGAGTCGCTTGCCGATCGCCTCCTCTGCCGAATATCCATAGAGGCGCTGGCTGGCTGCGTTCCAGTGCTGGATGACCCCGTCGCGGTCAAAACCTTGAATGCTGACCGCCGGCGTCAACTCAAATATGGCCTCGAAACGCGACAGTGCATCGCGCATCTTGCTCTCGGCGCGCTTGCGCTGTTGAATCTCCCGTTGCAGCAGTACATTGGCACGACCCAACTCCGCCGTCCTGCCAGCCACTCGGCTTTCCAGTTCGTCATGGGCTGCCTGAAGGGTTGCCTCGGCCTGCCGCTCCCGGCCCAACATCTGCGCCAACATCGCCTGTTGCCGACGATCCCGCCGTAGCACCAGCACGGCCGCAATCACAGCCACCATCGTCGTGAAGACCACCGTGGCGAAATGTGATTCCCAATGCGTTCGGTCAGGCATAACCCGGTCTATCATTAACTCGTAGACCGTCATGCCACCCGCGACGATCAGGGCCACGAAGCCCGCTTGCACGAGCAAGTGATGTGCGCCGCGCCTGGCGTCATCCCAGTTCCGAGCGACCTCGTCCATCATGACGGCCCCTTGATGCCCCCAAGAAACGTTGTGCTAAAAGCCTACAGCCCGTCCGGACCCGTACGAGCCGCGAATGGATTCTAGCCTCGCAGGCTAGCCAACCGGCACGAGGTTGGCAATTCACCTTGTTTGGATGATTCCGCCGGGCTCGCCCAGCCGCCGACTACAGCCGACGCACCCCAAGCAAGCCACCAGACCACGGGCGGTCGCCAACACGTTGATGTTAATGGACTTACAGCGATCTGGCACCGGGCGAGACCGTCATTCGGCCGGCAGGATCAGACAACGTCGGACCCGCCGTCGGACCCCTCCGAGGGGGGATACACATGCGCGCGGAAATGCGTGTCGGCCATTCGCTGGCCC
Source organism: Phycisphaerae bacterium (assembly GCA_035530655.1). Classification (GTDB taxonomy): domain Bacteria; phylum Planctomycetota; class Phycisphaerae; order UBA1845; family DATKUK01; genus DATKUK01. The sequence goes on from DATKUK010000017.1 coordinate 101,373, forward strand.
ATCTCACGAGTCTGGATCATCGTTTGCCATACCCCGGTGTGAACCAACACGATCAGCAGAGCGGCGGTCACCGGCGACGCCAACCGCCAGCCGAGTACGGCAAGCCTCTCGGACCACGGTACGCGACGTCGACCGCTGGCCAATTCCGCCGCCTGCTCGCTAAACCGTAGCTGCCGCCGAACCATCCGCAACGCATGTACGTTTGCCTTGCCCAGCAGACTCGAAGGCACCCCCATATTCGACAGCAAGGCCAGAGCGGCGGTCACGCGTCCCAGACGGTCGGCCACGCTTGCGCACTGCGGACACACAGCTAAATGACGCGCCAGCGCTAGGTTGTGTCGCGCCGACTCATCGAGCACATGTCGCATCACGCGGCCCAGCCACGCTTTACACACATCAAGTTGTCCGGTGCCTTGCCGGTTCATGACCCCGCCTCTGTGCCCTCCAGCAACTCCGCGAGGCGCAACACGGCCTGTCGCCTGTACACACGGGCCGTGCCCACCGTAATACCCAGGATCGACGCCACCCGATGGTATGGCATCTGCGCCAGATCGCGCAGCAGCACCAACTCCCGCAGGTGACGCGGTAAGTGTACGATCGCCTGCCGCAGCAAAACCGTCGACTCGGTCACGCCCGGCATCGGCATCCCTCGCACCTTTGTCAGATGCCGGCCCAGCGAAACCTGATGACGCCGGCGCAACTGTCGGCGGCGGATCATATCGACGGCCACGTTCGCAGCCGTCCGGTAGAGGTAGCGATCGGCCGAACGGCCCAGACCGTCTCTCCCGCGCTCCATGACTCGGCAAATGCAATCCTGATAGGCGTCCAACACGTCCTGCTCGTTCGCGAGCATCCGCCACAGCATCACAACGACCGCCGGCCCACAGCGGTCCATCACAGACAGGATCCACCCCTGCCGACTGGCAGCCACCTCGCGGGTGACCGAAGCCGCCAGCTCCTTCAACGACACCGGGATGGCGCCGGACCGGTTGCCCATCCACATATCCCTGACGTTACTACCCCATCAATGTTAGCGCCGACGTCACAGGATATTCTACCTTAACGTCGTCTTCTCTGAAACGTTCTAGTACGTGGGGAACGAGAAACCATGCGATCGAACCGCACCGACAAGCCCGAAGCAGTCGTCCAACTCGTCGACGAACTGATTGGCCGCGCCCTCTCTCGCCGGGCCAGCGACGTCCATTTCGAGCCGGCCGAGCAGGCCCTGCTGATCCGCTACCGCATCGACGGGCAGTTGCAGGACGTCGAGCGGGTACCGGTCGAACTCGCCCCGAACGTCATTGGGCGGCTCAAAGTCCTTGGCCGGCTGCTCACCTACCGCACCGACGTGCCGCAGGAGGGCCGCATCGAGGCCAATGGGCAGGCCTGGCCGGGCCAAGCCGATATGCGCCTGGCGGTCTTCCCTACGATCCGGGGCGAACGCGCGGTGGTGCGGCTTTTCTACTACCAGCCCGAGGTCGTCGAGCTGAACGAGCTGGGGCTGGCCGAAACCGATGTCGATCGACTCCGAACGGCCGTCTCCTCGCCTCAGGGGCTGCTGATCGTCACCGGACCGGCCGGCGCGGGCAAAACCACCACTCTGTACGCCCTGGTCCGCCACATCCTCCAGACGCAGCCCGGCCGCAGCGTGGTCACCCTCGAAGATCCAGTCGAGCAGCGGCTGAGCGGCGTCGCCCAGATCGAGGTCAAGCCCTTCGGCGAGCTGACCTACCCGCGGGCGATGCGGAGCCTCCTCCGCCAGGATCCCCAGGTGTTATTGCTGGGAGAGATACGTGACGCGGAGACGGCCGGCATCGCCGTCGAGGCTGCTCTGGCCGGTCATTTAATCCTGACCACCATGCACAGCGGCGACCCAGCCGAGGCGCTGGTCAGGCTGCTGGAGATGAAGCTGCCCCCCTACCAGATTACCAGCAGCGTGGCGCTGGTCTGGACGCAGCGGCTTGTGCGGCTGCTGTGCGAGGCGTGCAGGCGGTCCACGGGTGACGAGCGACACCCCTTCGAGCCGGCCGGTTGCCCACAGTGCGATGGCAGCGGCTGCCGAGGGCGGACGGCCTGTGCGAGTTGGGCAGCGATGGCGGACTCGCTGCGGGAGGCGATCCTGGCGAGCGCCGACGCAGCCGCATTACGCTTGGTGATCGCCCAGCAGGGATCGTCGACCTTGGCAGCCGACGCCCTGCGGCACGTACGAGCCGGCAGGACCACGCTGGATGAACTGCGGCGCGTGGTGCCATTTGGTAACGACGCGGAGTTCTCGGCAACGGAGAGCTGACATGGCCTGGTTCGAATACGAAGGGCACTGCCCGGGTGGAACGGCCATCAGCGGCCGAATTGAGGCGGTCGATCACGCCGGTGCTCGGCAGCAGCTCGATCAGATGAACGTGAGCCTGACCGAGCTGCGCCCGGCAGGACCGCCACCAAGGCGGCGCCCGCTGGGCCGCGAGGACTTCATTTACTTCAACCAGCAGCTCGCCTCGCTGGCCGAGGCGGGCCTGGCGCTCGACGACGGTCTGCGACAGATGGCGCGTGACGTGCAATCGCCGCGGTTGAGGCGATTGCTGGAGGACGTGGCCCAGGACGTATCAGCCGGCAAGTCGCTCGAACAGGCGATCGAACAGCGGCAGGAGCAGTTCCCGCTGCTGTACGCCCGGGTGCTCCGAGCCGGTGTCGCCTCGGGAAATCTATCCGAGACGCTGCTCAACCTCAACACGCATCTGCAACTGATGGCCGACACCCGCCGGCTCATCTGGGAGGCGATCAGCTATCCCCTCGCCGTTCTGGTTCTCGGGATTTTCGTATTCGGCGCAGTGTGTACATTCGTACTGCCCAGCTTTCGCCAGATCTTCGAGGGTTTCGACGCGGAGTTGCCGGCCCTGACGGACGGACTCCTGGCAATGCAGGAATACTACTGGCCGGCGATCGCCGTCATCGTCGTGGTCGTTGCCGGGCTGGTGGTGGCAAGTAGAGCCCTCCGCTTCAGCGAGTGGGGCCGGCGAATCCGTGAGGCCGCACTCCTGCGCTTGCCTTTGGTTGGAAGGCTTTATGGCGCGTCGCTGTTGGCGCGGTTCAGCCAGTCGGCGGCCCTGTGCACCGCCAGCCAGATGCCCCTGCCGGACGCCCTGCGTCTGGCGGCCGATGCGACGGGCAGCCCGACGCTCGGCGCCGACGCCGATCGCCTGGCCCGCACGATCGAGCAAGGCGGCAGCCCGATAGGTGTCACGGAGTCGACCGGGCTGATCCCACGGCTGTTCGGCTATAGCCTCCAGGCGGCTGGCGGAACGGGCGGGTTGCCCGACGTGCTACAGCAACTGGCCGACGGGTACAGTCGTCGTGCCGACCACGTTCGCGCCGTGGTTCGATCGGTGCTCGCACCGGGCTGCATTGTGGTGCTGGGCGTGTTTCTTGGCACAATGATCGTAGCACTTTTCCTGCCACTGGTGTCGCTTGTCAACTCGGTCAGCGGGGGAGGTTAGGACCGCAGATATGGGCCCTGTACCGACTGTCGTCGGCATCACGATCCTTCTGGTAGTCGTTGCCGCAGTGCCCTTCGGGCTGCTGGCGCGACGGCGTGCGTTTACACGTACAGCCATCGGCCAATCCGCTTTGATCGTGCGACAAGGGCTGCCCTTGGCGGCGGGCCTGGCGGCGGCCGCCGACGGTGAATACGGCAAGACAAGACGTGTATTACGGCGTATCTCTTATTGGGTGGGCCAGGGGCTCTCTCTGTCGGGCGCCCTGGCCCGGCGATGCCCGGGCTGTCCGGGACTGGTAGTCAGCACGGTCGCCGCCGGCGAGCGCATGGGCCAACTGCCCGGCGCCCTGGAGGCGCTTGAGGGGCATCTTGCTCACGAGGACAAATGGCGAGCTCGCTTCCGCATCAACTGGCCCTACGCCGTGATCGTACCGAGCTTCACGTTGATGATTCTCAGTGGCGCCCTCTACTTCGTCATACCCAAGTTCCGTCACATCTTCGCCGACTTCGACATAGAGCTTCCCGCCGTCACTCTGTTCATCATTGGCATCGGCGACCACCTCCAATTCGGTACGGGCATCGCACCGTTGATCATACTCGTCGCCGCGATCCTAGGGATCTATGTAACATTCCGCCCGCGCCGGCCGGCCAAACCTCGCCTGCTGAGTCTTGTGGGCGACGGGATCAAGTGGTCGCTGCCGGGCTGGCGGACCATGCAGGAGGCGACGGGCATGGTGTGGATCATCCGCATCCTGCGTCTCGGGCTGGCTGCGGGCGAGTCGCTCGATCGGGCGGCCCGGCAGGCGGCCGAAGTCGACGTGAACATGGGGCTGCGAAAGCGCGTGGGGCGTTGGGCCGACTCGATGGAAAAGGGCGTGTCGCCGCACGAGGCGGCACGCGCGGTCGGCCTCGACGATCTGTTTGTGCAAACGCTCCACACCGGCTCACGCGACGGCAGCATGGAAGTGGCCATGCGCTACGCCGAGCAGTACTACGCAGCCAAGAGCGTGCACTGGTTGATGATCGTCGGTCAGGCGGCCTGGCCGTTCGTCGTCCTGGCGATGGGTCTGATGGTAGGTACGTTCGCCCTGGCGATGTTCACGCCACTGGTGGCGCTGATTGAGTCAAGCATCAGGGCCATCCCGTAAAGAGGTCTATCGCATGCATACGCATCGCGCCGGCAAAGGTTACATCATGATGGAGGTAGTCGTCTCGGCCTTTCTGCTGGGCGCATTGGCCTTGGTCTACACACAGCTTGGCCGGGGCGTGACCACGGCGCGCGATCGGCAGCTCACCGTGCGCGCGTTGCAGTTGGCCGCCGAGGCCCAGTTGGAGCGGTACCGCACCGGCGCCGCCATCGAACCGAAAGTGAATATCGACACCCCACCAGAGGGCATCATCGAAACGCAGGTCGAGCCCGGCCAGGGCGATTGGCAGGGCCTGCATCTGGTGATGGTGACCGCACGCGGAACGGCCCGCGGTGGCCGCCAAGTTAGCGTCACGCTCAGGGCGTACCTTGCGGGGGAGGCACGCCCATGAACCTGACTTTCCGAGATGACTCGGCGTTTGTGTATGGCGCCCAAGGCGTGTGCTCTGTAGAATGCGGCGTGTTCTCACATTCGGTGGGTGAATAGACGGAGCAACTGATGAGTGAAGCAGATAAGGGCGTCCTGCGGGTTGGTTCTAACCGCGCCACCAAGCTGGCGTTTCATAGGGCAAGCGTCAGTTCGGACGGCGGGCTTTTCCCCTACCGCGACCCGGACGTTTCGAGCCGATGCGGCGTTCGTCGAAAGATCGCGCAAGAAACGCTTGGATGCCTGGGGCCCGGGGCGTTGTACTGGTATCCGAGGATCCCGGTATGGTTACCGGGCAAAGGTCAGATGGGGAATGTCGCGTGAGACAGGTGTGGTCATGCGAATGATGCTTGTTCTGCTGCCGATGTACTTGTCCGGCGTAGCCTACAGCAGCACGCCTCTGACGACGCGTCCCGCCCCCGCGGCCTCGCAGCCGGAACGTGCGGCCGCTAGCGATGACCGTGCAGAGCTGAGTGCACATCAGCGCGTCGCGGGCTTCATACGTCTCTGGGCCGAGGTCAAGTACAATTATGTGTTCTTTGACAGGGTGCCTGAGGTGGATTGGGATCAGGTGCTGGACGATTACCTGCCGCGAGTACAACGGGCACAAACCACAGAGCAATACTATCGCCTGCTGCAGCGGTGCGTTGCACAGCTGCGAGATGGACATACGAGCGTCTATTTGCCACGCGATCTACGCAAGGACGCGACCTACCCAGTCCGACTCAGAAGGATTGGGGCCGACGTGGTCATCGCCGAGGTGGCACCGGCTGCTGCGTTTGCCCAGCCGGACCTGAGGCCGGGCCTCTGCGTCACGCATATCAACGGCCGCGATGTCGCGTCGATCCTGGCAGCAGACATCTACCCCTACCTGGCGGCCTCCGCGCCGCACGACCGAGACCGACGAGCGCTCAGAAGCCTCGTCCAAGGAAATGACGGGACCGAAGCGACCCTTCGCCTTCGGGACCCGGACGGCACGACGAAGGACATGGTTTTGAAGTGCCTGCACTGGCGTTTCGGACGGACAACGTTTTTCCAACGGTTACAGGCTGAGTTCCAGGGGTTGGGGCAAGGCATCGTCTACATCGCGATCCGATCCTTCTCGTCTGACGAGGCCGTCAGGCAGTTTGAGACGCGCTTCGATCAGATCAGACGGGCAAAGGGGCTGATCATTGACGTGCGCGACAATGGCGGCGGGAGTTCGCGGCACGGCTATTCGATCATCAGCCACCTGATCGCCGAGCCTGTGGAGCGACCGCGCTGGCGAACACGCAAGTACTTGCCCGCCCATCGTGCCTGGGGCGAGAAGGAGATGTGGCATGAGGGCGAGCCAAGGGTCATTCCACCGAGCACGAAAACGCCATACCTCGGGCCGGTCGTCGTCTTGACCGGGCCGAGCACGATCAGTGCCGCTGAGGATTTCGTTGTGGCGCTGCATGCGAGCAAACGGGCAACGCTCGTCGGTGAGCGAACCGCGGGCACCACCGGCCAGCCATTGATAGTCGAGTTGCCGGGCGGCGGCAGGGCGCGCATCTGCACCAAACATGACCTCTATCCCGACGGTCGCGAGTACGTGGGTGTTGGCGTTATCCCCGACGTCGAGGTGCAGATCACTCAGGATGCCATAGCCGAAGGCAGGGATCTTGTGCTAGAAGCAGGCATCAAGACCGTGAGCCGGATGGCCGGCGTCCAGTCGTCTCTCGTGCTATCCAGTCTGACTGAAGGTGGCGGGCGACGGGCCGAGGGCGCGGCTGAGGCTCAGCTGGTGGCTGTATTGGCGCAAGCCAAGGTCGAATACGATGCGCTGCTCGCCGCCTACAGCCGGCAGGATTGGAAGAGGGTAGATCAATATGGAGATAATCTCGCTGACCTCTTGAAAAACGAGGTGTTGCTGCCGCTGCAAGAGGACCTGGACCGAGCCCGGCAGGAAGACGAGAAGCACGGCCGAATGAACGAACAGCGGCAGTATGATCTGCACCGGGTGGCGTGTCGGAAGCAAGCGATCACGGAATTCTTCGCGCCGCAGTCGGATGTGGCCAGTGTCCTTCATCTGGTCCGGACGGTAGAGAGTTGGAGCGATGAGGTGCACGATCTCGCAAGAGACGGCCACGTCGCGCAGATTCCAAAGGCCTTCGCCAAGCTGGAGGCAGCGTGGCGTGACTTCTGGCAGGTCGTTGCTGTACAGCTACGACCCGTGCGGCGGGCGACCACGCTCGAGTAGCCGTGCTAATGACAGCCGAGGCTTCTCGTCGCGGCCATACGAAATCGAACATCGCGATGCAGGAACAACAGCTCATGGGGACCGCGAGGCCAACTTCGAGAAGCGGCGAGGAACACAGGATGAAGCAACATCGACTCGGACGACGCGGTATCTTGCTGGTGGAGTTGGTCGCTATGCTGCCGGCGATGGTCGCTGTTGCGGGCGGCATCGCCCTGCTGACGCTCGCCGGGCTACGGATGACCTGGCGAATCGGGCAATGGGCCGACCGCGACTCCCGGCTCGCCGCCTTCACCAGGCAGATCCGCACCGATATGGAATCGGCCATGGCTGTCGAGCCAGGCAGCGAACCGGCTGCAAGCACGATCACGCTGGTTCTACCGGCAGATCGCCGGATCATCTACACGACTGCGGGGGAGACGGTGAGTCGACGAGCCGTCCCACCCGACGCCGGCGAGCCCGAGACCCTCACCTGGCGACTGCACAAGACCCAGTTGAAGCTGTTCGTTGAACTCATCGGCCACACCGCGCTTCTGCGCCTGGAGACGACGCTGTCGGCCGATCGTCTGCTGCCCGATGGCCGAGGACAGCGGCGGTTCGTGACGGTCTTCGCGCCGGGAAGCCCGGCGGTCAGGGGGACCGAGTGATGCCAAGACGACACCACGGTGTAACATTGATCATGGTGGTGTTCCTCATTTCCGTAATCGGCGTGGCCGGCGCCCTGGCCGTCCAGTTCGCGTACATGGCCAACGTCGAACGGCGCCAAGCGCTGGTCGAAACCTACGCCCGCCAACTGCTGGCCAGCGGACGGGCGTGGGCGCAACTCAACCGAGGTCAGCTTCCCGCCTCCGGCCAGTCGCGATTGTTGCCCGCCGAGCAGCTCGTCGACCCGCCGACGGAAACCCGATTGCGCGTCACGCGTTGCAGCGATTCAGGCGACGACTGCATAGCGGTCGAGGTGCGTGTGAGCATTGGCAGGATTGCGGTGAATCGGTCGATCCAGCGGACCATCGCCCCCGCCGCCGATGCCGCGACGGCCTCGCCCGATTGAGCCCGCCCCACCAAACAACTCCGCCTTTTCCTGAACATCGCCCCTACAATCGCAACAACGGCGAGGAATTGCCCGATAACAATACCGGGCCTTGCCCAGAGGGCCCCGGCGTGGAATACTTGTAAGTGGATGGATTATTGGAACTTAAGATCCAGCGGAGGTCCCGGACCCTCCGGTTGGTCCCAGGCTATGCAAACGTGCGTCACACCCGCTCAACATTACCGCATCGGTCAGTGATCCTGGCCGCCGTCTGGGTATTGGCCCTGCACGGCGCGGCCGAGGCCTACATCGGCCCGGGGGCGGGCTTTGCGGCGCTGGGATCGTTCCTGGTGGTGTTCGCCGCGATGGTCTCGGGGGCGTTGGCGCTGGTGACGTGGCCGATCCGGTACCTGATCCGGATGATTCGAGGGCGCCGAGCCCATCGGCGAAGTCGCGTGCGACGGTTCGTAGTGCTGGGGCTGGACGGTATGTCCCCCGAACTCACCGACAAATACCTGGCCGAGGGCAAGCTGCCGAACCTGGCCCGCCTGGCGGCACAGGGCTGCTACCAGCGTCTGGGCACCACCCTACCGCCGCTCTCGCCGGTAGCGTGGTCGACGTTTCAGACCGGCTCGAACCCCGGCAAACACAACATCTTCGACTTCCTGACCTGCGACCGGCAGACGTACCGACCCAAACTCAGCTCGGTCAGCATCGGCGAGGCGCGGCGGTCGTTGCGGCTGGGCAAATATCGCATCCCGATCGGCAAGCCCGAGATTCGCCTGCTTCGTCGGGGCAAGCCGTTCTGGCGCGTGTTGGGCGAGCACGGCATCTTCAGCAGCGTCATTCGCGTGCCCATCACGTTTCCGCCCGAGAAGTTCCACGGCGTGTCGTTGTCGGCCATGTGCGTGCCCGACCTCCGCGGCAGCCAGGGTACGTTCTCGTTCTACACCACGCGTTCCATCGACGGCGCCGACGAACAGATCGGCGGCGAGCAACTCGCACTCAAGCGCGACGGCGACGCGATTCGCGGCGAGCTCATCGGGCCGACCAACCCCATACACAACGACAAGACGGTGATGACGTGCCCGTTCACTGTCCGGCTTAACGGCAGGCGCGGTCAAGCCGAGCTTTCCGTCAACGGCGCACGTCATACCCTGCGCGAAGGACAGTACACCGAGTGGGCACAGGTGGCGTTTCGCGCGGGCCTGGGCGTGAAGGTGCGGGGGATCTGTCAGTTCCTGCTGCTGCGGACCGAGCCGGAATTCGAGATGTACGTCACGCCCATTCAGATCGACCCGGCAAAGCCGGCCATGCCGATCGCCCACCCAGCCGTGTACGCGACCTACCTGGCGAAAAACCAGGGGCTCTACGCCACCCTCGGTCTGGCCGAGGACACGTGGGCCCTCAATGCCGGCGTGCTGAACGACCACACCTTCCTGCATCAGTGCATTCAGGCCGACCAGGAGCGAGAGCGCATGTTCTTCGACGCGCTCGACAAAGTCCGCCGCGGGCTGTGCGTATGCGTATTCGACGGTATGGACCGCATTCAGCACACGTTCTGGCGATACATCGATCCGCAGCATCCCGCCCGACCCGAGCCTGGCGACGGCCGGTGCCCCGACGCGATCGACGAGTTATACGCCCGGGCCGACGAGCTTGTGGGCAAAACTCTCGCCCGCTGCGACGACGAAAACACCGTTCTGATGATCATCTCCGACCATGGGTACAACTCGTTTCGCTATGGAATCGACCTGAACCGCTGGCTTGAGGAACAGGGCTATCTGACATTGAAGGACGGCACGCGTGGCCGGAAATACCTGGCCAACGTCGACTGGTCGCAGACGCGAGCATACGCGATCGGTCTGGCGGGCATTTACCTGAACATTCGTGGCCGCGAGGCGCAGGGCATCGTCGAGCCGGGCGATGAGGCGAATCGGCTGCGCGACGAGCTTATCGAGAAGCTCAACGGACTCACCCATCCGGCCACGGGCAAGCCGGCGGTCCGGCGTGCCTATAATGCCCTGAAAGTGTACCGCGGGCCCTACAAGGCCGACGGGCCTGATGTAATTGTGGGCTACGATCGAGGCTACCGCGTGTCGTGGGAGGCGGCCGTCGGACAGGTGACCGACAAGGTGTTCCACCCCAATACGCGTGCCTGGAGCGGTGATCATTGCATCGACCCGGCGCTGGTGCCGGGTGTGTTGTTCTGCAATCGCCGGATCGAGGCGGAGCAGCCTCGGCTGATGGACATCGGCCCGACGGTGCTGGCGATGTTCGGCGTCGACGTGCCGAAGCACATGGACGGCCGGGCCCTGCCGGTGTCCGACGCGGGCTCGCCGAAGGAGCAGGCAGAACAGTCATCGAGTAACTGACACCATGCCACGCAAGAAGCGACAACTCGACCGCAGGCAGTTCCTTAAAGAGACGACCGTCGCAGCGACGGCGCTGGGGGTAGGTCTTCACGCAGGTTCGTCCCGCGCAGCGCGCCGCGAAGCGGCTCGCCGACGCGTGATCGTACTGGGTGTCGACGGGATGGACCCCGGCCTGACCGAGAAGATGATGGACGCGGGCGAGCTGCCGAACCTTGCGGCGTTTCGTCGCGCGGGCGGATATCGGCGACTGGCCACGAGCACGCCGCCCCAGAGCCCGGTCGCCTGGGCCAACTTCATCAACGGCGCGGGGACGGAATCGCACGCGATTTTCGACTTCATCCACCGAGACCCATCCAGGCAGTGCGCCCCTTACTACTCGGCGGCTGAGACGGTGCCCGGCGACGGCTCCTGGGAGGTGGGCGACCACCGCCTGCAACTGACGTTCTGGCCCTTCAAGCACCGTGCGAGGGAAACGGTGCTCCGCCGCCGCGGCATGCCGTTCTGGCACTACCTCGACGAGGCAGGCATCGGGTCAGCCTTTTACGATCTGCCCTCCAACTACCCGCCCAGCCCGTCGCAACACGGTCACCACTGCTGTCTGTCGGGCATGGGTGTGCCGGACATGCTCGGCACGTACGGGACCTATCAGTACTTCGCCGAGGACGGACCGTCGCGCCCGGTGGATGAGGCGGGCGGACGGCGGTCGCGCCTGGTATTCGAGAATCACACCGCACGGGCCGAGCTGATCGGGCCGCGCAACTACCACCTCAAGCAGCCGACCGATTCAGCCATCGAGTTTCTCGTCCACCGTGACCGCGAGGCACAGGCGGCTGTGATCGAGGTCCAGGGCAAGCGGATCCTGCTGCGTCAGGGGCAATGGAGCAGTTGGGTGCGTCTCGACTTCGTCATGGCCATGCCCAGCTTCGTACCCGACCGGCGCGTCAGCGCGATCTCCCGGTTCTACCTTCAGCAGGCGGCCCCTGTGTTTCGTCTCTACGTGTCGCCGGCCAACGTCGACCCGTCTGATCCGGCGGTACGGATCTCCGAGCCGGCCAACTTCGTCGAGCGAATCTCCGACGATCTGGGGCTGTTCTACACCACGGGCTTTCAGGAGGACCACAAGGCCCTGACCAACGAGGTTTTCGACGACGAGGAGTTCGCCGCGCAGGCTGAACTCGTCCTTCAGGAACGGCTGCGACTGCTGGACTACGCCGTCAGAAACTACGACGATGGACTGCTGTTCTTCTATTTCTCGAGCACCGATCTCCAGGCCCATATGTTCTGGTGGGATCGACCGGATGCGCACCCGCGACGCACAGCCGAGCAAACTCAACGCTGCCACGCGCGCCTCCGACGGCTGTACCAGCGGCTCGATCAGGTCATCGGCGACGTGGTGAAGCGCTACGGCGATGAGGCGACCATCATGGCGCTGAGCGACCACGGGTTTGCCTCGTTCAAGCGCCAGTTCAATCTGAACACGTGGCTGCGCGCCAACGGCTACATCCAGCCGTCCGGCGCTTCATCGGTGCTGGGCGGCGTCGATTGGGACGACACGCAGGCGTACGGTTTGGGCCTGAACGGCCTGTACGTAAACCTGCGAGGCCGCGAACGCGACGGCATCGTCGAGCCGCACCGTCGCGACGCGCTGTTGAAGGAATTGGCGAACGGGCTGCTGCAACTGCGCGACCGCGACGGTGAGCGAGTTGTTCACAGCGTCCGGCGCATCGAACGAGCGCATCAGGGCGAGGCGGCGAGGGTGGCACCGGACCTGATCGTGGGCTATGCTCGCGGCTACCGCGCGTCGTGGGCGACGTGCCTGGGCGAAATGACCGACGACATGCTGAGTGATAATCATTCGGCGTGGGCGGCCGATCACTGCATCTGTCCCGACGAAGTGCCCGGCGTGCTGTTCTGCAATCGCACTATCGCCGCGGACGCGCCGTCGCTGTCTGATCTGGCGCCGACCATCCTGGACTTGTATGGACTTGGCAGGCCCGACTCGATGACCGGTCGAAGCATTTTTCCGAGCCAAAGCATCGCGCACGATCTGAAGACCTGAAGGAGTGACCGCAGATGCCACGAATCAAGGTTGACGGCCATCTCTACGACCGAGCCCGCAAAATCGCCGAGGCGGCCGGCTATACCAACGTCGATGAGTTCATCGTCCACGTTATTGAGAGGGAGGTCTCGCATTTGGAGTCGGCCGGCAGCGACGAAGAGGTGCAGGAGCATCTCCGCGGTCTGGGGTATATTGAGTGATGGTCGCGGGGAAAACAGCGCGTAGTGTGGCCTGGCTCTGGGGCGGGTCTGATCCATCGAGGTGGCGCGGCTGGTGAACTGGGCACTTGAGGCGGTCAACTGGATCCTGCTGCACCTGGGCGATGCGGCCCAGTGGCTGTGGCGCGACGGCTTGGGCTATCTGGGCAGCTTCTTCGGGTGGGTCGGCGACCTGCTCAACCCCATTCTGGCGCCGCTTTTCGCCTGGATCAATTATCCGGTCAACGCGGCCGCCAGCGTTGTGTTTGCGCCGATCGCTGCGCTGCCCGGATGGCTGTCGGCCACGCTGGTGTCGGCCGTGACCGGCGTGCTGCTTCTGATCGTATTCAAGTACACGTCGAACCAGCAGGCGATCGGGCAGGTGCGCGACCGCATCAAGGCCGATCTGCTGGCGCTGAAGCTGTTCAAAGACGATTTGCGCACCACGTTCCGGGCACAAGGCCGCCTGCTGGTCGGGGCGATGCGTCTGCTGCAATGCTCCGTCCGGCCACTGCTGGTGATGATCGTTCCGGTGTTGCTCGAGTTGGCGCAGCTCGGCCTATGGTATCAGCGGCGCCCGCTGGCGCCCGGCGAGGAAGCGTTGGTTACGCTGCAATTGAGCGGCGGGCTCGACCAAGCCATGCCCAACGTGCAGCTCGACGCCGAAGGCGGCGCGGCGGTGACCACCGGCCCGGTTCGGATCTTCAGCAAACGGCAGGTGTGTTGGCAGGTCCGCGCAGTCGAGCCGGGCGAACACGCCCTGGTTTTCGACGTCGGCGACCAGCAGGTGCGCAAACAACTCGTCGTGGGTGACGGATTCGTGCGGGCCAGCGTGGTCAGGCCCGGCTGGCGGTGGGCAGACATCCTTTTACATCCCTTGGAGCCGCCCTTCCGAACCGGTTCGGCCGTTACCTCGATCGAAGTCGACTACCCCGCGCGCGACAGCTTTACCAGCGGCACGGATTGGTGGCTGGTGTACTTCTTCGTTGCTTCGATGCTGTTCGCGCTGCTGTTCAAGCCCCTCGTGAAGGTACGAGTCTAGACTCCGTCTGAGGAACAACTCCTCCCGCTGGAACGGCGTTCAGAGCACTGGCGGACAAGCCGCCAGCGGCACCCACAGAACCAAGACTCACATTGTCAGATACAGCCTTGCGACGGACGCAACGAACCGCCGTGAGCCTGCGGTCAGCCCACCCACCTACTGCGGCTGGGTGGACGGCGCGGTCGCCGTCCGGCCGAACTTGCGCCCGTAGGGCATGATGTGATGCTGGCTGCCGATGCCGCGCTCGTCGGTATAGTCGGCGAATGTGGAGGCGATGGTGCGTCCGTCGCGACGGTTCCGAGGGATCTGATTGTCGCGGCTGACGTGCCCGTCGGCGTAGAGCACGTTGGCCTTGCCTTCGTGCCGAGCGCCGAGGACGACTGCGGTGATCGTATCATATAACGTGCTATAGGGGCTGTGCCACAACCCGGCGCTCACCTCGCCTCGCAGAAAGCGTTTGTCGACCGGTGCAGACCGTTCGAGGTGATAGTCCAGCGAGTCGCACATGTACATCGTCTCGGCCGGTGCAGCCAGCTCCTCGGTACGGATAGCCTGAAGGTGATAGGGCTTCGCCCCACTTCCGACGTCGACGCTTACCACGCAGGCGCCGTAGATGTTGTCGTGCGCCGAATACGATGGCTCCCACGCATCGTCCGGCGCGGTAGGCCAGCGCGTACCCGGTCCCTCGCCGGTGGTCGTCGGCGAACGCAGCAGCCGGTTCACCAGATAGCCGGAGGCATACTTGTAGTGCACCGGGTAGACCTCGTGCACGTCGTTAGGGTCCAGCTCGGGTGAGTCCTTGCTCGACGTATTCCTTAGGTTCTGCGACGGGCAGAAGAAGCCTTCCCACAGATCCTGCGGATTGTGCTTGCTCTGACGGTTAAAACCAAAAGGCACAGCTTCCCAGCCTTTGTCAGTTTGGTCGGCGACCTCGGGCTCGACCCCAAGTCCATACAGCGCCAGCCACCCATGGGCAGGGTCCATCTTCTCAGCCGAGTTGTCGACCCGAGGCTGCTCCACACCCGGAATGCGACGATACATCATCCGGTGCGGATCGCACGGCGCGAAACAGCCGAACTGCCGCTGGTAGGCCTGGCTGGCCTGCCCGAACGCAGCCAGCCGACTTGCACACACAGCCGCACGGTCGTGGCGCACCTTCTGACCCAGTAGAAGGACGGAGGAGACGAGCAGCATCGCAGTGGTGCTGCCCACCACGACAAGCTTGATGAATCCAACGGCCGCCGGTGCGCGAGTCACCCGTCTGTATCCTTTCAGCACGGCCTCAACCTCCATCCTGTACACCCCGAATGCATGACATGACACACCATGACTTTCTACCACCAAGCCTGCCCAGAGACAACAGTCTGATCCAGCCGGTGATCGCACCACTCTTGCTACGGCGCTGCGCGGCTGCAAAGACCGGCTTCGCCGGTTGCCGCTCGGCACCCAAAGCAGGTATCATCGCCGCGGATTCACGGCGGCCTTGGGTACCGTAGCGTATGGTCGCAACCGAGCAACAGACTCTTTTGCTGAGGAAATGCCAAATGCCGCACAACTGTCTGGCCATGGCGGTGGTCCTTCTTGTGGCCGGCTGCGGGACCGGCGGACCTGCCGCCAGCGATATCCCGATCACAGACGAACTGCGGGCCGCCTGTAGCGCCCTCTCGGACGGTGACATAAGGACCGTCCTGGAGTCGGCGGCCGCCAATCGTGACCGGGGCATGAGCAAGCAGCAGAACCTCGACTCGGCCGAGGATGCGTGCGCCAATACGGCCGAGGGAAATTCCGATGCCGCCGACGAGTGTACGGCCTGCCTGTCGGCGGCGGTCGAACTGGTCTACCCCGACTGACCACCCTATGGTCGTGTCGTATGACCGTCGCGTCCTTTGACGCGTCAAGCCGCCCGGCGTACAAGGGCCGCACGCTCTCGACGCGCGACGGGACGGCGAAGGACGGTCGACCCGCGTCGACGAAGCGGGCTGATCATCCTAACCAGGAGCCGAACTCGATGTCTGCTACGCAAGATGAATTGAGCCTGACCGGCGGCGGACTTCGCTGCCGATTCGATGAAAAAACGGGACAGATCGTAGAGCTGCGCCACGAGGTTGGGGGCAATTACTTCGTGTCGGCCGACACGCTTGCGGGCGGCCTGGAGGTTTACGACGAACTGGACCGCCGGTGGTACACGGACCTGCGCGATCAGTCCGTCCTGGCCGACGTTCGACGCGGGAAAGAACAGATCGAGTTTGTAAAACGATTCGCCGGCGCGCCGTTCGAGCTGCGATGCACGTGGCGGGCCGACGGGGACGGACTGCACCTCCAGGTCGACGCGGCGCTTCTGCCCGATCAACCCATGCGAAGCGTGCGGATAACTTTGGTTCTGCCAGCCACACCCGAACTGGTCAGTTGGGCACCGTCTCATCCCGATCCGGCCGACGTGCGGGAGAATCCCGTTCGGTACTGCTACCTAGCCGACGAGAAGGGCAAGGCCCGCACCGGCATACCCATGCTGACCCTATGGCACCCACACCGCGGCGGCCTGTCGATGGTTATGCCGTTTGAGCTGCCCAAGGTGCAGCTCAACATGGGCGTCGAGCCGCAGGACCCCACGCAGTGGTACGTTCCCGAGCATATCCCCCGAATCAACGCCGGTGCCGAGGTCGACACGGTTACCCCGCCCGAGAAGCAGCAGCTTGGCGACAATCCGGTCATTCGCTTTACCGAGAAGCACGTCGGCCTTCGACCGGGCAAGCCCTTGCGCTTCGCGATGTGGCTGTTCGCCCACCAACCCGACTGGCGACCGAGCATCGGGCGTGTCGTCGAACGCTACGCCGACTACTTCGAGCCGCACCCCGACAGCATCAAGCACGCGGGCGGCCGCTTCCGGGCCAACCCGTCCGCCGTCACACCGGAACGGATCGAAGCCGTCAAAGACTTTGCCATGACCCATGCGTGGTTTCACGCCCACTTCGAGTTTCATGGCGAGTTCCTCACCGACGAAGCCATGTCCGACCCGGACTATCGGTGGCTGTGCGAACCCTATCCTGACGAATTTCACGATCTGAGCGTCGAGCAGATACGTGGGCAGGTCAAGATGCTCAGGGATGCAGGCATCGGTACGTTCCTGTACGGCTTCAACATGCACTGCGACGAGACCATCATCGACAAGCGCAAGCTCCAACCCGATGTCGCTCGCAACGAGGATGGGCAAATCGCCCGCGCCTACCACGAGCAGCCGGTGATGTTCTTCAGCCCCGACAGCCCCTTCGGCCGCCAACAGCTCGACCAGATGGATCGGATGATCAAGGCGTACCCCGAGATCATGGGCATCGCGCTGGACAACTGGAACTACGCCGGCATCGACTTCGGGCACGACGACGGCGTCACGATGGTCAACAGCAAACCGGCCGCCAACATCAACTTCTCGCAACAGCGGATGATCGGCGCGATCGCCGACAAGATGCACCGCTCGGGCCGGATGGTCTGCACCAACAAAGGCAGGACGATCGAAAGCTTTCGCGGCGTCGACTTCGTGCTCACCGAGGCGGTAGGCGCCGAGACCTACGCCACCTTCGCCTACATGAACGTCTTTCGGACCGTGGCGCCGGCCGAGTACCGCGCCGGCGACGACGCCCAATATGCCGAGTACGTTATCAAGTATCTGCTGATATGGAGCGGTCAGCTCAGCAGTATGGAATGCCAGGTCGATCCGGCGCAGGCGCGGGCCTACCAACCGCTGCTCGCGCTGCTGCGGAATTCTCGCTGGGTCTTCGAGCCGGATCCGCTCACGCTGCCCGCGGGGACAAAGGGGCAGATCTTCCGCATCGACCCGCGGTCGCCGTTCAATCCCGACTCCGTCGTCGTCACGGTGGTTCGGCCCGACGTAAGTTGGCGCGATGGCGACACAAAGTCGGGGCTCCAGGTGGCGATATGCCTTAAGGATATGGATCGCTTCAAACGGGCTGAGTGGCTGGGCGTGGAGGCTTCAGGCCAGCCGCCGGTGGCGCGCCCGCTCCGCCACGAGCAAGGCCGAATGGTGGTCGATCTGCCGCCGGTCGGCAGCGCGGGTGTGCTGAAGCTGTCTCCAGACAGCTAGGCGCTGCGACGCCGGACCGCGTCGGCCGGCTGTACAGCGATTAACTCAGCCCGTATTCCTTAAGCTTGCGGTAGAGGGTGCGAGCCCCGATTCCGAGGATCTTGGCCGCCTGCTCGCGGTTGCCATCGGTGCGTTTGAGGGTGGCTTGGATGGCCATCTTCTCCAGCTCCTCCAGGCTGATGCCGGCCAGCGCCACCTGCGGCGATCGCACGATCTCCGTGCCGACGCGGAACTCATCGGGAATGTCTTCCACATCGAGTTGCTGCCGGTCGGCCAGCAGCACCATCTGGAAAACAACCTGCCGGAGCTGTCGCGCATTGCCCTCCCACTTGTAGTTGACCAACTGGCGTATGGCCTCGGGCGTCGCGTCGGTAACCTGGCGGCCCAGCTCGGCGTTGGCCTGCTTGATGAAAAGATGTATCAGCAGCGGGATGTCCTCGCGGCGATCTCGCAACGGAGGGATCCGAAGGGTCACCTGGGCCAGGCGGTAGTACAGGTCCTCACGAAACTCACCCTTGTCCTTGAGCTGCTTGAGATCCTTGTTGGTCGCGGCAACCACCCGCACGTCCACCTGCCGGGCGTCGTTGCTTCCGACAGGCATGATCTCTCCGTTCTCCAGCGCCCGCAGGAGCTTGGCCTGCATGGCCGAGGGCATGTCCCCAACCTCATCGAGAAACAGCGTGCCCCCGTCGGCGGCCTCGAACAGGCCTTTGCGGTCCCCTACCGCCCCGGTGAACGCGCCGCGCACGTGCCCGAACAGCTCGCCCTCCAACAGCGATTCGGTTACGCCCGCGCAGTTGATGACCCGATACGGCTTATTCTTGCGCGAGGAGTTGTTGTGGATGGCCTGGGCGATCAGCTCCTTGCCGGTGCCCGTCTCGCCGATGATGAGCACCGTGATCTTGCTGTCGGCCACCTGCTTGAGAACCTTGATGATCCGAGCCATCTCCACACTGGAGCCGATGATGCCCTCAAAAGCGAAAGCCGTATCGAGTTGCTGGCGCAGGGCGCGGTGTTCGCGGCTGGTGATCGCCTGACGGCTGGCGCGGTCCACCACCTCCCGCAGGCGGGTCAGGTCGAGTGGCTTGGTGATGTAGTCGTATGCCCCGCCGTCCTTGAGAGCGTCTCGGGCAAGCTGCTCGTCGCCGAAGGCGGTAATGAGAATCACTTCCGAATCAGGCGAGACCTGTTTGGTCTGCCGCAGCACGTCCATGCCGTCCATGTCGCCGCCAAGTCGGTAGTCGGTGATGACCACGTCGGGCGGTCGATCCTTGATGGACTTGATCGCCTCGGCCCCCGACTCGACTACGCGGCAAGCGTGCCCCTGTCGCCTCAGCCCCTCGGCGATAGCCTCGCCGTGAGCCTGCTCATCCTCCACCACCAATACAAAAGCTGTCTGCTCCATACTCATCCGGTGACATGCGTTCGCTTGGCCGCTAGACGACTCATGTGCGATCCGCCAGCGGTAGCCGAATCGTAAAACTCGTCCCGCGGCCCGGCTGACTCGATACGCCGATCGATCCGTCGTGCTCCAGCACGATGCGGCGCGCCATCGATAGACCCAGACCACTGCCGCCCTTCTTCGTTGAATAGTACGGCTGCCAGATCCTGTCAATGTCCTCAGGCTGGATACCGCATCCCGTATCGGCCACGTCCAGCCGCGCGACATTGCCCTGATCGCGCGCGCTGCGGATGATCAACTCTCCGCCATCGGGCATGGCCTGCTGGGCATTCAACACCAGATTCACCAATGCCTGACGGATCAGATCGCCATCGAGCTTGCAGGGCAGCGGCTCGGGGACCAAGGAGACGCGAAGCCTTATATTGTTGTTGACCATCTGCGGGGCGAAGAAGTCCACCAGGTGCTCGACCACGTCATTGAGGTCCGTCTTGCTGAGGTTCAACTCGTGGTGGCTGACCAGCCTCATAAAGGCGTCCAGGGTATTGCCGAGGCGTGCCGCCTCGCTGCGGACCGATTCGAGTCGCACCAGGCTGCGCCGTGGCAGATCGGGGTCCTCCCGTTGCTGTGCCTCGGCCCAGTCTTCCATCAGCAAGTCCAGGTTGACCTTCAGCGTGGACAGCGGATTGCGAATTTCATGCACCAGCCCCGCTGCCAGGTTGCCTGTCTCACCCGCGGACCACCGACCCGTGACCGATCGCGTGCCTCGTCGGTGCAGGCGCAGCCACACAAGGACCGTACACACCCCCACTATCGCTCCCAGAAGGAAGGCGACTAGCATTGTCCCTTTAATCGGACCAAGGGCCGCCCCCGGGTCCTTGCGTCCGTCACTTCTTGGTCCGGGCAGCTCTGGATGACACAGGGCGGACATTGCGGGCCTGCAAACCCTTGTCGGATTCGATCAGCTCATATTCGACCTGATCGCCGTCCTTCAGGCTGCGGAAGCCCTCGCCGAAAATGCTCGTGTAATGCACAAAAACGTCCTTGCCCTGCTCAGGGCCCACGAGAAACCCATACCCCTTCTTGCTGTCGAACCACTTGACCGTGCCGGTGGCCATAACGATTGCCTCCGGTGTGCCCGCGTCGGGCCTACACCCGCGCCTGTCACGACACGCCACCCCACATTGGGACGACGTCACAGGATGCCGACGCGCTAAGAGCCTGCGGAGTCTTTCCGCGTACCACACCCCTAGAGGCCCGGACCGGCCGGCTATCCATCACCTTTTCAACTCAAGACCCCGCAGTCCGGACCCGTACGTTCGTCACACAGTTCGCCCATCCGCCTTCCCGCCCACGACAGACGACCTCTCACAAGCCGCCTCATCCTCTGCTGCCGTCCGAAGGAGCCGACTCCTGCTGCATGGCCTGCCGCCGCGAGAGCTTCACTCGTCCCTGGTCGTCGATGGCGATGACCTTGACGGTCACCTCGTCACCGACCCTCACCACGTCTTCGACGTTCTTGACGTATCCGTCCGACAGTTCGCTGATATGGCACAGACCGTCCTGCCCCGGCAGAATCTCGATAAACGCCCCGAAATCCTTGGTGCTGATGACCCGGCCTGTGTACAGCTTGTTGATCTCCGGCTCCTCGGTCATGCCGAGGATCGCCAGACGGGCCGCCTCCGCCCCTTCATCGGTCGAAGCAGCGATGGTCACCGTCCCGTCGTCCTGGATGTCAATCGTCGTCTCGGTATCCGCCTGAATCCTCTTGATGTCCCTGCCGCCCGGACCGATGACCTTGCCGATCTTCTCCGGGTTGATCCGCATCGCGACGATCCTCGGGGCATACACGCTGATGTTCGATCGCGGCGACGCTAGCACCGAAAGCATCTGCTTAAGGATCTCCCGACGCGCCTCAGCCGCCTGAGAGAGGGCCGCCCTGATCGTCTCCTGGTCCAGCGATCGCGCCTTCAGATCGAGCTGAATGCCCGTCACACCACGCTGCGTCCCGGCCACCTTGAAGTCCATATCGCCGAAGTAGTCTTCCTCGCCGACGATATCGGTCAGCAGCAGGCGTCGCTCGCCATCGCTGACCATACCAATCGACACTCCCGCAACCGGTCGACGGATCGGCACGCCCGCGTCCATCAGGCTCAACGTCGCGCCGCACACCGTCGCCATCGAACTCGACCCGTTGGACTCCAGAATGTCGCTGACGACCCGAATCGTGTAGGGGAAAGACTCGGCATCCGGCAGGATCGCCTCCATGCTCTTCTCGGCCAGGGCCCCGTGCCCGATGTCGCGCCGGCTCGGGCCCACGATCCGCCGAATCTCTCCCACACAGAACGGCGGGAAGTTGTACTGCAAGATGAACTTGCGGCTGTATTCCTCATTCAGGCCGTCGACGATCTGCTCGTCTCTGACCGTACCCAGGGTCGTGACCACCAGCGACTGCGTCTCGCCGCGCGTAAAAATGGACGAGCCGTGCGTCCGCGGCAAGACGCCCACCTCGCACGTGATCGGCCGTACCTCCGCCGTCCCGCGCCCGTCGGGCCGCTGCTGGTGGTTCAGCAGATAGTCCCTGACGACCTCCTCCTCCACCTGATCGAGACAGACCTGCACGTCGCTCCGCTCGTAAGGCGGCTCATCCGCTTCCGCGGGAGAGAACTCCTCCAGCACCTGCTCGTACACCTTCTCGACGGCGGCTGCCTTCTCCTGCTTGACAGCCAGTCCCTTCGCCTCGCGGATCGGGCCGGCTGCCCGGTCGCGAACCTTCGCCAGCAACTCGCTGCGGTCCGGCGGCACGAACGG
The DNA here is from genome assembly GCA_035530655.1 of Phycisphaerae bacterium. GTDB lineage: Bacteria > Planctomycetota > Phycisphaerae > UBA1845 > DATKUK01 > DATKUK01. Next base: position 123,664 of record DATKUK010000017.1, read on the forward strand.
ACTCTTCGGCTTGCCTGCCTGCGCGACCAACTGTTCAATCACATCGCATATTCTTTGGACCTGCCCGTAGCCCAACTCGACCGCATCGGCCACGACGTCCTCGGGCACCTCCCGCCCGCTAAGTTCCAGCATGTTCACGCCGTCCTTGTGGCCGACAACCACCAGCTCAATCTCGCTTTCTTCCAGTTGGGCGGTGGTGGGATTGACCACAAGCTCGCCGTCCACGCGTCCGACGCGGACCGCACCGATCGGGCCGTCGAACGGAATATCGCTGATGGCCAGCGCCGCCGAGGCGCCGATCATGGCCAGGATATCGGGATCGTTCTGCTGGTCCGCCGAAAGCACCATGCATTGAATCTGGATTTCGTCGCGGTAATCCTTCGGAAACAGCGGGCGGGTCGGCCGGTCGATCATCCGCATGGTGACGATCTCTTTGGTGGTAGGCCTTCCCTCACGCTTGTAGAATCCGCCCGGAAACTTGCCCGCTGCGTACGTTTTCTCGCGATAGTCCACCGTCAGCGGAAAGAAATCGATTCCCTCTCGCGGCTTGCCACACAGCACCGTCGCCAGAATCACCGTGTCGCCATACTGGACAACCACCGCGCCGTTCGCCTGTTTAGCCACCTTGCCCGTCTCGATACTCAGGAGGCGATCGCCTACCTCTAACTCAACTTTGTGTGTCGTCATCAGCTACTCAGTTCCTCACATGTACCATCTACTAAACGTCGTATCCCAATCTTCTTTGGTTCCCTAGCTGCACGGCTCCGCCCGACTGGCGGGCCACGACCCCAACCGGCCGCCCGGCGCATATACCCCCGGCTGGTCGAGTACACCATTCAGCCCGTTTGGATCAGCTTGGCAGACAAGCCGAAGTCGGCCCACATGGGCCTTATTTTCGTAGCCCCAGGCGCCCAATGATGTCCTGATATCGCTGCCGGTCCGTCCGGGCCATGTACTTCAGCAGACTGGACCGCTTGCCCACCATCTTCAGCAGGCCGCGGCGAGAGGCATGGTCTTTCTTGTGGCTCCGCAGATGCTCGGTCAACTGCTCGATTCGCTTCGTCAGAAGCGCGATCTGAACCTCCGGCGACCCGGTGTCCGCCTGGTGGGTTCGAAACTCACCCACGATTTCCTCTTTACGCTGCTGTGTCAGGCTCATGAACGGTAACCGCCACATCCCCAGTTTGCCCAACGGTCCACCCCGCCGAGCACAGTTGCCTACTTTTACCCGATCCCTCTCTTTCCAGCAACTTAGGATAGTTGCAGGCCCGCCAGATTGCAACAGGAAAACGAGCCCTACCCCGGGCGGCCCCACCCCGCGGTGCCCTACTCGCCCAACACCTTCTCAGCCGACTCCATCAGCCGGCTCATTGGGAAGGGCTTGTAGAGGTAATCGGCCGCACCGATGGCCAGGGCATATTGCTGGTGCCGTTTGCCCTCGTTGCCGGTGATCATGATGACATGAGGCCTGCTGTTGGGGGGCTTGCCCTTCTTGAGCTGCTCCAGCACCAGAAAACCGCTGCGTTTGGGCAACATCATGTCCAGGACGATCAAGTCCGGGTCTTCCTTCAGGGCGGTCTCAACGGCCGTATTGCCATCCGACGCCTTGCTCACCGCCGCCCCAGCCGATGAGAAGCTTACCTCCATTGCCCCGAGAATCTCCTGGTCGTCGTCCACCAGCAGCACGGACTTGCCTTCAAGTTTGCCCGCCACGGCTGATTCCTCCTGCATTAGGATGTCCGTTCAGAACAATATGTCGCCCGACCATAGGATTCAAGCCCCACCCCACCAAGACGTTACCGCTATCACCCCCCGACGATCACCTCTTTCGGGCGACCATCGCCTCGCCGAGAGCACACATTCGAAGCGCCATGGCCAGGACCCACAGACCACGCCGCCACTGCGGCCCGGCGTTGCCTGATCCGAGGTGGCCCACCCGACGGACGGTTGCTGGGTTGTCCAGATGCGTCATAGATGGTAGCATCCCTTGCTCATGTTGCCCCGAGGAGCGATTCGCCGCATGGGTACCGGTTTGGCGCGTGGCATCTTTGCTTGGGCTGCCCGGATGGGCGGCACCTGTCTGCGCTGCCGGTTGCCTCGCATTCGCAGGCCCGAAACGTCTCGCTCGGGCCTGGCCGCACGCTTGGTGCTGCTCGCATCCGTACTGGCTTTGAGCCCGGGCGGTTGTACGGACGCCCAGCTCGACGCAGGTGTCAAGTCGCTGTTCAATCGACGGTCGCCAGGGCAGGAGCTGTTCGTGGCCCTGCAGGAGGACGATCCTGACCGTCGCCGCCAGGCCGTCCGCGCCATTGCCCGTAGCGACGTGGTTGCCCAGCAATGGGCTGTCAAGGCCTTCGAGACGATTGCTCGTACCGATCCCGATCCGCAGGTGCGCTGCGCTGCCATTCGCGCTCTCGGCCGCAGCGGCGATTCTGCGGCGGTGGCGCCTCTCCTGATGATCCTCAACTGGCGCGAAAATCCCACCCGTGTACCCTATCCGCCCGACGACGAGGTCCGGTGGGACGCAACGGCGGTATTGGCCAGCCTCGCGGGCTGGCAACTGGTGGCCGACCAGGACGAGCCCCAAGCGAGAAGCACCTTCGCACGCCTGCTGCAAAAGGACGAGAATCGCAACGTACGTCTGGAGGCCGCCCGCGGGATGGGATGCCTAAACGCGGATCGCGCCGCGCTCGACGTCCTCGTCACGGGGTTGAACGACCGCGACTTCGGCGTGGTGTACGAATGCGAACAGTCGCTCATCAAGCTGACCGGGATGACCTTCGATTACGACTCACAAGCCTGGACCGACTGGCTGGGCAAAACGTCCGATCCGTTCGCCCTCGCCGGTCACACACCGACGACTTTGATGCCCGAGCGTCTGAGCTGGTGGCAGCGCGGGGGCCACGGCGTACGTCGGACGATCATAGCGTGGCAGGGCGAACGTAAGGAGTAACGCCCGGCCAGCGGCGGCGGACACCGCCCGCAGCCGGGCACGTCGATCGCATGCGAGCCATCGTCTACAAGGGCGGCAAAGTATCGATTAGGCGAAGCCAACCCGACCCCAAACCCGACAAGGGTGAGTTGCTGATCGAGGTGTGTCAGGCCGGGATCTGCCGAACGGACCTGGAGATTGCCAACGGCTACATGGACTTTGAAGGGGTCATGGGCCACGAGTTCGTGGGCCACGTGGTGGGCGGGCCCCGCGACTGGCGCACTAAACGCGTCGTCGCCGAGATCAACTGCGTCTGCGAAAAATGCGAGATGTGCCGCAGCGGCATGGCCAACCACTGCCCCCGACGAACGGTCATCGGCATCAGCGGGCGGGACGGGTGCTTCGCTGAGCGGATCACCGTGCCTATCCGCAACTGCCACATCTTGCCCGACGCGGTCAGCGATGAAGAAGCGGTGTTCGTCGAACCACTCGCCGCCGCCTATCAGACGATCCACCAAGTGGCGATCGAGCCCCGTATGAAAGTCGCCGTCCTGGGCGCCGGCCGACTCGGTCTCCTGATGGCCCAGGTCCTGGCCGGCACCGAGTGCCAGCTCGAAGTCATCGGGCGAGACCCCGACAAGCTGCTTTTCTGCGACAAGAAAGGTATCCGCACCACCGTGGTCAGGGAGCTAGTCCCCAGGGCCGATCGCGACGTCATCGTGGAATGCACGGGGTCACCCACCGGCCTCGAGCTGGCCATGAAGCTGGTCCGCCCCCGTGGGACGATCGTGCTCAAAACCACTCTCGCCAAGGCCGCACCGTTGAACCCGACGCCGATGGTAATCAACGAACTCACGCTGCTGGGTAGCCGTTGCGGCCCGTTCCCCGAGGCCATCAACGCGCTGGCCCGCAAGCAGATCGACGTCCTTTCGATGATCAGCAAGACGTTTCCGCTGAGCAAGGGCCTGGAAGCCCTCCGCGCAGCCGGGGACACTCAGAACATCAAGGTTCTGCTGAAAGCCAGATCCTGACTGCCTTTCATTGCCGCCTTCCGTATGCGTTTCCGCAAAGGCATGGCTTTGGCGCGCCCATAGCCATTGGTACACCGGTTCGGTCGCATATGCCGATACAAGCAAAAGTCCCACGAGGATTGTCCTTATGTCAGCAGGCATGGCTTTGGTGCTTAGCAGTGGGGGGCTGAACAGTTGCGTCCTCACCGCCCTGGCCCGGCAGGAGTATCGCTTAGCGATGCTCCACGCGGAGTTTGATCATCGTAGTGCTCGGTGCGAGTCGGAGTGCTTTCAGGCCCAGGAGGAGCGCTTCCAGCCCGCTGAGACGCTGACGGTGCAGTTGCCCCATCTCCGGCAAATCCGCGGTAACGCTCGTGTTGACAAAAACTTAGCGATAGAGGATTCGCAGGAGCTGCGTAGCGGAGGCTGCAATAGCTTCGTTGCCGGCCTGATTCCCACGCTGCTGGGTGTTGCCCAGAGCTGGGCAGCCGCGGTAGGGGCTTCGGTCATCATGATCGGCGTTTCGGAGGACCTCGCAGGGCCGGGGCCAGCCACCAAGGAGCTTTATCCCGACCATCGAGCTGAGTTCTTCCACCTGTACGCTCAGACCCTTCATTACGCGACGCTGGCACGTTGTCCGCTTCGCCTGGAAACGCCTCTCTTGTTCATGACCCGCGGCGAAATCATACGCCTGGGCCAGCGCCTTGGCGCGCCGCTGGCAGCCACGTGGTCGTGCCTGCGTAACGAGGATCAGCCTTGCGGCACCTGCTACGGCTGCACGAGCCGCGCCCGCGGCTTTGCCGCCGCCGGCATCGCCGATCCACAACTGACGCTTTCGGCGGGCCACTCCAGGTAAACCGCCTATCACGAGCGCCTCTGTTGCCAGAACTGCCCCCCGCCGTTCCTGTCGGGCGTCTGGTCGCCCCAAAGTCGCAGCAACAGCTCCCAAGGCGAACCGTGCGGGAGCTTCTGCAGCCTTGCTCTCGCCCGAGGCGCTAGAATGAGCGCGCGACTTAACAGGAGGAACCCAAACATGAGCACGACCGGCAAGGCGTTGGCCGAACAGAGCTGCCAAGCCCCTCCCGCCGGCAGCAAGCCCCTCGGACAGGCTGACTGCAAGACGCTGGCAGTCGCCCTGGACGGGTGGCAGGTGAAAGACGGAAGTCGCCTTGAGAAGGAATTTGCCACGCAGGATTTCCGCGACACCATGGCCTTCGCCAATCGCATCGCCGAGATCGCCGAGAGCGAGAACCACCACCCGGACCTTCACCTCTCCTACCGTCGACTGTGCGTTGTCTTGACCACACACGCAGTAGGCGGCCTAAGCCGCAACGACTTCATCCTCGCGGCCAAGATCGACCAGGCCCGCTCGCAGAGGTACTTGCTCTTTCCTCATCAAGCGTCCGGTGTGCAACCGGGCGCGCCGGCCACCATGCGCGTCGCCGAGGCGCTGCCGCAGGTGCCTGTCACATGCGATCCACTGTCTCGATGCCCAACAGCCCCAAGCCGGTTTGCAGCGTGCGGGCCGTCAGATCGCACAGGCGCAGGCGTGAGTCGCGCAAGGCGGCGTCGCCGGCTTTGAGCACAGGACAGTCCTTATAGAAGCCGCTGAACGCTTGTGCCGTTTCGAACAGGTAGCTCGTCAGCACGTTGGGAGCGGGCGAGGTTGCGGCGACGTGCTGGCCGGGGCGCGACCGTGTGCCGGCGGCTGTCGCCACCGTCTCGCCGAACTGCAGGAGCTTCTTGCCCAGGGCCAACTCGGGCGGCGTCCCGAGCGTAATGCGGGTGTCCGGATCGAGCTGCCGGTAGTCTACCTCTCCCTTGCGTCCGATCGACTGGATTCGCGCGTAGGCGTACATCATGTACGGGGCGGTGTTGCCGTCCATGGCCAGCATTTTGTCCCAACTGAACACATAATCGCTTGCGATGTTATGCGCCAGGTCGTTGTACTTGACGGCCCCGACCCCCACCCTGGCGGCGATCTGGGCCCGGTGGTCGGCGGGCATCTCCGGGCTGTTCTGGTCGACGATCTGACGAGCGTGCTGCTCGGCCTCATCCAACAGGCTATCGAGCCGAACCGCCTTCCCCTCGCGAGTCTTAAAGGGTTTGCGGTCCGGATCCAGCACCGTGCCGAACGGTATGAACTCCAGGCTGACCTCAGGGCCCACATACCCAGCCCGGCGGGCGGCCTGGAAGACCATGGCGAAATGCTGGGCCTGCCGCGAATCGTGCACGTAGATGATCTGGTCGGGGTGGAAATGTCGCCCGCGGTAACGCAGCGCCGCAAGGTCGAAGGTGGAATACAGGTATGTGCCGTCGCCCTTACGGATGATCAAGGGCAGTTCTGATCCGTCCTTGGCGGTAAAAAGCGGCTGGCCCCGCTCGTCCCGCAGGAACATGCATAGCGCCCCGGCATCATCAAAGGCCAGGCGCCGCTGCTGGAGTTCCGCGAGCATCGGGCTGTAGTCCTCGGCATAGGCGCTTTCGCCCTGAACGTCCTCGGGTCGCAGCCTGACGCCCAAGCGGTCGTAGATCGCCTGACAGGCCTCTAACGTAGCCTGCCGGACCCACTGCCAGCGCCGGTACGCGGGGTCCGCGTGATTCTGGAGGGCATGCAGCAGTTGGCGGCATCCCTGTTCGACCGACCGATCCCTGGCAAAAAGGTCGCTCACCTGCGTATAGGCCCGCTCGATGCCCTCCAGCCCGCCAGCCAACTCGCCGATGATGGCTTGCTGGCCGTCCGCATTGAGCCCATGTTGGGTCTCGAGTTGGGCGAGTCGATCGCTCACCGCGTGCAGCACCATGCCCATCTGGAGTCCCCAATCCCCGACATGGTTGCGGCGGATGACCTCGTGCCCGGCAAACTCCAGCAATCGCACGATGCTGTCGCCGACAATAGTGCTGCGCAAGTGCCCAACATGCATGAGCTTAGCGACGTTAACTCCAGAGTAGTCGACGACGATTCGCTGGCGGGGGCAGGCGGTGGGCACACCCAGACGTGCATCGGTCTGGATCTGCTGTAGCGCACGGGCGACGAAAGCAGGCGAGAGCGTCAGGTTGATGAACCCCGGTCCAGCCAACGACGGCGGCTGGCACATGTCGGCCACATCGAGCTTGGCGACGATCCGCTCGGCCAACTCCCGTGGCTTTGTCTTGAGCCGTTTGGCCAATGCCATCGCACAGTTGGCCTGATAGTCGCCGAAGCGTGAATCCAGCGTAGGGCGGATCACGGGGTCGGCGTCGGCCAATTCCGGGCCGACACGGGCCAGGGCATCGGCGACGCGTGCGTTGAGTTGCTCGACGATCGGCGTCACGGCAAGGATATCTCCTCATCGGTTTTGCGACGACCGGCGCTATGCTACACGCGAATCGGTCCGGCCAAAAGCGCCTACGCTCAGCGCGACACACCAGCCCGCATCGGCGTAGGCCGGCCGCATGAGCGGTCCTGCCACGGTGCTTCCCTGCCCGCCCCACTGCCTCTACAATGTTGGTCTATACCGGTGATCAACGCGTCCCAAAGTGCCAGTTCAGACAGAGGTGCATTCGCATGATTGAGGTGCTCGCATCCATCGCATACATGGTCATCGGCGTGTCGGCAGCGCCGGCAACGGAACCTGCATCACAGCCGGTATTCGAGGTCACTGAAGTCATCTCCTACCCGAACGCAGGCCTGAGCTTCGCCGTTCCCGCAGACTGGATACGTCGCCCAGCACCCCGACCGGACCAACTCTATCAGGGGATCCGACCCGCGTCACAGGGGCCGAGGCTCTCGTTGTTGGTTCGATGCGAGAAGGTCGGCCAGAAGTCTGTCCGGGTGGTGGCCGAGGAGGATGCAGCAGACGGTAGGCGGCTTCGTCGGGTGGTCGAGCCGAAACACTCGGGCTACGTACCGGTGGGCGAGACGCAGTTCTACGAGGTGGCCGGCACGTCTTACCTCGCTCGGCAGGGGCAATGGTTCGTATGGCGCTATTTGAAACGCGACGAACTGTGCTACTCGGTGATCGTGTCGGCCGCATTCTCGGGGCCGGACGAGCAAGTGGCGGCCTCCCAGAGCGCGGGTGCCCTGGCTGATGCCGTATGTGCGTCGATGAAGCTCTCGAAGCCGGAGGATCCCAGCAAAAGGCTGTATGAGGTGTCACCGACTGAGGATCTGGCCCGATTTCGCCTCAAGATGGACATTCCCGAAGCCTGGCGATGGACGAGACTGTCCCATAGGGATCCGACGTCCATCGTCGCGGTGGGCCTGATGGACTACGAGCGCGACTTGGCGCAGCCGGCGCTGGTCGTACGCGCCGAGTACTGCCCTCCCGGGATCACAGCCGAGCAGATCGTCGAGGGGGCTTACCGCTCGGCTGTAGCCGAACTGACCGAGGGCCAACAGATTGACCGCCTGTTCTCGGGCGCCACAACGCTGTGCGGCAAACCTGCCTGGGATCTGGTCACAAACGTCTCGATCGACAAACCCTACACCGAGGCCCGTCGCACCATCGTACACGACGAGCACGGCGCGCTGAGTCTGATCGTCCGGTATGCCGACCTGAACAATACCCGCGCCCTGCGCATGCTGGACCGTATCGCGACATCTCTGGAGTTGCTGGGACCGCTGCAGTCACGACGGCGAGGCATCCAACCGCCACCGGGCGGTAGCAGCCCTCTGGGCAGGTGATCTGAGGCTAAACAAAAGGAGGCTTGGGTCACTCAAGGTGAGCAGCCCAAGCCTGAGAGGGAGAGAGAGTATCGGTTACGCCTGTCACAAGGCAGGCGAGATCACGCTTTGAACGTCCGCCTCCTTCGGTGCGTCCGCAACAACGGACAACTCGGCGGCCCGCACGATCAACGGCACGGAGACACCCGCCACGTCGATGATCGCAAAGTGATCCTTTTTCCGGCCGTAGTCGCTCACAAGCACGACGTTGCCGATCAACTCCACAAGCCCCGAAAGACTGTACAGTACCTGCTGCTGGTCCGGACACACAACGGATCCGAGCCTGAAGCGAACCGTGGTGCCGCTGTACAACTTCGGCGCCTGCAATCCTGCCTACCTCCCGCCGAAAGCCAGCCGCCCTATCTGGGAAAAACAGAAAGCAGCCGGCTTTCGCCGAACTGCTCTCTCTGCCTCATCTACTAATGTACACCGAGTTACGCGTCTGTCAACGACAAATCACAGGTGGCATCGCACTTTTCCTCATGAAACGTATCTTTCGCATTCTGAGTGAGTTACGGCGTCTGTTGCCGGATCGTGGCGGATGTAGATGAGTTGGCAGCAGGAGGTGGCGGGACATAGCCGCCGGCAACGGCCTGGATTCTGGCCTCGGCCAAGCTGAGGACTTTGGCCGCGATTCTGCCGGCCGGCAGGATGTGGTCGGCCGCACCCAGCCTGATCGCCTCCCCGGGCATGCCAAAGACGACGCAACTGGCTTGGTCCTGCGCGATCGTGTCCGCTCCGTGCTGCTTCATCTCGAGCAGGCCTCGAGCCCCGTCGCTACCCATCCCGGTCATGATGACGCCGACGGCGTTGGGTCCGGCGCAGCGGGCCACCGACTTGAACAGCACGTCCACCGAAGGTCGATGGCGACACACGAGTGGCCCGCTCTTGATCTGGACGGAATAGGCCGCCCCCGAGCGGCGCAACAGCATATGGTAGTTTCCAGGTGCGATGAGGACACGACCGGGCACGACACGGTCGCCGTTCTCAGCCTCCTTGACTTGTGTGGCACACAGCTCGTTCAATCGGTCGGCAAACGAGCGAGTGAACTGCTCGGGCATGTGCTGGACGATCACCGTCGGCGGGGCGTTTTCGGGCATGGCGGTCAGCAATGTCTGAAGCACCTGCGTACCGCCCGTCGAGGCCCCGACGGCCAGAATGATGTTGGGGCTTTTCGTCATGGGCAAGCGAGTCGCGGGGTGTCTGGATCGCGCCTGGGTCCTGCCCGCAGCCGACCTGGTGACTTTTACTTTGGCGGCGGCCTTGATCTTGTCGACCAGCTCCACAGTCATGTCGCCAAGGGAGTAGGCGGAGCCCGGTTTGCACATGACGTCGACGGCGCCCGCCTCCATTGCCTCGATGGCCAGCTCGCTGCCCCGCCGCGTCAGCGAAGAGACGATGACCACGGGCAAGGGATAGTGGGCCATCAGCTTTCGGAGGAAGGTCACGCCGTCCATGCGGGGCATCTCGATGTCGAGGGTCACCACGTCGGGTCTAAGCTGGACGATCTTGTCGCGTGCGATGTAGGGGTCCGGCGCCGTTGCGATCACTACGATATCGGGGTCACGTGACAGCTCGCGCACGAAGATCTCGCGGACCACCACAGAGTCATCCACAACCAACACGCGGGTCTTCATGCCTGCCTTCCATGTGCGAATTGCAACAGGACCACGTTATCATCCACGGACAAGGCCACCGTATCAGGCCGTTCCAGCAGGTCAGTCCACTGACCGGCGTCGAGCGTGGATGTCCCCGGTACCGACAGGTCGAACACGGGCGTCTCGCCGGCCAGCGCGGTCAGCACGTGTCCGCAGGTGACGTTGAGGACCTCTTTCAGCGCGTCGAGCGAGCTGGCGACGGCCCGGTCGTCGTCCGGGTCGATGCCGAGCACGTTGGCAGCGATCTGGGGGCACAATGAGGCAGGCACGGTCAGGGCAAGCATGCCGCTGGTCTGGCCGGTGTAGGTCATCTTCGTCTGAATGTATGCCGATTCGGGCGGGGCCGACCTCTGTTTGTCCGCCGGCTCGCCGAACATGAAGGCAAGCTTTTCCATCACCTCACAAAACACTTGGGCAACGAGTTGGCTTTGCTCGGTCAGCATTTTTGCGCCCCCATAATGTGGTGTACGACTTTGCGGATGGTCTCCGGTGTGACGGGCTTGCGCAGGTAGGCGCTGACGCCCTTGGATTTAAGTTGCTCGATCCTTGTCGAACTGCCTTCGGTGGAGACCACGACGACGCGAATCCTCTCAAGGAGGCCACGAGTCGACATCTGCTCGATCATCTCGACACCGTTCATGACGGGCATATTGATGTCGGAGAACAGCAAGTCGACATCGTGCTCGGCGAGGATGTCCAGCGCCTCTTTGCCGTTCGCGGCCTCGTAGCTGTGTGCGACAGGCACTTCCGCCAGGTGGAGCGTCTTGGCGATAACCGCTCGGACCGTAGCCGAGTCATCCACAATTAGAACCGTTAGTGACATTTCAGTTCATCTCCGATGCCGACGGTGAGCAAGTCGGTCAGGTCTTTCAAGCTAGTAGCCACCTCACAGACCACCATCTCGCCGAGCTTCGTACCGAGCCGCAGCCGCGATAGCACGGCCGCTGCCGGACGGTAGTGGGTGCCGTCGACTCCGGATCCGATCCCGGCCAGCAGACACAAGCTGTCTGCCGCATGAACGAGATCGACGGCGAGCGTGTCGGGTTCGGCTTTGTCCGGCTCATGGTGGCAGCGGACGGCCTCGACCAGGCGAGGCGGGAGGTTCCAGGACTCCAGCAGGACGGCGCCGGCTTCGGCATGGTCGATACCCAACACCTCCCGCTCGGCGGCCTCAAAGGGAAGATTCTGACGAAAGGCCAGGTCCAGGATGGGCTTGGCGTCGATCTGGACGTAGCTGCCCATGGCGATTTTTCCGATGTCATGCAGCAGTGCCGCGGTAAAGGTGTAGTTCGGCGGGCGCCGACCAACGGACACGGCAAGGCGTTCGGCAGCGACGGCGACGGCGACGGCGTGCTCGAGGAGGCCGCCGGGCTCCAGGTCGTAGCCTTTGACGGCGAGGGGGGCGAGCGGCGCCACCGCGGAGGCCATCAACACACGGAAGAGCCTGTTGGTTCCCAGTCGCATGACCGCCTCCTGGACCGTGTCGATCGATCGGGCAGTGCCGAAGTAAGGCGAGTTCGCCAGGCGCAGAACCGTCGCGGTCAGCGAGGGGTCGTACCGAACTGCCTCGGTCAACTCGCGCATGTCCACCTGGGGGTCCTGAATGAGCTGCACGACGCGAATCGCCGGCGTGGGCAGGGCCGGTGTCGATCGGAGCCTGGTTAGTATGCGCTCTCTCCGGCTCACAGCTCCGTCTCCTTGCCACACGATCTGATCACCGTTTGTCCGGTTCGCATGTAGAGATACATGGTTCGCGCGACCGTTCCCCCCACATCCTCGGCCGCGATGAGGATGTTGTTCTTCCACAGGATCTTGCGCAGCACGGTATAGTTCCGCTCACCGATCCTGAACAGCCCCTTTTCATCGAGGAGCGAGGCGGCGCCTGCCACTTTGGCGATTAGTCGTCTCCGCTCAGCTCCCATGTCAAAGGCCGCTTGCAGCATTGCGGGCACACCGGTGTCGGTGAACATGTATGGGTTGTGGTCGGCTTTGGCCTTGTCGATCTTGGACAGGGGCAGCATACAGTGGAGCATACCCCCTACGCCGGCCACCGGATCGAAGAGCGTCAAGCCGATGCACGAGCCGAGCGAGTAAGTCACGAGCACGTCGTTCGGCCGATCGGTGGTCTGCATATTCGAGATGCCGACCGTATGCGTCACCGAAGTCGCTCCTGTCTGCCCCGATGCGTTTTTCCCGCCGATGCCCAGCCACATGCCTATGGCTTCATATAGGTCGAAGGTCGGACGGCCTTGAAGTCGCCCATCATCCCGGTCAGGCTCTCGGCATGCCCAACCATCAGATAGCCGCCCGGTCTAAGCAGACGCCGGAGTTCCTGAAGCAGCCTTGCGCGCACGCCCTGGTCGAAGTAGATCATCACGTTGCGGCAGAAGATCACGTCCAGGGGCCCGTGCATCGGAAAAGGCGGAGTCGACAGGTTCAGGCGCTTGAAGACGATCATCCCGCTCAAAACGTCCTTCACGGTGTAACGCGCCGGATTCTGCGGGTGGTCCTGTGTGAAGTAGCATGTCCTCAAAACACGTGGCACGGCATCGAGTCGCTCCCGGGGGTAGGTGCCTTGACGGCAGGTTTCCAGCACGCGTGTCGAGATGTCGGTCGCCAGGATCTTGATGTCGATGTCGGCCTTGGTGCTCTTGGCGGATTCCAGCATGGTGATGGCGATGGAGTAGGGTTCCTCCCCGGTGGAGCAGGCAGCAGACCATACACGGAAGCGCCTCTGCCCGGCGGCCAGCCACTCGGCCATCATCTGCGCCAGGAACTCGAAGTGGGCCGGCTCTCGGAAGAAGCCGGTCACGTTGGTGGAAATGGCGTCGAGTAACTGAACGATTTCCTCGCCGGAGGGGTCGTGCGTGACGCGGCGAAGATATGTTTCGTAGTTATCGATGCCGAGGGCGCGGAGGCGCCTGTTGACACGAGCCGAGACCAGCGCTTCCTTGCCCGGGCCGAGCGCAATGCCGCTCTTTTCGTAAACGAGCCGGCGGAAACGATCAAACGTGCGGCGATCCATGTATTCACGCTTTGTGCATGGCCCGACGACACACATCGGTTGCAGCGGCCGCCACGGAGCCCAAGCCATCCGCCTCGATCGGTTGCGCGCCTAACCGGTTGCCGGTTGCTCGTGCGACACAACTGCGGCCGCTCTATGGGCTCTGTGCGCCCTGATCGACTAGGGCGAATTCACCGGCCGACAGAACACGATCCACGTCGAGCAGCACGACGACTTTCCGGCCAACCTTGCCCATACCGAGAATGAAGTCCGTATCCACGGCAGACCGGAACGATGGCGGGGGCTCAATCTGGTCGCCCGCAATGTCGAGCACCTCCGACACCTCATCCACGATGATGCCCATGGTCACTTCCTGCTCGGCGCGGACCACCTGCGCAACGATGATGCACGTCTTTTCGGTGTCCGGCTGGCTTTCGAGGCCGAATTTCAGGCGCAGGTCGACCACGGGGATGATCTTCCCGCGTAGATTGATCACACCCCGCACGAACTCGGGGCTGCCCGGCACCCGCGTCACGCTCATCATCCCGATGATCTCCTGGACCCTGAGGATCTCCAGGCCGTACACCTCTTTGCCAAGCTGGAAGGTCAAGTACTTGCCCCCCTGCCCGACGAGTGCCGGCGCGTCTTGGCCGGCATAATTCGCTGCTTTACTGTTACCCATAGCCTTTACCTCGAGTAATCGGTTCGTCGTCTCACTCCGTTTTAGGCACGTCTGCCTCGAGCACCTACACGGCCTCGGGGTGCTGAGCGGGAGTATCTGAGTTGGCCAGTCTGACCAGTCCTCCGACGTCGAGAATAAGCCCCACGTGCCCGTCGCGCATGATCGCGCCTCCCGCGACCCCCGGCGTGCCTTTCATGGCCTCACCCAGCGACTTGATCACAATCTGCTGCTGGCCCAGCAGATCGTCGACCACTAGGCCAGTCTGGTGCCCGCCATCCTCGACGACCACGACGAGTGCCTCGGTGACGTCCTGCTTGGCATGCTCGATGTTGAGCAATGCATCGAGTCGAACCAACGGAATGAGGGCTTCCTGGATGGACAGCGCTTCGCCGCGATTGAGAATCGTGGTGATATCGCCAGACTCGGGCCGAATGGACCGCCTAATGGAGAGGGTGGGGATGATATAGCGCTCGGTGCCGACAGCCACAACCATCCCGTCAATGATGGCCAGCGTCAGCGGCAGCCTGATGGAGAAGACACTGCCCTTGCCCATTTCGGACTGGATCTCCACCTGGCCACGCAGTGACTCGATGTTGCGCTTGACCACGTCCATACCGACGCCCCGCCCCGACACATCGGTGACCTTTTCGGCCGTGGAAAACCCCGGCTGGAAGATCAGACTGAACACCTCGCGATCGCTCAGCGATTCGCCCGTGCGAATCAGGCCTCGCTCAGCCGCTTTGGCGAAAATGGCATTCCGATCGACGCCACGGCCATCGTCTTCGATCTCGATGAAGATGTTGCCGCCCTTGTGGAACGCGCGGAGTTTTACACAACCCGCCTCCGGCTTGCCGGCCGCCTGTCTCTGCTGTGGGTGGGCCTCGATTCCGTGGTCGACGGCGTTGCGTACCATATGGACCAACGGGTCGCCGATCCGATCAACGACGCTCTTGTCCAGCTCGGTGTCCTCGCCGGACATGACGAACTCCACCGGCTTACCCGACTTTCTGGACAGATCGCGCACGACGCGAGCCATCTTCTGGAACGTCGCTCGCACGGGCACCATCCGCAGACTCGTGCCCATCTCCTGCAACTCGCGAGTGATTTTACCGAGCTGATTAAGCTGCTGACCCAACGTTGACGACGTGCCGTCCGTCAGCGCAACAGACTGCACCACCATCGACTCAGCGATGACCAGTTCGCCGATCGCGTCCACGAGGCGGTCGAGGCGGTCGGCGTCAACCTTGACGGCTTCGGCAACCTTCACGCCCTGTAGCTGAGCCATTCTCTGCGCACGCAATGCAGCGGCGACATCCTTGGCGGCCGCCTGCTTCCGACTGACCAGCAGCTCGCCAAGCGGGCGCGGATCTCTGCTTTCACGCTGTTGCCGTAGCGCGTCCTCGACGGCCTCCGGTGTTGCGTGTCCGGATTCAATGAGGATGTCGCCGATTCTTTCGCTCTGTGCGGCGCCGGGCTGCTCCACCCACGGCGGAGGCTGCTCTGAAGCGGCAGACCGAATACGATCAACCAAGTCGGGCAGCGCAGCCAGCTCCGCCATCGGCTGACCCGATCGGAGCGCCTCACAAAGGCCTTCAACCAACCCCTTCAACGCGTCGACGGCGTCGAAGGTTACGTCCATCACGTGGCCGGCAGGGGTCAGCTTGCCTTTGCGAAGCTGGTCGAGCAGATTCTCCGATTCATGAGCGAGCGTGCCAATCTGTGCCAGGCCGAGAAAGCCGGCGACGCCTTTGATCGTGTGAAAGACGCGGAACAGGGCGTTGACGGCCTCCGTGTCACGAGGCTCGGTCTCAAGCGTGAGCAGGTACGCATCGGCTGCGTCCAAATGCTCTCGTGACTCGATAACGAAATCGCTGAGAAGCGCAGGATCGGCTTCCAGCGGTTGCGGCGATGGCTCGTCCTGCGATTGGCTCTGGTGGTGCTGTGAGGCAGCAACGGCATCGATGTCCTCTGATGGCCTGTCTTGGTTGGCGTCTGGCGTTGCGTCGTGATCCGCGACAGCGTCGGCGCGCACGGCCAGCGGCGTAAACACTTCCTCGACGGGTCCAGGTCGCTGCCCCTGGCCTGCATAGCTGGCAAACGTCCGGCTGAGCCAGTCCCTCACTGCCAGCAAAGGGTCCACCAACTCGTGTGGCGGCCTCTCGTTCAGAGCATCTTCGGCGGCATGACACAATCGCTCCACGTCTGCCAGCCCCAACAAGGCAGCGTCGCCTTTGAGCGTGTGAACCTGTCGGCGGAGCGCCGCGAGTTGTCCCTGGTGATCGGTCCCCTCCAACGCCAGAACCAGTGCTTCGAACTCCTCCATTTCGCCCCGCTGGCGCTCGAGAAACTGGCTGAGGATCTGCTCGTCGACGTTGGCCGGAAGTGAAAGGGGCGCTTGCTCGCAGGTCGCGCTTCCGTCGGAGAGGGCTTCGGAATTGCCATCGCTCTGGCCCGTGTCGACGACGAGAGGAAAGTTGATCTCGCCGGCGGGTCGACCGTCGCGGATGACCTGTTGCAGGGCGACTACCGTCGCGGCCACCGTCTCCAGAGCGGCGGTGGCATCCTCAACCTCTTCGAGAATCACGCTTTCGACCAGCTTGGCGGCACTCGTCGCAGCAGCAGCCAGTTTCGGCTGTGCGGCCTGTTGGGCCCAGTTGTTGACCTGCTCAAAGCCCGTATGCAGTTCAGCAAGCGCTTGGAGGTCGGACGGCTCGGCAAGGACCAGGGCGCCCGAAAGCTGCTCCATTCGTTGGTGGATTGCCTGCGAATCTTCGCCGCCGGTGCCCATGGATACGCCTCACCCAGCGCAGAAGCCCCCCCGCCGGCCATCGGACGGCGAATACCGCGGGCCCTGAGCGGGGGTCTTGTCGGCCTAAGTAACGATCGGCTTTAGGATTAGAGGAGGCGCCGTGCCCGCGATAGCCGGGGCGGCGCGACGGTTTACTCGGACCGCCCCAAGCTGCGCGTGCCTATGGCAAACCGTGCGGTCCCCCCGTGTACGGCGGCCGGCCCGCCTGTGCAACCCGCCAAGGTACGCTGGGGACTTGATGGCCCCAGAGAGGGGGTTCCAGCTAATCAGGCACCATTGGTCGCAGGAATCATTGAAGCAATGCTGTCGGGCCTGATGGTACGGCGGGAGTCTTGACCGAGGAGGAGTTGTTTTGCCGACGTGTCTTGCACTGTGTGCCCAGGGCGATAATATCCCTGGGTGCCGCCAGGCCCAGCGTCGGCTGCCGAGCCCATGTGTGGCGAGGCCCGAACTGTAGCCTCTGGCAGGCTGCACCCAGGCAAGGGTCGACCAGACCATAGGTGCGGCCCTTTTGATCGCAGTTGGGACCGATGCGCGGAACGCCCGGTTAGCCGATCGCATCGCAGAATTTGAGATGGGAGATGTTCGATGACCATCCGTCACCGCTTGAGGACAGGGATGCTGGGGTTGCTGTTGGGTGGTGGGGTGCTGCTCGGCACGGGCTGCCTGCCGGAGAACTTCTTCTCGGACCTGGCCGGCACCTCGGTCAGCACGATAGCCGACGCCCTCGTTGGCGCGTTGGTCGCGGCGATTATCGGTGCAGCGGTGTCGTAGACCGCGTCGCATCGAAGGCCGCGTGAGCCGTTCCGCATCCTGCCGCCGGGTCGGGATCGTACACCAGAACGGAACTTGGCGTCTGGGGCCCGGCCGTCCTACCGGTTGCATGGGCTCCACCGGACGCGCGCAGCCGTTGCGCGAGGCCACCCCGTGGGGGCAGACACTACGTCTCGTTGAACCAGACGTCGATGTGCCGCTCTGGATCGTAGGGCTTGCCGACGATATCAGGTCGACCGTTGCCCGTCAGGTCACCCACCTTGGCCTCGTGCGTCGGGATGCCGTGCTGGATGACGACTTCCTCGAATTTCCCGCCGCCCAGGTTGCGGTAGATCATCATCTTGGGGTCGGGGTTCTTGCCCAGGCCCATTTCGGCGACGAAGATGTCGGGGCGACCATCGCCGTTGAAATCGGCGATCTCGAGGCTGTGCGGGTGGAAGAGGTCGTCGCGCAGGATGCGTGGGCGCCAGTCGGGCGGCGCGCACCACGCGAGTCGCCCGGGGTGACTTTCTCCCTCACACAGGACGATTTCGAGGCGGCCATCGCCGTCGAGGTCGGCCACCGCCACGCGGCTCTTGACGAAGTCCGACGCAAAGGATTCCGCCCGCCAGAGCCCGCCGGCGCCAGTGGGTCGGAGGATGTTCGGCCCGGCGAGCACCTCGATTTGGCCGTCACCGTCGATGTCCACGATCCGTAGACCCTCCACATCGACCATCCCCTCGGCCATCAGGTGAGAGCACTCCCTCGGCCAGGGCGAAACGCGAGGGTCGGGTGGAATGTCGTAGTACAACAGCACGCCGCTCTTCTGTGAGAGCATGACGATCTCGGGCTCGCCGTCACCGTCGACATCGCCGACGGCCTGATCGTGATATTTCTCGAACCGATCCTCGATCACGCGGGTGGGCCACGGCTGGGTGGGGTCGGGAGGGTTCTCAAACCAGAACACGTGCCGACCGTCGAGCTGTTGGCCGGCCACCACGTCCAGTCGGCCGTTGCCGGTGATGTCCACGACGACACCGCCGGCCTCCAGGTTCGGCGCCGATGCCATATCGTGCCGCCGCCACGAGGGGTTCTCATACCAGAACAGGGTCACCTCGCCGGACTTGCCGCCGATGATGATGTCGTTTCGCCCGTTGCCGTTCACGTCGGCGATCAGCGTGATGTCGTGCAGGCAGCCGGGCGGATCGGCGTCGATGACTTCATGTCTGAACTTCAGGCTCGTGGCGGGCATGTCTTGGCCTCCGGTCGGTTTTTGCGGATTGCGCCGCCAGCGGCACGTTGGCAGGCTACAGCGCCGAATGAGTGTAGCCAGCCGCACCGTCACCGCAACAGCCCCTTGTATAAGCTCACATCAGCCAGATCGTCGCTTGCCAGGTTGGTGTGTGTAGGGGTTGGACCAGAAGGGGCGCGGCACCACGGCTAGCCTCGTCACACGTCGCACCGTTCAAGCATTACGGCTTGGGCCGAAGAACACCGCCAAGGTATTCCCTTACACGACGAAGTCCGCAGTGGTAACTCTGCGGCTGCCGTTAACGTCGTGGGGCAAGTCGCCGCGCTCGCCACAACGCGTCCACAGCATGCTGGTATCTTGAGCTTGGACGATGCCATTCCCATCCGCGCCGCCTCGACGCGTGCACACATCCGAGGGGGGGGTACTCTCCGTTTCAAACGCAGGACGACGACGAATCGGGTCACCGTCTCAGGCCATGTCAGCCCTTCGACGTCAATCGGTCTGACTGTCCGACGCCCCGTCCGCCGCCTCGGTCTCTTGCGCGCCCTTCTGGGAGGCTTGCCCTGTGTCGACCAGCCTCTTGCCAGCCAGCACCGCCTGCAGCTGCTCGACGAGCTTCTTCTTGAAGCCTGGGTAGTATCCCACGTGCACCGCTTGGACGACCCCCTGTGCATCGACGAGCACTGTCTGCGGAATGCCGCTTACCTTGTAGCGATCCGCGACGGTCGCGTCACCATCCAGGGCGACCGTCAGTTCGAGCTTCTGCTCGGCGAGGAACTTGCGAATCTTCTCTGGCTTCTCGCGCAGATTCACCGCATAGACCAGCAGGCCCTTGTCACCGTACTGCTTGGCCAGATAGGTCAGCGCCGGCAGGCCTTTGCGGCAAGGTCCGCACCACGTCGCCCAAAAGTCGAGTATCACGACCTTGCCTTTAAGCTTCGCCAAGTCAAGCGTCCCGCCCGCCAGCAGCGGCAGCTTGAACTCCGGGGCCGGCTTGCCCAGAAGCTCATCGGCGGGATTCGGCTCGTCGTCCCCCTCGAAGAACGAATCGACCTTCACAGCGTCCTCCGGAGCGACGAACGTAAAGGCTGCAGCCGGTAAGTCGCGATCGATGCCCCAACCATCAAACGTGGCGGTCACGCCCCCTTCGTAGCCGTGGTCAGACCACATCTTCGTCAGATCGAAGCTCAGTTTGCGGATCACCGCCTGCTCACCCGCCTGGACCCAGATGTCCCACTCCATGTCGTCCTGGCCGCCATGCACTCGGCTGCAAGAATCGCCGTCAATCTCCTCGAGACCCAGGTAGCGAGTTTCTCGAACGCCCTCCATTAGGTCTGTATAGGGATCCGAGGCCACCAACGTATGCAGCACCCACCCTGCACCCACCTTGTCGTATAGGTATAGCTCGCTGATCGTTCTTGGCGCCGCCTCGATCGTATAGGTGCCCGACCAGTAGGTGTAGAGACCCTTCCCGTCACAGACCAGTGTCGCGCCCCGGCCGTTCGTGACCGACGCAGCAAACCGATTCGGTCGCTCCATCCCCACGCGATAGCTCACAGCCTCCTCGTCGCTGTCGCTCTGCGACTTGTAGGCAAAGACAAGGTCGACGTCGACACGGAAACTCTTGCAGCGGATCAACTGCTCGGACATACTCCGCAGCACCTTGTCGGCTTTGGGATCGACCGTAGGTGCCGATGCCGTTACAGGCTTGGTTTGGGCGATTACCGAACCCGACAGCACCGCCACCAAAGCTGACACGCTCATCCATAGTTTCATACTTGTTGCTCCCCTAACCCGCGATTCCCCGGATGGCCTCCCGCTCACCACCGCCGTGGGCCTTTCGCGCAAGTCTAGCACGATCTGCGAGATCGACAAGCACTTCCTCTGCTCGGCTGAGGGAGGACACGGCCATCGCCGGACCATGATGCCGTCCAAGAAGGCCCGCCTAAAGGCGTTCATGGTCGATCCGGGCAGGCCAGGCGCGTCAGAGAACTGGACGCGCCGCTCGCGGGCAGCGAGAATGCCCCCCTTACTGCCGGTGAGGGTACTGGAGCCGTCACGGCAAGCGTGAGTCCAACAGCTCTTTCATAGGAACAAGGCATATGGCAGCGAAACTCAGATGGGGTCTTCTGGCGACGGGCAGTATCGCACACACGTTCGCAAAAGGTCTGGCCGGCTCCAAGACGGGAGTCCTGACGGCCGTGGGCAGCCGCAGCCGGCAAGGGGCTGACAAGTTCGGCGAGGAATTCGGCGTATCCCGCCGCCACGCGAGCTACCAGGCCCTGCTCAACGACGATCAGGTCGACGCGGTGTATATCTCGACGCCGCACCCCATGCACGCCGAGTGGGCAATCAAGGCAGCCGAGGCCGGCAAGCACATCCTCTGCGAGAAGCCCATCGCCCTCAATCACGCCGAGGCGATGGCCGTGGTCGAAGCAGCCTGTCGGCACGACGTGTTTCTGATGGAAGCGTTCATGTACCGCTGCCATCCGCAGACGGCCAGGTTGGCCGAGCTTCTGCGAGACGGCACGATTGGCGAAGTCCGGCTCATTCAGGCGACCTTCAGCTTCCAGGCCGGGTTCAACCCCGACAGCAGACTGTTCGCCAACTCGCTGGGCGGCGGAGGCATCCTCGATGTGGGGTGCTACTGCACGTCAATGGTTCGGCTGGTCGCCGGCGTGGCGGCCAGCAAGGACTTCGCCGAGCCGGTGGAGGTGAAGGGCACCACCGTGATCGGACCGACCAGCCGTGTGGACGAGTATGCGGTAGCGTCGATGAAGTTCCCAGGCGGCATCCTGGCCAGCCTGGCTACCGGCGTGAACCTGAATTCGGACAGCGTCGTGCGCATCTTCGGATCGGAAGGTCACATCTACATCCCCTCGCCGTGGATTCCAGCCCGGCAAGGCGGTCAAACCAAGATCATGGTCGCTCGCCACGACGAGCCCAAACGGCGCGAGATCGCCGTCGATTCGCCGGCGGGCCTGTATACCATCGAAGCCGATACCGTCGCCCGACACATCGACGCCAGGCAGGCCCCCTCCCCGGCGATGACCTGGGACGACACGTTGGGCAACATGAAGACGCTCGATATGTGGCGCGAAGCCATCGGTATGGTCTACGACGCCGAGAAGCCCGAAGCACAGACGCAGACGGTACACAAGCGGCCCCTCGCACCACGCAAGGACCACAACATGAAGTACGGACGCGTGCCGGGCGTGGAGGTGCCCATCTCGCGGCTGATCATGGGCTGCGACAACCAGAGAACCATGCCGCATGCGGCGGTGATGTTCGACGATTTCATCGAGCGAGGCGGCTCGTGTTTCGACACGGCTCACATCTACGCCGGCGGCACTTGCGAGAGACTGCTGGGTCAGTGGATTGTTAACCGCAACATCCGCAGCAAGGTCGCCATCATCGGCAAGGGAGCCCATACGCCCAACTGCTTCCCGGAGGCGGTGACCCGGCAACTGAGCGAGACCCTCGAGCGTCTGCAAACCAACTACGTCGATGTCTATTTGCTCCATCGCGACAACCCGGACGTGCCGGCCGGGGAATTCGTCGACGTGCTGAACGAGCACAAGAAAGCGGGCCGCATCCGCGCGTTCGGAGGGTCAAACTGGACGATGGAACGGCTGGATGCCGCCAACGCCTACGCCGATTCGAAGGGTCTGACAGGCTTCACAGTTGTCAGCAACAACTTCAGCCTTGCTCGGATGGTCGAGCCGCCCTGGGACGGATGCCTTGCCTCGTCGGACAAGACGTGGCGCGACTGGTTGGCGCGGACGCAGATGACGCTTATGTCCTGGTCGAGTCAGGCGCAGGGCTTCTTCGCCGGAAGGGCCGATCCCGACAATCTGTCCGACCCCGGACTGGTCCGATGCTGGTACTGCGAAGACAACTTCGGGCGCCTCCAGCGGGCCGTCGAGCTGGCGAAAGACCGAGGCGTGCTCCCGATCAACATCGCGCTGGCCTACGTGCTCTGCCAGCCGTTCCCTACGTTTGCCCTGATCGGGCCTCGGGCGCTGTCGGAAACCCGAACATCGGTCCCGGCAATGGATGTGGAGTTGACGCCGGACGAGCTGCGCTGGCTGAACCTTGAAGCGTAGGCGAAAGCCGCAGTCGTTCATGCGGGCGCTCACGCGCGATCGCCCGTCATATGTTACGCCGGCCAATTGAAGGCCACCGAGCGAGTCAATCCAACTCGCTGATCTGGCGCTGGGCGGCAGCCAGCCAGGACGCGTCGATCGTCACGCCCCAGCCGGGCCCGTCGGGAACGGCCACCACACCGTCGCGCACCTCGGGAAGCGGTGCATACAGACCGCCGAAGCCCGACGGCTCGATCGAAAACTCCAGGAAAGGCCCGGCGTTGGGGATAGCGGCCAGCATGTGCAGCGTGAAGACCGTAACCAGCGAGAGATTGGCCGAGTGCGGCGTGCACGGCAGGTTGGCTTCGGCCGCCATGGCTGCCACGCGCAACGCCCGGGTCAGACCGCCCACGTAGCACACGTCGGGCTGAACGATATCGACCGCACGCATCGCTATCATGCGCTGGAACTGTGCGAGGCAAACGTCCTGCTCGCCGCCGGCTACCGGCACGTCGAGCGCCGCGGCTACCTCGGCGGTCCATTCGAGGTGCCAGTATGGGCACGGCTCCTCGAAGTGACAGACGCCGTACTGTTCGAGCACGCGGCCGACCTCGATCGCCCTCTTCGGCGTGTAGCAGCTATTGGCGTCGACGTGCATAGCCACATCCTCGCCGACCGCGTTGCGGACCGTTGGAATCAGCGTCTCGGTGCGGCCAGGCCACTCGTCCTGATCGTGCCCGGTGCGCTTGCCGATCCTCAACTTGCAGGCCCGGAAGCCATGGGTCTCGATCAACCGGCACATCCGCTCGGCTTCGTCCTCGGGCGTGATGTCCCGCCGCATGCTCGAGGCGTATGCGGCGATGTGCCCGGGGCGGCCGCCCAGCAATTCGCACACACTCTTGCCGGCCAGCTTGCCGCGGAGATCCCATAGCGCCGTGTCGACACCACCGAGGGCCCGACATACGTACGATCCAGGAAACTTGTACTCCTCCTCGATGCAGGTATCGACCAGTCCGTCCAGATCCGACGCGTCGGCCCCCAGTGCGTGCGGGGCAATCTGCCGGTGCAAGACGGCGGCTGAGATGTCCGCGTTGCGCGGTGCGATCTGGCCGAAGCCCTGCGCCCCGTCATCGGTGGTCACGCGGACGATGCTGATCGGCTCCTGTGTGAACGTTTCGATGCTCTGGATTTTCATGAGCAGCTCCTTACGCCGGTGATGGGTTCTGCCTTTCCTGGACCCCTCTCGCCTGGGCAGTCCGACGGATCCTCGCCTCGTCTGGCCGCTGCCCGTTACATCGTGTACTGTGGCGAGGCGGTCTCGGCAAGGCGGCCATCGGTCGCCGCCAGGCACGGCGGGTGTGGGGGCGGAAGGAAAGACGTATGTACTTGGTGTCGCGTTTGGCAGTAGCCTCTTCGATAGCAGTGATAAGCGCCCTGGCCTGCAAGGCCGCCTGGGGGGCCACGGCCCCTTCTGAGCAGCCGTCAGCCACCTCAGAACCAGCCCGGATCGCACCGGCTCACCCCTTTCTTTTCTTTGACAGATCGCAGACGCGCGAGTTGGCCTTGCGAAAGGACGCCGACCCTTTGCTGACGGCATGCTGGGAGAAACTCACCAGCCGGGCGACCGCCCCGGACGACCTGGAACGTTGGACCGGTCAACTCGAGGCCCGTGCTCTGCTCTGGCAGCTTCAGGGCGACGAGGAGATGGCGTCGGGCGCCATTCGACTGATGCTCCAGGTGCTGGAAAAGGAAGACCCGGTGGCGTTCTACAAGCGGGCCGACTTTCACCATCAGGCCAGGCCGCTACGCGCGCTGGCGCTGGCGTGGGATTGGCTGTATGGGAAACTGACCGCCCAGCAACGCACCGAGATGCTGCTGGCGCTGGAAGCGTGGTGTGGTGCGGCCTACGAATACACGAACCAACAGTGGTGGCGCGAGGCGTCGTACAACGTCGGCGCCATCCCGGTTAGCGGGATCGGGTTGCTGGCGACGGCGATCCGGCCCGACTCGACCGACCCGAGGACCGAAACGTGGTACGCCGAAGCGGTGCGCCGGATCGGTCAGAACTTCTTTCCTTTGAGCTGGAAGGAATCGGGCATCTGCTGGGAGGGCCCCAACTACGCCATCGTCGGCTTGCGGTACGCCGCGCAGTTCGCCGAGGCGTTGCGACGCAGCGGCGGCCCCGACCTGCTGGACGGCTCGGGAGCCCTGCGAGCAATGCAGTACCAGATGTATCAGTGGATGCCGCAAGGCGGCTGCGCCCCCATCGGTGATAACACCAACTACGGCCGACGAACGTTTGCAGCTGAGTACCTCCTCTGCATGCAACGAAGCCATGATGCGGCGGGCCTGTGGACCTGGCGCACATACACCGACGACCGGCGGCTGGACTCGCTCATTACGTTTCTGTGGTACCCGCTGGAGCTGACCCCCGTCAGCCCGCTGGAGGCGAATCTGCCTGCGTCGCACTACTTCGAGGTCACACCCAACCGGGCGGGCTACGTGTTCAGCCGTTCGCGGTGGGAAGATCCCAACGCCGCATTCTTTGCCTTCGTAACACGCTTCGAAAAGTGCAACCACCAGCACTATGACATGAACTCGTTTCTGCTGGGCGGCTTCGGAACACTGTTTGCCACGCATGCGGACCTGTACCCGTATGGCCACCTCAATCATGGCGTCGACTTCGAGCACAACATGGTCGTGGTCGACGGCGGTGGATGGCCCGCCCACGACAATCAGCATTCCTGCGGCGACGACAACTCGACGTTAGGGGTCCTTGTGGGGCTGGCGCTCGGCGAGTTCGCCGACTACGTCCGCGGCGACGCCAAGTGGTCGTACCGCGACAACACGATACTAAATGACAATCCCGCGATCCGGGCGGAGCGAGCGTGTCTTTTCGTCAAGCAGGGCCCGACGCCCTACCTGCTCGCCGTCGACGACCTGCAATACTCGCACGATCCGCATCGCTACGACTGGCACTGGCATTCGCCCGACCTGCCGATCGACGGCTCGGGGACGCTCGAAGACCCGCTGCTCATCACGGCCGAGAAGGCCGTTTGCGCCATCCGTTTCGTAACGCCCCGCCAACCTGCAATCACCATCGAACCGGCCGAGTCGGGACAAAGGCGTTACCGAGACAAGCTCAAACGCATCGCCGCAACGCAGAACGATATTCGGGTTCGCTATGCGGCGGTGGCGACACTTGCCGCCTCGGCGGACGGGCAAGCGCGCGTTCACGACCTTGATTTGCAGTGTGCCAATCCGACGGCCGGCGCGGTGCGAGTCGAGCTGCCGGACGGATCGGTGGACTATGTCGTCTGGCAGTCCGAGGAGCATCACATGCAGTTGGGCTCGCCGCTGACGGCTGGGCCGCTTCAGACCGACGGGCTGCTGGCGATGGTCCGCGTCCAGGACGGACAAGTCGTCGGTTACGTACTGGGTGAGGGGACGCACCTGCGCTGGCAAGACCGGCCTCTGGTCGGCAGCGAAGCGTCCGTCTGCGTCAGCGCCGGACGCGACGGAGTCAGGGTGTTCGGCCGCCGTCGCGCCCGCGAAGGCCTGCCGCCGATCGAACCGATCGGTGTGCAGGCGTGGCGGCCGGGGGCTTCGCAAGCACCCGTTGGGCACGCCCCGGGATCGCGTTAGGCGGTCAAATCGACCGTTGACGCCCGGCGGCGCGTCCGCTATCCTGCCCGGTTCAACTGAGGTTACTTCCCAGTCGCTTAGTTGAGGTCGCTGTAATGGGTTACCGTTGCGTGGTACTCGCCAAACAGGTTCCGGACACGAAGAAGGTCACCGGCAAGGCCATGAAAGACGACGGCACGGTGAACCGCGCCGCCCTGCCGGCCATCTTCAACCCCGAGGATCTCAACGCCCTGGAGGCCGCCCTGGAGATCCGGGATACCTACGGGGGTGAGGTGATCCTCATGACCATGAGCATCCCGCGCGCGGCCGAGATCCTGCGTGAGGGTCTCTACCGCGGGGTCGACCGGGCGATTCTGATCACCGACCGCAAGGCCGCCGGGTCCGACACGCTGGCCACGGGCTACATTCTGTCCTGTGCGGTGCGGAAGCTGGGTAATTTCGACCTGGTCTTCTGCGGTCGCCAGGCCATCGACGGCGACACGGCCCAGGTGGGCCCGCAGCTTGCCGAGAAGCTCGGGATCACGCAGGTGACCTACTTCGAGAAGCTCGAATCGCTCGGAAACGGGAAAGCCCGCATCCGCCGCAACGTGGGCCACGGCTGGGAGCTGGTGGAAGGCGATCTGCCGCTGCTCGTAACGGTCACGTCGGAGGCCAACACGCCCCGCCCGCCGGCCGCACGACGCCTGATGAAGCACAAATCGGCGATGGCCCCGTCCGAGGTGCAGCAACAAGTCGCCGCTGAGATGGAGGGTCAGGCGCCTGAGAAGATCGAAAAGGAAGTGGCTGCCCAATGCAACGCGTTGAAGCGGCGCGGACTGTTGGTCGAGCAGTGGAGTCTCGACGGGCTCGACGTCGACGAACAGTGGATCGGTCTGTCCGGCTCACCCACCAAGGTGCATCGCATCCAGAGCGTTGTGCTGACCGGAGGCGAGTACAAGAACGTGTCGCCGACCGAAGAGGGCGTTCGAGACCTCGTACATGAACTCATTGAAGACCACACCATCGGGTGATGGGTGGCTGCGGCTCGGAGTCCAACGCGATGACCAAACCGAATCCGAAGGGCGAAGTATGGATCTTCGCCGAACAGGAAGACGGGAAACTCAGCGACGTACCGCGGGAGCTGCTCAGCAAGGGGCGCGAACTCGCGGACCAACTCAACGTCAAACTGGGCTGCGTTCTGCTGGGCGACAAGGTTGCGTCTCTAGCCGATGAGTTAATCGCCCGCGGCGCCGACGTCGTCTATCTGGCCGAACACGAACGGCTCGAGCACTACCAGACCAATCCCTACTCTCGCGCGCTGTGCGAACTGGTCGCCGAGCATGAGCCGCAGATCGTGCTGTTTGGGGCGACGTCGCTTGGGCGCGATCTGGCGCCGCGCTGCGCCAGCACGCTGCGATGTGGCCTGACGGCCGACTGCACCGATCTTCAGATCGGCGACCATGAGGACAAGCGAACCGAGCAGGTCTTCCGCAATCTGCTGTACCAGATACGCCCCGCCTT
Organism: Phycisphaerae bacterium; assembly: GCA_035530655.1. Lineage (GTDB taxonomy): Bacteria > Planctomycetota > Phycisphaerae > UBA1845 > DATKUK01 > DATKUK01. The sequence goes on from DATKUK010000017.1 coordinate 151,699, forward strand.
CGGCGGCAACATCATCGCAACCATCGTCAACACGCATCGCTGGCCGCAAATGGCCACCGTGCGTGAGGGCGTCATGCCCATGGCCGAGTTGAACGGGCGACACAAGGGCACAACCGTCCGCGCCAAGCTCGACGTGAAGCCCGAGGAGCTCGCCCTGCGACTGATCGACCATCATCGGCAGCCTAAGAAGGTCAACCTGAAGGCTTCGCGCATCATCGTCTCGGGCGGGGCCGGCGTGGGCAGCCGCGACAATTTCAAACTCATCTGGGATCTGGCCGGCGCGTTGGGCGCGGCCGCCGCCGGGTCGCGTGCCGCGGTGGACAGCGGCTTCATCGATCACGACCACCAGGTGGGCCAGACCGGCACGACGGTGCGACCGGCCCTGTATATCGCGGTCGGCATCAGCGGTGCGGTACAACACCGCGCCGGCATGCAGGAGTCGGGCAAGATTGTGGCCATCAACAAGGATCCGGAGGCCCCGATCCTCCAAATCGCCCACTATGGCATCGTAGGCGATTTGAACGAAGTGGTGCCCAGGATGATCAAAGCGATCCGAGCGCGGGTCTAGCATCGCCAAGACGATGCGCGACTCGGCCACGCCTTGCGTAGCGGATCGCGCAGACAGGATGCATCAGCCCTAATGGGAATGAGCAATGGCTAATTTCTTTGAGGACAATGAGGATATTAAGTTTCACCTGGAGCACATGGATCTCGGCGAGCTGGCCGAGATCATGGAAGAGGGCTTTCGGTTCGCCGATGAGTTCGATCACGCTCCGCGCAACCGCGAAGACGCCGTCGAAAACTACCGCCGCGTGCTCTCGGTGGTCGGCGAGGTGGCGGGCGGTTTCATCGCCGAACGCGCCGAAGACGTCGACCTCGCCGGCGCTCACCATAACGAGGACGGCACGGTCAGCTACGCACCCGGCACAGCCGACGCCCTCAAGAAGCTCACCCAGGCCGAGGTGATGGGCTTTACGCTGCCCCACCGCTTCGGCGGCCTGAACTTCCCCAACCTGGCCTACACCATGGCCATCGACATGGTCTCGCGGGCCGACGCGTCGCTGATGAACCTGTTCGGCTTGCAGGGCATCGCCGAGACGATCAGCGCCTTCGCCAGCGAGGAAATCAAACAGCAATACCTGCCGGGCTTCTGCTCGGGCGAGTACACCGGCGCAATGGCCCTGACCGAGCCCGACGCCGGCAGCGACCTCCAGGCTGTCAAGGTCCGCGCCTACCAGGACGAGACGGGCCAGTGGCGGGTCGACGGCGTGAAGCGCTTCATCACCAATGGGTGCGGCGAAATCCTGCTGGTGCTGGCCCGCAGCGAGCCGGAGACCACCGATGGGCGGGGGCTGTCGATGCTCCTGGTGGAGCGCAACGAGCATTTGCGCGTCCGCCGCATCGAGAACAAGCTGGGCATCCACGGTTCGCCCACGTGCGAGTTGGTATTCGACAAGTGCCCAGCCACCCTGATCGGTGAGCGGCAGCGCGGACTGGTCACCTACGTGATGAGCCTGATGAACGGCGCGCGGGTAGGCATCGCCGCCCAGTCGCTGGGCCTCGGTGAGGCCGCGTACCGCGTCGCCCGCGATTACGCCTCGACGCGCCGGCAGTTCGGCCTGGCGATCGAGCAGATGCCCGCGGTGCGCGATCTGCTGATCGACATGAGCCTGGAGCTTCAGGCGGCGCGCGTGCTGACCTATGAGACCAGCCGTTACGTGGACCGCCTCTATGGGGCATCGAAGCGCATCGAACTCGATCCACCCTCCGACAAGACCGAGTTGCGAGACCTCCGGCAGGACGAGCGCCGATACAAGCGATTGACCGGCATGCTCACGCCCATGACCAAGTACCTCGCCTCCGAAATGTCGGTCAAGGTCAGTAGCGACGCCATCCAGGTGCTGGGCGGCAGCGGGTACATGAAGGATTACCCGTGCGAGCGCTACTTCCGCGACTCGCGCATCACCACCATTTACGAGGGTACCAGCCAGTTGCAGGTGGTCGCCGCCGTCCGCGGCGTGATGCAGGGGTCAGTCGATCGTTTGCTGGACGAGTTGGCTGCCCAGGACGGATCGGCCGAGACGCTCGGCCTTCGCCAGCAGCTCGAGCGCGGCCAGGCCGACCTGAACGAGGCCATCACGTTCGTCAAAGGCCAGCCCGGCGTGGAGTATATGGACCTTCATGGCCGCAAGCTTGTCGACGCCGCCATCGATCTGATCGTCGGGTATCTGTTCCTTCGCGATGCCCACCATAGCGAGGCCAAAGCCGCCGCCGCCAAGCGATGGGTTACCACTCGCATGCCCCGCGCGCGAATGCTACGCGAGCTGATCGAGACGGGGGATCGCTCCACCATGACCGATTTCGAGCTGCTCGCGGCACCCGTGGCCGAGCAGGAGTAACCGCCCCACCGTGCTCAGGCTCTATTGTCGCGCGCCGCGACTCGCCAGTCAGGCTCCAACCGGCGCGCCACCGGCAGAAACCTCACTATCAGATGTATACTCGCCGAATTGTGGCTTCCGGTCCTGCGCGTAGGGGCTACTCGGGGTTGCGGAAGGCGGGTTCGGATGCGTCGGCTGTTGCATCCAGCCTCAGCGGCGTGACGGTAATCCACCCGGCAAACAGGCGTTGTACGTCGGTATCCGTCCTGGCCGCTCTGTCGGCATACACCCCGGTATACCGCACGGCCAGCCGGCCTTGCCCTACGGGCTGCACGTTTTCATATACGACGGGAACCGGATCGGTGCTGACCGGACACACCGCCACACCGGTGAGCTTCTGATCGGCCGGCAGCGCCGGGAAGTTTACGTTCCACAACGCGGCTTGGGCGTCTGATCGGTCGACCATCTGCCTGACGATGCTGCCTGCCCATCGCTCGGTCCGCGCCCAGTCCGGCTCGACGCCCCGCCGGTAATACTGCGATAGAGCTATGGCCGACAGGCCGAGGATGGCGGCCTCGCGAGCGGCCCCCACCGTGCCCGAGTAATACACGTCGACGCCCAGGTTGGCGCCGTGGTTGATGCCGGCCAACACCCAGTCGATCGGGCCGATCTGGTCGCGCAGCACCGTCAGCGCCAGACGCACGCAATCGGCGGGCAGGCCGTCCACCACGTATTGCCGATCGGCAGTCCGCTCGATGCTCAGTACGGCATCACGCGTCACCGCGTGTCCGCGAGAGGCGGTCCCGTCTCGCGGCACGACGACCGTCGACTCGCCCAGATCTGCCACCGCACGCTGAAGGGCCGCCAGCCCCGCCACGTCCGGACCGTCGTCATTGGTCAGAAGAAACCGCATCACCGCTCGCTCCATCTGGCAGGTTGTCTTCGCACGCACCGGATGATAGCTTCGAACCCGCGCCGCCTGCCACCATCGGGCACCACCGCTTCAGCAACCGCAGAGCCGCGTACCACGCGCGCAAATGCACTGTCGACCGCACGGTTTGCTCCGGCGCGCAGAGGCAGTGCGCGTCCACACGGCTGATCTACTCGGGCCGCGGGCAGGACGATGCGTTCTGCGTCCGGAAATGTCATTTGACAGTCAGGTAAACGTAGTGCCTATTTGACTGGGCAGTGGGGAATCATAGATTTCCCATAGCGCCCAGCCTAACGGGCCAACCTGATCGCGCTATTCTGCACAATCGGGCGCCTGGCGATCGGGACGTGATCGGCTGGGTTCGGAGGGAATGCATGCAAGGGGCCGGAAAAGCCCGGTTTGCGCGCCGATGGGGCGCGGTCGCGACACTGCTTCTGCCGGTGTGGGTGTGCGTCATCGCGTGCGAAGAGCCGCCTTCGGTCGAGCCTGCGCCCCCATCGCCAATCGCCATCCTGGCGTCGACCGAGTCCGGTGCCGTGCCGCTGGAGGTGGAGTTCGCCGCCTACTGCCCCGACGATACCCCCCTGCCCGATGGCCTGTATGCGTGGGACTTCGGTGATGACACAGTCGGTGAGGGGCCGCTGGTTCGCCACACCTACACCGAACCGGGCTGGCACACCGTCAGGCTGTGCGTAACCACGGTTGAGGGCGACGAGTTGCCTTGCGACACGGTCGCGATCCACGCGCTCGAACCGCCGCCCGACGAGCCCGAGCCGCCGTCCCCTCCGGCCAACGAGGAGCCGATAGCTGTTGCCGACGTCGATGCCACCAGCCCGGTCGAGGGTACGCTGGTCACGCTCGACGGGACAGGCTCGTACGATCCCGACGGCGGGCCGCAATCATTGACGTATGCGTGGACGCAGACGGCTGGCGAGTCGGTCACGGGCGACCCGCAGTTCGATCCGAACGCCGCCCAGCCGCAGTTCACCGCGCCGGCCTACACGGGCGACCCGCAGCGCGACGAGTTGACGTTCAGTCTCACCGCCTACGACGGGGCCGACTACTCGGACCCCGACACGGTAACGATCACCGTCACTCGGTTCGAGCCGCCACCCGACCAGCGGACGGCTGACATGCCCGATAGCTGGCTGGTGCTGTACAACCTCAACCACGCCGACAGCGTCGCGTGGAAGGATTGGTACCTCGCGCAGTGGGACATTCGCACCGAGCATGCGCTCGGGCTCGATGCCGACCCGAACCTCGAACGCATTCACAAGGACGACTTTCGCGACGACATCTTTCTGCCGGTCCGCGATTACCTGGACGGCAATCCCGATATTGCTGCCCGCATCATGGGCATCCTGGTTGGCTACCGCGTGCCCGGCAACTTCTACCAGGACGCCAACACACCCATATTCCAGGGTGGCGGCGGCTGGTCGGTGGCGTGCAAGCTTCAGGACCTCGACCCCAACAACCTCGACGAGGTCCGCACAGCCAACCCCCACTACTTCTCAGCCCGGCTGGGTCCGGTGGCCGACCGACTCACCAAGGCGACGCTGGCGGTCGACACATACCTGACAGCCCGCATCGACGCCCCGACGCTCGACGACGCCAAGGCCCTGACGCTTCGCGCCCAAGCGATCCGCAGCGCCACCGACGCCCTGCCGGCCGCTGAGCGACTCTACTACGACTACCTCGACGTGGGTGCAGCCGGCGGCGACGAATGGGGCACGTTGCGGCTGACGGTGGAGGATGTCGACTTCAACGACCCGGCGTGGCGGTTTCCTTGGCAGGCGTTCGAGTCGGACGGAGCAGGCGAGCAGCCCACCCCCAACTGCGCACTGCGGTTCTGTTATTACCGGCTGACTGGGTGGAACTTGGCTGACTTCTCGGGCACGCCGGCCGGCACGCGGATTCTCGGCTTTGCCCTCAACAGTTGGGGGGCCACCACCGTCCGCAGCACCACCGACCACGACGCTCGCTACGTGCCCAACGCGCTGGTCAACGGGGGCTTTGCCGCCGCTATCGGCGCCACGGCCGAGCCCACCACTACGGCCTCGCCCAAGCCGTCAACGATCGTGTGGTGTCTGGCCGAGGGCCGCACCACGGCTGAGGCGTTCTTCCACTCCAACTACTACACCGCCTGGATGTGGGAACTCACCGGCGATCCGCTGCTGCTGGTGCCGAGGTGGTTCGAGCCGTAAGGCAACGACCGGCCCGCATGGCTCACCGGTTCAAGACTTCGTAGGGCGTGCTACTCGCTTGCACGCGTTCCGTGTGCCACTGTCTGCGAAGCTGACAGTGTCTTAGGGCAGTCCGCCGTCCCGGACCCGCGGTCCTCTTTCGCGTGCAAACGAGTTGCACGCCCTATAAATACTGCACGAACACAGGTTCCGACGCGTACGCTGGTATCAGCAGATGCACGCGCTGGCGGCGGCGTTGGAGAACGCTGCGCTTCACGCCGAGACGAAGGTGGCGTAATGATCATGAGAGCTCAGACAAGTTCAACGATCCATGGGATATCTTCGCTGACATCATCATCTCTGCCTAACGATAATAATCAGCCGCGCGTATTTTGCGTCGGCTGGATTATTTTGTTATGCAATTCTTCTAGGTTTATTTGTATCCACTTGTATTCATTATTTAAAATGAATTCAGGGTAGCACTCCCATTTGTAGGCAATGATACTACGACTAGACCCAAACAGTCGTAACATTGCCCACATCACACATTTAGCTGAAAAGATATAAGGTTTTTCTATATGATACCGTCGTGCTGAAGCATAAATTTCGTCATCGGCGAGATAGACTATGGAAGTGATCTTTGATGCTCGCCTAAAAAAATCTGCGTCTTCACCAGCGCTAATTGACTCATCAAAGCCCTCAACCTCATCAAATACTTCTCGTTTCACCGCAATGAAATTGCCAATACCTTGCGCGACTCCCAGCATGCTCAGCATTTTAAAATAGTAATGCATTACAATATATGACGACCTTACAAACGCACTATTTGTTATTGGCACGATCTTGAAGTGCACTATTCCAACGTTTGTGCTTTCTTGAATAATATTTATTGCACGATCTATGCAATGGGGCGGAACGATTACATCGGCATCAACAAAAATTAATATATCGCCAGATGATGCTCTGGCTCCTGAATTTCTTGACTTGGCAGGAGTGGTATCTTGTATCAATCGACAGGAATATCTGGAGGCTACCTCCTTTATCTTAGAATCGCAATCATTGTCTGCTATTATTATTTCCTGGGCATACATAGACGCAGACAATATTAAGAGCGTTCTCTCAACCCAAATGCTCTCATTTTTTGTTGGTATTATAATGCTTGCCGTCTTGGTCACCTTACAATCTCTTTTACATCGCCAACCATTTCTTCACCTTTTTTATAGTCATCAATCAAGTTATCGATTGAGTGACTTCCGTTCGACCTATACTTGAGATAGCTCCAGTTGACGTATCTCCAGGCACGCCGCATCTTATTTGCCTTGGCACCTAAATCGAAACCGGTTTGTATTCCGACCGATAGAGCTGCACAAAATGCCAGCCATTCAATATAAGAGTTGTCGAGTGAATTGATTTTCGATGCAACTAATATTGAGCAAGCAACAGAAACTAATCCAAGCAAAATATGCGCTGTTCTCAACAACCCTGCCATGAGTTCCCACCGCCTCAAATGCTGAAGTATTTCCTTGACAAAATCTTGCTCACTATTTGACACGTTCAGATTCTCCATTTGCTTGCATAACATATTATTCTACACAAATCTCCAATAGCCGGAAGTTCGGCCTTCAGGAGCAGATGGTACCACCAGCATGCCAGAGCGCAAAGCGCCTTTACCGGCAGATATCCTGACCTAATACGGAGTGCCGACCACCATATCGTCGAAATGGGGTTGTTATGGAGATTTGTGGATAGCCTCAGAGCACCATTATGGGAGATTCTGGCGACAGAATGCAGGCGGTTCTGGAAAGGCATCCGAAATACCTGAAAGATAAAGACTTAGCGCTTCCGAAGCACCAGCCCTACCTCGTGTGCTGGGTGCGGGAGTTCCTGCTCTTAGCTCAGGAACACGGCGGGTACACCTTCGAACAGACGCTGGACCTGTTCCTCACGAAGGTGGCCAGGTGGGTGGGGGTGAAGCCTTGGCAGATCCAGCAGCCTGCGGACGCGGTGCGCATCTACCGCTATCAGCCTCGCGTGCAAGTCGCGACGCACCGGGACAAGCCCTAGCGGTTCTTCCCTGCTAACCAGTCGCCCACGTCCAGAGCGGTTCGACTTTGCTCACCGCGAGGACATGGGGCACCCCAAAAAGCACTGGCGGATCCCGGCGCGCCGGGACCAGACGCACCCGGCCCTACGACTTTTCCCCGTCGGAATTGAGAAACCGTTCGCGGTCGTTGAGAAAGTCGCGGTACACGCGGAAGTGCTCGGTGTCCTCATACTCGATGGGGCGGGCGGGGACGTGGTCGAAGCTGTAGATCGTCGCGCCCGGACAGGCCATCAGGATGGGCGAGTGCGTGGCGATGATAAACTGCGCATGCCCGTCGCGTGACATGTCGGCCAGCAGTCGCAAAAGTTCGAGTTGGCGGGCGGGCGACAGGGCCGTCTCCGGCTCGTCGACCAGGTACAATCCCTTTACGCGAAAGCGGCTCTGGAAGTAGGCCATCAGCGATTGCCCGTGCGACTTGGTCATCAGCGACTCGCCGCCGAAGTAGCTCAGCACACCCGGATCGGCCGACGCCCACTCGTCCAGAAGCTGTGAGAAGTGTCGGAAGATCTGCGACGCGAAGAACGAGCCGGGCACCGAGCCGTTGGTCCATTGCACGTCGATGAAGTGGAAGAGCTGCCGCTCGTACGGGTTGGCCTCATACCGGCCACGCTCCTCGCCCCGCCAGATGTAGATGCCGCAGCGACAGGCGATCGCCTCCAGTAACGTCGATTTGCCCGTACCGTTCTCGCCCACCAACAGCGTGACGGCTGAGTCGAGGGCAAGCTCGCCGGTCTCGCACAGCACGGGCACATTGAACGGGTAACGCCCTCGCGTAGGGTAACGATCGGCCAGAAGCTTGACTTTCGCAATATGCACGACGTCTGGAACCTCCTCTACCGCTACTTATACGCGAAACGGCCGGTGGAACACAAAGTCGCGACCGGTCGCCGGCCACGTCGGCCACGCGCTTCCCGCACGGTCGCCGCCCGACTAAAATGCGTACCATGTTGAGCGATATTGAGGCGATCTTCTTCGATTGGGGCGGCACGTTGGCGCAGATATCGCGTCAGACGCTCGCGTGGGTGGAGGGGGCCGAGCGGGCTGCCCGACACCTGTTCGCGACGGGTCTGGCGCCGTCGGACAGCGCCATTCAGGACCTGCTCGACATCCTGCACGACATGCAGACCCACGCCTACCAGCCGCCCGACCACCGCGAACTTGAGCTGGCGACCGTGCTGACGGCGTGGCTGAAGAAACTCGGCGGTGTCAAGCCGGCGCCCGATCTGCTGGTGAGTCTGGAGGACCTGTTCTGGTCGCCGTGGATCGACTGCCTCGATGTCCTGCCCGACGTCATTCCGACGTTGAAGGAGCTGCGCCAGCGTGCATACCGGATGGCCATCGTCAGCAACGTGATGGCCCCACCGCCCTACTGCCGCCAGCAGCTCGATCGGCTGGAACTGTCGGGCTACTTCCCGGCCACGACGTTCTCGTCGGGCGTCGGCCACCGAAAGCCCGACCCACGTATCTTTCAGGCCGCTCTTGCGACGATGGCTCAAGCCGGCATGCCCGTAGCGCCCGAGCGAACGCTCTTTGTCGGCGACATTCCCCTATACGACATCGCGCCGCCGCAGAAACTTGGGATGCGGACCGCCCTGGTCAAGAACGACCAGACCGAGACCCACTGGGCGCCTGAGGACTACCAGGTACAGCCCGACCTGACGATCAAACATGTCAGAGAACTGCTCGACCACCTGCCGGCCCGAGGCGAGGCGTAGTGCGATGGCGGCTCGATCGCGCGTCGATCAAGTCGAGGTCGCCCTGCTGCTGGTCCTGGTGGGCGTCGTGCTGTTCGGCAACGCGCTGCTTGTCTGCGCTCCCGAAGGGCGCTGGCAGCCCGGCATGCGCGATTGGGCCGAGGGGTCGTGGTTCAAGCCGCTGGTCGGTCTGCTCAGCCTGAACTACACACAGCCCACGCTGCGCGGGGTCGAGATCAAGGACCTCATCTTCCGGCTGGGCGCGTGCGCGGCCATGCTCGTGGCGGCTGTGGCGTGGCTGGCCCGCCTGGCGGCGCCGATCTTCCGTCGCGAGTCGGCGGTGGAACAGCCTAGCCCCGCCTTGGTCCGGGCGTCGCAGAAAGTCAGCCTGCCAACGATCTCCCAGCTATTGCTGGTGGGGTACGTCGTTTGGGCTGGGTTGGCGGTGGGATGGTCGTCTGCGCCGCGTCAGGCGGCCGGCTATGCGGGCACGATGCTGTTCTGGGCCATGTGGAGCGTGGTGTTGGGCCGTCGTCTGGGTCCGCGCGGCGCGCGAATCGCCGGGGGACTTATGGTCGCGGCGATGGCCGCGGCGGCAGCCCTGGGCCTGGCCCATCATTACATCCGCAGCCCGGGACTGCGGCTGTCCTACCCGATAGGCAACCCCCTGCCCTTTGCCGCCATGCTTCTGACGCCGCTGTGCCTGGCTGTGGCGGCGGCAGTGTTCGTTCGCCCCGGCAAAGCCAGCGGACAAGACCAAGCGTCTTTCGGAACGTCGGTACAAGCCGGTCAAACCATTTGGGCGAGACTGCTGCCCGTTGGTGCGATCATCGCCAGCGCCGTGATGGTCTGGGCACTGGCCCTGACGCAGGCCCGTGGGGCAATGCTCGGACTGTTGGCCGCCCTGCTCCTGCCGCTGGGGCTGTGGCTTAGACGTCGTGGCATCAAGGCTTTGCTGCTCGGGGCGGTAGTCGCCGTATGTTCTTTTGGCATAATGACTTACGTTGCATCGGGCGCGTTTGGCCGAGCCGCTTCGGTGCGGCTTCGCCCCTATGCGTGGGGCTACGCGCTGCGGATGTTCGCCGAGCATCCGATCGCCGGCGACGGCGGTGGCACGTACAGCCGCCTGGCACCACAAATGGGCGCCATCGACCGATGGCGCGACCCTGGCGTACTCACCGGGCAGATCGTCTCCCACGCCCACTGCGAGTGGCTCGAGGCGCTGGCCGACCTTGGCGTAATTGGCGCCGGCCTGTGGGCAGGTTGCTGGGTCGTGACGGTAATCGGCTTGGTGAGGCGTCGCCGCCTGATCGGATCCGCCAACCGTTCTGCGTCGATGCCCGGCGGGTGGTTTGTCATCTCGCTGGTGGTGGCCACGTTGGCGATCGTCGTGAGCCAGGCGACAGAGGTAGCGATGCGGATGCCCGGATTGCCGGCCATCGCCGCCACCATGCTGGGATTGGCATGGGCTGTGTGTACCCAGGAGGACAGGTCAGGTCTGGAGGTCGCAGCCGGCGCACCGCTGACCTGGCGGCCGTTTGTGGCGGTCGCTTTGCTGCTCCCTGCCGGCGTGGGCGGGCTGCTGGCTTGGGGTGACTGGCGTGCGTCGAGGGCTGCTTACGAGGGGATGGTCGTCGCGGGTCAGGGCGATTTAGGGCAAGCCGAGCGGTTTCTCGAGCGTGCGGCGGGCGGGCAGCTCGATCCTGCCAGGAATCTGGAGTCCCTGCACCGACGTCTCGAGACGGCGGTGGCGCTGGCTGAAGGCGGCGCAGTGGAGACAGGCAGCGAGGGACCCGGACCGACTACGATTGAGGTGAGCAAGGTCACCCAATCGATCGAGCGCGGCGTTACGGTGGGCCGCTACCTCGAGCGCGTGGCGCCGGGCTATGGCCGTGTCAGGGAGCTGATGGCCAGCCTGGGGGAGGTGAAGGTCCGACTGCTCGAGGCACAGGGGGAGGAAGATCTGGCAGCTCGCACGGCACTGGAGGTTCGCCGCTGGCTTGTCCTGGCACGACGGGCAAACCGTGCTGACCCCACACCGGCTGTGCGCCTCCTTGGCTACATGACCACAGAGGAGCTGAACGAAGGTGTCGCACTTCTACGCGACGCCTTGCGTGACGGTCCGATTGCGCCAAACGTGGGAAGGGCTCTGGAGGCTATAAACGAGCAGGCTGGCTTTGACGAAGCCGTGGCGACGCTATTGCAGCAGGCCGAACAGTTGGCGGAGCATGGTGACAAGGTGGCAGTCGTGACCGAGGCTGTCCCGGAGACGTTCCGGTTGGCCGCAGCGGCGGCCCAGCTACGCGGTGAACCGGCGGAGGCTGCCCAGTTGGCCGGACGGGCGGCCGACAGTTACGCGCGGCTAGACGGCCGGTTCGACGTCGCCCATTCGTCGGCCTTGCAGGAGCAGGCGTGGTACATGTTCGTGTCGGACCCGGACGCGGCCAGCGAAGCGGTTGGGGTTGTGCGGCAGGCCCTTGATGTGCTCCCGGACCGCAGCGCGCGCTCGGGGCCGGCCCGGCGCGTCCGACGGGACATGGCTCTATACCTGTTAGCGGACGGCGAGCAGGCGGCGGCCGCCGAGCAACTCAGACTTCTTCAGGAGGCCGCGCCCAATCGAGACCAGCCGTCTGCCCAGGCTGCCACGGAGGCCGTGTGGGCAAGGTTGCTCTGGATGTTTCTTGGGACGCCGCCAGAGGACCGGCCGAGCAGGTTCACCTCTTGGGTTGACCGTGCCGCGGCGGAGTGGGGCGAGTCGGTGGACGTCGGGTTGGCGCTGGCGCAGGTGGCCCTGGAACGGGGAGATGAGCCGCAGGCCGAGGCCGCCCTGCTGCGGGTCCGACAGCTCGAGGGGGGCCCGGAGGCGTTGGAGCGGTTCGTCACCCGGTTGCTCCGTAGCTTTCCTGACTCTCCGATACTAAGGCGTCTTGCCGGACAATCGGACAGTGGGGCTGCCCGGTGAACCCGTCGATGCCGCAGCGGACCTGAGGGGCGGCCACCTAAACGCACCCTTTGATATTTCAATACATCATATGGCGTATAGTGGCTTTGGGCTGTCCGCCAAGGCTCTTGTCGCCAAGACCGATAATGACGGTTCTAGGGGGTGTAGAGACCCATTTATCCTCGATACCGGCTTCGTCCGGGGGTCAGGTTAGACGGATGTCGGCCCAGCCCGGGCCGACCGGTGAGGCGGCCAACGTTGCCGGATTTTTTCCAACAGTCGCGCCGCCAACTGGGTATAATAGCCTGGATTGTTCGGCGCCACCGTCACAGGACGCCCGGAACTGGCAGGTAGTAACTGTGGAAATGGGACGTACCAAACACGCCGTTGCGGAATTGAGCTTCTTCCTTTACGACCGCGCGCTGCACCCGGAGCTGTTCCGAATCGACCGCAGCCAGACCTTCAGCCAGCCGTTCTACCACGCAAGTGTCTGGATCGCGGGGCTTTCGCACGTGGTGACGGTGCATTCTGGGCAGTGGTCGCTGACCGAGCTTGTGGCCGTGGAGAGCGATCTGCTCCCGGATCGGGGGCTGCTGACCAGTTTCCCGTTCCGAGGGGAGCGGGATCACAACGTCGATTTCGCCAGCGGGCGGCACTATATCGTCTCCAGCCAGGTGGAGCGGATGACGGAGCACCTGTTCCGCGCCACGTACAAGGATTTGGTTCGGACGGGCCACAACCGGGGCATGTTCGCTTGCTTCGAGCAATGGGCGAGCAACGGGTTGGCGCCGTTTATCTACCTGGACTGTGAGGCACGCCGCACGGAGCTGCACGTGCAGGCGTTTCACGTCTTTCCAGACGACCTGACGGTGCTCAAGACCCAGTCGATCTTCGAGGCAACCGGTCGAGAGCGGGGCAACGGGGGGCGAGGCCAGCGCTGATGGCGTTCGTGGGGGCGGCGGCACACGGGTAGGGCGCCAAGTAACACCCGGGGGTTCTACGTACGTACAAACTCATCGTATAGCCGGCGATAGTGTCCGTCAGCCGCGAGCAGTTGCTCGTGGGTGCCCCGTTCCGCAATTCTCCCCTCGTCAATGACCAACACCATGTCGGCATGGCGGACGGTGCTGAGCCGGTGCGCGACCACGAAGGAGGTCCGCCCTGCCAGCAGGCGGCGCAGGGCGCGCTGGATTCTCATTTCGGTCTCACTGTCGACGGCGCTGGTGGCCTCGTCGAGGATGAGGATGCTGGGGTCGGCCAGCATGGCACGCGTGAAGCAGACGAGCTGTCGCTGGCCAAGGGAGAGCGATTCGCCTCGCTCGGCCACCATGGTCTGATAGCCGTCGGGCAAAGCGGCTATGAGGTCATGGCTGCCGAGGGCCTTGGCGGTGCCGACAATTTGCTCGTCGGTTGCGTCGAGGCGGCCGTAGCGGATGTTGTCGGCGACGGTACCGGCAAAGAGGAAGTTATCCTGCTGGACGAACCCCATGTGACGGCGGAGGCTGGTGAGCGTCATATCGCGGATTTCGGTGCCATCGATGCGAATAAAGCCCTGCTGCGGCTCGTAGAAGCGGCAGACGAGGTTCACGATGCTGCTCTTGCCGGCCCCGGTAGGCCCGACAAGTGCGATAGTCCGACCGGGGTGAACTTCAAAGTTGATCTCGTGCAGCACGGGGGTGCCGGGGTCGTACCCGAAGGTAACGTTGTCGAAGACGACATGACCGTCCACGTCGGGCAGGTCGACGGCGTCGGGCCAATCGATGATTTTGGGCGGCGTGTCGAGCAGGGCGTAGATGCGCTCGCCGCCGGCCATGGCGTGGAGGGCGTCGTTGTAGATCTCGCCGATCTGGCGGATCGGGCCGAAGAACATGTCGTAGTACATCAGGAACATGACCAGCGTTCCGATGGTGCACGCGCCCCTGGCCACGAGGCAGCCGCCATAGAGGAGAATGACGCCCTTGCCGAAGGCACCGATCAGGTCGAGCGTGGGCATGTAGACGCCGAAGATCCAGGCGGCCCGCATGTGGCTGGCGACGACTCGTGCCTGGATATCGTCGAAGGCGGCGAGGTTCTCCTCCTCGCGCGTGAAGGCCTGCACGACGCGGATGCCCGAGATGTTTTCGGCGACGTTGGCGGTGAGGCGACTGGTCCATTCACGGACGTCGCGCCATGCCGTGCTGACTTTCCTTCGGAACAGGTGATTGGCGACCGCCAGCACGGGCACCAACCCAGCCAGCGCGGCGAACAGCTTGACATTTGAGGTCGCCATCATAACCAGCGAGCCGACCAGCAGGGCCAGGATGGCCACCAGTCGAGGCATCGCCCAAACAAACGTGTGGCGCATGGCGTGGACGTCGCTGGTACCACGAGCGATGATTCGGCCAAGCTTGGTGCGGTCGAAGTAGCTCATGGATAGTTGCTGGAGATGGCGGATGATGTCATCCCGCAAAGTTCGAATGACCGACTCGCCAACCGTGACGTTCCGTCGGATGGAGAACCAGGTCATCGGCCACCTGCCGAGAAACAGCACAAGCAGCACAGCCAGTGAGCACAACACGCCGGTGAAGTCGCGATTGGCTTTGATATCAATGTCGATAAGGTGCCGGACGACCTTGGGCCCGGCCAGTTCGAGCCCGGCCCCGAACAGCGCCAGCATCATGTTGAACAGGACGGCCTGGCGATGGGGGCGGAGGTAGTCCCACATCCGCCGCATGATCGCAGCATCAAGCGGCTTCTTGTGGGCCTCCTCCAGGCGGTTGTAGGCTCTAGTCGCCGCGTCGGGCATGGGTCATGCGGGCTCCGTGTCTGTATCCTGCATCAACTGCAATCGGGCCATGGTGCGATAGTAGCCGTCCGTTTGCATCAACTCGTCGTGGGTGCCGATGTGTGTGATGCGCCCGTTCTCCAGTACGACGATGCGATCAGCCTGCATGACGGCGCTGAGACGGTGAGCGATCACAAAGACTGTTCGACCGGCAAAGACGCCACCCAGGCCCGCAACGATCTCCTGTTCGGTGGTGGGGTCGACCGACGCCAGGGCATCGTCGAGGACGAGGATGCGTGGGTTGGTTACGATGGCCCGAGCGATAGCCAGACGCTGGCGTTGCCCGCCGGACAGGCTCACGCCGCGCTCGCCGATGACGGTCTCGTAGCCCTGGTCCAGGTCCTCGATGAAGTCAGCCGCCCTGGCGATCTCGGCGGCATGGGTGATCTGGTCTGTGGTGGCCTCGGTAGCGCCGTAGGCGATGTTGTTGCCCACGGTGTCAGAAAAGAGGAACGTCTCCTGGAAGACCAGACCAATCTGTTCGCGGAGGTCGGCCAGATGCAGGTCCGGCAGATTGGCCCCGTCGATGAGGATGTGCCCGGCTTGTGGATCGTAGAATCGGGGCAACAGGTTGACCAGCGTGGTCTTGCCGGCCCCGGTAGGTCCAACGACGGCAATGACCTCGCCGGGCGCGACCGTGAAGTCGATGTCATGAAGGACGGGGCTGTCGGGGTCGTAGCCGAAGGTGGCTTGATTGAAGACGACCTCGCCGCGGCCGTCCGGCAAGCGACGGGCGCGGGGTTTCTCTTCGACCTCGGACCTGGCATCGAGAATCTCGAAGACGCGCTCGCCGCTGGCCATGGCTTCCTGGAACACGTTGGACGTCTGGGCAAGTCCCCTGACGCTCTCGACGATCATGGTGAGGGCAGCGGCGAAGAACACCAGGTCGCCCACCCCCAACTGGCCCTGGATCATCAGCCAGGCGGCGTAGGCAAACATCAGGATCAGGCTGAAGCTGGCGGTCAGTCGGATGGTTGGGATGAAGAAGGCAAACAGCGAGGCGACCTGTACCGTCCTGCCGTACACATCTCGATTGGCGGAGCCAAACCGCTCCATCTCATAGTCCTGGCGACCGAAGGCTTTCACCACGCGTACACCGGCGATGTTCTCCTGGAGGACGGTGATCATGCCGTCTTCGGCTTCGCGTGTCGCGCGGAAGGCGGGGCGCAGCCTTCTGCCCATATAGAGCATCAGGAACACAACCATCGGCGTGGGCAGCAAGGAAAGGACCGTCAGTTTCCAGTTGATGTAGATCATCATCGCGCCATACCCCACCAGGCGCAAGATGCACTCGAACACGTATAGGAGTGAATTCGTCAGGAAGCGCTGGACGTTGCGGACGTCGCCGGTGACGCGGTTGATGATCTGTCCACTGACATTGCGGTCGTAATAGCCGAACGACAGTCTCTGTAGCGTGCTGTAGAGGCGAGATCGAAGGCGACGGACCACCTTCTGGCTGAGGCGAGTCTGTTCGATCCGAGTGACCAGCCCGAACACACCGCCGATGGCGGCGACGGCCACGATGATACCAGCCAGGCTGCGGATCTCGGCCATCAACGCATTCGGCGGGTCGGTCAGCGCCTGCCAGAAACCAATGTCGACGACGACAGTGACCGCGTCGGCCAATTCATCCAAACGGTTGAAGCCGTCGCGGATCAGGTTGGCCGCGAACAACTCCATGGCCATCCCGCTGAGGCGAAGCAGGACGACGACGAAGAGGAGCCAACGAAACCGCAGCAACAGCCGGGTCAACCGCCTCATGATGGGCTTGGACTGCGTGGCGGGGCTCTCGGAGGTTGCTGCGGCTGTCTGCGTCATCGATACCGGCTACTCGACCCTCTTGCCGACGATCGGCGCGATCCTGCGTAGGTCGCGCATGGTGTCTGCGAAGGTTTCGGGCGTAATCGATTGGGCTCCGTCTGTCAACGCATGCTCGGGATCGGGGTGCACCTCAACGATGACGCCGTCGGCGCCGGCGGCCATCGCCGCTCGGCACATGGCCGGGACCATATAGGCGTGGCCCGTGCCGTGCGACGGATCGACAATGATGGGCAGGTGGCTCTGCCGCTTGACGGCGGGGATGATGCCCAGCGCCAGGGTGTTACGGACGTAGGTTTCGCTGGTGCGGATGCCCCGCTCGCAGAGGATCACGTTGCCGTTGCCCTCGTTAAGGATGTACTCGGCGGCGAGCAGGAACTCGTCGAGCGTGGCGCTCCAGCCGCGCTTGAGCAGGACCGGCTTGCCGCCATGACCGACGCGCTGGAGCAGATTGAAGTTGTGCATGTTGCGCGTGCCGATCTGCAGGACGTCGGCGTACTTGACGACCAGATCGACCTGTTCGAGGCTCATGACCTCGGTGACGACGGCCAGCCCCGTTTCCTCAGCGGCTTGCGCCAACAGCTCCAGGCCGCTCTCGCCCAGTCCCTGGAAGCTGTAGGGATCGGTGCGGGGTTTGAACGCGCCACCTCGCAGGGCGATTGCCCCGGCCTCCTTCACGGCATGGGCCACTTCGAGCAGGCACTTTCGATCCTCGACGCTGCACGGACCGGCGATCGCGCCGAAGTGGCTGCCACCGATGCACCCGGCGGTACCCAGCGGGACAACCGTCGGCTCGACCTGTACCTCGACGCTGGCCCGTTTGTAGGGCGAGAGGATGGGCATGGTGCGATCGACCCCCGAGGCGTTTTCGATCGCGCTCATATCGAGGTTTCGTTTGTCGCCTATACAGGCGATGACCGTCAATTCGGTGCCATAGATGGGGTGATCTTTCAGGCCGGCGAGACGGACCAGTTGGATGACATGGTCAATCTGCTCCTGCGACGCGCCGGGCTTCATTACGACGATCATGTTTTTATACTCCTTGGTTGTGCGATGTTGTTAAGTCGCCAGTGACTCCTCGTCGGTGCGGGCCACCTCGCTGCCGGCGGGCAGGCCTTTGGAACAGGCTACCCGTACCGGCGCGGGTGGCCGGCTAAACAACATCGTCCCTCGTCCGCGGGGCGCGCCGCGCCGGAAGGGCGCATTGCATCTCAGCGCCGGCGAGCAAGCCCCCTGCGACGCCCGGGGATCATGACGGCTTGTCTGCACCTGGCGTGTGATGGTTCTGCCCTCCTTTTGCCGACCGGGCCGGCGCGATTCGCTTCACAGATACGGCTGGATCCTATCGAGTCCGCCCATATAGGGACGAAGTGCCTGGGGGATGCTGACGCTCCCGTCAGCCTGCTGATGCATCTCGATCAGGGGAATGAGAATCCGCGGCGAGGCGATAACCGTGTTGTTGAGCGTGTGGCAGAAACGCACCTTGCGCTGCCCGTCGCGGTATCGCAGGTTGAGACGCCGGGCCTGGAATTCGTAGAAACGACTGGCCGAATGGGTTTCACCATAGGCATTGCGGCTGGGCATCCAGGTCTCGATGTCGAATTTCTGCACCTGACCGATGCCCAGGTCACCCGTACAGACGTTTACGACGCGGTACGGCAGTTCCAGTTTCCGCATGACGGCTTCGGCGTTGGCGAGGATTTCCTCGTGGTGTTCGATGCTGACCTCTCGGTCGTCGCGGCAGACGATGACCTGCTCGACCTTGTCGAAAATATGGATGCGGTACAGGCCATACGTGTCCTTGCCGGCTGCACCGGCTTCGCGCCGGAAGCACGGACTCAGCGCCGCATACTTGCGCGGCAGAGCGCCCTCGTCGAGGATCTCGTCACAATGGTAGGCCGTCAGCGAAACCTCGGCGGTGCCCACCAGGCTCAGTTCGTCGCGTTCGCACCGGTAGGCCTGCTCCTCGCCACCGGGGTAGTAACCCGTGCCGTACATCATGGCATCGCGAACGAGCACGGGGATGTGCAACGGTTCGAACCCGCGCTCGATCATCATGTCCAATGCAAGCCTGAGGACTGCGTGATGGAGCTGGACCCCGCGTCCTCGCAGCACGTAGTTGCGCGTACCGGCGAGCTTGACTCCCCGCTCGATGTCGAGCATCCCCAGCGCAGTGGCCAACTGCACGTGGTCCTTGGGCTCGAAAGCAAAGTCCGGCTGTTTACCCACGCGGCGGATCTCGACGTTGTCGGCATCGGTTTCGCCGACCGGCACGCCGGGGTCGGGCGGCTGCGGAATGGTCAACATGAGCTGGTCGAACCGCTGCTGGATCTGGCGATCCTCGTCTTCAAGCTGTTTGATGCGTGTCTTAATGGACGACATCTGCTCGACGAGTTTCTGGGCCTCGGCAGCCAAGGCCTGCGGCGTTTCGCCCTTGGCCACGGCCTGCTGGTAGAGCTTGCTCTTCGGGTTGCGATAGAGGGCGATCTTGGGGCCCGTCTCGTTCTGCTCGCAACGGAGCCCATCCAGTTCCTGCTGGATCTTACGGCGCCGTTGATCGACCTCGATCAACTCATCCAGGGAACAGGCCATGTGCTTGTCGATAGCCGCCTGCCGGACCTCGTCGATGTGTTCGCGGATGAATTTGATGTCTAACATAGCCCTCTTCCTGCCTGGTTCATGCCCACGCCAAAGAAAAAACCCCAGGACTCACTGCCGCGTGCGTCCTGGGGGTGTTGTTGCTGATCGCGAACGGCCGCTAGGCCCCGAGACGCACCGACGGCGCAAATCCAAACCACGAAAAATAGCGGCTGGAACTTGCACCGTAAAGCGCCATCTCAAGTACCTCCCGACCCGTATCTTATAATCGGTCGCTCACCGGCGTGTCAATAGCCAAAGGGCAGAACGGCCTGGTTCCGGGCCTGACCCCGTGCTGAAACGAAATGCCCGCAGCGGCGTATGGCTGCGGGCACTTATGGGCAGGGGCGGAGTCGAACCGCCGACACTGCGGTTTTCAGCCGCATGCTCTACCGCCTGAGCTACCTGCCCTTCGATGGCGGAATTGAGCATAATCCACCCTACCGCAAGCCGCCCGGTCATGTCAAGCCACTGACGCGCCTGTACCCGAGGGGATTGGCAACCAGTCGGGGGGGGAACCTCACGCGTCGCGGCAACCTGTCTGCGGCGGGCGCTTGGTGCCTCGCTTGACGGCGCGTAAGGGCGGCTATATAGACGGGCACCTCTGCGAAACGACAGGTGACCGGGCACCGTTGTCTTGCGCCCGACACCGCCCTGGAGCGTCCCATGAATGATTTGCACAAACTTGTGTCCGATCAAATGGGCGATATGGCCGCCGACTCGCCAGCGGCCGGCAAACTCGCCCGGCAGTTCGGTTCGCTGACCGGCGGCGAGGTGTACGCCGAGTCGATCGCCGCGCGCCACGGTGTGGCGTTCTTCATGCTGCGCAAGGGCCTCGAGAAACGACTGGTGCTGGTGTGGTCGGCCGCCGCTTCGCCGACCATACAGGCCGACTTTGATGGCGAACAGCTCACCGGCCACATCGATGGGGCCGACGTAGCGGGCAAGATCTGCCTGACGAACGCCGCCAACGCGGACGCTCTTCGTCGACACATCCGCTGGACCGGTCCGAGCCTGATCGGACTAACCAAATCGGTCGGACTCGGCGATCGGCTCGGTCTGGCCACGCCGGGCCACGTGCGTGCAGTCATGGGAACGGACGTAGCACCGGTTTTCGCGCAGCAGTCGATCCGCGAGTTGGCCCGCACCGAGCGAACGCCGCAAGACGTGATCGACGCAGCGACATGGGGCGTGTTTCAGGCGGGCTGGCGACACCCAAGCGGAGCCGACGCCGACCATCTCAAAACGATCGAGGACATTGAGGCGACCTTGCCGGCCGGGTTCTGCATGTTCACCATCGACCCGTCCGACCATGTCGACAATGGCGCCGACACGGACGACGCAGGGCGTCTGGTCGAGAAGTTTGAGGCTTTGCCCTGGAACGAGCTGGAGTGTGCTTCAAGCGATTGGATGAACACCTACGCCGGCAAAACGTTCACCCTGCCGGGCGGGATGGTGCTGTGCTTCGACCGCGAGGACGTGCTGCGGGCCGGCGTGAAGTACGGCTCGGCCGTCGCCCACGTGTGCAAACTGGCGCGCCATTTGGCGTTGCGCGCGGGCGATCGCTTCGAGCTGGAGATGTCGGTAGACGAGACGACTACGCCGACGAGTCTGCTGGAGCACTACTTCGTGGCCAACGAACTGAAGCGGCTGGGCGTGCGATGCGTAAGTTTGGCCCCGCGGTTCGTCGGTGAGTTTGAGAAGGGAGTCGACTACAAGGGCGATCTGCACCGTTTCGAGAGGCAGTTGATAGGACACGTGGCGATCGCCCGGCACCTGGGCCCGTACAAGATCAGCATTCATTCGGGCAGCGACAAGTTCAGTATCTATCCGATCGCAGCCGAGCACGCAGGGGATCTGGTACACGTTAAGACGGCCGGTACCAGCTATCTGGAGGCGCTGCGCGTGGCGGCTACGAAGGCTCCCGGGCTGTTTCGCGAGGTGCTGGACTTCGCGCGGGACCGGTTCGATACGGACAAGGCAACCTACCACATCTCTGCGGATTTGGCGCGTGTGCCGGTGGGCGAGGCCATCCACGATGGGGATTTGCCGAAGCTGCTGGACCAGCACGACGCCCGGCAGGTGCTTCACGTGACGTTCGGCTCGGTGCTGACCTGGCGGCGGGACGACGGTGGGTGGCTGCTGCGTGATCGGCTGCTCACGATGCTTATGGAGCACGAGCAGACCTACTGCCAGATGCTCGCAGAGCACTTGGGTCGGCACGTCGCCCCGTTCGCGGGGCTTTGAGTGAGGAGAGCCGTTTGCAACCCACGCGAGGGACGAGACGCCACGGGCATCAGCACCCACTACACCGGAGGACGTCGGCGAGATTCAGCGAGGTAACCAGCCGTCCACGCCATACCGCCAGCGGCGGCAGCGATCAGGAGGGTCGTTAGCCACCCTTGGGCGGATGGGGTTAGCTCCAGCACGTCTTGCAGGGCCAGATCCACGTTGACTTTGACCGGCAGAGACACCAAGGCTCCGGCAGCGCCGCCAGCCAACAGGACAAACGCACAGCACGCGGCCGCCAATCGACTTAGACCGGCGATACGACATGACGCCACCACACCCATGCCGGTCAGCGCCACGGCGGCAATCAGAACGTATGCACCGAGCGCCTGCCAGACGGTGACGTCGGGACTGAGGACGGCCACCGCCAACCCAATCACGGCGAACGTGTCCGTCGTAGGCCCCGCACGGAAGAGGACATCGAGCCGCGTGCGGGCCGACCAGGCGGCGATCGGTACGACGGCCACGATCAACAGCAGTTGAGCCCGCGCTACCGCCAGGACGGCTCGTCGGTCCAGCGAACCCGCCGCCCCTAGGGTCGCCAGCAGCGTACCCAGTGTAACCGCGACCACAATCAGCATGGTCAAGCGGTGGCGCCGCCACTGCGTCGGCAGGCAGATATTCGGCTCGACATATGGCTCGCGAGAAATCACGCTTTCATTCAGTACGGTCGGTCCGACGCGGGGCTGAACCGTTCCAGGCAGACCCCACCTGGAACGCCACCCCGCGCGCCGGAGAACTCACCTCGCCGGTTGTGTGGACGGGGCGCGACGCACAAGACCATCCAGACGCTTGCCCAAGGGTGCCACATACTCGGCAACCAACGCGGCGCGCCGGCGCATCTCGCCCCACCGCGCGTGGAGCGTCTGCGTAAATCGCTGCTGCTGTTGACCAATGCGTTCCCATAGAGTGCGCTGCAGGTCGACCTGGGCCTGGAAGAAGCGTGCAGCGGCCCGCCGGTCGCTTGAGGGCATCGGCGTCTCTTCCGCCTGCTGCGTTTGGATTCGGCTGGCCTCAAAGCCGCAGTCTTGCACGACGTCGCGAAGTTCCTCCGCATCTTCGGGCAACACGCCCGCGGCCAGGTGAAGCTGCACGGATGAAGCCGTACGTTCGCCCGACGCCTCGCGCAGCCTCTCGCGAAGGAAGATTCTTTCCACCCGACGCCCATCCACCTGGCAGCGGCCAAAGCGGTCCAACGTGATGATCAGCGGCGGGTGGTCGGCGGAGTCGCCGTCCGTACGCCGGTGAGCCTCGGTACCCGTGCGTACAAGGTGCCCAAGCGAGCCACGCCCAGCGGCTTGACCGTTGTATGACTGGGATGAAGGCGTATTCCCCCCGCAAACCGACGACGAGGCAGGCCCGGCCGTCGCCCGCACGGCCGCCCATGATGCTGTAACAGCGATCGCCCAGACCGCTACTCGTGCACTGTAGGATCGCCGGTCTGAGGCCACACCTGCGGCGACCCCGTGCTGCCGGAAGACTGTCACAGGAACGCACCTGCGTCCTCGGGTGCAGGTGGGCATGCTCATCATAGCCCAGCGGTAGAGAGCCGTGGGAAGGCCAACTCCTCCTGCTCGCGCAGAATGATGATCGTC
Organism: Phycisphaerae bacterium; assembly: GCA_035530655.1. Taxonomy (GTDB): domain Bacteria; phylum Planctomycetota; class Phycisphaerae; order UBA1845; family DATKUK01; genus DATKUK01. The sequence goes on from DATKUK010000017.1 coordinate 175,093, forward strand.
GGCTTGATCAGAATCAGGAGCACTTGCTCGTTCTTGACCTTGCTGCGGTTGCTGAATGCCCGTTTCAACAACGGTATCTTGCTGAGAATGGGCACGCCGGCCTCGATTTCGGTCTCGTCGGCGAGTTTCTGGCCGCCGATGAGCAGCGTGCCGCCATCCGGAACGGTCACGGTCGTGGCCACACTGGTTACCTGGATGGTCGGCAACTGAAGGATACCGGTTGCCGCCGTACTCGAGCCGATATTGGGGATGAAGTTGCTCAGATCGACCAACCGGGAGACGATCGGTTGAAGCGTCAGCGTCACGTAGCGCCGGTCGGACGAAGCACTGCCCTGGACCCACAAACTCGTGCCGGTGTTGACGCTGCCGACGGTCGGGTTGAAGAGGCCCACGTTCTCCTGCACGACCGCATCCAGATCGCTGACGTATTGGATCGATTCCCGAACAATCAGCCAGACGGCCTGACCGTTGGAGAACGTGACTCTCGGTGCGGTCAGCACGCTCGATCGCTGATCGAGTTGGGTGGCCCGCAGCAGGAAATCGACCTGAAGGTTATCCAGGAAGGAGCCAAAGACATTCAAAGCCGGATTGGCCACCACGTTGCTGATGATGTCACCCGCTCCCGGGACGTTTGTCGGCGCGCCCGCCGGGGAGGCCAAGCCGATGGAGTTCTGTACCATGGGCAACGGCGTCCACTGTCCCGAGTGCGGCGCGCCGTGGCCCGAGCCAGGCACCAGACCCACCTGGCCGTACGGTTGTTGCAGCGCCGTCCCCGTCGGCACTAGAGGTGTCCCGACCGCAGGCACTGCGGGCAGGAAACCCAAACGGCTGTTCTGGCGCGGGATCAGGAGTACCGCACCGGTGGCCGGATCCCGGAACGGAGCCGCGCCCGCCATCATACGATCGTAGCCGGCGTTGCCGTTGTTGAGGACGATATCCAAGTCGAGCCCCATCTCCTCGAGGAAATTGGCGGTTACGGTGATGAATCGGGCCTCCACGGCAATCTGGACGGCCTGCTGCTCACGCATTCTCCCGAGCAGATCGAACACCTCGCGGTGAACCGTCGGGCTGTTGGTCACGACCAGGATGCCTTGAAGGATTTCCAGCGAGCCCAGCCCGCCCGCTGTCGCCTGCCATGTATTCGGCGCGACCACGTTCATGATGAGGGTGCGCAGGCCTTCAACGGGATCCTCCTCTGGCTCCTGGACGGTGACATCTCCGAAGACGTCACCACCACCGCCGCCACCTCCGCCGCCCGCGCCCACGCTGACATCGAAATCGGGCAGCTCGTAGAAGTCGGGTCGCGTCTGCAATAAATCGTGAACGTCGTAAAGGTGGGTCACGAGTTGCTGTTGGAGATCGTCGTCCGTGGAGACGGTCAATACGCCCTGATCCAGCATGTAACTGAGCGGGATGCCGACCAGCGCCTGCGCGTCGTCCAGGATCACCCTTAGCGCCTTCTCGATCGTGATCCCCTTGAGCTGCAGAGTGATTTCGGTGTCGCGATCGATCCCCGCAAACTCCAGGGCATTCCAGTTGACCTGCATATTCAGGTCGTTAATCGTCCGAAGCTGACTGATCACGGTTTCCAGTGTTGTATTCTGAAAGTTGAGTTCGCCAATCACTTCGGCGAGTTTCTCTCGTGCCAGACGGTCCATCTCGGATGCCGCACCGGCGTCGGCGCCCAGGCGTCGGCGGCGCTCGGCGATCTCCGCCCAGTTTTTGGGATAACGGAAGCCGTCATCCTTGTACCAAGGTACCTTGGCCTCCTCTACGCCCACCAGGTTCGCCCGCGTTTGCTTGGCCAGATCCTCCCTGAGCCGCCCCTGCTTACGGAACGAAGCACGGTCCTCCAGCACGTCAACGTAGAATCGTGCTTTCTCGTCGGTGGGCTCAATAGCCAGCAGCTCTTCCAGGGCGCTCATGGCCTCGTCATAGCGATGTTGGTCGGCCAACTGCTTAGCCTGCTCCATCAGGTACCCGACGCGCTTGGCCTTGGCTTCGACCTGCTGATGGCGTCGTTGGGCCTGGGCTTGGCGGACCTGCTCCAACTGCTGCTGGACCTGGCGCTCTTCATAGCGCTGCTGCTGATCGGCGACGAAATGTGCCAGGGCCTCTGCCTCGGCCACCAGATCGCCGTACAGGCTGCGGGGCTCGGCGAATCGCTTGGCCGCTTCGGCCACCTGCCGGGCGCGCTGTGCTTTTTGCATCGCCTGGGTGAAGTTGTGCTCGACGAGGTCCTTGCGGACGTCCGCCTCGAGCGCGCGATACTCAGCCACCGCTTTCTGCCAGTTGAGCTGCTTCCGCTGACGAATGCGCTGGACCATGTTTCCCGCGGTGCTGGGGACGGGCTCAGACGGCTGCGCGGCGGGCGGGTTGGGCTCGGCCGCGGCGCGTCTGTCCACTTTGGCGGGACGCACTGCCGCCGGCGCCGATTCAGCAGCGGGTTTCGATTCCGCCGGCTCAGCGGGCGCGACCGGAGCCGCAGCGGCTGGAAGATCGGCGTCGTCGGGCTCCGTAACGGGCTTGTCCGATTCTAGCTTGCGTTTCTCGGCGATGACAGCCACGGCCAGTCTCGCGCTGCTCTTCATAGCTGGCGGCGCGTACGGGTTATCCAAGACGGATTTGTAGAGCGTTTCAGCCTTGGCAAAATCGCCGGCGTCCAAGGCCTTGTCGGCGTCGATCTTGTCCTGTCGCGCCTTGGCGTACTGGTTGCGCGCGACCTCCGCTTTCTCGAGGTATTCCTCGCGCCGGGCACGCGCCTCGTCGCCAAGCTGGGCCGGATCGATGTTCACCAGGGCCTGATGAGCCTTGTCATACTGCCCCTGGTTGTACAGTGCAATCGCGGCGGCCAACCCCTGGTCGCCTGTCTGGCCTCGCGCTGGTACCCCAAAGACGCCGACGATGATAACCGAGATCGCCGCCGCTCGGAGGGCGTTATTGCATCTCACAGATTCTCCTCCTTCAGCCAACGGCCTGGAGTGAACCGATTGTTCAATCGCTACACCGCACCGGATTGCCCCCGCCAGCAAGCCCCGGCTTAGCCGCTCAGTCTAGCCCCCACCGCAAGGTTTGCAATGGGAAAAACCCCGTCGGGGTCAATCACGCGATCATGCCCACCCGGGCGGCCCTCAACGGCGGCGCCCCCCCATTTTGGCGGCGTCGGTATCCTTCATGCTGGCGCGGGAACGCCGGTCGACGGCCGGCTGTCGGCCGATCGTCCTGGATGGCTGCCGATCGGTATCGCCTGACAGGTCGACTCGCCGCGGCCGCGCCGATCGTATGTCGCTGCGCAGGCGTAGATGCGTGGGATCCTGGCTGTCCAACACGTTGAGCCGTTCGCCCAGACTGCCCTCGGAATCAAGGTACACCATCGCCAGTGCACCCGTGTTGGCCCTCAATTCAAACTGCCCGGTACCGCGAGGCTCCATTACCGTCGCATCACGGTCGAAGTCGAGGTCCACGAGCACCGCGCCAGTCCGGAAATCGACCTCGATTGGCCGCTCGGACGGCGTCCCGTCCGGCTGCATGATTCGCACCCGCTTGGCAGCGCCGATCGGCTCACCCACACCGACGCGGAACTGCTGCTTGTGCCACTGGGCCAGGAACCACTTGTACACGTCGACGCGGGCTTCTTTGTTCGCCGGGTCGCCGGAGGCAAGATAGAAATACGTGTCATCCTCGACGTCGATAGGCTCGGACGGATCCGACCACGCGCCGACCAGTTGGATCTTCTCAGCGTCGGCCCGGTCAACCACTCGAGAGACCACCCCAACGTACCAGTTATACAGGATCACTCGCGAACGGTAACGGTAGGTGCGACCGGGCGTGATCGAGAGGTCATACGCCCAGAGGAAATCCTCCTTGCGACGTTGCTGCTCCAGCCACTCACCCAATCTACCCTCCTGCTGCGCCTGCCGTGTCCCTCGCACGCGAGCCAGCTCCTGCTCCACCCGTTTGCGGTCCCGCTCGGCCAGCGCCTCATCGATCTTGACCATCAACTGGTCCAACTGCCGCTCCAGCGGATCGGGCAGCTTACCGCGGACCTCCTGGGCGAGGCGTGCTGCTTCGTCCAGATCGCCCTTCTCGAAGGCCTCCTCGGCATCTTTGAATTGCTTGCGGATCTCGACCAGATCCTGGGGGCCCTCGCCCGGGACGAATCCGGCCGGACCGGGCGTCGGACCACGCTGAAAGCCACTTGGCCGGCCGACGTCGCTTGCCCCTCCGGCCATCTTCATCTTATCCGCATCCGCACTCAAGTCACCCTTCCCGCCGGTGCGGCCAGGACCCGCTGTCGAGCCATAGCCTGTCCGAAGTGTCCGGCTGGCAAAGCCGCCAATGTCGGATATGCCACTGCTGCCAATCTCGGCGAGCCTCTCCTTCAGGCCCGGAAGCTCGGGGGGCTCGGGCTGATCGCCCGCGTGGAACTCCACCTCAAACTGGGGATGTAGGATGGTGGGCTGGTATTGCTGAATGATGTCCTTGTAGGCGCGGACCAGTTCCCATTGGTACGAAGGGAGCTTATCGTCCGGCCCGATCGCCACATCCGGGGGCTGCGGCAGCACCACGGACTGGTAGGCCTCGACGTCCTGCCAGTCGGACCACATGCCATCGGGCTGTAGCTGTTGGCGCTGGAGGTGGAAACGGGTGACCATGATGTCGGTGCGTCCGCTGTCATAGCCACGTTGCCTCATGGCCTCGCGCTGCGCTGCCAGGTCGAACCTGTTGGCCACGCAGACCCAGTACATGTCCTCGGCGATGATCTGACCGAGTTCCATCCGAAGCTGTCTTTCCCGCTCCGCGAGGGCATCGTCCTGCCCCTGGAAGCCCGACCGTCCACCCGCCTCCAGCGTCAGAACCGCAGGTTTGACCGGTACGCCTAGCAGCTTACCGGTACGGGCTGCAGGAGGGCTGCAGGCGATGACCTCGGCGAGCCCAATCTTGCCGCCCTGGTCCTCGATGTCAGCCACGTCGGGCACCTCCGCACCAAAACCGGTCACCAGCCGCAACTGGGGAGGAATCCCCGAGACCATCCCTAACGGTCCTCGTTCTCTTGCCGTCAGCAAGTTTCCACGGAAATCGGGCACCGACTCGGCTTCCGCCTGAGCGGTCTGCAGTCTCCGACGGAGATTGTCGGCCTCGGCCTTGAGGGCCAGTCCAACGTCGCCGGGGCCTCGCTCCTGCCCCCCCACCACGACCGTGTTGGGGGTGCTTACCAGGAAGAGCGCCGCCACCATCACCAGGATCAGTGCGGCAACGCCGAGCACGGCTTTTTCCACGTGTTGCTCGACGGGACTGAATGTCTTTTTGGCCATCGCTGGACTCCTGGACCAGGTCCGACCGCCGTCGGGTCGGACGATTGCGTCCCCTGCTTACTTGCGGTACATAGCACCGCTTGGCGCCGTACGGCCGGCCGGTGAAGTCTCGGCCGACGTCATGCCCCGTAGCATCTTGACATCTTCGGGCATCAAGGGCTCGCACAGCTCACGGAAGAAACAGCACTCGAAGTCAACCGTAGCCTGCACGATCGGGGCCGACCCGTATATATAGTCGGTAAAGGTAGTGTCGGGTTCCATCGCCTCGAAGCTGACGCCAATCGGCGTGATGAAGTCCTGCCGGCAGATTGCATTGATGACGCGCAGCAACTCGCGTGCGTCGACCACCATCTCCATCCGACACTGCACAACGTCGTATAAGTCGTTAGACGCTCGCTGGGTGAACGAGCCCGCCGCTCCACCCAACCTGCCTGAGCTTCCTCGCGCCGAGCCGCCAGACATCTTGATCGCGTCGGCGCCAGCGCCCGCGTAGGACATCCGTATGCCGCGTGTATCCCCTCCCTTGCCACCTCCCGCCATCGCGCCGACCTCGTCGGTGGGTTCCACGTAATTGGTGACGGTGATGCTGAGCAAATGTTTGACTGGCAGGTTGGCCACATTGGCGCGGCCGCCGTCCGCCTCAATCCGCTGAACGGCTTGCTCGTTCGCCTCGGCCAGCCCGCGGACCACATTCTCCTGCACCCAAAGCTTCATCTGGGCAGACCACATATCAATCGAAGTTGGCTGCAGCCCCTCGGTGTAAACGTTGTCGATGATATCGAACGAGTCAAGATTGGCATAGATGCGGATGCGCGCGGCCTTGACTAAAGCAGCGCGGATGGCTGCATCCGTACGAGCCAACTCTTCGACACTCACCTCACCGTCGCCCGCATCCCACGAACCTCCTACATTCTTTGGGCGGACAGAGTCGGCGGGCTTGAGGCGTCCTGTGTCCGTGCCGGCGCTCGGCGTGAGACCCAACACCTGATCTTCCGGTATGCGCTGCTCCTGGTTGATGCGCTCTTGCATATCCTGGATTTCGTCCGGGTCGGGCGCGTCACCGGCCTGAAGCAGGTTTAGAAGCTGCTTGAACCTCTCCCGATAGTCGGTGCGGAACAGGAACGGCGAGTCCTGACGGCGGGTAAGCGGCTCGGGAAAGACATCGTCGCGCAACGGTTGATGCTGGTTCATTTGCTTGGCCGCCTCGGTCACCTGCTCGAGCTGCCTGTCCACTTGCTCGTTGCGTTGTAGTTCGGCAGCTATTACCTGCTTGTTGCAGAGGTCTCGCGGCCCACGGTACTGTTCGAGCTGGCGGGCCAAGGAGGCCGCGTCCGACAGTTCCGCCCGAACGTCGCTGTAGCCGGTGTAGGCAATGGCACCGGCCACGATGCCGGCGACCCCGACTACCCCACAAGCCAGCTCAAAAAGGTAACGGCGAATGAAGTCCATGGTTCCGGTCCTCGTGGCCACGGGCTAACGAGCGCATCGGCCCGAAACCCGTCGGCTGTGATGAATGTATCAGCGGCGCGAGGGCGGCGTGGCACTGCCGCCACCTTCCGGTGAAGCGGTCTGTTCCGGCTCGCCAAGCACCACCGCGAACCGCATCAGGCACACGCAATCCTCGGCCATCTCCTCGCCGGTGACCGGGTCGGGCATTTGCGGCCCGCTCTCCGCCAGTGTGCGCCCAAACAGCAATCGCTTTGCGGACGCCGACCCAGTACGCGCACCCGTTGGCCCGCGGCCCATCTTGGCCGCATTGTCATCGAAGCCACCACCGGCTCGTGAGCCGTACTTCGACGTCCGGGCACTGCGGCCGGCCGAAGAGCCGTCTCGGCTATCAGCCTGAGCACGCTTCTTCGAGTCGTAGATATTAACCTCGTCGATGTAGAAGCCCAGCCCCGGTTGCCTGCCAACTCGCCCCAAGTTGGCCGCCAGCGTATGCGTAACGTAACTGATCCCCTCGCTATTAGGGGTGCTTACGGTCATAGTCACCACGAACCCGGACTTGACCGGCCCACTAGGCTCAGCGCCGACCGGACCGAGCTTGCCGGCGAGACCCTTCTCCACGGCTGGACTGCCGAAGCTAACCGAGGAACTCCGTCTGGTGATCTGATCGTACACGCTCGGCGAATAGGCTGCGTCGAACGATTCGATGAAGATCTGTTTCCGCTGCTTGCGAGGGATTTTCTTGGCCGCAACTCGATACTCGTCTGGGCCTTTTGCAGCGGCGAGCTCGATCTGCGGGGCCGGCAGAGAGGCATCCACCACCGACAGAATCTTAAACCAGAGCGTCGCCTTGTCGACCAGAGAGGTGATGTCCTGGATCTTCTTGAGCTTGGTGGGTATTTGCCCGTTGAGACGACCGTACTCCTGCTTCAGCTTGTCGGCGGCGGCGCGGATTCTATCGCCATAGTCGCGCGGCGCGAGGTCGTCGGGCACGCCGCTATCGACCACCCTGTAGGATTCTGAAAGGGACATCTGCGCCCGGCTGCCGCTGCCCTCGCCCAGATTCCTTGCCAAGGCGCTGCGGTCCATCATTCCCCGGGTCCACAAGACACCGGCGGCTGCGACCAAACACGCGGCTGCCGCCGCGAAGAGCGGCCTCTTATGGCGCCAGACGGCGGCGCGGCCCAACTCCACCGGCAGGAGATTGCTGTTGACGTGTCCCATCCCCAGGCCTTGAAGGGCGAGTCCGTAGGCCACGCCGAAGCTCAATACGTGTTCGTTGAATTGTCCTGCATTGGCGCCGGGGGCGAAGGTCACCTTGCTGAAGGCTGAGACGCGCTCCACGTCCAACTGCAGGTTCTGCTGGAGGTACTTCTGTAGGCCCGGCAATCGGAAAGCGTTACCCATGCCAACGACCTTGCTGACGGCTGCGTCACGGTGTGTGGACGTATAGAAGCCAATCGACCGTTGGATCTCGGCCACTAAGTCGGCAAACACGGGCCTCATCGCCTGAAAGATCTGTCGCGCGTACTTGCTGGTGGCCGCGGTCCGCTTAAGGTTCTCCGCCTTGGCAAAGCTAAGCTTAAAGGCTTTGACCAAAGCTTCGGTGAAGTTGTTGCCGCCCAGCGGAATGTTTCGCGTCCACACCGACTCGCCGTCGGTCACGATGAGATCGGTGTTGTCGGCGCCGATGTCGATGAGCACCGTGCCCCCCGTTTTAGCCAGCCCGTCGTACCGCACAAAATTGTAGAGTGCCAAGGGTGCCGTCTGGACGATGGTCGGCTCGATGCGCGCTGCGGTCAGCGAAGCCAAGTGGCTACGTATCAAATCTCGCTTCATGGCGAAGATGCCGACCTCTACGTCGGGTGAGTCGGCGCTTTGAAAGGTCTGATAGTCCCAGTCGACCTCGTCGATATCGAAGGGGATCTGTTGGCGTGCCTCGAAGCGCACGATGTCCGGGATCTTCTTGGGTTCGACGGGTGGCAACTTGGTGAATCGCGAGAAGGTCTGATGCCCGGGCACGCTGACGGCGACCTGGGCGCCCGTCAGATCGTTACGCGAGAGGAACTTCTCCAACGCCTGTCGGATCAGCGCCGGTGCGTCGGCGTCCGGCTCGGAAAGTATCTGAGGGTGGTCAACGATGTCGAAAGCCAGGACCTCGACTCGGTCGCCGGCCTGTCGCATCTTCACCGCCTTCAGCGCACATTGACCGACGTCGACGCCCCAGCAAGCTCTGTGCGTGACCATCATCATCTCCTTACGTCACGTGGCCGCGAGGAAAGCAACACGTGGCTGGCAGGCGATTGCAGGTAACGGCCGCGAGGCGTGCTTCGATCTTACATGCTTGAGGCGCTGATGCAGGCACTGCATTGCTGCGGGCCACGGAAACCGTTCGATCGCCCGACAGACACCGCTTAACCACCCACCCAAGCACGCCGCCCTCGCGGCGCCGCAGAGCACTCGCCAGTCCTTGCGGTGAACATCATCGCAGCACAGTCGCATAGGCCCGACCGCATCTTAGATTCCGTTCCGTACACCGGCGGAGGCCCGGCGCGCGCTACCACAAAAGTCTATCGGACCTCGCACGGGCGGTCAACCACGGGCTCGAGTCGGCGCGTTTGCGAAGCGTGCGTGTACGCGTGCCGATAATGACGGCCTTGCCTGGGGCGTGTGAGGGTGCTAGGATTTCGCGAGAGGGGGCGCAACGCCCGAAAGTCACAGCGAGATCGCAGGCTGCCGGGCGCTTTCGGATAGGATGTGGCCCGAGAGAGGGCAATGTCGGCTCAGCCTGAGGGCCAGCTGGGCGAATTGTCCCAAAATAGCTTATCTGTCGCCGGTATTGTCCGATCTTAACACGTGTCGCGCCGACCTCGCGCAGTCGTCCGTGGGGGCTGCAAGCCTCCCGGATGCCGAGATGTGGCGGTACGGCCAAGCGAACACCAGGGCAGGGAGCGGCTGGGTTGCCGACGGCGAGGCCGAGGGCCTGGAGTTAGAGGCGTCACACTATGGATAAGGCCAAAGGCGTACTGACAACCGGTCAAGTAGCCAAGATCTGCAACGTAGCGCCGCGAACGGTGTCCAAGTGGTTTGACAGTGGGCAGTTACGGGGCTACCGCATTCCAGGCAGCAAGGATCGCCGCATCCCCATGCACCAGTTGGTTCGCTTCATGAAGGCCCATGGCATGCCCCTGGAGGGGCTGGAGACCGGTCAAACACGGGTGCTCGTGGTCGAGGATGAGCAGGACCTGGTGCAACTGCTCCAGAGGGCGCTCTCGGAAGAGGCAGGGTACGAGGTCCGCACGGCTCGCAGCATGTTCGAGGCGGGCGTGGAGGCCGGCATCTTCAAGCCGCATGTGATCCTGATCGACTTGGCCATTCCCGGTGTCAGCGGCAGGCAGCTGTCACGGTATCTGCAAAGCCATCCGGAACTTCAGGGCACCAAGCTAATCGGCATGGGTGTCGGTTTGGGGGACGGGGATGTACAGGCCCTTCGCCAGGACGGCTTCGACGGGTGTCTGCGCAAGCCGTTCGAGATTCGGCAAGCGGTAGCCACAATCGAAGACGCCGTAGCCGTTGTCTACTGACCGATTATCACACCGTCAGTCAGTTCTGTTCATCGACTTTTTCATCGAAGATGCGGCAGGTCGGCCGAGAGAGACGACCCCAGCGACGTCGCGGGGCCGTGACCGCGGTCGCTTCCCCCTGCGCAGCGTCCAGCTATAATACCCCCCTGTCGTCGACCTTGACGCCGTGGCAGCGAAGCAGGCAAGCCAAGTCGAAGGAGCATTGGATGCGAAGTGACATGATCAAGAAGGGCACCCAGCGCGCGCCTCATCGATCCTTGCTCAAGGCGGTTGGCGTGAGCGACCGCGACATGGACAAGCCGTTTGTCGGCATCTGCAACAGCTACACGGACATCATTCCCGGACATGTACACCTCAACATGGTGGGCGACTTCGTCAAGCAGTGCGTGCGCGAGGCGGGCGGGGTGCCGTTTCTGTTTAACACGATCGGGATCTGCGACGGGATCGCCATGGGTCATGTCGGTATGAAGTACTCGCTGCCGTCGCGCGAGTTGATAGCCGATGCGGTCGAGAGCATGGTTGAGGCCCATCGCTTCGACGCCCTGCTATGCATTCCCAACTGCGACAAGATCATTCCGGGCATGCTGATGGGTACGGCCCGCTGCAACATTCCGACCCTGTTCGTTTCGGGTGGTCCGATGGAAGCGGGCAGGACCCCATCGGGACAGATCGTGGACCTGATCAGCGTCTTTCAGGGCGTTGGCGCCCTCCAGACGAGTCAGATCGACGAGGCGCAGTTGCGCGAGATTGAGGACCACGCATGCCCCTCTTGCGGGTCGTGCAGCGGCATGTTCACGGCCAACAGCATGAACTGCCTCTGCGAGGCGTTGGGGATGGCACTTCCCGGCAATGGGACGATCCTGGCCACGAGCGAGGACCGTCTGGATCTCTATCGCACCGCCGGCGAGCAGATCATGAAGCTGCTGGAGCAGGACATCAAGCCGCGGGACATCATGACGTCGCAGGCCATCGACAACGCGATGATCCTCGACATGGCCATGGGCGGAAGCACAAACACCCTGCTCCACGTGCTGGCGATCGCACACGACGCACAGGTGCCGTACGACATGGCCCGTATCAACGAACTAAGCGGGCGGACGCCGAACATTTGCCGTGTGGCCCCTTCGTGCGACTATCACGTGGAAGACCTGCAGGCGGCTGGCGGCATCATGACCATTCTCGGCGAGCTGGTGCGGGGCAGGCCGGACCTTCTGCACCTGGACTGTTTGACGGTCACGGGGCAGCCGCTTGGCGAGAACATTCGCAGGCACGACATCCGCGCGAACGGACAGAAAATCCAGAGGGCGGGGCTTTCGCAGGCCACACGGTCTCGACTGTCGTGTCATACGGACAAGGCCAACGCCGACGGGGCCGCTGTCCTGGCCAGACTCGCATCCGACTTCGACCCGGAGGATTGCATACGCACCGTCGCCAATGCTTACTCGCCCGAGGGCGGGCTGAGCATTCTGTACGGGAACCTTGCTCCTGAGGGTGCGGTGGTCAAGACAGCCGGCGTGAGCCCAAAGATGCTGAGGCACGAAGGCCCCGCGGTGATATTCGAGAGTCAGGAGGAAGCATGCGACGGCATCCTAGGTGGCAAGGTCAAGGCGGGCGACGTCGTGGTCATCCGCAACGAGGGGCCCAGAGGAGGCCCGGGCATGCAGGAAATGCTCTCGCCGACCAGTTACATCAAGGGGATGGGACTGGACGAGGCGTGCGCGCTGATTACCGATGGTCGGTTCAGCGGGGGCACGGCCGGGGCATGTATCGGGCACATCTCGCCCGAAGCCGCATCCGGCGGGCCGATCGGGGTGTTGCGCGCCGGCGATCGGATCCGAATTGACATACCGGCCCATTCGCTCGACGTTCAGGTGCCGCAGGCAGAGCTGGACGAGCGGGCCAGGCAATACGTGCCGCCGGAGCCTCGGTTCAAGCGTGGCTGGCTCGCCCGATATACGGCCATGGCCACGTCCGCGTCGACTGGTGCGGTGTTGGCTCACCGTTAGGAACTGGCAGGATCTGGGCCGATGTGGCTGTGATCACCGCCTATGGTCAATCGGCGGAAACCTGCGCCAGAACAGAGGGACGGATGACCGACGACGTTGAGCAGCGGGTCACGGGCAACGCTTCTGGCGAGGCGCGCGAGCCGAGCCCGGGTCCCGCGTTTGCTCGACGCGTTACCGCCTCGACGCGACTTGGGCCTGCCGCGACCGAGCCTGTCCGGCAATCTGCGGGGGCGGCTGTGGCCGACGCTATGTGGGTGCTGCTGCCAGCGGCGGCGTGGGTCTCGGTGGCTGAGAAGCTGATCGCAGACGCCGTGGCAGGCAGTGCGGGTCAACCACTCTCCTATTCGGTATTGCTGCTGAAAATGGCGATCAGGCTCGTGCTCGTGTGGGGTCTGATTGCCTGGCGGCTGCGGGTGCGCAAGCAGCGTCCGACGTTGATCGGCTGGACCGCCCGGAACTGGCTACGGGAGGGCGTCCTCGGGCTGCCGACGGTAGCCGTGCTGCTGATGGTGTCGGTGGCTATGACTGCATGGCTGCTGATTCTGTGGCCGGAGCTGCTTTCCGTCGTCTACAGCAACCGCAAGGTTGGGCTGATGGAGACGTTTCCGAAGATGGCCGTCTGGCAGTGGATCGTACTGCCCATCGTCGTGGCGGCCATTGAGGAGCCCTTCTTCCGCGGGCTGCTTCAGCAACGCCTGACGGTGGCGTTCGGCCATCCGCTTTGGGGTGTGATCGCCCAGGCCGCGCTGTTCGGCGCGCCGCATCTGTACGAGGGCCCCACTGCCGCGCTGACCATTTTCTACCTCGGCGTGATCCTTGGCGCGCTGACGTGGTGGCGGCGGAGTCTCGTGTCGGCCATGGTGGCGCACGCCCTGTTCAACATGGCCAACTTCGGCCTGATCCACTTCCTACGAGGCTACGGAGTGTGAGCCGGGCGTCGCCGCTGCGACCGCTCACAGCTCGGCCACAAAGAACGGATTCGCCCAGGCTTTCCTGCCGTCTGGATCCTCGAGCTCGACCCGGACGTACTTCTCGGCGGGCTTGCAGACGTGACGGGCCTGGCTGAGCAGTTGTCCGTTCTGCCCGATGCAGTGCTCACCACTGGACGCACGACCTTTGAAGATCACGCTTCGAACCGGGCTGCACCGAACGTCAAGGACCGGTTCGCCGGCGTTGGGGTGCTCGACGCGTATGTCATGAAACTGCGGTCCCTGGGTCGAGTAAAACGCGCCGTCCCGAAGGGCCTGAAGAATGGCACGCTCGGAGAGTTGGGGCGCTTTGACCATAGTCCAACCGCCGAACACGTCGGCGTCGGCCTTGTGGGCGTCGTCGCAGGCGATGCCCGCGGTCGGCCCGAGGCGGTCGAGCATATCGTCCCAGTGGCTCTCACTGACGCCCTTGCCGATACCCCGGCGGCAGGTGTCGTTGAACACCTCGATGGCAAAGTAGCCCTTCAGCAGGGCGTAATCCGTGAGGGTATGCCCACACCAGTAGGGGTGGCCCAGGCAGGCCAGACCTCCTTGTGCCTGAACGGCTGCGATGACCTCATTGGGGTGCATGTTCCGTGAATCGATGGGTTGGCGAACGCCCAGTGCGACGATGTGGTAGGTGTCGCCCCCGTACGGGTTGGGCGGGTGCAGCTCGACGCCTGGAATGACCAGAAAATCGTCCTGGGACAGGTCGGACACGTCGCAGATGACGTCATGATCGGTGATGACGAGGAAATCGTAGCCGGCCTCTCGATAGGCCCGGCAACGGTCGGCAGGAGAGAGGACCCCGTCGGACAGTATGGTGTGGGTGTGCGTATTGCCTCGATAGAAGCGACCCTCGGCCGCGAACGGGTTCTGATACGTCATCTTGCTTGAGCACCTCTAGGAAGATGGCCGACGATTCTTCGCCGGCCGTCGTTTCTTGCCGACACATGCCCCCCGTTTTGCGCCTAGGTTACCCCAAAAACCTGGTTTACCAGCGCAACCACGAAGGTTTCGACCAGGTTTGTGGTCAGGTCGGTCAGCACCTGGGCCACAATGCTGCGGAACCGCAGGCTGTCGAAGAAGTCCAGGATGTCCATGACCATGACGCCGGCCAGCCAGGGAGCCGCAAAGCTATACAGACGCGCGCCAAACATTTTGGGGCACCTCCCGATGGTCCATCATATGGGCAAACAATTCTAAAGTGCCAGATCGGTCGTGCCAAGCAGATTCCTGTCGAAGAGCGTCGCTGGCGCCTACGACCTTGGCTTATCGTCAGCGCCGCGCCGCTGCGCCTGGGTTGGTATCGCGTCGAGCCGTCGCTTCAGTTCCTCGAATAGTTCTGCTGTCGCCTCGTGGTCGGTCCTGCCTTGAGCGCGGTCTCGCACCTCCTCCAGGATCGATTGCGCGGTCACCTGCTGGTCGTCGTCAAGCCCGTAGCGAACGATGAAGTTTGTCACGTACACTGTCCAATCGTCGGCGTCACCCTGTGCAGGCGCCGGCACGTTTCTCGTCGTCGCGGCTTTGGCTTGGGCGACGTCTTGGATCGCGGCGGCATGGATGGGATCGTTCTGAAGGCCCCAGTCCTGCGGCCGCCACGTGCCCTTCTGCCACTGGCGCATCATTGTCATTTGCTGATCGACCCGCCGTCGCGTAGCCACCAGATCGCGATCGAAGCGCCCGCGCTGTTCGGGGCGAAGGCTTCGGGCGAACTCGGCGGAGGACTTATCCAACTGACGCCTCATATCCCTGGCCATGGGCTCGACGATCTTGCACCAGCGAGCCACCTGTTCAGCGGTGAACGGCTCACCAGCCGCTCGCGTGGCAATGACTTCCCGAACGATGGGCAGCAACGGCCGCGCATGTCGAAGGAACGAGGCCCACCCGTCGCGCGTCGCGATGGCGTACAAGGTTTGCCGCTGCTGCGCGTCGAGGCTGTAGCGTTCGGCCATCACGTCGCAGAAGGCGTCGAAACGCTCGTCGATCTGGCCGGGCGGGAAGTTGGTGAGCTTTTCAATCGCCTGCTGGGCAAACCGATCCGACTCGGTTGTCCAGCCTTCTTGCCGCCAGAGATTGCGGTTGGCTTCCAGGATCAAGTCGCGGTTCTGCTGCCACGGACCGAGCTGCTGCGCGTCGCGAATGAGTTCTTGAAGATTTGACAGCCATTCCTGGCGCGTGAGCGGCTTGTCGCCCGTGCCCGCCCCGACAAACGCAGCAACCATCACGGTCAACGCTTGCAGAACCTGGATCATGCCGTTCACTCCCCGCCTGAGGTCCCTCGCGGCGCATTGTAGGCCAGGTGGCAGCGGTCTCTCAAGTGCCGGCGGCTGCTGTCACACTCAACCGCATCGCACCCGCAGGGCGGGCCAGGCGTGCGGGCCGGGTTGTAGGCCGGAACCGACCCCGTTAGATTGGTGTGCGTTGGGCGCCGGCGCTGTCGTCCTGGTGACAGCGGGGCCCTGCCGTCTGGAAATCGCTCGCCCGCCGCTGTTCAAGCAGCGATGTGGGCGGGCTGGAGCCGACTGTCATGAGCAAGAAGATCGCCGCCGATCTGATCGTCACCAAGCACCGCTTTGCCCTGGTGTGTAGCCGATTCAACGACTTCATCACGCACCGTCTCGTTGCCGGAGCGACTGACGAACTCTTGCGGCACGGCGCGGATGACAACAACCTGACGGAGGTCTGGGTGCCCGGGTCGTTCGAGATTCCGTTAACGGCCAGGAAGCTCGCCGAGAGCGGCCGATACGACGCGGTGATTTGCCTGGCCTGCATCATTCGCGGCCAGACCCCCCACTTCGACTACATCGCCGCCGAAGCGGCCAAGGGCATCGCGCAGGCGGGCCTTCAGACGGGCGTACCGTGCATCTTCGGCGTCATCACGGCTGACAACCTCGAACAGGCGGTCGATCGCGCCGGCGCCAAGGCCGGCAACAAAGGCGCCGACGCCGCCCGCACGGCGATCGAGATGGCCAACCTGCTGGCGGCGATCGAGGCCGACGCCAAGTAGCGGGTGCCACGTGGTCCACTATCGTCGCGAGGCCCGTACGCTCGCCCTGCAAGCGCTGTGTCAGCTTGACGTGCAGGGCCCCGATTCCCTCGACGAGCTGACCGACTTTCTGAACGAGTTCTCCAGTGACCCGGCTGTGATCCTCTACGCCGGGCAACTGGTCCGCCAGACGCACGAGCATCGGCAGCGATACGATGAGTTGATTGCTCGCGTCGCGTTACATTGGGACATCGCGCGGATGGCGATCACCGACCGCAATATCATGCGCATGGCATTATGCGAGATGCTCGATCGGGACGAGCCGCCGGCGAAGGTGGCCATCGATGAGGCGATCGAATTGGCCAAGATCTTCGGTACGGCCGATTCGCCACAGTTCGTCAACGGGGTGCTGGATGCGGTGCTCAGATCGACCGCCGGTTCGCACGGCGGCGTCATCCCACCGTAAAGCCGCTCGGCAAGACCAGGCGCGGGGTCTACACCCGCTCGGAACCACACACATCAGCCCAGACTGCCCAGACCGCGACTGAGGCCGGCGTAGATGTGTCATGAAGTCGGCTGCGGCCCCTGCCGCCGGTTGCTGATTTTGGCCTATCGGGCGACGACGGAGCGGTTGCAGAGCCACGCCCCGCCAATCACCAGAAAACATGCAAGCCATAGTCCCACACCCATGGCCACGCCCAGGTATGCGCAGGTGATGATGGTCGAAAGCAGCGGTATCAGGTAACTCAGTGACGCAACCAGAATGATGCGCCCCTGGCGCATGGCGATGTCCCAGCAGACGTACGCGGTCAAACACGGACCGGCCGAGAGGAAGATCAGTTCGACCACAGCTCTGGCGCTGACGTGCGACGTTTCGGGCCTGGCAAGGCGCATCGCCACTAGAAGCACGCCCGAGGCCAGGACGAACACAGGTACCGCCCCGCCGCCGGCGCCGCCGCCCAGACGACGACTCAGGTTTGAGTAAAGCCCCCACAATACCGCGGCGATCAGGGCAGCGAGGTAGGGCAGGCGATTGCTCGCAAGATTCTCAGCCAACACAGACCATCGAAACGCCCCGCCCTGGAGCATGGCCAGCGCCACGCCGGCCGTGGCGGCGGCCAACCCCAGCGGCAAGGTTCGGCGTGGTCGGTGGTGCAGGATCGGTACCGACAGAACAAGCGTGAGACTGGGCCAAAGGTAGTTGATGATGCCAACCTCGATGACCTGCTGGCGTCCCGAGGCCAGACCGATCGCCAGGTACAGACACACCGTGTAGCCGACAACGAGCGAGCCACATGCGAGCAGGTACCCGGCGGGCAGTCGGCGAATGGCTGCTATTCGGCTGCGACCCAGCAGCAGGTACGCGCAACCCGCGGCACCGCCGAGCAGGTAGATGCCCGCCGCGGCTGAGAGCGTACCCAGTTGCTCGGTGAGGCTGCGCGAGAACGCAATCGTCGTGCTCCATAGGACGATCGAGAGGATTCCCAGCAGCGTGGCGGCGCCTGGGCTTGTGGGCGATTCGTTCATGGATGCTTACGTCCGTATAACCGCGTCCCACCGCCAGCGGGCGGCGCGAAAACGGCAGACAGCAACGATGCACCGCTCCTGCCGTTGCGGATACCTGCTGCGACGCGGTCCAACACCCACTTGTTGAGCCGGGCGGTGGCGCGCCATACTATTGGATGAGGTGCGTTGGGGGGAAGGATGCGGGTTGTGCAACACGTGGCCAAATGGGCTTTGGTAACGGTAGTACTGGTGCCTTCGGTCGCCACGGCGGGCCTGGAGGTCGTCCTGCCGGACGTCTGCACGGCCGCATGGGATCAGCCCGAGCTGTACGGGCTTATCAAGGACGGTAACGATATTCTGCCGTTCGGGTCGGAGGACGTCGCCGTAGAGTTCTTCGTCGACACGGGGTCTTCCGGGGTTGTCCTGAGTAAGGTCATCGTCGATGCGTTCGGCATCGGCTGGGCCGACTTTGAGGGATATTACACCGAGACCGGCATCGCCGGCACGGAGGAAGGCGACGTCACGCGCCCCTTCACGATCAAACTGATCAACGGATCACTGTGGACCGTACCCGAGGATGTGACCGAATCGGACTTCGACGATTACGGCGAGTTCAACCTGTGGGCCCGCCGGATCATTGACGAACTCGAAGAATGGGATCCCATCAACATTGTCGGCATGCCGGTTATCAGCCAGCGCGTGATGGACATCGATCCGACGCCGATCGCCGAACTCGACCGACTGCGGACGTATCTGCTGCCGCACGGCGACCCGAATATCCCGACCGACCAACTCAATGCCCACGTGGCGCTGCGGCTGGTCAACTTCCTGCCGGACGAGCCGCCGCCCGGCGAGACATTCCCCTCGTCGGCCGACAACCCCGTCATCCCAAACATCGTGGTGCGACACGGCGGCAACAGTTCGGTGGGCACGTGGCTGTTGGATACGGGTGCCTCGGCAAGCTTCATCTCCATCGCCCAGGCCAATGCGATCGGCCTGACACAGTACACCAGCCTGGATGACATCCTCGACGCAAACGACTACGACTTCAGCACCGAGGTGGGCGGCATCGGCGGTACGGCGGTCGTTCCGGGCTACCTGGTCGACCAGGTACGCGTGCCGACGCTGGAGGGGCTCGAGCTGGTCTTTGAGGATATCGAGCTGTTGGTAATCGACGTGGCGGGACTCGACGGGGTGTTCGGTATGAACTGCCTGGTCCCGTCGCTGTCGCTGTTTCGCGAGGTGGACGGGCCCGGCTACTTCGAGCGGATCGTGATCGACACCGCCAATGCGGTCATGGGGCTGGATGTCTTCGACGATGCATTCATCGTCCAGAGCAACCCCGACCTCGACGGCGACGGCGACGTGGACGCCGACGATGCGGCCATCATGGTTGCCGACATGACCGGACCGATTCGACTGACGGTTCTGGAGGCTGAGCACTACGGCACCAACACCGACGGCAGCGGCACGGCCGAGGGTTGGGGATGGGTCGAGCAGACCGGAGGTGGTGCGGCCGGCGACGGATACGTGCAGGCGCTTCCCGATGGCGGCTTGGCAATCTACACTTCGGGATCCATAGAATCGGATTCCCCGCGTCTGACCTACCCGGTGTGGTTCTTCGAGGCGGGGCAGTACTTCCTGTGGCTGCAAGGCGGGGCCGACGACACGGCCGCCGACACCGTGCACTACGGGCTGGACGGGGTGCCGATCAGCACCATGGCGTCCGATGCGGCCAGCCTGCCGGTCGGCAACGGATTCGATTGGCTGAGCCAGAGCGGCGGCGCGGGCCGGCCGGTCATCGATGTGTCCGTACCGGGCCTGTATACCGTGGACCTGTGGGTGTGCGAGGACGGGGCCCGGATCGACCGCCTGGCCTTGACCACGTCGGAGGGGTACACACCCACCGAGCCGCCGGAGACGCGACACATTGCCGACCTCGACGGCGACGGCGATGTGGACGTGGTCGACTTCGCCATCCTCGCCGAGGCATTCAGCGGCCCGTAGACCGCGTCTGCCATCGGCGCGGGCACGACCGATCGTCGGCTGATCGCGCAAAAGCTGCGCATCTCGCACCCTCTGCCCGCTATGGCACGCAGCCAACCTTGTGTGGCCACGCCCGTAGATGGTAGATTGCTCGCATGCACCGCGATCTGATCGCTGAGATCGATACCGACGCCATCGAGCACAACGTTGGGCTGATCCGCCGGCACTGCGGCGCGCACATCCGCATCTGTGCAGCCATCAAGGCCAACGCCTACGGTCACGGTGTCGGGGTGGTGGCGCCGGCTCTGGATCGTGCGGGGGTGGACATGGCGGCCGTCGCCACCATCGGCGAGGCCATCGAGCTGCGGGGGCTCGGCTGGCGGCGGCCCATCCTGTGTGTGGGACCGGTCTTTGCCGCACCCTCAGCCGCTGAGCGGGCCGAGCGGATCGAGGCGGCCGTCCGCTACGACCTGACGGTGACCATCGTCGACGGCTACGGTGCCCGCGATCTGGACGAGGCAGCCGGTCGTCAGAGGAAACATGTCCGCTTCCACGTGAAGGTCGATACCGGCATGGGTCGCATGGGCATCGCGCCGGCGACCGCGCTCGACCTGATTCCCAAGGTCGCGTGCCTGCCCAACATCGAGTTGGAGGGGGTGTACACGCATCTGGCGACGGCCGACCAGGAGGACCGCAGCTTTGCCCGCGCGCAGTTGAGCCAGTTCCGGCAGTTGGTCGACGCGCTGCGGGGCGGCGGCGTCTCGGTGCCGCTGTGCCATGCAGCCAACAGCAGCGCGGCCCTTTTCATGCCCGAATCTCGGTTCGACATGGTTCGGCCCGGGCTGAGCCTATACGGCCACCTGGCGAGCCAACAGGCCCAGGCCCCCCTACCGTTGCGGGCGGCGCTGCGGCTGGTGTCGCACTTGGTGCTTACCAAGCGTGTGCCGCCTGGGCAGGCTGTGGGATACGGGTGCACGTTTCGCACGCAGCGCGAGTCGCTGCTTGGCGTGGTGCCCATCGGCTACAACGACGGGTATCTGCGAGTTCTGAGCAATCGTGCGTGCATGGGCGTGGCTGGGGCATACGCGCCGGTGGTGGGGCTGATCAGCATGGACCAGACGGTGCTGGATTTGACCGATCTGGAGGCGGCCGGCTCGGCACCTCGCGTGGGCGACGAGGTGATCATCATCGACGAGAAGCCTGACAGGCCCAACAGCGTCGAGGCCCTGGCGCGGATGATGGACACCGTGCCCTACGAGGTGACGTGCCTTCTGGGCAATCGGGTGGCCCGCATAGCCCGCGGCGAGCGTGCGGGCGTGGGGCAGCAGCAGGCGCCGGCTGAGATCGCCGTCAGGGGCTGAAGCCGGACACCTGTGGCGAAACGATGATGGGGGCAACTCTCAGAAGGGCCAGACCTGCTTGAACTCAATGCGATGGCCGGCGGGGTCGGCGACGTAGACGCGCTGCTCGCTGAAGTCGAGCCCGCGGTAATCCTCGTATGGGATCTGGCGCTCGTCGAGCTGGCGGCGGAGTTGCTCGAGGCTGGGCACGATGATGGTGGCCCGTCGGGCGGCTAGATGGGCCGTGGCCGAGTCGTCCAGCTCGAACCGCATCTGCAACTGCTCGGTCTGAAAGCACAGATGACCGGGGTGTTCGTCGCTTTCAACCCACTCCAGGCCGACCACGGCACCGTAGAAGGCGCACAAGTCGTCGGCCACCCGCGGCTGGGCGGCAAGATGGATGTCGGCTATGGCGTGCAGCCTGGCCTGACTCATGGCGCCTCAGCAGCCTTTGCCCTTCTTGTTGGGCTGTGACTGCATTGAGCGAAGCTTTTCGAGCGTCTCGCTCTCTTCGTCGAAGCGTTTGTCCGTGTAGGTGGGCAGCTTTCGCCTGACCAGCTCCCGGTCGAACTCGAACAGGTCGTCCAGGCCGGCGAACTTGCAGGCCTCCTGCCGACTCCACAGCTCCGCGGCGTAGATGCGACAGGCGATTTCGAGGCGCAACTGCTCCTCGCTCAGCCCTGCCGCCCGGACCAACTCATCACTGATCTCGATCGTCATACTCAACCCCGATCCTTAGTGTATCCATGATACCAGACCGCAGCCGGCGAGCAAGGACCGGGCTTTGAGGTCGTGGAGGCGCCCAGCCCCAAGTGCTGTGGGGCCAGGCGCCTGCGGGGTGCGGGCGGCTCGCGTTGCGACGACCATGGGGGTCCACTAAATAACCTTGCATGAATCTGTCATTGGTTTCAGGCTGCATGGCGGCCCTTTGCGGCTGCTCTTCGGTTTCGGGTGATGAGGTATCCGCGGACCTCTGCCATGAGTTCCGCCATGCTGCGGCATCGGTGGTTCCGAG
>DATKUK010000018.1:0-39681 GCA_035530655.1 Phycisphaerae bacterium
CTGGGCGTGCGCACGCGCCGAAAAAAACCGCGTCATAGCGGTCGATTCGGCATCTGAAGGTGTCGCGCCCCGGTCGAGCACCCACGAGCAGTGCTCTGGCTCGTTAACGCGCAACATAAATCGACAGCCCCCGCGCCGGGATGGGTCCGCTCGGCGATACGCTGTGTACGCACCACCTGGGCAATCCGGTGGCCCTCAGTTAGTTCGATCCTGGTCCCAAATAGTTCGGCGATGATCGGCTCAAGCGTGTGCCTCCTTTTCACCAATCTGCCTCCCGTCTCGGTCCAGAAGGGCAGCCATCCGACTATCGCCTCTGGATTCGCTTCTGGTAGGTAGGTCTCCGTCACCACTTGATTTGGACCGTCTCGTGTGGGACCATAGGGTCCGTCCTCGCAACGGGCCGGTCGTGATGCCGTACAGGAGAAAAGCCATGTCCTGGTACAGGATCACCTTCACTCGGGATGATATTGTGGCGGGCAAGGAGAGAGGGCTTCTGGATGAATTGCGCTTGGTGATGACGCGTCGAGAGGCAGAGCTGCCTGACGATTTCGGCGTCCTCTCCACACCGTTTGTTGACGAGCCCGGCACATGGGTGGAAGTGTATTTCCCGCCCGACGCAGCCCAGGTATTTGATGAGACCATGGCGCGTTATGGT
This sequence comes from Phycisphaerae bacterium, assembly GCA_035530655.1. GTDB lineage: Bacteria > Planctomycetota > Phycisphaerae > UBA1845 > DATKUK01 > DATKUK01. The sequence continues at coordinate 656 of DATKUK010000018.1, forward strand.
GCGGTCGAATGCGAGAAACCGTTGCAGCCGCCGGCGACCCTTCTGGTTGCGCGCGGCCATCCGAGAAGGAAGTACTGGCCAGCGGAGAAGCGTGTGTGACAACGCCCATCACTCCAAAGACATGCGCATCTCGAACAGGGCAGCGCCTTGGCCTCGACAATGCAGTCGGACGGATTGGCTTCTCGGGTGTAGTACCGATACGTATTGGATGTGGCTGGAGGCGGCACACGCTGTCACGGGCGCCGGAATGGTTCGCAGTGGTACGCCGCGCCGTTCTGCCCACGTGAGGCTGACGCATCGTGCGAGAACCTATGGCTGCCCGAAGGGCGGCCTTGCGGACTGCTATGGCGAATGAGTTCTTGCCGTCATAAATGGTCAATGGTCAACATTCGCAGCGGCTACCTCGTTGTCGAGGGGTGCCATAGATGCAAGGCACGCGCCTTGTACTTCTCGACTGAACCTCGGCCGCCGGTGGACGACTATCAGGAAGGCGAGCATTACTGGGCGCATCTGGGTGGGTTCCAGGCGGTCAAGTTTGATTTGGCGTGCGAGGCCTGCGGCGAGGTAGTCAGCCTTGACGACATGATGGGCCTGATGCTCTCGCGCTGCCGCGACCCGGAGTGTGAAGTAGCTCGCATCGCCGCTCGGGAAGGGCCGGGGACCTGGGTCTACGTGGCTCTCTGCGCCGACAGCACCCACGCGTCCGGCCAGTGTGTGAGCAGTGCCGGCCTGGACGCCTTGACTGAATACTTCAACAGGAATATCACTCACCCGGGTAAGAAAGCTATCGTGGTCCCATGCATGAAATGCAGGAACATTGACACATGCGAGGGCATTATCCTCGCCGATCGTGGCCTCACCGACATGTACTAAGCTTGCCTTAGTGCCTTGCGAGGTGGCGTCGAGAATCGGGGCGGCAGGTAGAAGGGAAATAAAATGAAGGTGTCCCAGCTCGCGGCAAAAGCAGGCCTGAACTCGCTGAGCGAATACAACGACAGGGAGGCCGAGGGAGTGTACATCTCCGATATGGTCTCGGACATCATCACGGGAGCGAAGGCAAACAACATTCTAATAACCCTTCAGACACACAAGAGCCTTATCGCGGCGGCCAATCTTGTCGATGTCGCTGCCGTTGTCTTCGCACGTGGAAGGACGCCATCTTCGGACACCGTCCAGCTTGGCCGGAACGCGGGTATCGCACTTTTTGTCACCGATGCGGATACGTGGTCGTTTGCCGTGAAGCTGAACGAGATAGGCATCCGATAAGGGCCGGTATTCTCTGCTGTCGTTGTCGTCGCCATCGGTGTGTATGGTTTATCGCCCCGGTATGAGGCGTCTCTCTGCTTTGTCGGACGAGGACACCAAGCATGCCGCAAGACACACTGAATAAGATCAGAAAGGATTTCGAGGGCAAGCCAGCGGACCTTGTTCCCGTCCTGCAACGGGTTCAAGGGGCTGAGGGGCACCTGTCCGCCGGGGCTATTCGGCGCGTGTCGCGCTGGCTAAAAATCTCTGAGAACGAGATTTACGGGGTCGCCACCTTCTACGCGCAGTTCCGCTTTACTCGACCGGGCAAACATCACGTCAAGGTCTGCCTGGGTACAGCCTGCCATGTGAGAGGTGGCGAGCAGATGCTCGACGTCCTCGAACGACGTCTTGAAATCAGACCGGGCCAGACGAGCGCAGACGGCAAGTACGACCTTGAACGGGTAGCTTGCCTGGGATGTTGCGCCCTTGCGCCGGTGATCACCATTGATGACAGGACCTACAGTCAGATGTCTGTGCTGAAACTCCAGAGGCTGCTGGATGAGCACGAAGACGATACACGATCGTCGTGAGACCGCCCGGAAGAAGTGGGAACGGCTCCAGAACAGCGCGCGCCCGGTGATCTATGTCGGCGCCGGCTCGTGTGGGCGTGCGGCCGGGGCGACGCAGGTCATGGCGGCGATCAAGAGTTACCTCAAAGACAAGAGGGTCAGTGCAAAGCTGATCGAGGTCGGCTGCATCGGCCCATGCTATCTTGAGCCCCTGGTCGACATTCAAATGCCCAATGGCCCTCGCGTAAGCTATGCGAACGTCACACCGACGCAGGCCGTGGAAATCCTTGATTCTCTGCTCGCAGAGAGCGCCGTGCCGAGGTTCCGACCGGTCGGGCACTTCGGCGAAGAGAACCTCGACGGCGTACCGAAGTTCTTCGATCAACCAATGCTCGCCAAGCAGGTTCGCATCGTTCTGCGGAACTGCGGCATGATCGACCCGGAGGATATCGACCACTACCTGGCGCGTGGTGGGTATAAGGCCATGGAGAAGTGTCTCTCGGCGCCCGCGGAGGAAACCATCGAGGTCGTAAAGAAAGCGGGCCTCCGGGGCCGTGGCGGCGCAGGGTTTCCCACGTGGCGCAAGTGGCTGTTCTGCCGCGAAGCCGACAGCGATCAACGGTATCTGATATGTAACGCCGACGAAGGCGATCCGGGCGCCTTCATGAACCGCTCGCTTATTGAGGGTGATCCCCACTCCGTTCTGGAGGGGATGCTGATCGCTGCGTACGCGATCGGCGCAAACAGGGGATTCATTTACGTCCGCGCGGAGTATCCGCTCGCCATCGAACGACTGGCCCGCGCCATAGCCCAAGCGAGGAGACTTGGGCTTTTGGGCGACGGCATCCTCGGGACGGACTTCGGCTTCGACGTTGAGATCAAGGCGGGCGCCGGCGCATTCGTGTGCGGCGAAGAGACAGCGCTGATCGCCTCCATCGAGGGCAAACGAGGGATGCCCCGCACCCGGCCGCCGTTTCCGGCCGTCGCGGGTCTTTGGGGCAAGCCGACCATCATCAACAACGTCGAAACGCTCGGGACGCTGCCCAACATCATCCGTAACGGCGCCGAATGGTATGCGCAGTACGGCACCGAGACGTCGAAAGGCACCAAGACGTTCAGTCTTGTCGGGAAGGTACGGCGCACCGGTCTGATCGAGATTCCTTTTGGAATGACTCTGCGCGAAGTGATCTACGATATCGGCGGCGGTCTGATGAAGGATTTCAAGGCCGTGCAAACGGGCGGCCCCTCGGGCGGATGCCTGAGCAGAGAGTTCCTCGATACGCCTATCGACTACGAGAGGCTGGCCGCGGCCGGCTCGATCATGGGGTCGGGCGGGCTGATCGTCCTGGACGAAGACACGTGCATAGTCGACACGGCAAAGTATTTCCTGCGCTTCACCCAGCAGGAATCGTGCGGGAAATGCGTGCCGTGCCGTATCGGCACGAATCATCTTGTCCGGCTGCTTGAGAAGATATGTCGCGGCCAAGGCGAACTAACCGATATCACCAAGCTTGAAGGGCTCGCCGGAGCTGTAAAAGGAGGGTCGCTCTGTGGCCTGGGTCAGACCGCGCCGAACCCGGTCCTCTCTTCGCTCAAGTATTTCCGCGAGGAATTCCTGGCGCACGTCGTAGGCAAGCGATGTCCCGCACTGGTGTGTCGCGATCTCGTTGTCTATCGCATCATCAAGGAGAAATGCACGGGCTGCCAGCGATGCGTGCAGGTATGCCCGACGGAGGCGATTACGGGCCCCCGATCCGAAGCGCACTACTTGGACGAGTCCAAATGCATCAAATGCCGGTCGTGTTACGAGGTCTGCCGCTTCGATGCTATCGCTGGCGACGCCATCGTGATCGAATCGGAGGGATGACGTGAGTCCGAGACACAAAGGCCTGCTCACGATGGAGATCGACGACCGCGAGGTCTCCGTTCCCGAGGGGGCAACCGTCCTCAGAGCGGCCGAGCTGAATGACGTCTACATCCCTTCGCTCTGCTCGCACAAGGACCTCTCGCCTTTTGGCGGATGCCGGATGTGCGTCGTCGAGGTTCAGGGCATGCGAGGCTACCCACTGGCATGCAGTACCGTCGCCGAGGAGGGAATGAAGGTTCTGAGCGATACGGTGGCCCTCCAGGAGATGCGAAGAGAAATCCTTCAGCTCATCCTGAGCGAGCATCCGGCAAGTTGCCTGATTTGCGATGAAAAGGACGGGTGTCGAGCCGACCAGTACACCGTGAGGAAAGCCGGCGTCACAACCGGTTGCCGACAATGCCCGAACGATGGGCAGTGCGAGCTTCAGCAGGTCGTCGAGAAACTTGGGATCACGGAAATCGACTACCCGATCCACTATCGCGGGTATGAGGCCGAACACGATGATCCGTTTTTCGACAGGGACTACAACATCTGCATCCTCTGCGGCCGGTGCGTGAGGATGTGTCAGGAAGTTCGCGGGACGAGCGTTCTCGCTTTCAAGTTTCGCGGCCCGCAGGTGCAGATTGGCCCGGCGTTTGGGAGGAATCACGTCGAGGCGGGATGCGAGTTCTGCGGCGCTTGCGTATCGGTATGTCCGACCGGGACGCTCGCCGAGAAGGCCTCGAAATGGGACGGGCAGTTCGACGGCTTTGAGGTGTCGACCTGTCCGTTCTGCCCTTTGGGATGCCGAGTGGAACTCCATCACAAAGACGGCCGTCTCTCGAAGGTGGAACCCGATCTCGATCCGGAGATCAATGATGGGCAGCTTTGCGTGCGAGGCCGCTTCTGCATGCCCGAGATGACACACCATCACGGACGGGCGAAGAAGCCTGTCCTCAGACGCGGCCAGTATTTCCGTGAAGTCAGATGGAAGGAATCACTGGAGGAGGTCGCCGGCAAACTCAAGGGTCTGGCTCCGGCCGATTTCCTGATGGTTGTGTCGGGCGATCTCACTAACGAGAGCCTCTATACCGCGCAAAAATTTGTGCGATCCTGCTTGAACGTAAACAGCATCGATTCAACCGCACGAGATTCGTTCCCGGGCGGTCTTGGGCTTTGGGCCAAGCTGTTTTCCCTTCCCATCTCGATGAAGGGAATACGAGAAGCCGATTCGATCATTGCCATCGGCCTGGACTCGCGTTTTTACTTTTCGGTTGTGGGCGTCGAGATCAGACGCTCGCTGCGAGCGGGGGCCACGCTTGTGACGATCGACCCTCGCGAGTCGAACCTCGCCCGCTACACCGACCACTGGCTGCGCCCCACGCCGGGCAGCGAGGGCGAGGTGCTTAACGCTATCGCGCGCAGTCTCGATCGTGGGAGGGATGCGTTCAAGTCTGCCCAAGGTGTTGCCGGAGTCGATAAGCGCGTGATGGAGAGGGCCGTTCGCGCGATCGAGTCTGCGCAGAGCCTGGCCGTCGTCATCGCACCGACAGTCTTCGAGTACCGGGCGAACGCAGAACTGATCGAAGGCCTTCTGAAACTCGCCGACGGCAAGAATACGACCATCATGCCACTCTATCACGGGACGAACTCGCGCGGGGTGCTCGAGCTGGGGGCCATGGGTGAAGTTCTGCCCGGCGTGGCGCCTGCTTCGGGCAAGGGCCTATCTCTTGCAGACGTTGTTGAAGGTCGCGCAAGGCCGAAGGTGATCTACCTCGTGGGAGAGGTGCCTTTCCTCCAGCGGCCCGACTGCGACTATGTCGTTGCGCAGTGCATCTACCCTCCGCCGTTCGAGGTCGATGCGTTTCTGCCCGCAGCGAGTTTCGCGGAGGCAGACGGAACGCTCGTCAATATCGAGGGGCGCGTGCAACAACTGGTGGCGATCGAGGACTGCCCGGACGGGGCCGTAACGGGTTCTGTACGGCCGGATTGGTTCATATTCAGCCAACTCGCCAGGAAACTGAAATTCTCCGGATTCGACTACCAGGACTCGCGAGCTGTGCTGAGCGAAATCGCCCGGAAGATCCCCAACATGCCCGCCAAGCCCGACCGCAGGCCTCGTAGGCTCCAGCCCAAGGTCGACCTGCCGGTAAGACGACGCAGGTCGGCAACCAGAGGGACGGGCTCGTATCTCCTGGTCGCCCAACCTGCCGGGTTTGCTCACCGCGGCACCGATTTAGGTTCGAAGGTCGAAGGTCTCGAAGAACTTGCCCTTGAGGAAGGCTTTCGGCTGAACCCGGCAGACTTGAGGAAGCTCCGCGTCAAGCCGGGAGAGAGTATCACGATTGCCATGGGCAAACTTGAGGTCACCGCATCGGTGAAGGCCGACGAGGAATGCCCCGAAGGGACGGTGTATTTCTTTCGCCCAAGCAGTTACGGCGGCCTCCGCCACCGCGCGAACTTCGAGCCGCTGTACCGCATGAGGCGAAGCCCTGTAAGAGTGAGTGTGCGAAAGCCTGGTTTGGCTGCGACGAGACGAGGGAGGAAGACTCCGGCTCGAAAGGCTGGAATCGCCAAAGGGTAGCGCGCGCGGAGGACAGGATGTATCGAATCGTCGAGCGGCGAATGATCGTGCCGAATCTCCATGAACTCACGGTCGAGGCGCCGGTGGTTGCCCAGGCGGTGCAGCCGGGCAACTTCGTCATCCTGAGGGCGGACGAGGTCGGCGAGCGCATCCCACTTTCGGTGGCCGACTGGGACCGCAAGGCCAACACGGTGACCTCCATCTTCGTGCAGGTGGGAGCATCGACGGCAAGACTTGCGCGCCTCAAGTCAGGCGACACGATCCCCACATATGCCGGACCGTTGGGGAAAGAAACCCAGATCGGTGATTTCGGCACGGTGCTGTGCATCGGCGGGTGCTATGGTATTGGAAGCATCTACCCCATCGTTCGCGCCCTGAAGGAAGCGGGGAACAAGGTCTACACGCTCATCGAGGCTCGCAGTTCATTTCTTCTTTACTGGCAGAACAGGTTCGAGCAGGTGTCCGACCGCGTCATCGCGGTCACACGTGATGGTACGGCCGGCTATAAGGGCCATATCAGCCGCCTCGATGAGATTCTGACTCTGGAGAAGATCAGACCGGATCACATCATCGTCAACGGCTGTACCTTTCTGATGAGAAGGGCATCGGAAATCACCAAGCCGATGGGCATAAAGACCATCGTCAGCATGAACCCCATCATGATAGACGGCACGGGGATGTGCGGCGTGTGCCGCGTGACCGTGGGCGGGAAGATGAAGTTTGCATGTGTCGACGGGCCGGACTTCGACGGGCACGAAGTCGACTGGGATGAGTTCCTGCAAAGGCGACAGACGTACAACCCTGAAGAGGTCAGTCCGCTCCGCAGGAGCGGTTGTGCGTCGCACTTCTAAGCACGGAGACAGCGCGCGGTGGCCAAGAAGATAGACTACAAGCGGTGGCCCATGCCGAAGCAGGTGCCATTCGAGCGCGTCAAGAACTTTGACGAAGTCGCCCTTGGCTACACCGAGGAACTAGCCCGGCAGGAAGCCGCTCGCTGCCTGGGCTGCAAGAAACCGCTCTGCGTGGAAGGCTGTCCGGTAGGCATCGACATCCCCGGCTTCGTCGGGTGCATCGTCGAGGGTAGGTTTGCCGCGGGTATCAAACGGATCAAGGAGGCGAATGCACTTCCCGCCGTCTGCGGACGCGTGTGCCCGCAAGAGGACCAGTGCGAGAAAGTATGCGTGCTGGGCAAAAAGGGCGATCCCGTGAGTATCGGGCGACTGGAGCGGTTCCTGGCCGACTGGGAGGCGGCCAGCGGGCGTGTGGAAACACCCGCCAAGGCTCCACCGACGGGCAGGAAGGTTGCCGTTGTTGGAGCGGGGCCGGCCGGGATAACTGTCGCGAGCGATCTGGCCCTGCTCGGCCACGAAGCCGTAATATATGAGGCCTTGCACGAAGCAGGAGGAGTCCTCACCTACGGCATACCCGAATTCCGTCTTCCGAAGGCCATCGTCAACCGAGAAGTTGAGTATGTCAGGGGGCTCGGGGTAGAGCTGCGTACAGACTATATCGTGGGCAAAACGAAGACCCTGGACAAGCTCCTGGAGGAGTTCGACGCCATCTTCGTCGGCGCGGGCGCGGGTCTGCCGTGGTTTCTGGACATACCCGGCGAGGGCCTCAACGGCGTGTACTCCGCCAACGAGTACCTGACCCGCTGCAATCTGATGAAGGGTTTTCGGTTCCCCGAATACGACACACCGATGAAGCGACCGTCACGAGTTGCCGTCATCGGCGGCGGGAACGTGGCCATGGACGCTGCCCGAACCTCTTTGAGGCTCGGGGCGGACGAGGTTCACATCGTGTACCGCCGAAGCCGCAAGGAGCTTCCCGCCAGACTGGAAGAGGTGGAAAACGCGGAGGAGGAAGGTGTCATCTTCGACTTCTTGACCCTACCGGTGAGGTTCATCGGCGATGAACACGGCTGGCTCAAAGGAATGGAATGTCTGAAAATGGAACTCGGCGAACCGGACGATTCGGGTAGACGCCGCCCCGTGCCGATCGAGGGATCTGAGTTCAGCATGAGGATTGACGCCACCGTCTGTGCCATCGGGAACAGCCCGAACCCGCTCATCCCGATCACCACGCCTGGTCTGGAGGTCGGTCGAAGGGGAAACATCGTGGCCGACGATGAGACGGGTCGGACTTCGCGTGCCGCCGTATGGGCCGGCGGCGACGTCGTCACCGGGGCAGCGACCGTCATTAGCGCGATGGGCGCAGCCAGAAAAGCGGCAAGGGATATCCATGCGCACCTCTCGAAGGAGAACTAGTGCTCGGTCTCAAGGTTTGAGGAGCCCGTGCGGTCGAACTCGGCAGGAGTGGACCGGGATTCGCCTTCCGGAGACACGGTGATGAGGCTTTCTGCGATCAGGGACATACTCCAGTGCGAGGTCTTGGTGGGCGAGGACAGTCTGTCGATGGAGGTGGAAACCGTCGTCGCCTCCGATGGGATGAGCGAGATTCTGGCGTTTGCTCATCCTGGTGCCTTGATGATCACCGGCCTCACGCACATCCAGTCCATTCGAATTGCCGATATCGTGAACGTTCGCGCGGTAATCTACGTTCGGGGCAAGCGTCCCGATCAGAAGGCGATTGACCTTGCCCGACAACACAACCTTCCCGTGCTTACGACCAGGCTCGGGATGTTCGATACTTGTGGGATCCTGCATGCGGCCGGGCTAAAGGCTGGGATCTAGCTGTGGCTCAGGAGCTGCTGAGGAAAACATACCGGGTTCACGGCGGCGATTTCGACAAGGCCGGCGAAAAGGCCGCCGAAATAAAGCAGGTCCTCAGGGACCTGGGCCTTGACCCGAGTCTTGTCCATCGCTCCGTGATTGTCGCATTCGAGGCCGAAATGAACGTCGTGATGTACGCCTTCGAGGGGACGGTTACACTCGCTCTCACCGAGGAAGAGATCAAGCTGGAGATCGCGGATGAGGGCCCGGGCATAGAGGACATCGAACTGGCCCTTACCGAAGGATTCTCGACCGCGACGGATGAGATGCGTGAGATGGGGTTCGGCTTTGGGATGGGCCTGCCCAATATCCGCAAGAATGCAGATGAGTTTCGTCTGGTGTCCGAGGTGGGTGTCGGCACCACGGTTTTCGCGACTGTAAGGCTTGACTCCAATGCCTGAGTCGACGCACGGCTTCAAGATCGACCAGCAGCAATGCAGGGGCTGTCTAGCTTGTATGCGCTCCTGCCCGACACAAGCCATTCGCGTCAAATACGGCAAGGCCGAGCTTCTGCCCCGGCTTTGTATCGACTGCGGGTCATGTCTCAAGGCGTGTGGCAGCGGTGCCATACAAGCGACCACCCGATCTTTCGCAGAGATCGGCAAGTTCAGGTTCAAGGTGGCGGTGCCGTCGCCTGTGCTCTTTGGCCAGTTCCCCTTAGGGGTGTCGCCTGCACATGTCGTGGCGGGGCTCCAGAGCCTTGGTTTTGATGCAGTGTGGAACTTCGCGGTGGAACTGGCGGTCGTCAACCGCGCCATCGCCGAGTATGTCGAGACATGGAAGGGCCCGCATCCGTTGCTGTCCGTTTCCTGCCCCGTAATCGTGCGGCTTGTGCAGGTGTTGTACCCGAATATGGTGGACCAGCTTATCCGTATTCAACCCCCTCGCGAGCTTGCCGGCCAGGAACTGAAGCGGAAATACTCTGAGCAGCTCGGGATCGACCGCGATGATATAGCCGCCATCTATATAACGCCGTGCCAGGCAAAGACGATCTCCATTCTTGCGCCCGCCGAAGATGCCAAGAGCAACCTGGAGGGCGCGCTGGGTATTTCAGACGTGTATAACGACATCCTTTCCGCGACGCGCCTGCTGAAGCATGCAAAAACGTCCCGTTCCTGGAAGGATCTCCTCTGGAGCGCTGACATGCTCCGCTGGCCGATGGGTGTGGGGCAAGGCCGCCGTCTCTCCCGTCATCGCTACATGTCTGTCACCGGCCTGGCGAACGTGATTCAAGTTTTCGACGACATCGAGAAAGGGAAATTGCGCAACATAGAATATCTGGAATGCTACGCCTGTTGGGGTGGATGCATCGGCGGCAACCTGACGGTGGACAATATCTATGTCACCCTCAGCAAGATACATCGCCTGCTGGCCGAACTCCCTGATACAAACCCAATGCTGGAAGCGGAGGCCGAGCAGCGGTACCGAAGAGCCGATTTTGCTCTGAAGGGGCGGATCACACCGCGCAACACCCAGCCGGAGCCCGGCGACCTGAAGCAGCGCGTGCAAAGGATGAAATCGGGGGAGGCCGTCACGAGGGCCTTGCCGGGCCTCGACTGCGGCTTGTGCGGAGCGCCCACCTGCGAGACCTTGGCCAAAGACGTCGCCGAAGGCTCCGCCCGGCAGGACGATTGCGTTTTCTTCTCCGACGAGCGATTGAGACGACTAAGACAGACCTATTTGCGCAATGGGTAACCGAAAACCGGCAGCCAGCACTGGCCTTCGAGATGTCGAGCCGGCCCGCCCATTCAGCGCGCGACACCTTGCACGACCGCGTTGATGAATCGCGGGCGATACTTGTCAAAGTTTTGGCCCCCGGCGTTGCGCGTCATGACGACGACCAGGTCGTTCTCCGGATCGATGCGCATGATGGCGGCCGAGGCGGCGCCGTGGGCGAAGGTGCCCTTGCCCAGCCCCTCATCCTTGAAGAAGCTGGTGCCGATGCCATACACGTCTTCGGTGTCGGGGCCGAGCACCTTGGTCAGGCGCTGGGGCAGCATCTTCTCGAACGTCTCCGGGCGCATGAATCGCATGTCGCCGTAGGCGCCTCTGTTCAGCAGCATCTGGCCGATCCTGGCCATATCGAGCGGTACGCTGGCGGCGTCGGCCGACGCACCGGCTACGTCGGTGTGCTCGCATCCCAGAGGGCCAAGCAGGTGGTTGCGGTAGAAGTTGGGCAGCGACTCGCCGCTGATGCCTTCGAGGATCTTGCAGGCCAATTCCATGCCCGTGCCGTTGTACGCGTAGCGGTTGCCGATCTCGTAGAAGGGCAGCAGGCTGGCGATGCGCTCTTCCATGTCGTTGACATCCCGGCCCCAGTGCCAGGCCATGCCGTTGGTGTGGGTGTAGAGGTGGCGAATGGTGAGCGGCTGGTTGCCCTCGCGGCCCCGAAGCGGGGGCAGGTACTTATCGGCCCGATCGTCCAGATCAATCAGACCCTGATCGACCAGCATCATCACGAGCGTGCCGGAAATCATCTTCGTCAGTGAGGCCATCCAGCTCTTGGTAGTGACGGTCATGGGCTTGCCGTCCCGCGTGCCGTAGGCCTTGTGCAGCACGATCACACCATGGCGCACGACACAAACCGCGAACGCTTCGTCCGTGTCGGCGGCCCATTCGGTCAGTACGGCGTCGATCTTGGCCGCAGCGTCGGGGTGCATGCCTGCCTGGTGGAGTGTGCCGTCGCGGACAATCGGCACGGGCTCACCCTCGATCGGACGCGGGCAGACGAACGGCGTGGCGAACTGCTTGTCCCAGCCGTAGAGCTTGCGTTTCAGGCCGACCCACCACTGGCGGTCGCGTTGTTCGGGCCGCGTGTAGAACTCGTCGATCTGATCGGCGGGTGCGCGTTGCTGCAGTCCGGCCAGCAGCACGGCGACGCCGGTCGATCGGTTGAGGCTCTCACGGAGTTGGTCGTTAACGACGTCAGCCACGGCGCCCGGGTAAGCAGCGGCGACTGTGGCGTCGATGCCGAGAGTGAGGCCGAGTGCAAGCGGCGCGTCGAGGACGCGCCCGGACCACCCCAGGGGCGCAGGAAGGCCGTACAGCGTCAGGAATCGGCGGTAGGTTTGGCCGCTCTCGGTGACGATCTCGGAGACAGCGGCATAGCGACCGGGCTTTTGGGCGCCTGTGACGACGTTGTGCTCGCTGTCATAGTAGGTTGTCTTGATCTGATAGGGCCCAATCAGGGCCTCGATCCACAGCGGTCGCTCGAACCGTACCTCGGGCAGCTCGCCGCTGAACACCGCCGGCCGCGCGGTCGGGGCGGCGAACAGGAACGCTTCGGCACGCTGGCGGTCGAAGTTCGGCAGGTTAACGGTCTCGACCGTCTTCTCGTCGATCACGACGGTGTACTGACCGGATGGCTTGCCGATCGGCGGGGGAAGGCGGAAGCGGGCCATCACGCGCCCCGATTCGTCCGGCTCAAGTCGGCTGCGGGCGACGGTCTTTTCGCCTTCGAGGATTGCGACGGTCTTGCCGGCCTGGTCGTCGGAAGCGACGACGGTGATGTCGGTCCGCATGCGGTCGAGGTCGTAACCGCCGTAGACGCGGATCACCGAGGCGGTTGGGCTTGCGTCTGAGGCCAATCGCAGCCGGTGCAGTTGCGTAGAATCCTTGCCGGTTTCCTCGCCGGGATACCACGTAGCGACGAAGTTCTGGGCGACGCCGTCGGCATCGGTGATCCACAGTTGAAATCCCACCACGCGACCCAGCGCCGCCTGCACGGCGATGTTGCTCCACGGTAGTAGGGCTTCGAGCAGGTAACCAGTGGGAGTCTTTGCTCGCGCCACCGTGAAGCTGAGTTCGTCGGAACCGGCAAGGCGCCCGTATCCGATGAGACTGTGGCGAAGCTCGGGATGCTTGAGATCCATGCCGGGCGCGACCACGGCCTGGACGAAGTCCTCGGCGCCTCGTTCGGAGGCGAGGAACATCTCGATCGAGTCCAGCCGCCAGAGATCCTCTTGTGAGGCGTGTTCGAAGTGCACGTCATCGCGGACGGTCAGGGCGACCAACAGCCCGTCGCTGTTCCAGCCGAGGCGGAAGGTGACGTCCAGGTCGGTCTTGGGCAGTGCGCGGCCGTCGACGCTGGTGAGCATGGCCACGTGGAAGCCACCATCGCCCCAGTCATCAAAGCGGCCGTCGATGATGACGTTATCGATGCGCGGCACGTCGAACGGCGAGGGCTCATCGGCAAGTGCTGCGACGGTGAGCGACACTGAGACCAAAGAGCACGCCACAATTGCGCCTGTGTTTCTCATTCAAGCACTCCTTAAGACGAGCGACCGGTATAAAGACCGGCGCCACCAGGCTCTGGCAGGACGAAGCGGCCCATTGTCCGCGGGCACAGAGGATACCGAATACGCCGGGGTATTCAAGCGTGTTCCTGTTTGCTGTCGGAGAGTGCGGATATTGCGGTGCGACGACGGGGGGTTATGCTGAATGCGGCAGTGACTGACGGAAGGAGAAAACGTGACACCGAGAGAGCGTGTTCTGGCAGTGCTTCGGGGCGAGGCGGTCGATAAGGTCCCCTTCACGATCTACGAGTACAAGATTCCCCAGTGTGCGGTCGAGCGGCGCCTTCGCGAAGAGGGCATGTGCATCGTGAACCGCAAGATCCCCGCGGTGCTCACCGAGACGCCGAATTGCACGATTGAAGCGCATCATTACACCGAGAAGGGCCGACCGCGGGTGCGAACGGTGATCCGCACGTCCGTGGGCGAGGTGTGGGCCTTGTCCGAGCCGGCGGAGTTCACCAGTTGGACGTTGGAGCATCTGTTCAAGCGGCCCGAGGACTATAAGGTGTTGCGCTTCATGATCGAAGACGAGCGGTATGAGCCCAACTATGAGGCGTATGTCGAAGCCGAGCGTTGGATGGGCGACGACGTGATTCTGCGCGGCGGCGTGGGATCGGCGCCGCTGCACGAGATCATGATTCACTGGATGGGCGTCGAGACGTTCGCGGTCGAGTGGGCGGAACGGCGCGACGAGATTCTGGCGCTCGAGCAGGTCATGCGGAACAAGCGGCGCGAGCGCTACCCGCTGCTGGCCGACTCGCCGATCACGCACGCCAACTACGGCGGCAACGAGGTGCCCGAGGTGATGGGCGTCGAGCGCTACGAGCAGTTTTGCGTGCCGCTTTACGAGGAGTGTGCGGAGTTCTTTCGCGCGAAAGGCAAGTTGCTGGGCTCGCACATGGACGGGAACAATCGTCCGTGGGCCCACCTGCTGGCGCGATCGAAGCTGGATTACATCGAGGCGTTCACCCCCGCCCCGGATACCGACATGAGCGTGGCCGACGCCCTGGAGGCCTGGCCCGACAAGGTGCTGTGGATCAACTTCCCTTCGTCGGTGCATCTGGCAAGCATCGAGAAGATCAAGCAGACCACCCGGCAGATTCTGGACGAGGCGGCGGGGACGAACCGCCTGATCATCGGCATCACGGAAGACATCCCGCCGGACCGCTGGCAGCAGAACATGCTGGCGATCTCCGAGGTGATCAACGAGCGGTAGTCCGTCCACCGTCCTCAGAGAGGGGCGGCCACCTGCTGGGCGCCCCATCGTGTGTGTCTGGTACGGGGCGGCGTTGACGGTTTGCTGCGCGTGGGGCATACTTGGCCGGCCGCCGGCACTGGGCTGGCGGCTTCGATATAGAAGAGGTAATTAATCATGAAGGCGCTGATCGTTTACGGGGGCTGGGAGGGGCACGAGCCGGACAAGGTGGCCCACATCCTGGCCGGCAAGCTCCGCGAGCACAATTTTGATGTTGAGCTTTCCGACACGCTCGACTCATTTAGCGACCTGAAAAAGCTCCTGGCGCTCGACCTGATCGTGCCGGAGTGGACCATGGGGTCGATCGAGAATGAGCAGCTTGCCGGCTTGTGCGGCGCGGTGCGACAGGGCGTTGGGCTGGCGGGCGTGCACGGGGGATTGGGCGATTCGTTCCGCCAGGCGGTGGACTACCAGTTCATGGTGGGCGGGCAGTGGGTGGCCCATCCGGGCGGGGTCATCGACTATCGCGTGCACATCGTCGATCACGCCGACCCGGTAACGGCCGGGCTCGACCACTTCGAGATGCGCAGCGAGCAGTACTACATGCACGTGGACCCGTCGAATCACGTGCTGGCCACCACCACCTTCGAGTGCAACGGCTGCACGATGCCGGTGGCGTGGAAGCGGATGTTCGAGAAGGGGCGTGTGTTCTACTCGTCGCTGGGGCACGTAGCCAGTGATCTGGATGTGCCCGAGGCGCTGACGATCATTACGCGTGGCATGCTGTGGGCGGCGGAAGGTCGGGGTCTGGCTGGCTGAGCCAATAGAAGCGGGAGCAAACATGAAACCGATCAAGGCGGGCATTATCGGATACGGGCGGATGGCGGAGATTTGCCATTGGCCGGCGATGAAGGAATCGGCGCGCTACGAGGTAGTGGGGGTATGCGATATCACCGAGTCGCGCCGCAAGGCGGCCGAAGCGCAGGGACTGAAGGCAACGGCGAGCATAGATGCGTTTCTCGGGTGGGACATCGAGCTGGTGGTCATCTGCACGCACTCGTCGCAGCATCATGCCGACGCGCTGAAAGTGGCTGCGGCCGGCAAGCACATGCTGATCGAAAAGCCCATAGCCCCGAGGGCGGCCGAGGCCGAGGAGATGGCTGCGGCGGCACGGGCCAACAAGGTGGTGCTGAGCGTCTACCATAACCGGCACTTCGACGAAGATTACCGCATGGTCAAGGCGGCGGTGCGTGACGGCCTGTTGGGCGAGTTGGTGACGATCGAGAACCGCACGTTCGGCGCGGCGCCGGCGGTGGGGTTCGGTACGCCCGACTACAACCAGAAGTGGCGCGTAACCGCCGCAGCCGGCGGCGGGACGCTGCTGGACTTCGGTCCGCACTGGAACGAGCAGGTGCTCGACCTGATGGCCGGACGGAAGGTGGTGCAGGTCTTCGGCGACGTGCGGCACCTCAAGTGGGGCGACGCGGATGATTTGTTCCGCATCGACATGATCTTCGACAACGGCACGCGGGCGACGACGGGCAAGGCCGACATCGCCTACTACGGCTTGCCCGACAAGTGGCTGGTGCTGGGCACCGAGGCGACGCTGCACGGTCCGGTGGGCGACGGCAAGTCGCGGCAGATTGTGGTCTGCGGCGACGGGTACGAGCTGAAGCGGTCGAAGGCGGTCGAGGAAGCAAACCTGCACGAGAATCTGGCCGAACATATCCGCGAGGGCAAGGCCCTGATCATCACAGCCGAACATGCGCTGCGGGTGATGAAGGTCATCCAGGCGGCGGTGGACTCGGCCAAGGCCGGCAAGAGCCTGGATGTGGCGATCTAGCCGGCAGCCTGTGCGGTTGCCGGCATCGTGCAAGGAGGACAAGCCGTGGACAAGTACTCACTGGATTTGTGCAAAGAGCTGACCGAGGCCCACGGCGCGCCCGGTATGGAGGGCACGATCGCCGAGATCTTCCGTCGTGAGGCGAAGGCATACGGGCGCATCTCCAGCGACAAGCTGGGCAGCGTGATGTGCTGCAAGGAGGGTGCGGCCGGTCCGAAGGTGATGGTGCCCGGCCACATGGACGAGATCGGCTTTGTCGTTCGCATGGTGGACGACGAGGGCTTTCTGAAGTTCTCGCCGCTGGGCGGCTGGTTCGATCAGGTGCTGTTGAGCCAACAGGTGCTGGTGCACACGCGAAAAGGCGCGTGGCCGGGAGTGATCGGCAGCAAGCCGCCTCACATCCTCAAGCCCGACGAGCGCGACAAGGTGGTCAAGCGCGAGGACATGTTCATCGACATCGGGGCGAAGAACCGCTCTGAGGCGGAGGGCAAGTTCGGCGTGCGCGTGGGCGACGTAGTGACGTGCGTATTCGATTTCACACCGATGGCCAACCCCAAGATGCTGCTGGCCAAGGCGTGGGACGATCGGCTGGGGGTGGCGCTGGCGATCGACGTGTTGCGGAAGCTCGGGCGAGCGAAACACCCCAATACGGTCTACTCGGTGGGCACGGTGCAGGAAGAGGTGGGCTGCCGAGGCGCCCAGACCGCCGCCTACACCATCGAGCCCGACGTGTCCCTGGTGCTCGATGTGGGCATCGCTACCGACGTGCCGGGTTGCGGGCGGGCCTACGGCGAGGGCACACTGGGCAAGGGCCCGCAGTTGTGCGTGCTGGACGGGGGCATGATCCCCAACCGCCGGCTACTGGACATGGCTATCGACCTCGCCGAGAAGCACAAGATCCCCCATCAGTTCTCGATCCTGGAGCGCGGGGCGACCGACGGCGCACGGATTCACATGCAGTTCTCGGGTGTGCCGTGCCTGTACATCGGTGTAGCCACACGCTACATCCACAGTCAGGCAGGGATCGTCCACAGCGACGACTACGACAACGCCCTGAAGCTGTTGGTGGCGATGATCAAAGGGCTGGACCGCAAGACGGTCGAGTCGCTTTCGCAATCGAGACAGGTGAGGCCGTCGCGGTGAGCGGATCAGACGAGGGCAGCACCAAGGATGCGGCCAGGCGTTTGATCGCGGCGTGGAACGGCTCGTCTTACGCGTTCGGGTGGGGCTGCTTGCGTCGGACCGGCGAACTGGCGGGGCAGGTGACCCGTCGGGCAATCATCCTGGCCAACACGTCGCCGTGGCTGACAGCAACAGTCGAGGCGGTCGAAAAGTCACTGGTCGCAGCCGGTGTCACCGTCGTGGCCCGCGAGCGAGGTGCCCGGCCCAACGCTCCGCGCGAAGATCTGTATCGCATGGCTGAGGCCGTGCGGGCATCCGCCGCCGAAGCAGTGGTGGCGATCGGTGGGGGCTCGACCATCGACGCCGCCAAAGCCGCTGCCGTCCTGGCCACGCTGGAGGACGACCCGCGCAACATCGATGCGTACTTCGGCGTGGGCAAGGTCACCGAAGCGCTTACCGCCAAGGGCCAGACACTGCCGGTGTTGGTGGCGGTTCAAACCGCGTCGGGCAGTGCGGCCCATCTGACCAAGTACGCAAACATCACCGATCTGGGCAGCGCCCAAAAGAAGCTCATCGTCGACGACGCGATTGTGCCGCCGCGTGCGGTCTTTGACTACGAGCTCACGCAGACCGCCCCGGCCGATCTGATCGCCGACGGCGCGCTCGACGGCGTGGCCCACATGATCGAGGTGTACTACGGCGCGCAGGGCGAGCAGCTCGAGCGAGCCGAACTGATCGCCAGGCTTGGCGTGGACCTGATCGTCGGCAGTCTGGCTGCGGCGCTCGAATCACCCGGCGACCCGGCGGCACGTGAGGCGCTTGGCCTGGGCACCGACCTGGGCGGGTTGGCGATCATGATCGGCGGCACGAACGGGGCGCACCTGACGAGCTTCTCCCTGGTCGACATCCTCTCGCACGGGCGCGCATGCGCGCTGATGAACCCGTATTACACGGTGTTCTTCGCGCCGGCTATCGAGCGGCAGCTCCGCGCACTGGGTGAGGTCTATCAGCGGCACGGCTTGATCGACGTGCAGTTCGATCGCCTGTGCGGGCGCGACATGGGCCTGGCGGTGGCCGAGGGCATGCTGGCGCTGTCGAGGCGCATTGGGTTTCCTGCCACGCTGGCTGAGGTACCGGGCTTCGAGCCGGGCCACGTCGAGCGCGCGTTGACGGCCGCGAAGGACCCGCAACTCGCCATGAAACTGAAGAACATGCCCGTGCCGCTGTCGACCGATCAGGTGGACGACTACATGGGTCCGGTGCTGGAAGCGGCGCGGACGGGCAATCTGTCGGCAATTCGCAATCTTTCCTGACGTAAGCTAAGGATTATCGACCCGTGGTGGGGGCGTGTCGATCGGACCACGGGTCCGGTTGACATCGGCGCGGTTGAGGGGTCCAATCATCGAGCGGATTCGGGCACGGATCGCGCTGTATGTTAGTTTGGGTTATGACAGCGCCGGTCAGCGGCTTTGGGCGCGAGTGTTGCGAAAGGAGTTTTCAGACATGGCGACGAAAGAAAACCTGCAAGAGGCGTTTGCCGGCGAAAGCCAGGCGAATCGACTGTATCTGGCCTTTGCCGAGAAGGCGGCGGCTGACGGCTACCCGCAGGTGGCCAAGCTGTTTCGCGCAGCCGCTGCGGCCGAGACCGTACACGCCCACAACCATCTTCGGGCGATGGGCGGGATCAAGGACACCGCAGAGAATCTGGAGACGGCCATCGAGGGCGAGGGGCACGAGTTTCAGCACATGTACCCAGGGTTCCTGGCCGAGGCCGAGAAGGCGGGCGAGCAACGGGCGGCCTTCACGTTCCGCTATGCCATGGCGGTCGAGGAGGTCCACCACGGCCTGTACGGCAAGGCGCTGGCGACCGTCAAGGCAGGCAAGGACATGGATGCCACGCCGATCTTCGTGTGCGGCGGTTGCGGCCACACCGTTTTGGGTGAGGCACCCGACAAGTGCCCCATCTGCGGTGCGCCCAAGCAGCGGTTTAGCGAGATCAAGTAGGCCCAGCCGCGTTCCGTTTCTCGCAGGCGGCGCCGGACCTGCCAACGGGAGCAGACAATGAGCGATCAGCCCGTGCGCGCGTGGCGATGTGCGGTTTGTGGATACATTCACCGCGAGTCCGAGCCACCCGAGCGATGCCCGGTGTGCGGTGCCTTCAGCGAGCAGTTCGAGCCGTACACGGAACAGGCCGCTGCCGCGCCGTCGTCGGCCTCGCAGGTGGGCAAGGTCTTCGTGGTCGGCGCGGGCATTGCAGGCGTGTCGGCTGTCGAATCGATCCGATCATCGTCGTCGTCGACGGAAGTCGTGCTGATCTCGCACGACCCGCAACTTCCGTACTATCGTCTGAATCTGACGCGTTACCTGGCCGGCGAGGTAACCGAAGGCGACTTGCCGCTGCATCCAGCCGGTTGGTACGAAGAGCAGAACGTGCAGCTCCGGCGCGGTGTGGCGGTCAGGTTGATTGCCGCCGACGCCAAGACGGTCGAACTCAGCGACGGCAGCACCGAGTCGTTCGACAAGCTGGTGCTGACGGTGGGTGCCGATCCGTTCGTGCCGCCCATCGCCGGCGCCGACAAACAGAATGTGACCACCGTGCGGACGCTTGAAGATGCGCAACGAATTCTCGCTCTGGCCGGTGACGGCGCGACGTGCGTGTGCATCGGCGGAGGCATCCTTGGGCTCGAAACGGCTGGGGCGCTGACGCGGCGCGGTGCGGCTGTGTCGCTGCTCGAGGGCGACGCCTGGCTCATGCCGCGCCAGCTTAACGCCGACGCCGGCCGCATCCTCGCCCACTACGTCACCGACCGCGGCATCAAGCTGTACCCTCGGGCAACCGTGCAGCAGATCACCGGCGACCGACAGGCCCGCGGCGTGCGGCTGGCCGACGGCAAGGAACTGCCGGCCGACGTGGTGATTGTCGCCACCGGGATTCGCTCCAATGTCGCCTTGGCCAAACAAGCGGGCCTCAAGACCAACCTGGGAGTGGTGGTGGACGATCATCTGGTCAGCTCGCATCCCGACATTCTGGCCGCGGGCGACGTGGCTGAGCATCGCAAGACGGTGTACGGGCTGTGGGCTCCGGCCCAGTTTCAGGGCAACATCGCGGGAACCAACGCTGCCGGCGGCCAGGCCGAGTTCGGCGGCATCCCTCCCTCCAACATCCTCAAGGTGCTGGGTATCGACCTGTTCAGCATCGGTCAGTTCGCCCCGGACGACGGCGCCGACGTGATCGACCAGGAAAGCGACGGTAAGTACCTTCGCTTTGTGTTCCGCGACGGGCGGCTGATCGGGGCGATCCTGCTGGGGGATATGTCAGCCGCCCAGCCGGTGCAGAAGGCCGTCGAAGGCGCGACCGACCTGTCCGATCTGCTCGCCCGCAAGCCGTCGGCCGCCGACGTCGCAAGTTACTTCGCCGAAAACGCCTCGTAACGTCGGCTATGGCGCCGGCGGCTGGCCGTTGGCGTCTGTGCGGTGCGACGTAACGTCATCTATATTCGCCGTTTAGGCCCCGCCGTGCAGTCTCGCCGTTGCAGACATGAGGCGGCCCACCTTCTTGACAGCGAAGCAAGTCGTCCATACCATCGTGCTATACACGCAGCCGCTTGCACGATCCATTCGGGCAGCTGCGCTGACGACCTGCCCGGTGGTTCGATCGGCTTAATGAGCACGGCGCATCTGGCCGATGCTTCTGTAGTGAGAGCGTCGGCGCAACAGCGTCGACACCGTTGGCAACCGACGCAGCGGTTTGGCAAGGCTTTGGAGAGGTGGCTGAGTGGCTGAAAGCGACGGTTTGCTAAACCGTTGAACGGGGTATCACTCCGTTCCCCGGGTTCGAATCCCGGCCTCTCCGTTTTCGATTTTAGCGGCACATCTGGGGCCCTTGGACGACACGACGACCCAGGTCATTGGGCGAAGACAGCAAGGGAAGGAACATGGATTCCGGACGCGTCGAAACTCTTCGTCGGATCCAGGTGGCCGCAAGCCTGCTGCTGGCGGCCGGGCTTGGCCACATGGTCCTGAGCCGGTTTGAGTGGGGCATCCTTGCGGCCTGCGCGTTGGTGACTGTTGGGGCCTTTACCATCGCCGCGGTCGACTCCCGGCACCGCAGGTTGAGGCGGCTGAGGCGGCTGTGACATCCCGCCCCGATGCTGATCTGACAGGGCGTCGGCTAACGCTTCGCGCATCTAAATGATGTCGCGGGTTCGCTTTCCTGCTACGCTAAGGAGAGTGAGGCACATCGGGCGCCTTGATTGGCGATCTTGCCCGGATTTCATGGCGTTCGTCAAGGGATCGAGCAAGAAACGCCTGGATGCCTTGGAGGGGGCGCTATACTGGCGCCAGAGGAACCCGGCATTTCTGTCAGGCGGAGGTCATATGGGAAATATCGGCTAAGATGAACCTTCGATTGATCTGGGGCGTAGATCGGTTAATCTCGGTGTCTCAATGGTGCAGTTCCATCGAGTGTCGTTCTTGGGTGCATCGCGATCCTTATAGTAAGGTGCAAAGGATGGACCTGAAGGGCAACTCGATCTCGGAGTGGAATGTTCCCAATCCAGGCGTTCGGCTTGGGTTTGCGGTGGCGCTGGGTATCCTCGGCGCATGGTTTTTTCCCGTCGAGATGGGATTCTTTCCCAATGCGTTTGCTAACGTTGTGGCGGCGGATCTGGTTGTGTGGTTGATGGCTGCTGTGGTGGGGGCGCTACTGCTCCGTCGTATGGCCAAGTCTACGCAGAAATGGGTGACATCCCCAACCAGAGCGTTAGGGATCGCTCTGGCGGCGCCGCTGCTGCTGTTTGCGTCGCGACCGGACCGTGACGACCAGTCCGTACGGCCCGTGCTGGCGTTATCGAGAGCAGCTCTTGCCGGGTTCCCGTTTGTGCTCCTGGCAGGCTTTACTGTCGGTCTCGCACTGGAAGAGTTTTCGCGTAATGCCTACGTGGACAGAGCGGGGCTGGTGGGCCTTTCTTTCAGCCTGTGGACGTGGCTGGGATGTGCGCTGCTTTTTCTGCTGACGCCTTGGCCCACCTATCCTCGAAAACTCGATAAAGGCGATCGCCCTAGAGCCAGCAAGAAGGGCATCGGTGGACTGGTCGGTCTCGTCGCGGTAGCCATCGTGACGATGCTGGCTGAGGGGTCGTTCTTCAGAGAACTGTTCGTTGTGTTCTTTCCGCCCATCTGGATCGCTGGTGGGTTGCTGCTGATGCTGGGTCCGTGGCTGGGTTATCTGGGCGTACCCAAGATGGGAGCTCTTCCGGAGCAGCGCAGGCTGCCTGCACTAGCAACCGCCGTTTACATCGGGCTGGTGCTGGTCCCGTTGGCGTGGTTCTTCCTCGGGCCGATTCTGTATGTCCTTAGCGGCCAACTCTTTGCCAGCTCGTTCGACCATGCGCACATCGGGGGCGCGTTGGACCAGCCATCACTCCACAAGTGGTTCTTCCTGAGCTCCCAGTTCGCGGCCGTCGCGTTGCCCTGCGTGGCGATCGCCCGATGGATGGCTGACCGGCGCAGTCGAGCGGGGTACTGCGCATTCGCACTTCCCGCGGCCGTGTTGTGCCTGTGCGTGCTCAGCGTCTTTACAGTACCATTCTGGTGGGTGATCCAGTATATCGGCGCCATGGGCTTCACGCCGCGACGCATACTCGGTCTGGCATGTGGACTCGGCGGCTACATCGTCATCTTGGGGATTCTGCGCTGGGCCTTGACGCCACCGAAGCGGCTGGCGCCGACCTGGGCTGAGTCTGCCACAAACCAATAGTCGGTGTTACCTGTTGGGCTAGTACCGCGTATAGGTGCTCACTCGGTAATTCACCCTAGAGATCTCCAGTGCGGATCAGGCCCAGTATACGCTTGCAGCCTGAAGCAGTGTGGGTACCATTACACTGAACGTTGTGTGGCTGGGGAATTTCGACTGTAGGGGCTCGGAACGGCGACCTAGCAGCAGCAGACGCATATGCTGTCTACACATATCGGATTATGCCGTTGGGTTTGATTCGCCTGTGGGGCCCCACCTCCCCCCGTTTCCCAGGACTCCGGCGGAACCACGGCCCTGCCCCCTCTCGGGTCACAGCCAACGGCGCGCCTCAGCGGCCAATTGCGGGCGTCTGTGGGCGTTCTGGCGCTGGTCCGCGGCGCTGCCGTCGAGGGATCCAGCAAGGAACGCTTGGATGCTTCGGGGCCGGTACGTTAGACTCACACGCGAGGGAGCGCGGCATTGTCGTCGGGCGAAGGTCAAATGAGAGATGTCAGCTCGATCGAGTTGGACCGACCGTTGCAGTGCACGAGCCACGTGGTCCGTGGCCCGGCCGGGATGCTGCTGATCGATCCGGGGTCGGCGTACTGGCATGACGAACTGATGACGCGGATCGTGCAGGCCGGCGGTTCGCTTGAGACCATCGAGGCCGTGCTGCTGACGCACTGCCATGTGGATCATGCCCATGGCGCGTACTTGTTCGGCAAGCACGGCATCGATCTGGTGGCCGGAGCTTACACGGCCGACGTGCTGCGGCGTGGCGCTCGGCAGATGTGGTACGAGTATCCGAACCACATCGTGGCGACGGATGTCAACGTGGTGCCCGGCGACGGTCAGGTATTCACGGCGGCCGGGCTGACGGTTCGGGCGTTGCACACGCCGGGCCACACGCCGGGGTGTGTGAGCTACCTGATCGACCTGGATGACGGGCAGGCGGCGTTCACGGGCGACTTGCTCAACGGGGGTAGTCATCCCGGCTGGGCGGGCAGCGATGGGTTCTCCGTCGAGCAGAGCCTGGCGAGCATTACACGGCTTAGCGAGGCGTCGCCGGCGGCGCTGTATTGGGGACACGGCGTGCTTGACGAGCCGCCGGCGGACTGGCTGGACCGCGCCGCGCGACTGGGTCGGCTGGGATGGTCGAGAAGGGCCAAGAACCGGCGTCTTTCGATGATTCGCCGGCTGGTGACCACGTTGCCCGACGATCAGGCGGCGGTGTGGGAGGATGAAGCGGATATCGACCTGAACCCCCGGATCGGGCCGGACTGGATGCTTCCGGGGCAACAGCGGCGGGTGGAGACGCCGGGCCAGAACGTCAAGCGGTACCTGGCCGGTGCGATGGACGCCACCAGCGGACAGTTGACGTACGTGCGAGGCGAGCGCAAGGACAGTGGCCTGTTCATCAAGTTGCTCGAGACGTTGCTGAAGCGGTACGCGGGCAAGAGGCTCATCCACGTCATCCTGGACAACTACCGCATCCACAGCAGCCGTCGGGTCCAGGCGTGGTTGGCCGACCAGGGGCGACGGATTCGGCTGCACTTCCTGCCGCCGTACTGTCCCGATGACAACCGAATCGAGCGGTGTGTCTGGCGTGAACTGCATCAGAACGTTACCTACAATCACGCCTGCGAGGACATCGACGAGCTGCTGGAGGAAGCGGCCCGTTTCCTTCGACGTTTGGACCGTCGCCTCCGAAGCCAAGGTCTGTCACCATTGCGAAAGGCTATTTGGATCACGAATCGCCAGGCCGGGCGGGCCGCCCAGTTCGACGCGCGGCAGCCTCAAGGCGCCGTGGAGGCGCAGCCAGCGGGGCCAGGAATGCTCAGTTGGTTCGTCTGTCGCTCGCTTCTCTGGAGAAACAGGTCAAAGCGGGCGCTGACGTGTTCGGCCGACGCCTTGGCGCCCACGCCGACGGGCGCCGCAATGCGCTGCGCGTCGGCGATGGCGACGGCCGTCGCGCCGCGGCCCGCCACCAGGCAGGCGCCGCGATCGAATGCAACGGTCGAACCTATGATGTCGCCGCGTTGGCGGCCTGCTTCGGCGTGAACCGTCAGCGACTGCTGCCCCCCAGGCAAACTCGCATCGAGGGGCGGCACCACGGCAGGGGCTGCGCAGCCGGCAACCGCGCCAACGCAGGCTGCAAGGCCGAACAGCACGTTGAGGACGAGTCTTGGCATTGAGTCACCGTTGCACGGTCAACGACTGGCGCCGGATTGAACCTGGGGTCGTCCGCTGCTCTCGAGCTGATAGAGCCGACCACGCTTGTTCTCGTGTAGTAAGGGCAAGGACAGCGGCTCGGCGGAAGTCTCGGTGACGATGTAGCCTGCATTGAAGGTCCGCGCCAGTTGGATGAGCCCTTCTTCGGACAGATACGAGTACAAGCCCCGCCGGCGGGTCTGGCCGATCAAAGGCAGGAAGGCAGCAGCGGCGAACCCCTGGTTCGTGCCCACGCGCCAGGCAGCGACGCAGAACTCCGCCACGACAAGGATCAACCAAGTCGCGGGCAAAATCGGGATGGGTTTGCCTACGCGCCGCTCGGCGGCTTCGTTGGGCTGATCGCTCATGGGCACCCGGCAACAAAGACTGATTCCGACCAACGAACACTACCGCGCCCGTGGTTGGGGCTCAATATGGTGGGGGCGTGTGGTCAGATGCGTCGTTTCCCGGCGCGCCGGCAGACGAATATCAGGTCGTTGCCGGGAGGATAGGGTGTTCGCCGGTAGTCGCCGAACAGGTGCTCGACGCTTAGCCCCGCACGGGCCAGCAGATGTTCGGCTTCGGGTCTGAAGATACATCGCATGTAGAAGACGGCGGTGCTGGCCTGGACCGAGCCGTCGGGCAGGTGGCGCTCGAACTCGAACTCCACGTGCTGCAGTTGCCGCGACTTCTCGTGACCGAGGATGCGCGAGCGGCGGATCAGTCGCGTGCCGTCGCCGAAGGTGACGTCAAAATCGGTAACCTGCTCGGACGGGAACGGGCCGGCGAGCATCCTGTAGTTGGGGTCGAACACGTCGAGGATGAACCTGCCATCGGGCCGCAGGTGTCGGCGGACGCACCGCAGGCAGGCGAGTTGTTGCTCGGCCTCCAGCAGGTGCTGGAACGCGCGGAAGGGAACGACGATCAGGCCGAAGCGTTGACGCAGGACGAAGTCGGCCATGTCGGCCCGGAGCAGCCGAACGCGGCGGCGGGTGCGGTCGGGCTGGGCGTCGAGTTTCCGGCGGCAGATAGCCAGCATGGCCGGCGACAGATCGAGCCCGACGACGTCGATACCCTCGGCGGCGATGGGAACGCAGATTCGCCCGGTTCCGCAGCCGAGTTCGAGCACCGGACCGCGACTTTGGCGAGCGTAGTCGAGGTAGAACTGCAAGTCGGTGCGATCGAGATAGGGAGGCGTAAGGTCGTAGGTTGCAGCCAGATCGGTGTATTCGTCGGGCATCGGAACTCGTGGCGACGCGCAAAGCCGTCGGGCGGACAGTATCTGTGACCTCGCTGGCGGTCAAGGCCTTCGAGCAGGCGACAGCGCCGTTCGCCCTACTGGAGGGCAACGAGGGTCGATCAGCGTTTGCCCGGCGGCGCCCGGAGCTGTACGAGAGTCAGAGGCCCGTGTTTGTCTTGAACCTGGTGGAGAATCGGTCCATAAGGCGGAACGCCTTCGGTAACTTCGGCGAATATTCCGGGGTATGCGTCGCTGAAATCAGCGTCAAAAACGACCAGGCGCACGTCGTGATCGCGGGCGTAGGTAACGAGCTTCCTGGACCAACGTTTTGGATACCGCATACTGAGCCAACGCACTTGCGATGCTTGTGCGTACCAGGTGGAAATGGGGTCGCGTGACATAATTCGTTGGCCCGCGCCCAGATTCTGACGTATCCACTCACCCAAGACACGTTCGCTGCGTCGGGACGCTTTTAGTGGTACGAGGGCCCACGGGAGTTGGGCGACGCACAGACCGGCAGCGACAAGACAGGGCAGGACAACTCGCCGGGCTTTTGCCTGGGGCGAGCGAACCCGGGACACCACCAACTCGACCAGTACGGTGAGTCCCGCGCCGCCCCAGAGTTGCCAGA
This sequence comes from Phycisphaerae bacterium, assembly GCA_035530655.1. Classification (GTDB taxonomy): domain Bacteria; phylum Planctomycetota; class Phycisphaerae; order UBA1845; family DATKUK01; genus DATKUK01. Next base: position 27,906 of record DATKUK010000018.1, read on the forward strand.
GGGCGCCAGCCGCGAGCAGGTATCGTTTGGAGATGCGATTGCCCACCAGGACCAACAGTATGCCAAATAGGATGAGCAGCCCCGGTACCCACAGGAGACGCGACCGCACGCAAGCCGCTCGCCGCCATATCGCAAAGATCCCCAACACCAAAGCGACCGGACCTAATGAAGCAACCAGCGATTCCAACGAGTCGCCGACTCCCGCAAGACCTTCGCGCTGCCACACCGCCATCTGACCGTACTGGAACGTGCCGTCGGTCACGGCGCGCCACAAGCGTGCCGGCCAAGCGATCTGCCGAACGTCAATAGCCCATGTGTGTGTTCGCTGGTATACCCAGAGCAGCCTGGGCAGACAGAGCAGAACCAGCAAGCCTAGCAGCAGGCCGACGTGCAGGACGCGCCTGGGCTCAAAGCGGAATCGTCCGGCCAGCGGGAACAGCACCATGATCAGCATAGTAGGAACGGCGTAGGCGAAAGCCTCGGGCCGGCTCAGAGATAGCAGAGCGAGCGCCACTCCGATTGCTGCGGCGGCCAGCCACCTGGGACGGCGCAGGTATTCGACCAGACACAAGGCAACCGTGATCACCAAAGCTGCGGCCAACATGTCCGGTCCGACTTCGGCACTGAAGCGGCATTGGTAGGGGTGGAAGGCGAGCAAGGCCGCCGACAGGACCGCCGCCCAGTCGCCGCCCAGCCGCCGACTTAGCATGAAGAGGAACGTCACGGCTGTCAGCCCTGCCGCAACGCTGATGAATCGGCACGCCAGTTCGACGTCGCCGATCATTCTGGCCAACAGCCCCGCGAGTAAAGGATAGAGCGGAGGTATGCCTGCATGGAATGCCTCGGTCGACAGGCCTTCGCGGACGGCAAGGGCCTGGGGCAGGTAGTATCGCGCAGCATCGCGCGATACGGAAACGGCGCCCGCGACGAGGGCAGCACGGACGGCCGCGGCAAGAATCAGAATCATGACGAACGTCAGAAAAGCGGTCAGGCGGCCGGCGCCGTCAGGGGGCGACACGGGGCGGTTGCCCCGGGGCATCATCGGAGAAGGCGTTCTGGGGGCATGTCGTACCATGTCTTTGAGCATCGATCCCACGCAGGCCGTGTCAGGTTGGGCCAGGCTCGCTCAGAATGCCAATCATAGCAGCCCGCTTGCGCCACGTCCCCGGCTCGACGGGGTCTGGCAGGGACTTGCGGCATGAGACCTCTGTGCGGGCAGGAGCGGGTTTCACCTGGACGATGAGCCCATGGTCAGCCAAGTGACGGTCTGCCCAGCAGTTGAGCGAGGTGCTCCAGTGAAGGCGAAGCCGGCCGAACCCGCATGCAGGGCCACCTACTTTCGCTGAAGCAAGTAGAGCCGCCGGCCATCTTCGGACTCGCCGATGTGCTCGGCCTGAGTCAGGCATGAGTTATCCATGATGAGCTTGACGAAATCCTGGTTGTTGAGATTGCGATAAGCACCCGCCATCTGCGGTTCTTCGGGCAGATGCGGCTCAAAGAACATCGCGTCCATATCGAGACGTCCGAGGAACGCCAGCCATTTCTCGAACGAGCCCTTTTCCTTGATAAAATGGTGGAAAATACTGAGCGCCAACACTATATCGAAACGGGTTGGCTGGTTGTAGTCGAAGACGCTGACACAGTGCACACAAAACCGCTTGTTGGCCGCCCGCCGCAACTTCTCGAGAAAGTACGCGTTTCGGACGCTGCTTTCGACGGCGTGACAGCCAAAGCCCAGGTCTTCGAACTGATGGCAGAACCGACCCCAATGGGCGCCGATGTCCAGCACGACACCGGTACGGACGGGCAGATGTTGCCGCAGTACGTCCCATCGCCGGTCGCCGTATGTAGAGGGCACCTCACACAGGTCCGGATGGGGGATGCGCTGATAGACGTGTCCGTCGTGGGTCCTGGCGTAGTCCAACACTTCCGTGCGGAAATCATTCCAGGCCTTATGAGCTACGGTGATCTTAACCGGGATGCGCCGGACACCCAGAATCTTCGCGATGGCCAGACGGTGTCGGCCGTCCTCGAAGAGAAACTCGCCATGCCGGTCGATGCAGACCGAAATTTCATCCTCGCCCTTGTAGGGGTCGTGTTCTGCGCGGGCGATGTCCACCTGAGGACGATAGCCATTGTGCTTGATGTCCTCAAAGATCGCGTCGAGCGCGGCACACTTCGCGTCGTAATCGCGGGCCGTCCTGCATCCGTATAAGACGTGCCCTCGGCCGATCTCTCCCATGACGCGGCGGTACAGGTCAGTTTCGCGCCATGCTTGCCCCTCAACGAAGTGTGCATGAAAGGCCTTATAGATATCCGTATCTTCGAAACGGACGCGGCGGAGATCCCAGGTCCCGCCAGCTATCTTCCCTCGGTTGGCGTATTTCCTGGACACGAGGCCCGTCCAGTCCTCCGGGAGGGCGTATCGAATGGTCGCCGGATCGACAAGGCAAGTTCGATTGACGTCGAACGCGGGATGGGTGTGCGACCCTCGTTGCCGGACCCACACCTGCCAGAGCTTGAAGCGTGCCTCGGAAACAGCGGTTTTCAGACGCGGATGCCTGTTCAGCCGCATTTTGGCTCCCAGGATCCCCCGGCGGACGAGTCGACTACTACCTAGCTGAGTCACCATGACTCCGTTCGGCCTCTCCGTTCAGAGAGGGTCAGCGCCGCTGCGCACCGCGCCGGCGGGCAACTCGTTAGTCTGAGCCTCGGATGGTCGCACAGCAGCAATTCTTTCAAGTCTAGACCCGAGCAGCAGGATAGCTGTTACACCGGTTACGATATCCGTCAGCACGTCGATAAGTCGCAGAAACACGGCAGCCAAAGCGGCTTCGGTCGCGCCGAGTGTAGGCCCCAGAATCAGAATGTAAATACCCTCTCTGACACCGATACCGCTCGGCGCGAAGAACGCCAGGAAACCGACCACGGACGCCAACACGGCCGTGGAAGTCATGAGCGGGTATAAGTGCAACCCGAGGGGCATTAAGGCCGCAACACTCAGCCACACGCCAAAGCCCAGCAACGCGCATCGCAGGAAGACCAGAAGCGTTGCCGACACGAAGGGCTTGAGGGCAGGCTTGGCCGTGATAGGCTGTCTGCCAAGCCGCCTCAGCAATCTGTTGCAGATCATGAGAAAGACGCGAGGGTGAAGCGTAACCAGGCCCAGCAGTACCAGGACCGCGCACCACAGGCCGGGTGACGGCATGACTCGCTGCACCGCGGGCATCAGCATCAGTGGGGCGGATATCATGAAGCCCACCAGGATGGTGAGCGAGCTGGAGAAAAACACGGACGCCAGTCCCGTGGGTATTCGCACACCGAAGCGTGCCAGCAAGAGCAGGGCACTGCTCGCACTGAACAGCTTGCCCGGGATGTATCGCCCGAGCGAGGCCGTGCGGGCAATCACGATGCTGTCGAAATAGCCGATGGTGCTACCAAACGAGCGCAGCAAAGCGCCGAGCGTAGCGCCGTGCAGAATGCGGTGGAGGCAAAAGCACGCGATCGCCAAGAGCACCGGCAGAGGGCGGACATGCACCTGCGCCCAGGAGATCTGCTGGAGGCGTACGAACAACACGCGGCCCACGAAGTAAAGGACCAGCGCCACCAGCAATACGCCGACGACGATACGTACACGGCGCCAGTTCGGTCCCATGGCAAGGCGCACAATACGCCAAGAGGTTCCCGGCGGGTGATTGTTGACCTCGTTAGCCATGTACACCTCACCTGGTGTGACGGCGTGCCGCAGCCTGCTCGATCAGATCGAACATAAACTTCCCTACATCCTCGCTTTCATCGAGTAGTTTACGCCGCCGCTTTTGCCACTCCTGCCGAACGTTGGGTCGTCTGAGCAGATCCTCGGCAATACGGACCCCTTCTCTCAGGTTGCCCGCGCTGCGCAGAAGGTGATATCGCTTTTCCAGGGCCACCGTGTAGCCGGTATGCAGGCGATTGCAGTAGATCGACGGCGTGCCGAGCGTTGCCGCCTCGGCGGCCATGGTGCCGCCCTCTCCCACGTACAAGGACGCCATCGCCAAAAGATGGTGCATATCTTCGGGTGGAAGCGGGTTGGCAAACGGTTGTAACGAGGTTGGCAGGGAGCGCTCGGAACTGATCAGTACCCGGCCGAACGCTGACAGCCTGTCAACCGCGTCCTCCAGTTCCTTCTGGGATAGCCCGGGCAGACCGATGTCGTGAGCGGCCGACCACGCCACAGTGCGCAAAACGATGTAGGGTTGGTCGGGGGCCACACCCGCCCGTCGGAGCCTGGCCGGGTCGGGCTGAAAATACTGTGGTGCCAGATGCGAGTGCACCCAGATGCCACGGAAACGTCTGTGCCGCACCCCGTAGTGCTTTTGATACGTCATATCTGTAAAAATCAACGTAGCGAACGGCAAGCCCAACAGCTGCTGAAGCCGGGCATGCTCGGAGGCCTCGAACACGACGCGCGGGACACCGAGCAACAGACCCACCAAGCCGATAGACACGCCGGCCTCCGCCACCATGACATCCGGCTGAAAAGACCTGGCCACCGCCAGGACGCGCACATACCGCTGAAGCAGCTCGCCAGCCAGCCCCACGAGCCCGGCACCTCCCCGACTGAGGCAAAGGTGTTCCATACCGAGCGCCTTCAGGAGGCTGATGGCGACATCCTTTTCCCGCGTGGTGATAACGACTTGATGGCCTTTTTCGCAAAGCAAACGGATCACGTTCTTGAAGAAGTGGACCTGGGCGGGATGCGTAATGTCGAAGAGCACTCGCATAGTCACCAGCCCGCCACACGGCCGATCCGCGGCGGCCGCCATTATACCCCCGGTACCCGGTCGACCCGAGCGTTTACTGCGGGCAGTTCGACTTGGACAGCGCCATCGTCGCGCAATTCATACAGCTCGAAATAGGCGGTGGGGGGGGGCACCGGCGCGCCCGTCATCTTCTCCTGAAGCCACGGGGTGCGGAAATGCCAAAGGCGCCATGGCACGGTGGGAGGACGGTAGACGTAGTACTTAACCCCCCACCGGCTGGCCCATTCGAGGAGAGCGGCATTGGGCCGTTCCCTGCATACGCCTTCAGGAACGTGGCGAAAAACTCTGTTCATCAGGAAGTAGAAGCCACGCCGGCCAAAGGTGTTGCCTCGATCGATATTGAGGTTGACGTACCTCGGACTCACGCCGACTTCGCCGTCACTCACGTTGTGCTGACGTAAATAGTCGGCTATGACGATCAAGGGCTTGCTTTGACCCGCGTAGTAGGTGCCGTAGAAGTCTTCTGCGTGGATCATCCAGGCATCGATCAAATACATAGGAAGATTCACCGCTACGATCGCGGCAAACAAGGCGACAACCAGCGCGCGTCTGATTTTATGCCATCTCAGCGCGCCCTGCGCCGCACCCAGACGATCGATGCCAAGCCAGACGCCCAGAAGCAGCAGTGGGGCAAAGGAAAGCAGGTATCGCGGAGCGGGATACGGCCACCGCGCACATAGTGCACCGCAATAGAGCAGAACGCCCAGCAGTAACCATCTGCGCTGCTGCCACAGAGGCAGTGACCCGGCGATGAAGAGTGCTATGAGTACCCATCCGAACGCGTCCACCGCGAGGGCAAGCGGTCGGTAAGAACGACCCAACTGGGCCGGCTCGAAAAGCAGTCCGCTAAACCAGCCGCCAGCCTGCGCCACGTTACGGACATAGCGATCGACGCCCCCTCCCAAACCGATCGTACGGATGGGAACGAAGTATTCTGTTTCGCCGGTCTCCTCGGTGAGCACGCCAACGGTCTCTGCTGCCGAGGGCGGCGAGGGAACAAACCACGCGCGTTTCAGCGCGTGTCGCACCAGCAGGAAGCTGCCTAACGCCACGAGGATCAAAGCCAGGAAAGACGCGCAGCGAAGCCTGAAGCTGATCTTACCCCCACCTGACAGCAAAGCACCGCCCACAACCACAGGCAGGAGCACGCCCGCCCAGCGGACGGCGACAGCGACAGCAGATAGCACGATCAGCAATGGAATGCGCCATCCGACCGGGCGGCCCTCACTGACCTGGAGGGCCAGCAGAATCGCAAGGGCCGACGTCAAACCAAACAAGCCTTCCGAGTGAAGCATGAACGTCAGATGGAAGAATCGCGACAGAATGCCAACGACAAAGACGATCACAAACGCCCGCGACGGAGATGTGAAACGCCGCACAATGTAGTAGTACAGGGCCGCCGTACCCAGAAAGAGCGACATCTGCGCAAGATTGAGGAACCAGTACGAGGTCGAGATCGACATGGCCCCGGCAAGGAAGAGGGGCCAACCCGGTGGGACCCTCCCGACCGGTGCCCCGTTAAAGGTGAATCCGTGCCCGGTGTAGATACTGCGCGCGATCGCCGCGTACAGATCGGCGTCGGAGACGGGCGCCCACTGTCCGTTCTGCAGCCCGGCGTACAACGAGGCCAATACCACGATGAGAATCAGGCATTGTTTCCAACCACCCTCGGCGTGGCCGCCAGGCGGTTTCAACGTAGACTCCATTGGGGTTGTTAGCGTCTGATGGGTGCCCATAGTTGTTTCAAAGAGAGGCAGCTCGACCCGAAACGGACGACCCCTGTTGGGCAGGCCCCGCGCCGTAATGACGGGCCGCTTGGCTTGAACGGCCGGACTCAACCTTTCGTATCTCGTACCGCCGCAGCCGCTCATGGAACAGAAGCTGCTCCTGATTGAGGCGGACGCGGTCCAGCATGTCGGCCAAGACTCCCGTCAGGGAAGTCAGCGCGCCCATAATGAACAGGAATCCGGCGGTCAATCCGGCCCACAGGTGCGGCGAGAAGCGGCCCGTCTTGAGAAAGTGCAGCAGGAAGAAGCCGCCCAAGCAGGAAGCCACGGCAAATTGCACGAGGGCCAAAGAGCCGAAGAACCGTAACGGCTTGTAGTCGCGATAGGCGCGCAGGATGATCATCAGTGCACGCCATCCATACCCTAACAGGCTGTGGGCTACACGCGATTTGCCGTGCTTGCGCGTCCCGCGCACGCGAATCGGAACCTCCACGATCCGGCCACCCATAAACGCGATGTCAAGCAGCGTCTCCTGCGTATAGGTAAATCGGCCGGTAAGATTGAGCTTCAGTGCGGCGGTGGCCGAGTACGCACGGAAGCCGCATGCGGCGTCATAGATCCTACGTCGAATCAGCGCACTCACCAAGCGCGACATGATCAGGTTGCCCACACGGCGCCCCAGGGCCTGCCGGTGCGGCGGCGACTCAGGATGATAGCGCGACGCCGTCACGCAGTCCGCCTGGCCCTCGACGATCGGGCGAATCACCTTTCGGATGTCCCCTGCGTTAAACTGCCCGTCGCCGTCGATGAATACGAGAATGTCGGCCGCCTCGTCGACCACCAGCTCCAACGCACGATGAAACACAACCCCTACGCCTTGAGGGCGGTCGTGCCGAATCACGCGGGCACCCGCCTGACAGGCCGCCGAGCCCGTGCCGTCCGTCGAGCCGTCATCCACCACGACAACGGCGACCTGAGCGATGCCCGGTATATCGCGGGGCACCTTGCTGACCACGTGCCCTACGGTCGAGGCCTCATTCAGCGCCGGAACCACCACCAGAAGCTTCAACGTGGCTGAGTCCGAGACGAGTGAAAGAGACTCCGCACCCGACAGCGCGCGCGCGACTTTGCGCTGGTCCGGCCCGCGACCAGACGTTTTCGGATGATCTTCACTCGAACCAGCCGCCAGCACTTGCGTCCCCGATTTCCACGACCCGCGCATGCCTCGGGCATTCTCGCGACAGCGTGGAGCAATGTCAACGCCTCACGCGGCGTGTCCTCGCTACGTTCCTAGCCGATGCAACAGAAAAAAAGTCCGGGCACGCATGTCCCGGCAGGTGCAGACCCGCAATCACACATGCGAGAGGCGGACTCGGGACAGTTCGGATCAAAGTGTGAAGCGACCAACTCTCCGGCGGGCGGCAGGCGTGTCTAGCCGCTGCCGTGGCCGATCACCCCTGATGTAGGCTCTCACGGTTCGGCCGGCTCTTGGGGCGGCGCTGCCTCGGCGTCTTCGCTCTCGGCGGGCGCCTTGGCGGGGCTGGGGCGTACGGCGATGCGTTCCTCCAGGATGCCCAGGTCCGCCGCGGGCGGCGGGGTGGGCATCAGTTCGCCCGGCTCAGCCCCCATATTGTAGTTGTATGGCGGCGGCGGCTGACCTTCGCCGCACCCAATGAGCGCGCCCGCTACCGCCAACATCGCTGTCACCAGCCACCGTCCCACCATCAGCCAGACTCCACGAAGCCGCAGGTTTCTTAGCAGGCCTGGGCTCGACCGTCAACCGCTCGCCCCATCGTCGGCCGAGCGGGCTCGGTCGCCCACCCCCGGCGGGCGGTCGGCGCCGGTGTCGCCGCGCCCGCGCCCTAGGACACCTTGCTGCCGGGCTCGACGGGCTCGTCGCTGGTCAGGATCACCACGCGGCTCCTATCGTCGCTGCTGCCCGCCAGCAGCATGCCGTAGCTGGTTTGCCCTCGCATCGTGCGCGGAGCCAGGTTGGCCACCACCACGATGTCCTTGCCCGCCAGAACCTGTGGGTCGGGGTAGTAGGGTTTTAGCCCGGCGACGACCTGTCGTTGGCCGAGTGGACCCAGATCGATCTGAAGCAGGATCAGCTTGTCGGCGTTGGGGTGATCGCTCACCTCCAGGACGCGTGCGACGCGGATGTCGAGCTTGGCAAAATCCTCGTACGTGATCGTATCGTCACCCTCGGCCATCTGCCTCTCCTCACAGGACAGGAATGGTAAACCCGTTAGAAGTGTACGGCGACCGTCGGATGCGGGCAAGCCAGGCGACAGGATCGGCCCTCTGCGTACCTTTACCGCACCGCGCGCGGGTCATAGAATGCGTCCGATTGCACGCGGAGCACATACTGTGGCGGGCCCGTACCCGGTGAAATTTGATCCGATCTTCAAGCCCAAGGTGTGGGGCGGACGGAATTTGCAGCGGATCTTCGGCAAGTCGCTGCCGTCCGACGAGGCCATCGGCGAGTCCTGGGAGCTGGCCGATCTGGAGGAAGATCAGTCCAAAGCGGCGATGGGGCCCGCCCGGGGGCAGGGGCTCGGGGCGATGCTGGGGCAATGGGGTGTCCGACTGTTGGGAAATGCCGAGCCATTCGAGGGTCGTTTTCCCCTGCTGATCAAGTTCCTGGATGCCGAGCAGGATCTCTCTGTCCAGGTGCACCCCGACAAGGCCATGGCCCGCAGATTGGGGGGCAACGTCCGGGTCAAACACGAGGCCTGGTACATCATCGAGGCCAGGGGCGACGCGGCCATCTATCGCGGGCTGAAGGACGGCGTCGATCGGCAACGGTTCGAACGGGCCATCGAGCAGAATCAGGTGCCCGACACCTTACGCCGGATTCCGGTGAAGGCCGGTGAATGCTACTACCTGCCGAGCGGCACGCTGCACGCACTGGGCAAGGGCGTGGTGGTGGCCGAGGTCCAGACGCCGTCGGACATCACGTACAGGGTCTATGACTGGGGCCGCCAGGGCCGCGAGCTACACATTACCGAGGCCCTGGAGTGTATCGCGTTCGGTCGCACCGAGCGCGAGCAGAAGAGGTCGCATATCGCCGACGTGTGGCGGACGGTGACGCGGTTGGTGGCGTGTAACTCGTTCGTGGTGCATAAGGTGCGCACCGTTGAGGGGGTCGTCCAGCCGATCGCCGACGGGACGATGATGGTCTGGGTCGTGTTGTCGGGCAGGGGCAGGCTCACGCAGACGTCGGACGGGCTGGAGGTGGCGTTCGCCCCCGGCGACGTCGTTCTGCTCCCCGCGGCAACGAAACAGGTGCACGTGGCAACAGAGAGCGACTGCGAGTGGCTTGAGGTGACCGTGCCGAGCGGCGCGGGTGTCTGACAGCCGCCGTTGCATGCCACGCGGAAACGCGACGATGCCCGAACGTCTACAGAAGATTCTCGCGCGGGCGGGAGTGGGCTCGCGGCGAGCATGCGAAGAGATGATCGTCGACGGTCGCGTGTCGGTGAACGGACAGATCACCGACGTCCTTCCCGTCCTGGTCGATGCGGAGCGCGACGACATTCGCGTCGACGGGCGGCCCATCAAGACCGAGCCCAAGGCGTACTACCTTCTCAACAAGCCTCGCGGAGTGGTGTGCACCAACCGCGATCCGTCCGGCAGGCGCCGAGCGGTGGATCTGCTGGGGCCGGTCGGTGAGCGGCTGTTCTGCATCGGTCGGCTCGACGCCGACTCGGAGGGCCTTTTGCTGCTGACCAACGACGGGGCGCTGACCCAGCAACTTACCCATCCCCGTTTCGAGGTACCCAAGACGTACCGCGCCCAGGTGCGCGGGCGGATTGAGAACGACGACCTCGAACAGATTCGCAAAGGCATCTGGATGGCCGAGGGCAGGACGCGCTCGGCGACGGTGAAGCTGACGTACCGTAGTCCGCAGCGCAGCGTGCTTCAGATCACGCTGCGGGAGGGAAGGAACCGTCAGGTCCGCCGCATGCTGGCCAGGCTGGGCTATCCGATTCGGCGCTTGCGTCGGATCGCGATCGGCGAGTTGACGGCGAAGGGGCTTGCCGTGGGCAAGCACCGGCGACTGCGTCCGTCGGAGGTGCGCTACTTGCGGTCGCTGGCCGGGCAGCCGCCGAGGCGGCGAAAACGCAACAGTAAATGAGCGATCAATTCGCGTTGGCCGCGGCTCGATAGGACTGGCGGTGGCCGGCCTTGCAGGTACTGGGCACCTATCTGTGGAGGCTTGCAATCGTGCGGCGCGTCGCTTCCAATAGGCACAGCCGGGGCGATTAGCTCAGTTGGCTAGAGCGCTTCCCTTACAAGGAAGAGGCCGCTGGTTCGAGTCCGGCAGGGCCCATGAAGAATGCCCGCCCTGCGGGCATTCTTCACAGAGTAGGTGAGTCGTCGAGTGCAACGTCGATGAGCAACCGCGGCAGACACGTCCTGCGAGTCGTTCATTTCATCCACGGCGACGAAGTCGGCGGCGTGCTCAGCAGCGTGGTGAACCTGGCGGGCAACCTCGATCGATCGCGATTCGAGACCTCCTACCTAGCCTGCATTGACGGCCCGACGACTGACGCGCTCGACCAGGCGGGCGTGCCGGGCAGGGCGCTCGGCATTCCGATGCGTGGAGGCAAGGGAGAAGGCGAGCCGCTGTCGCGGGCGGCTGGCGGGCTGCGCGGGCTGGCTCGCTGGGCCGGGCGACTCCACCCGGCGCTGATGCGGACCCTGCGCCGGCTGCGCCCCGACATCGTGCACGCTTATCGGGTGAAGGCGGGTCTGATGTGCGGGCCGACTTGCCGCCTGGCCGGCGTCCCAACCATCTGGCACCTGCTGGATACTCCCAAACCGCTGTCGTGGCGGCGCTGGCGCGACGGGCTGGCCCTGGTCACGGCGACCTGGTGGGCGGATCAGATCATTGCGATCTCCGCCTCGGTCCGTCAGCAACTCCCCTGTTCGGCGCGTCGTCGCACCGAGGTCATCCACAACGGCATGGACCTGCAACGGATCGCGCGCGAGCAGGTGCCCCGCAGTTTCTGGGACCACTTCGGCATACCGCCGGCGGCGCCGCTGGTGGGACTGGTCAGCCGGATCGTGCCCCGCAAGGGACTCGGGTTCTTCCTCGATGTCGCCGGCCGGGTCCTGCAACGCCGGCCCGATGCCCGTTTCGTGATCGTCGGCGACCCCGGGCCGGGCCAGGAGGCCTACGCCGACCGGCTGCACGAACAGGCGGGGCAACTGGGGCTGGCCCACGCCGTCGTCTTCACC
>DATKUK010000019.1:0-30716 GCA_035530655.1 Phycisphaerae bacterium
TTATGTGGACTTTAGCCATTTTCGACCGGGTAATGCCGTTGAGGACCCCCGCTGGAGCCCGCCAGCCAATTCCGAGCAACTCGGGCCTTGCATAGGAACTTGCCATTAATTCGTAACTCATTGTAGTAGAAGAGGTTAACATTCTATAAAACGGCTAAACTCCACGTTATGTATCACAAACTGCTCGGTCGAACGGGATGGGCGACCATGCTGACCGTCGCGCTTAGCCTGTCCATGATGGGCTGCCCGGGCCTCGGTCCCGACACGGACGGCGACGGGGTAATAGACGGCAGCGACAACTGCCCGACGGTGGCCAACGCCAATCAGGCCGACGGTGACAGCGACGGTGTGGGCAACGCATGCGACAACTGCCCGGCCGTCGCCAATGCCGCGCAGACCGACACAGACGGCGACGGCGTGGGCGACGCCTGCGACAACTGCCCAGCCGTGGCCAACGCCGACCAGGCCGACGATGATGCGGACGCGATAGGCGACGTGTGTGAAACACTGGATATGGCCGTCGGCGACGTATGGGGGGACAGGGTCTACATCTACTGGGATGTCCGCAATGCCGATCCGTTCGGACAGGAACCGGACGGGGTTCTGGATGCTGCTTCCGGCATCGATGGCCCGCGCGCACTCGACATTGCCGACGGCAGCCTTTATGTGGCCAATGTCGATGGTGATACCGTTACCGTCTACAGCTTCCTCGACCACAGCGTCGCTCCAGTAGTGACACTGAACCTCGCTGGGTCCGGCATCGACAAGCCCAGCGACCTGCAAGTCCACAACGGCGACCTGTACGTCTGCAGCCAGGACAATGACACGGTTCGCATCTTCCGCGACGTGACCGCTCTGTCCGACTTCCAGGCTGCGGACGTGGTCTTGGGCGGCTTGGCAGGGCTCGACGGGCCGGTGGGCCTGGCGGTCACCGACGACGCCCTGTACGTGGCCAGTAAGATCAACAATACCGTACGAATCTTCGACGGTCCGGCTGCGCTGGCCGGCGATCAAGCTCCGGACGTGGTGTTAAACCTGGCCGACTCGCTGGTGCTGGATCCCATACGGGTCTTCGTTTTCGACAACGTGCTCTACGTCTGCCAGGCCGAGGGAGATAAAGTCACGGCGTACAGCCCCGCCGACGGCCTGTCGACCAACCAGGAGCCCGACTTCGTACTAGGCGGACCCTCGCTGATCATCCGGCCAGCCGCCGTGGCCTTGGTGGACAATCGGTTGTTCGTGTGCAACGGCGACGACGACGCCTTCCCCGTCCTCGGCTTCGACAATCCGGCGAGCCTGGCTACCGGCACGCCGCCATCGGTGATCATCGGCACAGATCTACTGACCGATGTGAATGAGATGGAAGGGGTGCTGGGCTCGTTGTGAGTTGCCAGCAGGGATTTCGACTCCGTAGCCGGGTATCTGAACCCCGGGTCCATTGTGGATAATCAGGAGCCTGATATCGTGCTGTATGATCCGACGATGCAGGGCCTGGTGCCGATCGTCGTGCGGGAGCGGCAGTAGGCGGCGCGCATCCCATCTGAGCAGTTAACCATTTGAGCGCGGGCAGGGGATCGGCCGATAGGTCGGTCCCTTGTCTCTGCGCTGTGGTCTCTTGCGCCTCTCTGGCCGCCGACTTCACCGGACCGAAGCAGGGCACACACTTTGAAGTCGCCGTCGCGGCGCCCGTCGCGTGACGACCACGGACTGCAGTATCCCAAAAGCTCCGATTCCCAACCGCACGCCGCCAAGCCATGACGTTCGATCGCGCGTGTTTACGTAGCGTCCTTGCTGAGCCCGATCGGCTCCTTTCGGGCGCCGTCAGCCAGCGGGCGGCGAGATTGTGTTTGCCTGCAACCGTACGTACCATGGGCGCCAGTGAAATGCCGGCTGTCGGTGTCGGGCCGACACTCGTGGCAAGACACGTCTGCGGTGAGTGGCTGTGAGTTTCAGATCACCCGCCCTGTTGGGGTGTGCGGCGAGGTGGGTGCCGTTTGTGGGAGGGCCGGTGATGATTTCGAGCAGCAATGTGGGTGTGTGCGTTGGACTGTTGGTGCTTGTGGCCTTTGTGACGCCGTCGGCGGAGGCGCTGAACGTCCTGGTCGCCGACGATTACTCCGCGGACAATCTTAGTTTCCTAACCTCGGCGATTCCGGAGCACGTCTTCACGATTCTGGATAACACCGATGCGACCAACAATCCGATCCTGACCGGCGACGTGACCTCGCTGGCGGCCTTCGATGTGGTGATCTTCTACGGGTCGGGCAACGACAACGCCGGGCGAGCGATAACCGCCGACGAGCAAGCGGCGCTGGAGGCGTATATCCAGGGAGGCGGCAGTCTGATCGCCACCGGCTTGAACATTCTCGGCGGGCCGAACGACGCACGGCTGGCCGACGTGGTGCGCTCCTCAACCCTCGGCGACTCGCCAATCGCCGCCAACTGGACAGCCGCCGGCGCCGACCATTTCATCCTCAACGGTCCGGCGGGCGATTACCGGGGGTTGTCCTTCACCGCGGGTCACAACGACCACGACCAGCTCACAGCCGACGCCGCGCGCGGCGCTGTCTCACTTGGCCAGATCGACGCGACGGCGTTCGACAAGATCATCTTCACCGACCTGCCCGCGCCGGGTGGATCGGTGGGCACGTGGAACGGAAACCAGGATGGCTCGGACTGGAGCACCGATGCGGATCAACTCGGAATCCTGCGCAACTGGCTGGCCGGTTTGGCCGACGCCGACGGCGATGGTATCTTCGATAGCGATGACAACTGTTTCGACCTGCCCAACTCGAGTCAGACCGATACGGACACCGACGGGCTAGGCGACGTGTGCGACAACTGCCCTGACGACCCCAACCCCGTCCAGGCCGACGACGATGACGACGGCGTGGGCGACGCGTGCGACGACTGCCCCGATACGGCCAGTTGCGTCAGTGCCGTCGGGGATGATGGATGTGCGATCGATGCAGATGACGACGGCGTGCCGAACGGCTGCGACAATTGTCCGCTCGTCGCCAACCTCAGCCAGGCCGACAGCAACGAAAACGGCGTGGGCGACGTTTGCGAAATGCCGCCCCGCGTACAGCCGACCGGATGCTGCGGCACGACCGGACCCGTCGCGCCGCTGGGCCTGGCCGTGGGCATGCTGTTGCTGAGCCGGATCCGCGCCCGTACAGTACGGGCACGACGTAAGTAGTCTGCAAGCGGTTCGTGCAACGTGGGTCGGTCACCTGCTGTTGTGCATCCAAGACTTGGGCTGGGCTACAACTGTCGACTTGGTCGTAATCAGACCGAGCGTGAACCGCCTTCGTTGCGAAGGCGTGCGTATGTCTTCGGCTGCCGCGCGACGGCGGTACGACGACAGACACAAGGAGTATGGAAGATGAAAACGATTGCAGCTCTGATGGCGTTGGTCCTGATGCTGGCGGGTCCTGCGTGTGTTATGGCGGCCGGCGGGGACACATGTGCGACGGCAACGGTTGTCGTGGTGCTTCCCTATCCCGACACGGGCACCACGGCGACTGCGGCCGATGACTACAACGACTGCTGGTCGAGCGGCGGCCGGGACGTGGTCTATGCCTTCACCCCGCCGTCGGACATGTCGGTGGATATCTCGCTGTGCGGGTCGAGCTTCGACACGGTGCTTTACGTTTACGAGGACTCGTGTTCGGGCGATGAGTTGGCCTGCGACGACGAGGGCTGCGGATTGAGCACCCATCAGTCGCAGGTGCTCGGCGTGCCGCTTAGCGCTGGAACGACCTACTATATCGTTATCGATGGCAGAAGCGGGAGCGATGAAGGAAACTACGCACTCAGTATCTCAGAAGCGACGCCGCTGCCGGCTGCGCCGGAGTGTCCGGCCAATTCCATGTTTTCCCAACCGCCCCCGGAGCCCTATGAGATGTCGCGCCTGCAGCCCTCCAGCCAGGGCTACCTGGTGAGTTTGGAGAACTTCTCCGGCCTTGCCGGCGATATCTGCGGCGTCTCGTGGTGGGGGGCGAACCTCGACGTCGTCACCACGGCAGCCTGCACGCCAACCCGGGAAGATTTCATTGTAACGTTCTACGAAGACGACGGGGGTCATCCCGGCGCTCTCTCCTGCGGGCCGTACGTCGTCACGCCCACGGTGACCGATACGGAGCTGGAATTCATAGGGGTTCGCGTGTCTGCTTACACAGCCAACCTGACGCCCTGTTGTCAGTTGGCCGAGGGGTGGATCGCCGTCGAAGGGCTCTTCGAGGGAACGTGCCTTTTTACCTGGCTTACGTCGGTGACGGGCGATGGGACCTCGCAAGCAGGCATCGCAGGTCCACAGGACCTGGATATGAGCTTGTGTCTGCTGATGGCCGACTGCGACGGCGACGGCGTCCCCGACGACACCGAGACCGACAGTGACAGCGACGGAGTCATCGACGACTGCGACAACTGTCCGTCGACCGCCAACACCGATCAACTCGACGGCGATAGCGACGGTGTCGGTGACGCCTGCGAATCGGCGGGTGGCTGCTGCGGGGCGACCGGTCCGGTGGCGCCGCTGGGTCTGGCGATCGGTATGCTGCTGCTGAGTCGATTCCGTCGACGCGGCGCAACCAAGCCGCGACGCTGACGCGAGCACAGGCGCTCCGGATGGACGAGTTTTTGGGTGGCATGCCCACGCCTTCGTCATGCAAGTGCCTGTCTCCTCTTGCGCCAACACGTACGAACGTGCGGTGGAATACCCATCCATGTTCTCTGCGTGGGCATGTTCGTATCGCAAGCGTCTGGCGCGCCGGGGTCGGTGGCCCGCGAACGAACCATATACTCCGGAAAGCGGTCGTGCCGCAAATCTGCCTCAGCCCTGGCACCGGCGCGGAATTCGGGTACAAGTGATGGTCGTGCGGCAGGACAGAGCAATGGTCATTGCTGTTAAGGGAGACGCAAAGTCATGGTAGCCGATCAGGATCGAGCCGAGTTGCTCAAGCGCTTTCAGGGGCTTCGGGTGACCGACGTGTGTGACGGAATGGACGCGGTCGGCCTGCAGGACGTGGGCCTGATGGATCGGTTGATCGGCCCACTGTGGCGCGACATGGATGGGTTTGCCCACCGTATCTACGGCATCGCCCACACGGTTCGGTTCGTGCCGACCGGCCGGCGAGCACCGGTGTTTGAATCGGTCGAGCAACACCTTCGCTGGAAGAGCCAGTGGTACTCCGAGCTGGCGCGAGGCCCGATCCCCGACCAGATTCGCACCGGTGATGTGATCGTGATCGATGGCGCGGGCGTGAAGGACTGCGGATTCATCGGATCGAACAACGCGATGAGTTGGATCGCAGCCGGTGCAGTCGGCGCGGTGACCAACGGCGGCGCCCGGGACACCGACGAGCTGACCAAGCAGCGCGTGCCGGTCTATTGCCCCGGCGTGTCGCGCGGCGTTCGCCCCGGCCGCCTGGAGTTGGAGTCGACCGGCAAGCCGATCACTTGTGGCGGCGTCTTCGTCCGGCCGGGTGACGTCGTCGTGGCCGACGGCGACGGCGTGATCGTCGTGCCGCGCGATAAGGCCATGCAGGTTGCGGCGATCGCCCGAGAAGTTCAGGAGGACGACAAGGCCGGACGGCGCAAGCTCTACGAGAAGTTGGGCTTTCCGACCGACTTCACCGTCGACCCGACGTAGGGCCCGCGGACGTGTCGGCTACGTTGTACCGAGTGAGTGAGACCGTTCTGCGAACACGCCCGACCTGTGCTTGTCCGCCGGTCTTTTCAGGTGGCATGCCCAAGCGTCCGGCGCGCACAGGCTCATCCGTGCAACCGCCACCATGTCCCAACGGGCGATGGATTATGCGTACATGCTCTCTGCGCGGGCATGTTCGTTCCGATCTCGGATGAATCGGATCGAGTGCCCCTGGCGGCTCGCCAGCCAGTAGACTTGCATAACTCACACGCGCGCCATCGGGTGTCGGGGGACGGGCGGAAACGCACCGCGCAACGCTGGGCCGATGGCAGGGCGAACCTGCCCTATGTATGCCTTGCACGCCGCAGGGTGAGTTCTGCCGGCCCAGCCGGCCGCGCGAGCTACAGCCCCCAAGCGCGGGCGAATGCCGCGAAGCTGCGATCGTAGGTCTTCTCCACTTCCGGCGGGAAACAACAGCCCGGAAGCTGCTTCATCTTGAGGTGATACTGAATGCACTCGCAACACATCCCCCGCTTATCACAGGAGCTGTAGGTACACGCGCACTGCTGAAGGTTCTGCTGCTGATTGCACTCCATCCGTATGCCCTCCATGGGTCAGTATGCCTGCGCGGAACCCATTATGACGGGAGTCGACCGGCTGTGATACCCCGCGCCAGCGCGCACTTGGGCTTGCCAGCTGTGAGCAGGACGTGGAACCGCACTGGTGAGGAGATATGGAGGCAGTCCACATTGCCGCTCAACGCCGCAGAAGCTTGGGTGCGCCATCGTTTGCGCAGGACAGGCTGGGAAACCACCGACAAACCTACAGAAGCACGCCGCTACGTTGAGGCTATGAACTCGCTCGGATCGATCTGCTCGTCAAAACAAATGCCGACCTCAAACAGACCCTTGTCAAAGGCCCGAGCGTGAACAACGCGCCCTGATAGGGTGTGTCCATGGCCATGCACGTCCACCAGGCGGATCCAGCATCTTGTGCCGAACGCCAAACGCTGGTCGAACAGGAAGCTGATGCCCCCCGCACTGACGTTCCGCGTCGTGGCGATCAACATGGCGTCGCCGTCGGCCCCGGCCACCTCCAGGGCCACGTTACGGGCGCGATAATCATGTCGGCGATGTTTGCGGCGGCAGCGCGAGTCTTGTTTGCGGATCAGGCTATCGAAGTCGATGCGGTCGAGAAGCCCATCGAACTCCGCGCGGGTCAGCCGGTGCTGAACACAGATAGCCCCAGCCCATACCGATAACATGTCCACTCTCCCGGTACTCGTTTCCACCCCTTCGGCGATGCAGCCCTGCCGCGCGGCCACTCCCGCCGCCACCCGCCGAGTGTCTACCTCCTCCATATATGAAATATGAATCGTCGTCAGCCAAGCCCGTTTCCAGGATCGGCTGTCCGTCAGAGGCCGGGCGCACGACACAGCCACCCCGCCTTCCCCTGTTCGCCTTTCGGTAGTAGAGTCGCCGCCAACGTTACCGGCCGTTGGGTGGTTGCAGGTCATGGACGGGGTGATCAACCTTTACAAACCGACCGGGGTCAGCTCGGCCAGGCATGCCTACCGCCTGCGACCCATCGTCGGCACGCGCAAGGTGGGCCACGCCGGCTCCCTCGACCCATTCGCCGATGGCGTGTTGGTGGTCGCGATCGGGCGGGCGACGAAGCTCGTCGAGCGTCTGATGGGCCTGCCCAAGCTCTACCGCACCACTCTCCGCCTGGGGGTGACCAACGCCACGCTCGATCCCGAGCAGCCCTTCGAGCCCGTGCCGGTCGCCACCCCCCCCAGCTCGCAGCGACTGGCCGAGGTGTTGGGCCACTTCGTCGGCCTGATCGACCAGGTCCCCCCGCCGTTCAGCGCGGTCAAGGTCGGCGGGCGCCCAGCCTACAAGATGGCCGCTCGCGGGGAGCAGGTCCGGCTCGATCCGAGGCAAGTTCGCATCTACCAGATCGAGCTGCTGGGCTACGATTACCCCAACATCGAGCTTCAGGTGCGTTGCGGGCGGGGTACCTACATTCGGTCCTTGGCACGAGACGTCGGCTCGGCGCTGGGCACCGGGGCATGCTGTCAGACACTCACTCGTCTGGCTGTCGGGCCGTTCCACCTGGACCTGTCTGTCCGCCTCGACCAAACCGATCCCCCGCAGGTCCGCGCCAAGGTTATCGGCCTCGAAGAGGCCAGCCGGCTGCTTGCCGACTACGGGGCCAGCGACCCCCAAGGGTGACACTGTCTCTGTTGCTGCAACACGATGCCAGCCGGGGAAAGCCCGAAAAACGTGAGCCACATGGGCGGCGGAACGTCCTATAACTACCTAGGATGCGCCCTATGGGTAAGTGTCCGGTACGAAACGGGTGCCTGAGATGGGACACTTGGTCTAGTGCGCGGGGCGGCAGCGAGTGCTTGACTTCGGTCTCGAAACTACCGAAAATACAGTGGTAGTTTCGCTGGCAACATCGGTTAGGGAAGTTACCAACACCGAGTGGCCCGTGGTAGTGGGGCCTTGACTTGCCGGCGGGTATGCGATTGAACACGCACCGGGGGGCAGGACGGGTGAGGCTGCCATGGCGGCGACCCGTTACAAGTTGGAAGCCATTGGCCGGCTGGCGCATGAGCTGGCGATCCTTCCTCGCCATCTGCGTCTGCGACAGTTGGACGGCATCGAGCGCCTGGCTGAATTCGTCGAGCCGGCCAAGAGCTATCCGTACACTTTGGTCTGCTACCACATCACGGGATTCGCCGGGGTAGCCAATCGGCCGGCCGAGGCCTTGCCCGGCCAAGCACTGCTGGAAGACCTATCGGAGCTGGCCGAGCAACTCAGCCAATTGGCGGGCATCGGGGGTGAGACGTTGCGCCAGCCGCTCTGGACCCAGCAGCAGTTGGCCGAGCGTTTCAAGGTTTCTGCCAAGACGCTGAACCGTTGGCGCAGCCGCGGGCTGATGGCTTGGCGGGTCGAGCTGGAAGGTAAGCCCGACCGCCTCATCTTCACTGAGCGTGCGGTGCGCAGGTTCGTGTGGCGGCACGGTCGGCTGGTGTGTCGGGGCCGACAGTTCAGTCAGCTATCGGCGAAGGAGAAAGGCACGATCATCCATCGTGCACGCGAGCTGGGTCTGGCCGAGCCGGGCGCGGCTTTCTACCTGATCGCCCGCCAGATCGCTGAGGAAACCGGTCGGGCGGTCGAGACCATCCGCTATACGTTGCGGCGGCACGACCGGCAGCACCCGGATAAGGCCGTTTTCGATCGGTTGGAAAAGCTCCCTGCCCCACCGACCATGGGTGATGTGATCTATGAGGAATACCGCCGCGGCACGCCCGTACCGGAGTTGGCCGTGCGCTTTGGGCGGACCCGGTCGACCGTCTACCGGATGCTCAACGAGGGGCGGGCCAAGCGGCTTGCTGAGCGCCGGATCGACTACATGTACAGCCAGGAGTTCGAGCTGCCCGACGCCGACGCGTGGATCCTGGGCGCGGGTGACGAATCGAAGGATCGGCGCGGCAAGGAAAAGCTCCGCGTACCCAAGAACGTGCCCGCGTTTCTGGAGCATTTGTATCGGACGCCGTTGCTTAGTCGCGGGCAGGAGTGGGACCTGTTCCGCTGCTACAACTACCTGAAATTCAAGGCCGACAGACTTCGCGACCAGATCGACCCGGCGAAACCGCGTGGAAGCCAGCTTGATGCGGTGGAAAACCTGCTGGCCCAGTCCGAGCAGATGCGGGCGAGGATCATCCAGTCGAACCTGCGGCTGGTGGTCAGTGTAGCCAAGCGGCACATGGGCGGCGTGGTGGGGGCGGGCGAGCTAGTCAGCGACGGCAACTTGGCGCTGATGCGGGCGGTGGAGAAGTTCGACTACACGCGGGGGTACAAGTTCAGCACGTATGCCACGTGGGCCGTGATGAAGAACTACGCCCGCTCGATCCCCGAAGAGCACTACCAACACGAGCGGTTCCAGACCGGTCGCGAGGAGTTGCTCAAACTCGCGGAGCGCCACAGAATCGAAGAGGAGCCCCAGGAGGAGCAGGCCAGCGGCGCCCGCGAGGCGGTCAACCGACTTCTGGGCGCGCTCAGCGAGCGTGAACGACTGATCGTCACGCGACACTACGGCCTGACCGAGGCGGGTCGCAAGCAGACGCTCGAACAGATCGGCCACCTGCTGGGCGTCACCAAGGAGCGCGTGCGGCAACTCGAACAACGGGCACTTCGCAAGCTGCGCGACGCGGCCGGCGAGGCCGATCTGAGCCTGCAGGGCTGATCCATATTCTTTGCCGGGGGCGGACATCGCCGCAGAGAGCGACTATCCTGATCCTGCCTGACTGACTGACAGCATTGGACACGTGCAAGCGGGGGACGCGCCGACAGTGTCGCGGTGGCCACCGTGGCGTGCGACGTGAACCGAGGTGGCGAGCATGAGGAATAGTGACGATTTGCGGGGCGTTCTGTCGCGCATCGACGGGCGGGGGTACAAGGCCTACAAGGACATCGCCGGCAGCTACGAGTTCGGCGAGTTCACTCTGCACATCGACCACGTGCAAGGCGATCCGTTTGCCGCGCCGTCGAAGGTTCGCGTGCGGGTGCCGCAGGGGCGAGCGGGCTGGCCGAGGGAGCTGTTCGCCAACGCGCCGCGTTGCGTGGGGTTGGCCGACTACATCGCCCGACGGGTGGACGGTGCGATTCGCCAGGTCGTGCACGGCCGACGCGGCACGGGCAAGAGCGGCTTGGTCGCCATCGACGCGGGCGGTCAGGAGGTGCTGGAACGGACGGCGGTCGTCGTCACGCCCGAGTGGGTCGAGGCGAGGCTGGAGGTAGGCCTGCCGGCTGCGGGCCGACGCGTGCTCGCGCGACAGGCCCAGACCATGCTCTGTGTCGAGTTGCCCGAAATCGCCCAGCGCAGCCTGCTGTGGGCCGGTACACCGCAAGACGAGGCACGCCGGTTCGTCGAGTGCGTCGAGAATCACGAGCACATCCGCTTGCAGCTCGATGAGATGGGTCTGGTTGCGTTCGTGGCTGACGGCGCGATCCTCCCGCGGGCCAGCGGCGCCACCGACGCGCCCATGCCGCGCAAACAGGCGGTGGCGTTCGCCTCGCCCGAATCGTTGCAGGTGACGGTAGATCTGGCGAATCCTGTGGGCGAGGGCGCCGACGCGCGCGGCGCACTAACGGGCATGGGCATCCCCAAGGGCGTGACGCTGATCGTCGGCGGTGGATATCACGGCAAGTCGACGCTGCTGAAGGCGTTGGAGCGCGGCGTGTACCCCCACATTCCCGGCGACGGGCGGGAGTACGTGGTGACCGGCCGCGATGCGGTGAAGATCCGCGCCGAGGACGGGCGGCGCGTCGAACGGGTGGACATCAGCCCGTTCATCAGCGACCTGCCCTTTGGTCGCGACACCCGGGCCTTCTGCACCGACGACGCCAGCGGCAGCACCAGCCAGGCGGCCAATATTCTGGAAGCCGTCGAGGTCGGAGCGGGCGTGCTGCTGCTGGACGAGGACACGTCGGCCACCAACTTCATGGTGCGCGACGCGCGAATGCAGGCGCTCGTGCACAAGCAGCACGAGCCGATCACGCCGCTGCTCGACCGCGTGCGCGAGATGTACGATGCACTGGGCGTCTCGACGGTGCTGGTGATGGGCGGGTGCGGCGACTACTTCGACGTGGCCGACACCGTCATCATGATGCGCGACTACCTGCCGCATGACGTAACGGCCGACGCCCGGCGCATCGCCGGCGAGCATGCCAGCGGCCGCCGCGCCGAGACCGCTGGACCCATCCGGCGAGGTACCGTCCGCATCCCGCTGGCCGAGAGCTTCGACGCTTCGCGTGGCCGGCGCGAGGTGAGGATCGACGTCCGAGGGATCGACTCGATACGCTTCGGCACCGACCCGATCGACCTGCGCTACGTCGAGCAGTTGGTCGACGCTAGCCAGACGCGGGCGGTGGGCTATGCGATTCACCTGGCCACCTCGCGCTTTATGGACGGCAAGGCCACACTCCGCGAGACGGTGGATGCGATGGAGGCGTTCTTCGATTGCGAGCGACTCGACGCGCTCGACCCGTTGCGACGGGGCGAGCGGCACCCGGGCAACTTCGCCCGACCACGAAAGTACGAACTCGCCGCGGCGATCAACCGGCTTCGTACGGTGCGGATGCGCCAGCGGCCGATGTGATGGGCCTCGCGGCAGCGTCGATCAGTTGGATTGCGGGTCGATGCGACGGTCGACGCGCCAGCGGTGGGCGAGGTGCGGCGGGATTATTGTCGCGACGGTTACCAGATCGCCTTCGACCGTTGGCTGTGCCGTCGCTGCCGGCGCGCGTTCGGGCAGGCGATCGTCGGGTGCGTGCCGGGTTAGCCACGTATGCATCCATGTGCCGGCCAGCGCCCCGGCCAAAGCCAGCAGCACGTCGGTCACGTCGAACAGAGCCGATGCTCCCAGCGCGGCGAGCACTTCAGCCACGAGCGATACACTCAGCACGAAAGGGAGCACCCGCGGCAGCGCTTGACGCATGCCGCGCAGCGACGAGCAAGCGGCGGCCGTCAGCGCCAGAACCGCATAGGGCACAATCTGCTCCCACACGGATGCGACGGCTGGTAGGAACGGTCGGCGGAATTCGGCGTAGAACGGCAGTGCTTGGACCTCGAAGCCAGTCACGCCCTTAACCAGCGGCAGCCCCGCTCGGGCAAGCAGAAACCCAACCTGAACGAACAGGCACGCCGTCAACAGCGGCTGCGGCAGCAGCATGCGCGGCTCGTGCCGCCAGGCGTTTCCAGTCGGCATATCGATCATCGCCAGGGCAAACCAGACGCCCGCGCCGGCGGCCGACAAGCGAGTGACGATCGTGAAGACGGAGAAAACATGCGAGCCCAGGGCGAGCTGCCCCACCTCCCATAGCAATACAAGCAGCAGCACACGCGCCACTGCGTCGAACGTCGCGCGGATTCGGCCTGCGTCTGTCTCGCGACGAGACAGCAACGCGAAAAACCCCAGCACCAGCAGGTAACCGCAGTCACCCGCGCGATCGAGAGACAAACGCCAGGCGTCGGCGTTGGTGAGGCCAAGGGTGGTTGCCGACGCCGTCAGCGTCAGGTCGGCCTGCCGGAGGCCCTGCGCGGGCGACCGCCAGTCGAACGGCATCCAACTATTGAGCGTGATCAGAACGGTTACAGCCACGAAACCCAGGGTGGCTGGGCGCGTGCGAAGCAACTCCGCGGCTGAGCGCCTCCCACGAGCCAGCCAACGCGCAACCGGTGCAAGCAGCAGCGCGCCGACAAGACCTCCCAGCGCGTTTAACCCGACGTCGCTGAATGCGGCCACGCGCGACTGGATGAGGGTCTGAAGACTCTCGGCCGCCAGGCTCGCAGCCGAGACGATCAACACGGTCGTCGCAATGCGGAGCGACGAGTACGCGACTCGTTGGTGTAGGCTCAGACAAAGCAGCATGCCCAGTGGGATGCACACGATTACGTTGGCGATTGCGTCGTCGGGCGACGGCTGCGACCACGCCAGGTGCCGCCACAAGCGACCATGCGCCCACGGCCCAAGTGAGAGGTCGAAGTCGAACGGCAGCAACGTGCCGTAGGCGAACAGCGCCATCGCTAGCAACGCGACCCAGCCGCAACCGTGCTGGGCGGCATCTGATCTCGTTGGGTTGGATACGCCGCGCGACGCGTCGTGTGCGTCGACCGGCGCAACAGATGACGGCATGGCCTCTCTTCCCTCCACCGTACCGCGAACCGGTGCGGCACGACGACGCGCTTTGCCAGCAGTTGCCGTGCCGGAGGCTATGAAGTTGGCGAAGCGAAACAGGGCTTTGATAAGCCTTTGCGGTGCAGAAGCTTGCGATGTCGGACGGCCTGCGATGTCGGCCGTGCAGCCTGCGCCGAATGTGACGCGGCGAGACGCGGGTAACCGCACTGTGAGGCGAACGGGCAACACGCGTTATACGGACCAAAGATCTGCGCGTCCTATTACTGGGTCGCGACTCACCATGGATGCTCAGCACACAAGGTGTCTCCCGAATGGGTGGCACGGTCCTGCGCAGCAGGGGCGTGGGCTCGCGCACGTAGGCTACACGGCCGACCTCACGGTTGACTGTGGTACCCGACACGCCGGGTGCCACCCAACATGAGTTGATTGAACCTTTCCGCTCGACGGCGTACGCTTACGCCTCCGTCGCACGGAGACAAGCGGTGCGTCACTGCCGGTGCAGTTGGCTGTCGTGCTGGTCCTGGGGATCGCTTCGCAGTGAATCGCGTGGCGGCTGAGGTGGCCGGCGATTCTGGTACTGCTGCTGGCGGGCATTGCGGCTGGGCCGGGCCTGTCGCTGATCGACCCCGACGCGCCCGTGTGACGTCAGACGGCATGGGCCTGGCGAGATCGTGGTTTGTGTCCGATCGTCCTTGCCGATGCGAGACCGTGTTGTGCACCGCGAGGGCGCGGTAAGATGGCTGCGCAGGTTCGCACGAGGAGCGCGGCATGGGCGGCAGGAAACCGACAGCAGCGCCGAAGCGCGACCTTCGCTTCCCCGGTGCGGTCGATCGTGGCGGGTTGGTGAGTTTCACGCTGTATGCCCCGCACAAGAAGTCGGTGCATCTGATCGGCGACTTCAACGACTGGCAGCCCGGCGCCGACCCTATGCACGAAGTCGACGAGGGGCTGTGGACGATCGAGCGCACGCTGCCCCGGGGATCGTTCGCCTATCAGTTTCTTATCGACGAAGACCTGATCATTTGCGACCCGTATGCGCGCTACGTCGAGGAAGAGCCCGGCGACCGACCCCGCAAGGCCATCGTCAAGCCGCGAGAAGACCCTTATCCGTGGCAGCACGCACGGTGGAGCCGTCCCCGCTTTGCCGACCTGTTAGTTTACGAAATGCACATCGCCGACTTTA
This sequence comes from Phycisphaerae bacterium, assembly GCA_035530655.1. Classification (GTDB taxonomy): domain Bacteria; phylum Planctomycetota; class Phycisphaerae; order UBA1845; family DATKUK01; genus DATKUK01. The sequence goes on from DATKUK010000019.1 coordinate 14,545, forward strand.
CCCCGCAGCGGGATTTCCGCGAAGCGGTCGAGCGACTGGACTACGTTCGCGACCTGGGGATGACGGCGATTGAGCTGATGCCCGTCTTCGGCGTGCACGAGAACAAGGGATGGGGCTATACGCCAACGTTCCTGTTTGCCCCCAACGAGGATTACGGCTCGCCGGACGAGCTTCGTTGGCTGATCGACGAGGCACACGGCAAGGGCATGGCCGTCATTCTCGACATGGTGTTGGCTCACACCGGGCACGACCATCCATTCAACCAGATGTATCCGTACGAGCAAAACCCCTGGTATGGCCCGGGGCCGACCGGGGGCAATGAGTTTGGCCTGCCGCAGTTGGACTACGCCAAACCGGCTACCCGAGCGTTCGTCAAGGATGTGCTGCGATACTGGCTGACCGAGTTCCTCGTTGACGGATTTCGGTTCGACTACATCAAGAGCATCGGCGCCACGGCGGACGGATATGGAATTCCGACGCTCTCCTGGGCGGCGAGATCGGTGCGGGAGGATGTTTTTCTCATCGGCGAGCACCTGCCCGAAGCCCCGGCTTTGATGATCGGCGCCGATATGGACGGCGCGTGGCACGTGCGCTTCAGCTACGCGCTGAAGGCGTTGCTTTGCCAGCGCGAGATCGGCGGCTACACGTGGGATGACTTCGAAGGGGCGATCCGGACGCTCGACGCGGCCCACGAAGGCTATGCCGACCGCCCCACATGCATGATCAATTACCTCGAGAGCCACGACGAGGAGCGCGTGATTCTCGAAACCAGGCAGGCGGGCTTTGACGATGAGGCGGCGCGGCGCAAGAGTGCCCTCGGGGCTACCGTGTTGTTTACCGCCGTCGGTGAGCCGATGCTGTATCACGGGCAGACGTTGGCGCAAGACACGCCCAAGAACATGGATCATAACTATATCGATTGGGAAAAGCTCGCCACCCCCGGTGGCAAGGGCCTGCATGAACACTACAAGCGCCTCGCTTGGCTGAGGCGCCAGCACGACTCGCTTCGGACGGCCAACATTGCCCTGGACGCGATTCTTCCAGCGCAGAAATCCGTCGTCTACCACCGGTGGAACGATGCCGGCGACGTCGTGGTCGTTGCGGCGAACTTCTCGCCCGAAACGCAGAAACTCCCCGTGCCGATGCCGGCCGGCGGCACGTGGAAGGAGTTGTTCTCGGGCCACGAAAGCGAGATGGATGGAACCGTACAGTTGGACGTCGACGGCTGGGCGGCGAAGGTGTTCCTGCGCCCGTGAGCATGCCTCGACCGGGGGTGCACGTCGCGCTATCAGCCCCACGCTCGCGCCTGGTTACGGGGCGCAGCGCAACTGGGCTGCCTCTAAAACCATCCGTAGCAGGTCTGCATAGCGCAGGCCGGCGAAACCGGCCATGTAGTTCAGCTTGCCGTCCCAGCACCAGCCGGGGTTCGGATTCACCTCCAGCAGCTTGATGGTTCCGTTGGCGTCGGCGCGCCAGTCGAACCGGGCGTAGTCGCGGCATCCCAAACGCTCGAAAAGCAGGCTCGACCAATCGAGAAGATGCTGGGCTACGCTGCTATCGAGCCGGGCCTCGTGATAGTGAATGTCGCTCCAATAGGGTGAGTCCGGGATCCACTTGGACTCGTAACCCAGGATTTTCGGCAGCGACGGATCTAGGCCGCTGTAGTCCACCTCCACGATGGGTAATGGCTGAAGACCGTGCGTCGGGTTGCCGATCAGCGCGGTGCTGTACTCCGAGCCGCTGAGAAACTCCTGGACGAGCAGCGCGCGACCGGGCAGTTGTGCCTCCAGCGCACGCACATAGTCAATCAATTCCTCGGAGGTGTGTACCACCGCCTGCTGTGTAATGCCGAGACTGGAATCGCCCTGGTTGGGCTTGACCAAGGCCGGGAAGACCGACGCCAGGGTGGCCGACTGGTCGGCGGGATTGAAGTGCGTCTCCATCAGTGTGGCGATATCCATGTCCGCGGCAATCGCCCTGACCATGGCCTTATCGTAGCAGATGCCCAGGCAAACCGGACCGGCGCCGCTGTAGGGAATATCGAGGATCTCCAGCACGGCCGGCACGTGCAACTCCTTGAAGGCATCGTTGTCCCAGCCCTCATCGCACAGGTTCAAAACGAACGTGGGCTGCAAATCGCGCAGGTCCTTCAGGAGCGACGCGTGATGGTCGAGGTACCGGAACGTGTACTCGGTCATCTCGCTCAGCGCCTTGTTCATGCGCTGGATGGTATCCATGTCCTCGGGGTTGAACTGGCCGCCTCGCTTCACCTCGTCGGGCAAACGCGGGTCACCCAGCAGCACGGTAACCTCCGGGAACGGAACGGTCGGCTTGGCGGTGGGGGGCCTCTTCCGCGGACCGACGGCAGTGAAGAATACCCGGTGGGCCATCATCCCCAGGTCCTGCTGTCTGGTGGAGTCGGTCTGAAGCGACTCGTGGAATCGGATCGTCGAGAACCCCAGACGGTTCAGCAACCCCTCGATTCTCTCGCGCGAATACAGGCGCTCGGCGTAGAACTGGTCGGCAATCACGCCTCGCTCGGCGTGGACGACGACCTCGCGGCTGATCAGCCGCTCTGCGTCCGAGGCCAGCGAACGCTCGCGGCAGACAAGATGGTCCTGATCGATCCATTCCCAGCTACGCTTCTCGAAGTGCTCGCGCATCCATTCGCCGTCGACCAGATCCATCACCAGCGTCCCGCCCGAGACCAGAGCGCGCTTGACCGCCTTGAGCACGGCCTCGTCGTCTTCCTCCCGGTCGAAATAGCCGAAGGAGTTGCCCATGATGGCCACGCACTGGAACGTGCCCGCCGGCAGACGAAACCGCCTCGCGTCCCCTTCGTGGAAGGACGCGGCCAGGCCCAGTTTCCTGGCGCGACGCCGTGCCAAGCGGATCAGGTATCGGCTCCGATCCAGGCCGAACACGTTCGAGAAGCCCCGTCGTGCAAGCTCCAGCGCGTGGCGCCCCTGCCCGCAGCATAAGTCCAGCACGCGGTCGTTCGGCTCCAGCGCCGCGGCCCGGACCATCAGATCGACCTCGCGAATGGTGTTGTGGTCGTTCTCGACCACGTCGCCGTCGGTCTTGAGGTAGAGTGAATTGAACAGGCTTCGCCACCAGTCCTGCGGAAGGTGGCGTTCCAGATCGGTGATCGGGCCGACGGTGACCGGAGCGTGACCGTTTCCGTCCTTCGACCTGACCGACAATATTGCGTTCTTGCCCATGCCTAGCTTCCTGCAACCGCAGCCCCCCCAACCGATCACGGTCGTGAGTCGGCCTGCGCCTCCGTATTCATCGCGGGTACCCGCCCGCGCACGCAGCATTAAAGACGCTTTTCAGTTTCGGGCAACACAAAATGTGCCGGTTGAGCCAAATTTCTTTAGCCCCGGCCGGAGCGAACGCTGCGGGTACAGGGCGACAGGAAGCCGAAGGTTACCTATACCGGCAAGAGTCTGGAGTTCCTGCCCGGCCCCTACACGGTCATGTTCAGGGGCGAGCAGCACCCGCCCTCATCTGCGCCGAGCAGCAGAGGACCTCCACCCCTGAGTAGCCGCCCGTTGGGTGTCCGGACTCAAATGGCAGGCGCAACGTGACCCTACTCCCTCGGCGTAGGGGACGTCAGGGCAAGTCTTGGCTCGGCGCGCCGCCGGGTCACGAGTCCGGCCGGCTGTCGGGCGTGCCGGCCGAGTAGGCCGTCGCGATGATCTGGCGCGTCCTGACGAACTGCACCGCCCCGATCACGCCCACGCCCAACCCGACAGGCAGCAGGACCCAGCCGAGCACGACCATCGTATGATCGTCGTGAAGCAGCTTGAGGACGGTGACGGCCGACACCAGCACCATGATCGCCGTCCGAAGGTACGCCAGCAGAGTCCTTTCGTTGGCCAGCTTGGTCCTGTCCAAAGCCAGATGGTCCCGCAGGATCAACGGCTCCGGAATAATGGATTTCTCGCTCATAGCGCTCTCTCTAAAACCTGCGTGAAATGCCCGCGGCCCACATCACCCGGGCGGCGTCGCCGTCGGCGACGTGTGGGGCGGGTCGCATCGGCTCTTGTTTACCCGGCTGGCGTGCCCACGCCGCGTGGGGGCATGATGCGTTCTTATACGTCCCCCAGACTTCGCACAAGCTCTTGCCCCATCTCAGTCGCCTTCGCCAGCAGATCGGGTCTCTCCTTGGCCGCACCGCTGCGGCCCAGGTTGGCCTCGCTCATGACCTCGACCGCGCCGAACTCGCCCATCCACCCGAGATAGTTCGCCAGAGTCTGGGCCACCTTGCGGTAGCCCGCGCTGGGACCGGCCTCATACGTGACGATCACCGCCGCGCGTCGCTCGCCGGTCAGTCGCGCCTTGCGCTGGCCCCGCTCGTTGGTCAGCCAAAGGCAGCGGTCGAAGAAGGTCTTCATCTGCCCCGACACGCCATCGAAGTAGATCGGCGAAGCCAACATCCACACGTCCGCCAGCTTGAGCGCCGCGAAGACCGGCGTGAGCGCATCGCGAATGCGGCACTGACCGTCCGGCGTGCAGGGCTGACACCCCTGACACCCCTTGAAGACCAGATCGTTTAGATAAACGATGTCCGTCTCCGCTCCCGCAGACGCGGCACCCGCCAGAGCGGCCTCCAACAGCGTCGTCGAATTGCCCGCCCGACGTGGGCTGCCGGCGATGCCGATCGCTTTGACCATCTGCCAAGGCTCCTTACCGGTCACACGCAGCCATGACCTGCCGTCATCCTACCACCAAACGCGGCGGGTGGCCGGTCGGGTGGCCCGTCCTTTTAAGGACGGGGGACACGATGACGGCATCGATATCCCATGCCACTCGGAGGATCGACTAAGGGGTAGCTCAATCATCGACTACCGCAGCCCTCAAGGTATGCGCCACTCGGGAAGCGAATGGAGGCGGGTGAAACCCGCCCTATGACGTCACGTATCCGCCGGGTAGCCCGTCGGTTCGAGTTCGCAAACTTCTATCGAGTCGCGCTACCGCCTCCGCCTCATCGCCGCCAGGCCGCCGAGGGCCAGAAGACCCAGTGTGGCGGGCTCGGGCGTCACGTGAAGCACCAGCGGGTACGTCACGTCCACCCAATAGACACCGACCTCTGCGTAGTCGATCTCCAGATTCAGAACGGTCGAGACGGGGTAGTCACTCAGGTCCACGTCGAACTCCGCGACCGCCTGGGGCTCGCTCTCGAATGCTGCGCGTAGGAAGCCGGCGATCGACCAGACGCCATAGTCGACATCCCACTACGCAGCAGCATCTTCATTGTTTCAAACGCCCAGCATCGTCACATCGCCACTGTCCATCAGTGCCCTAAAATCCGAATAACCCCCGATCTTGGGCAGCGGCTCCAGATTCACCCAGGGACCCGTCGGGAGGATGTCCGCCCAGAAAGACTCGAAATCGCCATCTGGCGTCACATAGACGCCAATCGTCACAACGCCTTGGGGCACCTCCTGCGCTGAGCCGTCAACCGGCACGCCGTTGACTGAGAACTGCATTGTTGACGCGCTGGTGGGCACCGTCAGAGTGCAAACCATCACCGCCGCACCGAGTGCCCTGGACATTGCACACCTTCCCTTCACTGAATGGACGTCATCTGAGCGTGCTTTCCCCGCCGCTCCACCGGGTGCGGACATGAAAAAAGAGAGCACGCAGCTCTCTCTCACCCCAATCAGCATGTCGCTCAGCCGGCTCGCTTACAGCCCCGCCGACACTATCAGTCTACTACGTGACTGATCCGGATGCAAGGGGATTGCCACCAAATTGTCTTGAATCTGCCCCTGGAGCGCGCAAGTCGCCTTAAGGACTGCTGTTACGGCGCGCAGACCATGGTGACACCACGGCAAGACCGCTCAACCCAACCTGAACTGCCCGAATCGCCACCAGAAATGAAAAAGCCGACGGAGGGACTCGAACCCTCAACCTCAGCTTTACGAAAGCTGTGCTCTACCATTGAGCTACATCGGCTGCGCGACGTGCGACTTTACCCCGCCAACGGCCCGGCCGTCAAGCACCCCACCTGCCCACTGCGGCCAGGCTGGTCGCCACTCGCCTGACTTATCGCCCCACAAGCCAGGCGCCTTGAGTAACGACGGCCCACGAATCGCCCATAGCGGCCGTCAACACTGGCAAACGCTGCCACGCCGACTGGACAGAGACCACCAAACCATGCAATTCGCCGACGGTCAGGACACCACAACCGTCACGAATTCGCCCCCTCAGACTCGCCCTCGACCACCTCGCTGTCGAACTTGCCCCCACGCGTATCGGTGCGAATGCGCGTCCCGCCGGCCACCTGCCCCGGATCGGTCACGATCGCCTCATTGTCCGCCCGCCGCGTGATCGAGAAGCCGCGGTTCAAAACGCTCTTGTGGCTGCCGGCTTCCAGACGCTTGGCAAACCCGGTCACCTGCTCGCCCGCTCGACGCATGCGAACATCCACGCCCCACGCCAGCCGCGGACCGATATGCTCCAGCATCGCCTGATGCCGTGCGACCACCTTCATCGGCCACGCCCGCACCAGCGCCGCTACGGCCGCTTCGACATGCCGCGACGCAGCCACCTGCCGCGCCCACTGCGCTCGGTACAGCCGATGCTCCACCTCCGCCAGCGCCCGACCTTTTTGGGCCACGTAGACCTGCGGCTGAATCCGCGCCACGCTCATCGCACACTCGTGCAGCCGCCGCCGGACGGCCGCCATCCGGTGCGCCGTCGCCAGTCGAAGCCGCCCCACGACTTCGTCAACCTGCTGGTCCCGCTGCCGGATTCTGGCAATCGGATCGCGCAGAAACTCGCATCGGCTCGCCGCCTTCACGCGCCCCTCAGCTACCTGCACCGCCGACCGCACCGCCCGCGTCAGCCTGCCGCCCTGCTGGGCGAGGTCTTCGACCAGATCGTCCAGCACCGGCACGACCAGCTCAGCCGCCGCCGTCGGCGTCGCAGCTCGCACGTCGGCCACCAGATCGGCCACAGTCGTGTCGACCTCATGGCCCACCGCGCTGATCACCGGAATCGAGCAGGCATAGATCGCCCGAGCCACCACCTCTTCGTTGAAGGCCCACAAATCCTCCAGGCTCCCGCCGCCGCGGCCGACGATCATCACGTCGATCCCGCCCAGGCGCTGCTGCTGACGATCGAGCCGTTCGATGGCCGTCGCAATCTCGCCGGCTGCCCCTTCGCCCTGCACCTGCACCGGCGCCACCAGCAACCGCACGCACGGGAAACGCCGCTGGACGGTTCGAATGATGTCGCGTATCGCCGCCCCGGTCGGGCTGGTTACCACCGCAATGGTCGCGGGGTAACGCGGCAGGGGCTTTTTGTGTGCCGGGTCGAATAGCCCTTCCTTTGCCAGTTTCTCGCAGAGCTGACGGAACGCCAGCTCCAGCGCCCCAACCCCTCGCGGATCGAGCCTGCGTACGTAAAACTGATACTGCCCGCGAGGCGCGTACACGTCGATGTAGCCGGTGGCGACCAGCTCCATGCCGTCCTCGGGTCGAAAGCGCAAGCCCGCCGCACCCGATCGCCACATCACGCAGCGAATCTCGCTCTCGCTGTCCTTCAGCGTGAAATAGAGATGTCCGCTCGCGGGTCGGGCGACGTTGCTTAGCTCGCCTACCACGTGAAGCGTCCGCGGCAACCCGTCGGCGAGCACGGTCTGGATCAGCCGCGTCAGTTCCGCCACGCGGAGAACGCGCGCCGCCGCCGACGCGAAGGGCAGCTCCTGTTGAGGGACTTCGACTAAATCAGGATCAAACGGCTTGCGAGCCATCGGCCGGCACCTGTCCCCCTCGTCATGAATCCGACGGCTGGCCCCGCTCACCCTCCAGCGACGCCGACAGCATGATTCGCCGGATCTTCAGCGTCTTGCCGGTCTCCGAATCGACCTGGGCCAACACGCCCGACAGTCGCGCGTCGCCCTCGGCCACCTCGAAACGCGTCGGCATGCCCGTCAGCAGGTGTTGCAGCACCCGATCCTTCCTTCGCCCCAGCACCGACTCGTAAGGCCCGGTCATGCCCAAGTCGGTGATATAACCCGTGCCGTGCGGCAACACCGTCTCGTCGCTGGTCGGCACGTGCGTGTGCGTACCCACCACCAGACTCACACGCCCATCCAGGTGCCAGCCCATGGCCACTTTCTCACTGGTGGCCTCGGCGTGAAAATCCAGCACAACGATACGCACATCGCGCGGCACCCGCTCGAGGACGCGATCCACCGCCCGAAACGGCGAATCGGTCGACGGACGCATATACAACTGCCCCAACGCCGAAAGCACCGCAACCCGCGGGCCGCGATGCGTCTGGAAAATCGCCAGCTCCTTGCCGACCGCGGCGTTCGGCAGATTCACCGGGCGCACGATGCGATCCGATTGCTCCAATACGCCGACCAGCTCGCGCCGCTTGTAGATGTGATCCCCCATCGTCACCATGTCGACGCCGTGCTCCATCAACTTCTCGTACAGCGCCGGCGTCAGACCCGAGCCCTGGGCCGCGTTTTCGGCATTGGCTACCACGCAGTCAATATGCTCGTCGCGCACCAGTTGCGGCAACAACGCCGACAGGACCAGCCTGCCCGGCTTACCGACAACATCGCCCACACAAAGCAGGTTGATCTCCATTCAGATCGGACTTTCTGTACTTAGCGATAGGACCGACCAATCTCGCGCCACATTGACGCTCGGGCGGACGCCCGCAGCACGATCCACCCTCCTGCACCCAACGATTGCCGTCGCGGCCAATCCTCGACCGCCAAGACCTTCTTCATGGCTACCGTGCGTAGTCGACCGCGCGAACCTCGCGAATCAGCGTCACCTTCACCTCGCCGGGATAGGTCATTTCCGATTCGATACGCTTGGCGATATCGCGGGCCATCTTGAACGACAGCCCGTCGTCCACCGAGTCGGCGTCGACCAGCACGCGGATCTCGCGGCCGGCCTGGATCGCATACGCCTGCTTGACGCCCTTGAAATCCGTCGCCAACTCCTCCAACTGCTGGAGGCGCTTGATGTAGCGCTCGAGCGACTCGCGCCGCCCGCCCGGGCGCGCCGCGCTGATCGCGTCGGCCGCCGCCACCAAAGGTGTGTACAACGACGCCACCTGCACGTCGTTATGGTGGCCTTCAATGGCATTGAGTACCTCGGGCGGCTCGCCGAACCGCCTGCAAATGTCGGCCCCGATGCTGGGGTGACCGCCCTCCACCTCGTGATCGACCGCCTTGCCGATGTCGTGCAACAACCCGCAGCGGCGGGCCAACGACCCGTCCAGCCCGAGTTCGTCGGCCATCGTCTGGCAGAGATAGGCCACCTCCACCGAGTGCCGCAAAACGTTCTGCCCGTAGCTGGTGCGGTAATGCAGCCGGCCCAACAGGTCGAGTTGCTTGCGGTGCAGGCCCGACACGTTGGCGTCCATGGCGGCCTTGCGACCCAGTTCCAGGATGTCCTTCTCGACCTGATGCCTGGTCTCCTCGACCACGTCCTCGATCCTGGCTGGGTGGATCCGCCCGTCCTGTACCAGACGCTCCAACGCCTGCCGGGCCACCTCGCGACGAACCGGGTCGAACGCGCTGACCACCACCACGCCCGGCGTGTCGTCGACGATCACGTCGACTCCGGTCGCCTTCTCGAAGGCGCGGATATTGCGGCCCTCCCGCCCGATCACACGCCCCTTCATGTCATCGTTGGGAATGTCGACGGTGCTGACCGTGCTGTCGCAGGTGTGTTCGGCCGCATAGCGCTGAATGGCGGTGACCACAATCTCCCGCGACTTCTTCTCGGCCGTCTCGCGAGCGTCGGTAATCGTCCGCTCGATCAGCTCGGCCGCTTCTTTCTCCAACTCCTCGCTCAAGCGGGTCAGCAGCACGCCGCGCGCCTCGTCTACGGTCATGCCCGAGATCTTCAGAAGCTGCGACCGTTGCTGAGCCACCACCTCGCGCAGTTCCTGGTCTTGCGCGTCGATGGCCTTCTCACGGTCGCGAACCTGTTTCTGTGCCTGCTCGAGCCCCCTCTCCTTGGTCGCCAACGTTTCGAGTTTGCCCTCCAGATTGTCTTCCCGCTTGGCCAGTCTCCTTTCGGCGTCCCTCAGTTCGTTCCGTGTCTCCGCTGTCTCCCGCTCAAACTGCTCCGTACGTTTGATATACTCGGCTTTCGCATCCAGCTCAGCCTGTTTTAAGAGTTGTCCCGCCTCCCGCTTGGCCTCGCTCAACATGCGCTGAATTTCCTGTTCGGCTGCCGCCCGCTTGGCTTTGCCGAAGTAGTGCAGAAACGCGAACGTGCCGCACACGGCGGCGACGATCGCGAGCACGAACAGGACCAAGACAGCCCAGTCTTCGGAGGCCGCCAACACAAATGTTAACGGTCCCATGGCTCGTCCCTTGTCCGTATGTATAAAGCTTCATTCAGGCTTCCAACGCCGCGCCGTTCTCACACCAGAGAGCCCACGCCCTCAGCGAGCGAGCCCCGCACGGCACACTATCGGTACGTTTTCAATCGGGCCCGGGCTCCCGCCCGGTGAAAGAACGAACGACTCGCTGATTCCCCCCAGAGGTCAATCCGCGACGCAATCGGACGAGCTGTCAGGTGCTAACCAGAGGCAGCCACGCTCCAAGATGAGCCCTATGCCTGCTTTCCCGCCTCCATCGATACTACTGGTGGCACCTCCGCACTCCCCGGTCTATAAAGACCTCAAACTACGCACCGGGCTGAACACGCGACGCAAAACGCCGCCAGTCAGCATACCAGCCCGTCTCTCTGCAAGATCGGCTTCCGCCCGTCTGCCGCCGAATACACAAAGGGTGCTCATCCTTACCGGCAAACGCCGACGTAGGCCGAGAGACCACTACATCCGCGAATGTCGTCGCCCCACCTGGTACGGGGCCTCTCAAAATCGCCTAACGCTCCTTCCAGTCGCGATCCCAACTCGACGGATCGCAAGCTTCGATTGCAGCAAGGCATAAGTACCAACTACTTACGCCCAACTTACTATAATTCCGTTCCCCCGCACGTCAAGAACAAACCCGTCGAGCACCGCTCAACGCCCTGTCTTACGCTCCATCGTAACTTACGCTGGCAGGACAGGTTAGTTCGCGCCGATCCAGTCGCGCGGCCGGCCCTGGCCGCCCCGGGGCTTGGCCACACGCGCCACTTCGGGATACAATTGCCTGCCATACAAGGGGTTGTCGCTCGCGGGCGTGACGCGGGGCCGTGCATGCGGCCGACCGCACCGACAAGAGGTGCAGCCATGTTCGTACGGGACGTCATCAGGTATCCACGGAAGGGCGGTCGGCGGCTGTTGCGATTGGCTCTGGCCGGGATCGCTGCAACGGCCGTGCTTGGCAGCAGTATGGCCGTACAGGCTCGCGGCCAACCCCCCTTCGGCGGGCTGTCGCCCACGCTGGGACCAGCCCCGGCGGATGAACCGGTTAAAGCCAAACTGCTGGCTGACACCACCGCCGTCGTGCCCGGCCGGCCGTTTCGATTAGCCGTAAGTGTCGGCTTGGCAGAGAGTTGGCACATCTATTGGAGCAATCCCGGCGGACCCGGGCTGCCCACGCAGATCGTGCTGAGACTTCCGGATGGCTTCACGTCCGGAGTCGTGCAATACCCTGTCCCCACAAGGTTTACGACGCCTCCCGACATCGAGAGCTTCGGATATGAGCAGGGGGCGACGTTCCTGGTCGAGGTGACACCCCCGAATACGATCGACCTCCCGGCGGTGCAGATCGAGGCCGACGTGACGTGGCTGGCGTGCAAAGATGTCTGCATCCGAGGCAACCAGAAACTGTCGCTGAGGCTGCCCGTAGCCGGGGAGACGGTAACCGCGGCGCCAGCCAATGGCGAGCTGTTCCGCAGGGCAGAGCAATCCATCCCGACGTCAGTCGACCAGGCCGGGCAAATCAAGGTCAGCGCGTATCTGAGCATGAATCGTGTTCGGCCGGGCGATCGGGTTTTCCTGGCCGTTGTGGCGGAGGGGTCGTCGAAGGCGGCATTGTCGCAGGACCCAGGCGCGGAACTGTTTCCCGCCAGGAGCGAAGGGCTGTCGTTCGGCACGGCCACCTACGAGGTGTCCGCCGGCGAAGGCGGCTGGCGGCTGGTAGCGCGTGTGCCCGTTGACGCGCATGATTCGCTGCCTGCCGGGCAGTTCCAGATATCGGGCGTGCTGGCGTTCCACGTCGCGCCGGCTGGAGCCGGTGAACCGGTCAGGAGGGGACTCCGTTTCGAGCTGTTGACCCGGGCAGCCGAGGCCGGCGCGGCCGTCAGCCCCGCGCATCCGGATGTTTTCGGCACGGTGCGTCCCGGCGGACCGATGGCGGCAGCCGGCGCCACCCAAGCGGAGACGAGCCAACAGGCCGAGGGGTTTCTAGGCTTTCTACGGCAATTGGGCCTGCCGGGCCTGCTGATCGCGTGTGCGCTATACGGCCTGGCGATCAACGCCACGCCGTGCGTGTTGCCCATCGTCTCGATCAAGGTGGTCAGCTTCGTCCAGCAAGCCCGGGACCGCAGCGGGCGGGCGGCGGCGCTGGGCATCTCATTTGGCGTGGGTGTCGTGGTGGTGTTTGTGTTGTTGGGGTTTCTAGCGGCCAGCGGCAAAAACCTGCTTCAGTTTCCGCCGGCGGTGATCGGGGTGGGCGCGGTCGTGATGGTGCTGGCGCTGAGCATGTTGGGCGTGTACACGCTGCGTGCCCCGACGGTAGCCAGCGAGTTGGACGCCCGTTTGGGCAACGAGACGGTCGCCGGCTCCTTCGGCAAGGGGATGCTGGCCCCGGTGTTGGGGTTTGCGTGTACGGCTCCGTTGCTGGCCGGGGCGTTGGCATGGGCGACGCGTCAGCCGCCGGCTACGGCGATGTTGGCCTTCGTGGCGGCGGGGGTGGGCATGGCGATGCCGTACGTGCTGCTTTCGCTGTTTCCGGGATGGTTGAGGCTGCTGCCCAAACCGGGAGCGTGGATGATCACGTTCGAGCGGATCATGGGCTTTGTGCTTCTGGGCGCGGTGTTGTGGCTGCTTCATCCACTGGTTACGCAGATCGGCCCGGCGGGGCTGGAGTGGACGCTGGCGTTTCTGATTGCGGTGGCGGCGGCCTGCTGGGTGTTGGGCAAGGCCAGCTTCAGCGGGTCGGCGGCGTCACGCTGGGGTTATCGCGCCGGGGCGGTGGCGATCGTCGTGCTGGCCGGCTTGTTGATCTATGGATGGTTTTATCCGTTGGACGAGGCGGCGGCCGAGCAGCGGCGGCTGGCGCAAGCCGAGCCCGGCCAGGTCGACTGGGACCGGACAATCCCATGGCAGCGGTGGTCACCCGAGAAGGTGGCGGAGGTCGTCAGCAGCGGTAGGCCGGCCTTCGTAGAGTTCACGGCCGCCTACTGCACCGTCTGCAAGGCCAACCTCAAGCTCTACATCGATACGCCCGAGGTGCGTGCGAAGATGCGAGAGCTTTCGGTGGTGCCGTTGCGGGGCGACTACACCAGCGAAGACCCGCAGATCGCTGAGGTGCTTCGAAGGTATGGGCGGATCGGCGTTCCCCTGTACCTGGTGTACATCGCGGGTAAGCCCGACAAGCCGACCGTTCTACCGACGACGCTGTCGAAGGCGATGCTTATTGACGCCTTGACGCAGGCAGCCGCCAAGCTCGGCGGAAGCGGGCAAGACGGCTGATCAGTCACGGGGCCTCAGTCAAAAGGAGGCATCCTGTCGGCCGGCGAGCCCGTTTGAATCCAACGTGACATGGCTATAATGGGCTCATCGAGGAAAGGGGTGGTGGCCATGCCCATTCGCGTGTGATGCTCATGCGGCAAGAGATTAGCCTTCCCGGACGGGACGGAGGGGCGCTACGGCAAGTGCAAGCACTGCGGCCAACGTGTCCTTATCCAGCAGGAACCACAGGATGCCCACCCGGATGTCGCGGCCGGCGGAGGTGGCGATCCCGCGAGGTCTGTACCGGGCGATCCTCGATCGGATACGCCGGTTCGCCGCGATCGGCCCGGGAGCGGCGCCGACATGACCCCGTGCTTCGATCGAGAACCTGACGCACGATGCTGGGGCGACGCTGTTACTCTGGGTAAACGCAGTCTGGAAAGGGTGATTGGCTGGGTTGATCGGCGATTCTGCCCCCATTCTTCACGGTGTTCGTCGAGGGATCGAGCAAGACACACTTGGATGCGGAGGGAGGGCTGTTATACTGCGGCTTGAGGAGTCCGGCATTGTCGCCGGGCAAAGGTCAAATGGGAGATATCGGATTAAGAAGAAACGGCTGAAGGAGCAGAGGAGGCAACAGAAGTCCAAGAGCAAGTAGCGGGATTGGTACTCTGGTGGGATACGACCTTTTCAGCTCTGACGTGCTGATTCAGCAGGAGAAGATCTCATGTTACGCAGAACGGGTGTCCCGATGGTGTTACCGGTGTTCCGCAATGGGCATACCGGGGTGTTCAAGAAAGCGCGAGTCGTCCCGACACCGGTGCCAAGGAGACGCTCGACAATGAGCAAGCCTTTCGTCATTCTGCCGCTGGCCATCACACTTCTTGCCGCCGCAGGTTCGATGGGAGCTGATCGAGAGCCAATTACGACGGTATTGTACGATCCAAACGAGGTTCAACCGTATGTGTCGTATCTGAAAGCTCACGCCAAACAGCCCGTAGAGTACGTTCTGAAGTTATTCGAAAGCCACGATCTGGTCATTCTCGCGGAAAGGACCCATTCGGAGACTACTCAATGGGACTTCATTTACGAACTAACCGCTGCCCCACGCTTCACTGAACAGGTCGGCCATGTCTTTACAGAATACGGTTCCGTCAGCCAGCAGCAGTCTTTAGAACAATTGATGACCACAGGCGACTTGGGCGAAGAAGAGGTGGGAAGACGTGTGATTACAATCTTGAGAAACTTCCCGACTCATCCACATGGATGGCACAACAATAACTTCTTTGATTATCTGAAGAAGTTATATGAGTTGAACCAATCCCTTGCCGTTGACGAGAGAATCAAGCTCTATTTCTGCGACGTTCCTTGGCAATGGGAAGGAAAAACCAAGGAGGATTATGATCTGTTTTGGAAAACACAGATGCCAAAGCGCGATCAGATCATGGCCAACCATATCGTATCCAAGTTCCGTGAGATCCTGGCATCAGACTCGAAGAGAAAGAAAGCCCTGGTGATCATGAACACTCGTCATGCCTTTAGAACGGGCGGCAATAGCATTGCTGATTACCTCTTTGGCAATAGTACTGCTGAGTGCCTCTTTAGAGTATTCCCCAAGACAGCGGCAAACGTGATGCTTAACATGAAGGCAGCATACTTCAAGGGCGTCAGTGAACGTTCAATGACACACGTTCTCATTCAAGATGGCAAATGGGATGCGGCGTTTTGGATACTCGGGAATTCGCCTTCGGCATTTGACTTCGAGGATTCCCCGTTTGGGAAAGACCGTTTTGATCTACACTCAGCGTTTGCACGTTTTGGCGGCCTGAAATATGAAGATGTGTTCACAGGAATGATCTTCTATCAGCCGCTAGGTAGCCATCTGGTGGCATCAGACATACCGGGCTATTACGACGAGGAATTCAAACAAACCGTCCTAAGAAGAGCACAACTTGTGGGAGGCGAAGATCATGATCGCATAGCAAGATTCCTTCAAGGCGTTGAGACGGACTCAGATGTGCGGAAGAAGAGAGAAGAAAGAACAGCCCGAAGGCTCTGGCACAGATTAGAATTCAAGATCGGCTCGCGTCCGGTCAAGCCCAACATCCGACTCAGTGATAAGCAAGCACCCGTCGAGTCCTCCCGGCCGGTCAAAGTGGATGCAGCGGCGGGTGAGCGTTTGCCGTCGGGTAAGGAGATTATCGACTTGAGCACTGGCGACGCCGATTGAGGCGACGCATATCACGCCCGCCACAAAGAGCGCTAGCCTCAACATGCCCAGGCGATCCCGAATTAGACTGAGTTTGGGGAAGCGCTCAAAGGTCTTTGTTGTTATTGGGAGTATGATTACCAGTTCGGGAGGGCGTCCGCAGCAGTTACAGCGAGACCTATCCATCCCACGGAAACTGGGGTTACTCGGCTCGCAGCATCCAGGCCGTCACCGGCCCGATGCCTTGATGCGTACGCAGCATGCAAACCACTGAATCCTCCCGGGTCACCTCTTCCAGATGCTTCTCCACCTCCTCAATCTGTTCCACCACCTCCGTCAAGTGATG
>DATKUK010000020.1:0-2234 GCA_035530655.1 Phycisphaerae bacterium
CATGCTCCATCCAGACAAGATCTCCGAAGTGAAGCGGCTGCTGGGCGAAGGCGGCACGCAGCGGGCGATTGCGAGGCAAACGGGCGTGAGTCGGGTCACGGTGGGGAAGATCGCGAGGGGAGAGCGGCCGGATTACCGGGAGCGGGAACCCAGACAACCGGAGGGGGACCGTGCCTTGAACCAAGGGACGCCGGAGCGTTGTACGCACTGCGGGGCGATGGTTCACATGCCTTGCCTGGCCTGCAAGATCGAGCGGCTCAAGAAGGTGCGCGGTTTCAGGATGACGGCCGAGGACGGGCAGCCGTTGCGAGTGGAACTGGACGGGCCGGCGCGGGAGCGATACGAGGCGGTCAGGGCCCGGAAGATGGCCGAGGAGCGATCGCTGGCGGACCTGCTGCAAAGCGAGGTCGACGATTACGTGGATGATGACGACGAGGCGCCGTGGGTCTGCTCGCCGGAAGAGCTGTCGGACGCCTTCGATACCTAATGGTAAGGGTGGAGAGTTTAGAGTTGAGAGTTGAGTGCACAATGGTAAGGGTGGAGCGTGTAGAGTTGAGAGTTGAGTGCACAAAATGTCAGCGCCTCAACCCTCAGCTCTCAACTCTCAACCCTCAACAACCCAATCGAAAGGGGTAAGCCATGCGAAGTCGAACGGTGGGACTGATTTGTTACTGGATTGTGGCCGCAGCGGCCGTGACGCTGTTGACGCTCTGGGCAGCAAACCTGGCCCGGGCCTCAATGGCCGATTGCATCGACGCGACGTGCCGGATCAGCACGCCCGACGGCGGGCGAGGGACCGGGTGCGTGTTCGAGGTCGACGGCGGCCGGGTCTACGTGCTGACCTGTGCCCACGTGGTCGAGGGCGTCTCGACGGTCGAGCTGGAATTCTGGCGGGCCGGACACCAGTCGCGAAAGATTGCGGCGACGGTGGCGGCCAGGTCGACCGGGGCCGACGCGGCGATCGTGACCGTGGCCGAGGCGGCTTTTGCAGGGGCACCGCCGGCGGCCGTGCCGATGGCGCCGCGCGAGTACGTGGTGACGGCGGGCCAGACGCTGGTATCGGTGGGCTGTGCCAACGGGACATGGTCGACGGCCTGGAAGGGCCACGCGCTGCGGCAACAGGGGAGCGACCTGCTGTTTCGACCCACTCCGGCCAACGGGCGGAGCGGGTCGGCCATCTTCGACGCCGAGGGGACGCGGATCGTGGGGCTGCTGAGGGCCCGCAACGAGCAGGATCGGCACGGGATTGCCACGTCGATCGAAGGGCTTTATCGGGGCCTGGGCACGCCGACGGCTTATGCGGGGCGGCAGGTGCAGTGTCCGGGCGGGGTGTGTCCGACGCCGCAGGGCGGGGCGCAGGCGACTCCAGAGGACTCGCCATGGCGGCTGTTGCCGTATCGTCAGAAGCAAGACCAGCAGTTTCGCGGGATTCAACAGCAGCAGAGCAATCCGGTTTATCCGACGTTGCCGATGCAACCGATCGGGCCGGCGGCTCCAGCGGTGGACCTGGGACCGACGAATCAGCGGCTGGATGGGCTGGGCGACAAGATCGATCTGCTGGTCGAGGAGATCCGACGCAGCCATGAGGCGGCGCCGCCGATACCCGTTGCACCACTGCCAAGCGAGCCGCTGGTGGATGAAGCGGCATTGAAAGCGGCCGAAGAGGCCAAGGCGGAAGCGGCCGCGGTGAAGGAGGGCACGGAGAAGGCGCTGGGCGAGGTGCAGGAGGAGTCGAGCAAGGTGCGCGAATTGATCGCCACCCTGATCGGCGATCGCGAGACGCTGAGCGAACGCATTGAGGCCAGGCTTGCGAAGGTCAAGGAGGAGCTGGGCGAGGACGCCGGCAAGCAGGACGTGGCCAAGGCCTACGTGAAGGACCTGCTGGCAGAGAAGCTGCAAGAGCGGGCCACGGGCATCACAACGGGCAAGATACTCGGCGGTGCGCTGGGTCTGTCGGCACCGATGGCGTTCGGGATCGGGTTGGGTCTGTTCTTTATCGCGCGGCGCATCGGGAGCAAGGTGGCAGACGGCGAGCCGTTGCTGGTGCAGCGGCTGCTTGAACGGATCGAAGACCGGATTGAGTCGCTGCGGGCACGTCGCAACGAGTCGGACGCGGCGGCGGTCGACCCGCCGAGCGCGAAGGGACGTAAGTCCTAACCTAGTAATGAGTTGCGAGCAGGCGCGCGGGTCGGGGTCCTTCCCCGGGTGCCCCCCGGGGGCTAGCGCCTGCCGAT
>DATKUK010000021.1:0-4007 GCA_035530655.1 Phycisphaerae bacterium
GGCCGGCACGCTGACGTTCGACCCCTACGACACCAGCGAGACGATCGACATCACGATCGTGGACGACGGTCTGGTCGAGTCAGCCGAAACCATCCAGGTGACGCTCAGCAACCCAAGTAACGCTACGCTGGGTGCCAACACGGTCCACACCTACACCATCAACGACAACGACGCATATCCGAGTGTGGAGTTTGATCTGGTCAGTTCCAGTGGCGATGAGTCGGTCACGCCGGCTTCTCTGGCGGTCTCACTCAGCGCGGCCTACGGCGCGACGGTAACGGTGGATTATGCAGTCACCGGCGGCGACGCGACCGGCGGCGGGGTGGACTACACCCTGGCGGCCGGCACGCTGACGTTCGACCCCAACGACGTAAGCGAGACCGTGGCCATCACCATCGTCGACGATGCCGACATCGAGTCGGATGAGACGATCCAGGTGACGTTGAGCAACCCGTCGAACGCTACGCTGGGCGCCAACACCGCTCACACCTATACGATCCTCGACGACGACGTATCGGCGATCTTGAAGGTCGGTCCCGGCCAGCCGTACAGCACGGTTCAGGCGGCCGTCAACGACGCTTCTGACGGCGACACAATCGAGATCTACTCGGCCACCTACACGGGCAATGAGGGCAACGCCCTGATCACCCCGAACAACCTGACTCTACGCGGCATGGGCGCAACACGTCCGATCCTCGACGCCGGCGGGCTCAGCATTCAGGGCAAGGCCATCTGGGTGATCGACGGCTCGAATACGACGGTCGAGTTTATCGAGTTCCGCAACTGCGACGTGGTCGACAACAACGGTGCGGCCATCCGGCAGCAGGGACCCGATCTGACGCTCACGGACTGCTACGTCCACGACAACGAGCAGGGGATCCTCGTCAACGCCGGCGCCACCAGCGACATCGTGGTCGAGTACTGCGAGTTTGACCACAACGGCTACGTCAGCGGCAGCGCTCACAACCTGTACCTCAATGTCGTGGCCAGCTTCCAGTTGCGTCACTGCTGGATGCACAACGCGGTCACCGGCCACGAGGTCAAGAGCCGGGCTGAACTCAACTACATCGAGTATAACCGCATCTCGAACGAGAACGGTACGGGGTCATACGAGGTACAACTTTGCGACGGCGGTACGACCTACATCATCGGCAACATGATCCAGCAGGGCCCGAACACCGGCAACAGCACGATCATCGCCTACGCCGATGAGAGCGCCAGCAACCCCGATCAGCACCTCTATCTCGTCAACAACACGATCGTCAACGAGCGGCCGGCCGGTTGTACGTTCGTCTACAACGGAAGCACGACCGACTGCCTGCTGCAGAACAACATCTTCGTGGGTCCCGGCACGATACTGAGCGGCCCGGGCACGCAGGTCACCAACTGGGCGACCAGCGATGCCTCCCTGGTGGACCAGGCCAACTTCGACTATCACCTGACCGCCAGCTCCACGGGGGCGATCGACCAGGGCAGTGATCCCGGCTACGGGCAGGGCTACTCCCTCACGCCGACTCTGGAATACCTGCATCCGACCAACTACAGCAGTCGAGCCAGCGATGCAACGCTGGACGTCGGCGCTTACGAATATGCCGGACCGGTTGTCCCGAGCGTCGAGTTCGATCTGACGGCCTCCAGCGGCGACGAGTCGGTGACGACGGTGAACCTGAGCGTCTCGTTGTCGGCGGCCTACGACGAGGCGGTCACGGTCGACTTCGCGGTCACGGGCGGCACGGCCGTCAATCCGGACGACTACACGATTGCGGCCTCACCGCTGACGTTCAACGTGGGCGTCACGCAGCAGGACATTGTCATCACCGTGGTGGACGACGCGTTGGTCGAGTCGGACGAGACCATTGAGGTGACCCTCAGCAATCCGTCCAACGCCACGCTGGGGACCAACACGGTCCATACCTATACGATTCTGGACAACGACGTGGCGGGCGGTACGGGTCTGACCGGCGCCTACTATGACAACATCGACTTTACGGCCTTTGCCCTCAGCCGCGTGGACGCGACGGTGGCCTTCGACTGGGGCAGCGGCTCGCCGGATCCGTCGATGGGCGTGGACACTTTCTCGGTCCGGTGGATCGGTCAGGTCCAGCCGCTGTATTCGGAGACTTACACGTTCTACACGAACACCGATGATGGCGTGCGGCTGTGGGTGGACAGCCAACTGGTGATCGACCAGTGGGTGGATCAGGCCCCCACCGAGGTCAGCGGCACGATCGCCCTGTCGGCGGGAGTCCAGTACGACATCGAGATGGAGTATTACGAGAACGGTGGCGGGGCGGTGGCCGAGCTGCGCTGGTCGAGCGCCAGCCAGGCCAAGGAGATCATCCCGCAAGGCCAGTTATATCCGGGCGAGTTGCCTCCGCCGACGGTGGCGTTCGATCTGGTCAGCTCCAGCGGTGACGAATCGGTCACGCCGGCCAGCCTGAGCGTGTCGCTGAGTGAGCCGTCGGTCAGCACGGTGTACGTGGACTACGCGGTCACCGGCGGCGACGCCACGGGCGGCGGGGTGGACTACACCCTGGCGGCCGGCACGCTGACGTTCGACCCTTACGACGTGAGCGAGACGATTGATATCAGCATCGTCGACGACGGTGATGTCGAATCGGATGAGACCATCGAGGTGACGTTGAGCAATCCGAGCAATGCCACGCTCGGCGCCAACACGGTGCACACCTACACGATTCTCGACAATGACGTGGTCGTGCCGGAAGTGCAGTTTGACCTGACCAGCTCCAGCGATGACGAAGGTGTGGCCACCGTCAACCTCAGTGTGTCGCTGGATCAGTCGACGGCGCAGACGGTTACCGTCGACTACGCGGTCACGGGCGGCACGGCTGTGGATCCCGACGACTACTCGATCGCCGGGACACAGTTGACGTTCAATCCGGGCGTGACGCAGCAGGACATTGTCATCACCGTAGTGGACGACGCGTTGGTCGAATCGGACGAGACCATCGAGGTGACGCTGAGCAATCCGAGCAATGCCACGCTCGGCGCCAACACGGTGCACACGTATACGATCACGGACAACGACGTGGTCGTGCCGGCTGTCGCCTTCGACGTGACCAGCTTGTCAGGCGGTGAAGGTGTGGCCACCGTCAACCTCAGCGTGTCGCTGGATCAGTCCACGGCGGCGACGGTCACGGTCGACTTCGCAGTGACAGGCGGCAATGCCGTCGATCCGGACGACTATTCGATCGCGGCGTCACCGCTGACGTTCAACCCGGGCGTCACGCAGCAGGACGTTGTCATCACCGTGGTGGACGACGCGTTGGTCGAGTCGGACGAGACCATCGAGGTGACCCTCAGCAATCCGACGAATGCCTCACTGGGTGCCAATACGGTTCACACGTACACGATTCTGGACAACGACGGCGTCTCGCCGCCGGGTCAGGCGAGTAGTCCCAGTCCGGCCGACGGCGCGACGAAGGTGAGCCGCAGCGTGATCCTTTCGTGGACGGCCGGCAGCGGCGCCGACAGCCACGACGTGTACTTCGGTACGAACCCCAATCCCGGACCGAGTGAGTTCCAGGGCAACCAGCCGGGCACGACGTTTGATCCCGGGTACCTGGGCAAGAACACGTGGTACTACTGGCGGATCGACGAGGTGAACGCCGGCGGGACGACCACGGGTGTGGTCTGGAGCTTCAGGGCCGGGGTTTGGTAGTGCCTTCGGCGGGTCTGCGGGCTCGCCCTGTGCAAGCAAGGTAGCCGAAACCGAGGCTGTCGGGCGCACCTCGCCCCCGGCAGCCTCGGTTGTTCGTGTGTACTGGCCGCGCGCCCTACCAGACAGTACGCTGGAAACTGCTTGTCGCAATGGGAAGAGATCCCGGGTCGATCGAACAAATTGCCCGGCTGACTTCGACGCACGCGCGGCGAGTGGAGCTGGTAAGCCGCAATTCGTTTCCTGCTCTGCCTTTAGGGTGAAGATCCCGCACAAGGCTTGGGCCTCGGGCTCGCTGCTACGCGCGCAGGAGTGGCCCAGCCGCGAC
>DATKUK010000022.1:0-37148 GCA_035530655.1 Phycisphaerae bacterium
TTTGCGGCTACCGTTGCGTTGGTCCCGGGCGCCAACCTTCCTCTCGTATTCGGCTTGTTCGGACTTGGCACGCTCCTGCGCACGACGCTCCAGTCGTTCTCGGGCTTGCTCCAGCTTCGCAAGCAACTGCTGGCGACGAGCGATCTGCTGCGGCAGCGACTGCCCGTCGGCCTGCTCCTGCTGATCCGTCTGCTCCGCCTGATCCAGCAGCAGTTGAATATCCTTACGTAATTGCTGTTCCAGTTCTCCGCACCGGTCGTACCGAACGTTCTGGTCCTTCGATGCGTTCGCGCGAACGTGGGTCCCGTCGATGCTGACCGTCCCAACCTTCAGAACCCCCATCTCACGAGCCCGCTGCAGCACGTGCAGGAATGCCTCGCCCACCGCCTCGATCACGAAATGCACCATGTCGTCTTCCGCCACCCACTCCCGCAGGTCCGGCGGCCACAACATGGGAGTGGCCCGATCAACATTCACAAGTCTCGCTGACATGGCCCGAGGATGCCGGAACCCCGCTCAAAATGCCTGCGAAAGTCCGACAGATTCCTAGCCGCCGTGGAACTCGCCTCTTGACGGCCCGGCCACCGCTGGCCATCTTCGTGTGTCGCCGCCGGGCCAATTGTGCAGGATGGTTGGGCTTCAATTGTCGGCAAATGGAGTGTTGCATCATGTTTACGCGAAAACTGGGCCGAAGTGACGTTGACGTCAGTGCGGTGGGCTTGGGCTGCTGGGCCATCGGCGGGCCGTTCACGGCCGAGGACGGCAATCCCGTCGGATGGGGCCGCGTCGACGACAACGAGTCGATCCGCGCGATAGGGCGGGCGCTGGATCTGGGGATCACGTTCTTCGACACAGCCGACGTGTACGGTTGCGGCCACAGCGAGCGCATCCTGGGCCAGGCCCTCGGCAAACGGCGCAGTGACGTGGTCATCGCCACCAAGTTCGGCCGCGTGTTCGACGAAGCGAAGCGCCACATCCTCGGCAACGACGCCAGCGCCGAGCACATCCGAGAAGCCTGCGAGGCCAGCCTGAATCGCCTGAACACCGACGTGATCGACCTGTACCAGTTGCACCTGGCCAACTGCGAGCTCGATGAGGCTGCCGTCGTGCGCGACGTGCTGGAGGATCTCGTGGTCGAAGGCAAGATCTGCTGGTACGGCTGGAGCACCGACGATCCCGAGCGCGCCCGGCTGTTCGCCGAGGGTCCGCACTGCGTCGCGATCCAGCAGCGATTCAACATTCTCGACGGCGACGAGGAAACGCTGGGCATCTGCGAGCGGTTCAACCTGGCCAGCCTCAATCGCGGCCCGCTCGCGCAGGGGCTTCTTACCGGTAAGTTCACGTCGGACTCGAAGCTGCCGGACAACGACGTTCGTCACCGCTGGGATTTCAAGCAGGGACGTCAGGCCGAGCAGCTCAAACAGCTCGATGCGATCCGCGACGTTCTCACTTCTGACGGCCGGACGCTCGCACAGGGCGCGCTGGCCTGGCTGTGGGCCCGTAGCGACAAAACGATACCCATCCCCGGCTTCAAGACGGTCAAGCAGGTCGAGGACAACGCCGGCGCCGCGCAGTTCGGCCCGCGGTCGCAGGATCAGATGTCCCAGATCGACGAACTCCTGGGCCGCTGATTACTCAAACTGAGCGGTTTTTATGCCGCCAGCAGATACGGTTCCAGCTTTCGGCGTAATGTCCGATGACGTCGTCCACCAACAAGCCGCGTGATCCGATCGCGACGGATCGCCGTGCGCAGGGACTCGCGACGGATGCTCATCGGCGGCAGGGCGACCTCTTGATTGGCCTTCCTGGCTTGTGCGCCCACGCCTTCCATGGCATGGCGGGGCAGCAGCAGATGGGCCAGGGCAGGGGTCCCCAATCGCCCAGGCCCGATCGGCCAACAGGGCCGCCCCAAGGTCGGGCTGACCCTGCCGTCCGATCGTAAGTGGGGGGGGGGTAAAGAGGTTACGGTCATCACGGTTCTGCGGTCCGATGCGGCAGGAAACGTGTGGCTGCGCGGGCGCCTGCCGCTCAAGAAAAGCCCGCTCGTGTTTGTGCCCGTGGCGGACATTTGGTACGATACGGGGCATAACTTGGCGGAGGAGGTGGAGGAAGCTCCCCCTTCCGTCAGATACTTCGTCAGTACGGAAGAGAGAGACGCCTGGAGACCGGGCGGGCTCTCTCTTTGTGTGCGCAAGGGTAGCTGGGTGGCAGATGAAACGTCGCTCCAAGAGGTTCGGGTTTCGAGCAGAGGAGGACACGAAGATGCGGAAGAGTATGACGATCGTTGCGGTTGCGGTATTGGTTCTTGCCTGCGTCTCCGGCGCACAGGCGGATACGTTCGATGCGGGTGGTCCGAACGAGTTCACCATCGACTTTGTGCCGATTTCGGGCGATGCGGGCGACCTTGGTAGTTGGCCTGCTGCGGGTGGCGGTTACACGTTCACGGGCGTCAATCGTGATGACTACCGCATGGGCACCTTCGAGATTACCAACGATCAGTGGACCAAGTTCTCGGTATCCCTGGGCGTCCCGGTGACGGGCAGCTGGTCGATTGCGTATGACCAAGGTCCGTACTTCACGGGCACGAACGTGCCGACCAACAACGTGAGCTGGTACGAGGCGGCTCAGTTCGTCAACTGGCTGAACACCAGCACGGGCCATCAGGCGGCGTACAAGTTTACCGGCACGCAGGGCACAAGCGGCTATTCACTGGGTGTATGGGAATCAGGCGATGACGGTTACGATGCAGATAACCCCTACCGCAACAGCAATGCCCATTACTACATGCCGACGGAGGACGAGTGGGTCAAGGCGGCCTACTGGAACGGGACGAGCCTCCAGACCTACTCCAATGCATCCCCTGGCGACTTAGTGTCCGGTAGCCCAGACCCAGCGAAGTGGAACTACGCTGCCGGGAACGAGCCCTGGAACGTAGGCAGCGGTAGCGAGGAACTCAACGGCACGTTTGACATGATGGGCAACGTCTGGGAATGGATGGAAAGCCCGTTCAGCGATCCGGACTACGGAACCGATTCCGCTCGCGGGATGCGTGGCGGGTCGTACGGCGACCCCGGCGCCCTCCTCGCGTCCTCCGGCCGGTTGGGCCACTACCCGTACGGCGAGGCCTTCGATATCGGGCTCCGTGTCGCCTCCGAAGTCCCTGAACCGTGCACTCTAGGGTTGCTCTCACTGGGCGCGTTGATGTTGTTCAAGAGAAGACGCTGACAGGCACCCTTTTTGCTTTGACTCTCTTACCCTTTTCCTCTTCGCCGCGAAGCGGCGCGATTGAGAAAATGCGTTTTTCCACATTGCGCAGGTCGTCAGGCAGCCGATGCGACGCGAGGTTGAAACCGGTCTTTCGGGCGACGTTCCGATCGTCCTATCGCAGTGGTACGACACGGCGAAGTGGATTCTGGAGAAGATCGACAAGTTCCCCAAGAACCAGCGCTTTATCTTCGGCACGCGACTGGCGGATCGCTCGCTGGGCATTCTGGAAGGGCTGGTGCAGGCATCGTACAGCCGTGGGCCGGAGAAAGTCGCCCTCTTGGAGACAGCCAATCGCGATCTGGCGGTCCTTCGATGGCTGATTCGGATGGCCAAGGACCGGCAGGTGATCTCGCCCAAACAGTACGAGTACTGCTGCGGCCGGATGTACGAGTGTGGCAAGATGCCGGGCGGCGCTCGGCTGGAGCTACAGGCGGGCCGTGATCCTGCTGCCCCGTCGCTGGTTCTCCCCTGTCTCGCTCGGGCGGGTCACGGGTTCCGCTTGAGGCCTGTTTGCTGTCACCGCGCCTTGCTAGTACACTATTTGTTTTGCAGAGCCCTTCGTAGGTCGTGTACCTGCAGGAGTTGCGTTCCGCACAAGGAGTCGATCATGGCCGTTACCATCTACTATGACAAAGACGCCGATTTGAGCTGTCTGAAAGCTAAAAAGGTGGCTGTCATTGGCTATGGCAGTCAAGGACACGCCCACGCCCAGAACCTGCGCGACAGTGGCGTCGATGTGATCGCTGCCGAACTGCCGGGTACGGCCAATCACGATCTGGCTACACGGCACAAGTTCCGACCTGTTGCTGCCGACGAGGCGACTCGCCAGGCTGATCTGATCATCATGACCCTGCCCGACGAGCTTCAGCCTCGCATCTACCGCGAGCAGATCGCACCTAACCTCAAAGATGGTAAAGCCTTAGGTTTCTGCCACGGATTCAACATCCATTTCGGTCAGATCGTTCCGCCAGCCGGTGTGGACGTGATCATGGCTGCTCCCAAAGGCCCTGGGCACCTGCTACGGAGCGAGTTTGAGCGGGGTGCCGGCATACCTAGCCTGATTGCCGTGCATGCGGACGCGACGGGCAAAGCCAAGCAGACGGCCATGGCCTGGGCGGCTGGGATCGGCAGCGGCCGGGCCGGCATCATCGATACGACCTTCGCTGACGAAACCGAGACCGATCTGTTCGGCGAGCAGGCCGTGCTGTGCGGCGGGGTTACCGAGCTGGTCAAAGCCGGCTTCGAGACATTGGTGGAAGCCGGCTATGAGCCCGAGATGGCTTTTTTTGAGTGCATGCATGAGCTGAAGCTCATCGTCGACCTGTTCTACCGCGGCGGCATCAGCTACATGTGGTACAGCGTCTCCAACACGGCCGAGTATGGCGGCCTGACGCGCGGCCGAAAGGTCATCGGCGACGAAGCCCGTAAGGCGATGAAGAGGATCCTCGAAGACGTCCGCGACGGGACGTTCGCGCGGGAGTGGATACTGGAGTCACAGGCCAACCGTCCGGTACTCAACGCGCTGGCTAAGCGGGACCATGATCATCCGGTTGAGCAGGTCGGCAGGCAGTTGCGGAAGATGATGCCCTTCTGTGACGCGGTTGAGGTATAGCGGGGCAGTGCCCGCCTGCGAGGTCTGTCCCGTTCGGGACTTTTGAATCGCTTGCTCGGGTATTGGGCGCCAAGCGCTCTACTCCAGCCGACAGGCATGCCGGGGGCGGGTCGCTTAGAGTGATGCGTGGCAGCAATGGCTGTGTCGCGCGACGACAACGTCGCCTTAAGAAGACTTAAGCCCCTTGTCGGTAAGACGTAACGGGTCTCGTCAACCTGGCTGCGACAAGGCATTTGCGCTTACCGTTGCTTTTGGTCAACGCGACTCCGAAGGCGAGTCAGCCGCCGCCATGCGTTTGCGAAATTGTCTGTCCGATAAATTGTTTAATAATCGTAACTTACGATAGGGCGGCTCTGCTGGCAGCTGAGCTTGGGCATCGGCGGCAAGCTCTTTGCGCCACGACAAGGAGAATTTTCGCATGGGAGGGGGCGGTTAAACTGTGCGTATTGTCGTAGGCGGCGCTTACAGAACAGGTTAGGATGGCTCAGCCACCGGAACAGGGCCTTTTCTCCCTACTAAGTCACCTTGGGCGGGGACGTTGGAGAACCTGTTTGACGGTGCACTTCTTGGCGGCGCAGCGATGACCAAATTGTGTTGTGTGACGACCGTAGCTATGGCGGTCGCCGTATCCACGCCGGTTCATGGCGGCTCCACAGTGGCAGGGTCGGGTATGATTTTTGCCGCCAACGTGGATGGCGGCACGGAGGACAACTGGAACTTCGACCAAGCCTTCCCGTCCCCACACCTTCTGACACGGGCTATCGACGCCAAGCACGGCGTGTCCTATTGCGTGATCGACTGGGGTGACGGGGCAACGGCAGGGATGTCTACGGCAGGTGAGCAATGGCGTCTTGAGACATGGGACAGCGCAGACGACGACTATGAGCGGCTTGCCCATTGGGGCGGCGGTAACGGTTTCAGAGACCCCTTCCGGCAGTGTCGCGGCGTGGCACGATACGACGAGGATACGTTCCTGACGCTGGGAACGTTCGGCTGGTACGGCACCAACGCCAACAGCGCGGTGGCGCCATTCCTGTTCCAACTGGAATACCGAGGCGACTGGTTTGACCCAAGCGACCCCAACTTCGTTGGCCACACAGACGACCAGTTCTTCAGTAACTTCGATAGTGAGACCCAATACCTGCTCCAGTCGGCCTGCGGCCCATTTCAGTATGCCCCGCCGGGCGATCCGGTCGTCAACTACGCGTGGGGGCCTGGCCCGCCTGACCCGCACATGACGCCGCACAGTTCGGTGGATTGGGCCTGGACCGGCGGCGCCCTGACGGGCAAGCTCCAGGTGGCCGACGGCGCGGGTGACTATGGGGACCAGTTTGATTGGGACGGCGATCCCAACGATCTCGCCTATGACTGGTACCGCTACACCGTTCACGAGAACCCCACTAACTACAGAACTGTGGACGACGTGTGGGGTCGCAGAACGGGCTTGCTGTACAAGGGCAGTGAAGAGCGCGGATCCGACAGCTCCGCGCTCGATGTGGAGGTATTCTACGGCGAGACCGAAAACTACGTGTACACCACGCAGTATGAGGGGCGCATCTACAAGCTCGTCGGCGTGAAGGACCTCGGATGGCGGCGTACGGGGCCGGACGTAGCCAGCGGCAGGCCCAGCCAGCCGTCGCCGGGTGCGCGTCTCGGCGATGGGTTGAGTGTGACCACCAATGGCTTCTTCCCGAAGATCGTCGGGCCGGTCTATCCAGCCGACCAGAGCGGCGGCGGTCCGGTGATCGGCGACGGCTTCCTAACGGACCCAAGCGATCCCAATACCTTTGTTTGGGAAGGACTTACCTCGATCGAGTTGTTCAATGCCGATCCCGATAAGCCACTGGACCCAATAGTAACGCGTCACTACGTGGGTCTGGCCGTGGATTGCCGCGGCCGTGTGTACGCCGTCAGCCAGCGCGTCCTTGTGGGCGGCCAAGAGCCAACCGTCAAGTACCAGGGCACGGGCGCGGACGTGTATAACGGAGCAATAGGCGACTACGGCCCAAACCGGATCCAGAAGCAGATCGACCCGAACAACCCGTACACGTGGCTATTCGGCGAGCCAGAATGCTCCAATCCTGTGCAAGTGGGCGACGTATTGGTGCTGACCGCCGGTGCGGTGGAAGCGTCGTTCCTGAACGTGGAGTTCACGATCGAGGCAATCGATCCAAACGGCCAGTACGCCAAGCTGGACGCCGACTGCGGGAATTCAGGGGCCAGCTTCGACGTCTCGTACACGGTGTTCCCAGCGGGCGCGAATCCGATTCCCGATCCGAACACCAATCCGTTCACCAGCCAGGCGCTGATCGACGTGTACCTGCCGGACGGCACGCTGGATACGACCATTGATCTTGACACACTGATGCGTCCGGACGGCGTGTCGCTGGGCAACTACCGATACGATGGCGGCAAGCTCCATGGTGTGATCATTCACGGTGACGTGGAGATCGACCCAGGGCTGGTGTACGACCCTGACGATGGCGAGTATCCGCTTGATCCCTTACCGCCGAGCTTGACACGTCTGTGGATCTCCTGCGCGGGCGGGGACGGCAGCCCGGACACCGATGACGGTCTGGACCTGGCCGTCGTGGATGTAATGATCGACCCCAACACCGGCAGCGTGTCCAGCGCGTCGTTCTACGGCGGCGTGGATGACGGAGACATCCCGATCGGACAGTTCCATCGGGGTGATTACATGCTGGGGTTCATCCCCTTCGACCTCTGGATCACCTACGGCGATCTGGCCTTCGACGGCGAGGGCAACATGATTGTCATGGGCGGTCGTGCCAACAACGAGAATCGATACGTGGGCGTGCACAGACGAACGGTGCGCAAAGCCGTCTGGTGCATGGAACAGCAACATGATCCGAACAGACCGGGTGCGGCGGTCGTCGGTATCGATGCGTTCAGTCTCGACATGGACCTCTATGGGTTCGGCACGGACTTCGGGATTGCGTTCGACAACACGCCGCTGCGCAACTATGGGTCGTGTCTGCCGGTGGAGTCTGGAAATGCGATTCTGATCGACACCGAGCCCAATGCGGACGGGTCGCTGCCGAAGACGATGAACAACCTGATCCTGTGCACCTTCGACAAGTCGATCACGCTTCCGGCGGCCGGCCACCCGTTGCTGATCCGGGACATGACCAACGGCTGCGCGGACGTCAGCCACTTCTTTGCGTATTCGATCGACACGGAAGATCCGACCGGCCGCACGCTGGAAGCCCGGGAGCGGGCGGATCCGAATGATCCGCTGAGAATCGGTCTGTTGAGCAATCAGACTTGGTATCAGATCAACTCGGCACCTGGTTGGACGACGGTCGAGCCGTTCCAGTTTGAGGTGTACACGTTGGTAGGCGACTGCAACAGCAGCACTCGCGTGACGACGGCAGACTATAATAGCGTGAAGACCGCTCTGGGGCAGCGTGGGGACCTGCGAGAGGACCTCAACGGCAGCGCCCGCGTGACGACGGGCGACTACTTGGTCGTCAAGAGTAACCTGGGGCGCCGGGCGCCGACCAAGCCGACTACGCTGTGCCCGTAAACTGACACTTGATTCGACGTGAAGGCCACCTCAGGAGCAGAGATGGTTCCTGTCAGCGCGGCCCCCTCCTCCAGCAGGATGTGCGACACGGCCAGGGCTGGGCCTCGCCAGCAAAGACCGCAGCGAGCAAAGGCCTATAATTCGCCTTCCGGCCTGGAGACAGACAGCAAACCCACTGCCGCACCTTGTCGGTTCAAGATCGCCGCCGGCTTGTTTGACCAGCGTAGCGAACGCGGGATGCGGGGGACGGGGCTATTTGGGCTTATCCAGCCGAGGCACCGCCGGCCGGACCGGGAGAGGAGGTCTTCCGCAACGGCAACGGGGCCCGTTTCTGTTGCGGTGATGCCTCAATGCAGCGATGCGTTGCCGGTGGGCAGCGGAGCCGCCGACACCGGCAACTTTCGCACAAACAATGGCTTATCCGGTCGCCGACGTGCCGCGGCTGAACCGGTGCGATGCCCAAAAGCAACGGAGGTGGGTGTTCGGTTGGCCGGGGCCTCCAGGCGTCAAAGCAAACCGTATCGCCATAAGACCCCTTCTACAAACAACTTATGTCGATAAGAGATCGTATCAGCGATGCTGTTGTGTTGACTGGTATGGGCTTTGCGGGTAGTTAGGCAGCTGTGGGCATGCCCGAAGCCTGAAGGGTGTGGTCGCGGTCGAGCGGATCCACGGGCCGCAACGGCTCACGTGGAGGCCGTTTAGGGAGTAGAGAGGAAAAGCCAAGAGGGAAATAGTGGGGAGAGAGAGTTGCGGTGCCTGCCGGAGGTGTCGCTGGCTTCCCACTCGGGTAAAGCTGGTCTTTTTTTGGAGAGGAGTGAGGGTTATGTCGCGAATAGTTTTGGCGTTGGTCTTTGCCGTGGGAATGAGTACCGCGGCCGGCGCGGGGACGATTCAGTTTTCGATCAACGGGCAGCCGGTTGATGGTACCGTGCACGACGTCCCGCAGGGCCTCGTTACGATCGACCTCTGGGTCGTGCCGGACGGCGATATCGCGAACTTCTGGGCGGACATCCTGCCCACGAGTGGTAACTGGGTGGATCCTGCGCCCCTGCCCAAGCTCGGCAGCTACGCCGACATCACTGCTCTGCTTGTCAGCGGCGATGTCCGGATGCTGGATGTGTGGGACAATGAAGACGCTAATGCGTACTGGGATGTCGATTATGGCGTCTGGTCGATCGGTGGCTTCCTGCGCGGCACAGACATTACGAGCGGGCCGCAGGCGGTAGCTGAGTTTGACGTGGACCTGTCCAACTACCCCGTATCGACGATGCTCAATCTGGAGATTGATGGCGATTTTGCGGAAGTCGGAGAGGAAGAGGTTACGGTGATTCCGTTGAACCTGCACGTAACACCCGAGCCGGCCACGCTGGGCCTGCTGGCGCTGGGTGGTCTGGCGGCTCTGCGTCGACGCTTCGCATAGCGCAAGCGCCGTTTTAGCAGGGTTTACCTACAATTAACCTGAATCCGGGCGACGACTGGGGCCTACAGGACCTCAGTCATCGCCCGGTCTTTTCTGCCAGGGGGCGGCCGGCTGCTGGCCCGGCAAGGGGGAGTGCCTGAGGTGGGGGGCTCTCCTACGGGAGAGTGGCAGGGCACGGAATGGCTGGCTCGGCTGGTTGACAGCGGCCCCCGACGGAGGTTACTATTTAGATAGGTCGTATGGGGGTGGAGGGGCCCTTAGAGGTTTTGCACAACGTGGGGAGCCATTCGCAGGAGGATACATGATGACGCGCGTTGGCCTGTTGACGGCAGTGGTCGCGATAGCGTACGCGGGCTCTGCGTGGGGGGCGACCTTCACGGTTGAGATCGCTGCGACGTCAAGCACAACGGTCGGTCCTGGCGGCTCGGTCAGCTACGAGATTACCGGCGTGGTTTCTGATGACGGAAACCTCGGTCTGGGGATTTTCGGTGTGGACCTTCAGACCGATACCGTCGTGGCCCAACTCGGCGCAACCGAGGGTCCGTCGTGCGGTCCATTTGTCAAGAACGCGGGTATCACGAACCCCGCCGGCTATGGAGGTACGGCCGACAGCGACGACCTGCTCCAGATCGGCGGCGGTCAGAATACGATCGGAAACGACCCGAACGATCCGAATTTGCCCGCGTATCCCGGGGGCGTAGTTGTGGAAGTCATCGCGTTGGGCACACCGGCGGTCCTCGCGACAGGCAGCGTGACGGCTCCGACGACCGAGGGCACGTACAACGTGTCTCTGGCCAACCCGTTTGCTTCGGTGCTGGTCGAGGATATGGGCAGTTTCTACAGGGTCGAAGCGGCCACAGCGTCGGTAGGAGCCAGCGGCAGCTTTCAGATTTACGTCGACTCGACGCCGTCGCTGATCTCGAGCGATCCGAATGCGGACAGCACGTTGCCCAAAACGCAGAACAACGTGATCAGGCTGGTGTTCAATGCAGCGATCGCGATGCCCGGCGGCAACCCGCTGGTAATCGTGGAACTTGCCGATCCAAACAACGACCTGAGCAGCTCGTTTACGTACACGGCTGATCCGAACGACACGGGTGACCCGAGCGGCGCCACGCTGAAGGCGAGCGAGAACGGTGCGGTGCTTACCAATCTGACATGGTACCACATTACGCCCGACGCGAGCTTTGACGTACTTCCGTTTACTCTTGACGCGTGCACCTTACGGGGCGACTGCGATGGCGGCGGCCGTGTGACGACGTTGGACTACGTCTGCGTGAAAGAGACCCTCGGCCCGCGCGGAGATATGCGTGAGGATCTCGACGGCAGCGGCCGGGTAACCACGGGCGACTACTTGGTAGTGAAGGACAACATGGGCGTTCGCGCCCCGGTTAAGCCGTAGCGCGGGCGAATCGTCAGGTTAACGGCAGACCAACAGCAGCGTGGCTGGCGGCCGATAACACCCGGCAAGCCCCGCCGTTTCTTGGGTTCCAGACCATGGCTGCCGGTCGGGCATGTTGGAGGCGAGGGCAACCATCTTCCACCGCCGGCCTGGCGGACAGGGCGACGCAGACGTGTCTTGCTGGGGCATACCGCCGGCCAGCGCTGGGTTACGATCTTAACACATTGTCAGACAAAGTCTTACACAATATTGCAGCGAGAGGCAATACCACTATGTGATCCCGGTCTTCGCCTCGATCTGCTCGTGTTCTGTTTCCCGTCTTGACCATCACACCGCGTCACCGATCAGCACGGGATCGTCCTGCTCAAGTAGATCCCGCACAGTGGCCCGAGTCAGTCGCGCCCGGGCGCCAACGATCACCAGATCGACGAGATCGAGTCTCGACCAACGACGCGGCGGCTAGGCAGTGCTTGCGGCAGTGCTGATGATTGCTGCCAGCGTGATCACACCCCCAGGCAGCGGCGCTAGTGACGTTATCCGTTACGTCCTGCCGACGCGGCCGAGGTCCGCTTGACGGTGGCGCAATGGAAGCCGACGCCTTAGGTGCTGTTGGCCGGCTCGGACGGCAGGCCGGTGCCGGGCGGGGGAATCTCGTTGAACTGGCGAACGGCTTCGACAAGCCGGGTTTCGGCCTCGCGAACGATGCTGTCAACGACCTCCTGACTGGTGGCAGGTACTTGCACCACGACGCGGCCGTCTTTCTCGTTGATGCTGGCTACCAGCTTGTCGCGCTGCAACTGGTAGATGCCCGCCTCGGCGTCCCGGTAGTCCAGCTCAAAGCCACGTTCCTGGAACACCGCCAGCAGCAATTGCAGGAAGTGGTCGCTGATCGTCTGGGGCATCTCGATGGTGATGGGTGCCTCGACGACCGGCTCGGCTGTCTCCCCGCGCTTACCGGGACGGCCCCGGAACAGGGGCACCAGTGCGATCGGTGCGATAATCGTGGTGACCAGCGTCATCATGATCGCCACGCCGAACATGGCCTGGTCAATGGCGCGTTCCGCCAGCCCCACGCCGGCTACGATTAAAGCTACCTCACCACGAGGCAACATGCCCATCCCGATGCGGGCGGCCCCGCGCAGGTTGAACCAGAGCAGCGCCGGCAGGCCGCAGCCGAAGATCTTCGAGACGATGCCCCATACGGTGATAACCAATCCGAAGACCAGCGCCGTGCTCATGGCCGAATAGTTCACCAACATGCCCATCGCGGCGAAGAAGATGGGCACGATGAAGTCACTGACCGAGTGCAGGTCGTCCATGAGCTGGTGGGCCATCTTCGTGCGGCTGAGGCCCAGGCCCACGCTGTAGGCTCCGATGATAAAGGCCAGGCCGAACATTTCGGCGACGGCCGCACAGAAAAACGCCAAAGCCAATCCCAGCCCCACGCGGGCGCCGGCGTATCGCACGCGGTTGAAGGCCCGTTCGATGTACGGGGCAGCCCACAACGACAGGCCGGTGATCCCGATCCACACGCCGATGGCCTTGACCGCCGTGATGCCGACGGCCGCCAAGCTTACCTGTCCGGTTCGTGCGATGCCGACCACGACCGCCAGCGCGAGGATGCCCAGCACGTCGTCCACGACCGCGCCACCGAGAATGGTGACGCCCTCGGAAGTGTCGAGCTTGCGTATGTCGCTGAGCACGCGCGCGGTGATGCCGACGCTGGTGGCCACCATGATGGCGCCCATGAACATGGCATCGGGCGACCACATGGTCATGGGATTACCGAGCAGATCGGTGTCGCGGAAGAGGGTGACCGTCCAGGTGCCCAGAAAGAAGGGCGCCAGCACGCCCCCGATGGCGCAAACCGTGGCGGGAGCCAGATTTTTGAGGAATTGGTGAAGATTGGTGTGCAGCCCCGCCCCGAACAGGAGCACGATGCTGGCCGCCACCGCGATGGCCCAAAACGTGGTGCTGATGGGCCATTCGGACGTCGACACAGGCGCGGGGAACAGGGGTTGCCAGCCATGGTGAGTGTAGATCGGAATGAACTGGCCCAAGGCAAATGGACCGATAACCATGCCCGCGGCCAACTCGCCTAGGACACCGGGTATCTTGACGGCTTCAGCCGCCCAGCCGAGCAGCTTGGCCGCCGCAAGCACCAGCGCCAGTTGGACCACGATAATGAGAACCTTGCTCGTCAAGCCTTCGAGTTTGGGAAGGCCTGATGAGCCCCCTTCGGCTTGGGCGTGGTCGATTCCTTCTGACTGAGCAACCGTGGCGGCATCGGGCCCGTGCGGAGCGGACGAGCCAAGCAGGCCCGGTGCGGTCACCAGCAACGCCAGCGACGCAGCCAATACGACCAGCCACACGCGGGGATTGATCTGACGTCGATGAGTCAACATCCTGAGCATAGGGTGCACGACTGGGGTCCCTTTCTATCCGGTTCCACAGGCCGATAACCGCCCGTGCGTAGTGCATTCTAGCGTGGCCGCTCCCCGACGACGAGCGCATCGGGGACGGTCGGCGCAGTCCTGACTTTGGCATCGGCTTCTTGGGGCAGACGATTTGGGATTAGGTCCTTTACCGGTGGGATTTGCGGTGGTGGTCTGTCCGCCCGAGCGGCGGTATAGTGAGAGGCGGAGGACGCAGGAATGACCGCCTGGGCATGGTCTATCGGACTGTGGGTGCTTAGCGGCCTGTGGCTGGCGGTCGTGGTGTGGTGCGTCTGGCGCGGCGGACCGGCAGTGTCTGGATCGAGCCCGGTGTGGATGGACGCACGCTACCGCAGGGCCCTCGATCGCCGCGGGCGCCGGCGGCGGCTGGGCCTGGCCGTTATGGGGCTGGTGGGGGTGATGTTCTGCCTCGGGCTGGCGCTTCTGGATCCGCAGGCCGCACCGCGGTCGTTCCTGCTGTTCTGGCTGGTCGTTTCGATTCTGCTGTTGTGGTTGTGCTGGTTGGCGGTCTCGGACGTGCTGATGACGTGGCGCCTGAAGCGGCAACTCGATGAGCAGACGCATGCTCACATAGAACGTTTGATCCAGGCCCAGGTCGGCGCGAACGGCTCGGGTCGGGAGCAGGGCTGATGCGAACAATACTTGTGGTGACGAGTATGGCTTTCTTTGCGGGCGGTGGTTGCGATCCGGCCAGCTCGATCGGCGGTGGCTCCGCGGTCGAGCGGAACGATCTGGCGTCCATGCGGACCGATAAAGTGGTCGTTGAGGGGCAGACGTTTAACGTCTGGCTGGCCGAGACACCCGAGCAACATCGACTCGGCCTGATGAACGTTACGCAGGATGAGCTGCCGGACGACTGGGGCATGCTCTTTGTGTTTTCGAATGATCGCGTCCGCTTCTTCTGGATGCGCAATACCCTGATTCCTCTGGATATCGCCTACATCAACCGGCAAGGCCAAGTCGTCAAGACCCACACCATGCCCGCGTTGACGCTCCAGAGCTTCTCTTCCGAACAGCCTGCCCGATACGCGTTGGAGATCAATGCCGGGCTCTGCGCCGAGTTGGGCATCGACGAGGGCGACGCGGTTACGCTGCCCGAATCGGTCCTGCCCTCGCCCTGACGTGGGGACATTTCGCCTTGGGCGGGGCAAACAGCCTCGCCTGCCGCTTCGATTTGCCGATAGTCGTGGTAGCTGGTGGTAGGACGACGCGGTCGCCGGGGCACGATATTCGGACCCGGCCGGCCAAAGCGGGTCTGCGGGGTCATTGGGCATGTCCGGCCTCAACGTGGTGCTGGTAGATATGGGCGGGGCGGAGCCCCCGGCGCTGCGCGATCTGGCGGGGACGGGCCGCTGTCGCGTGCGGCAGCTCAGCGCATCGCAGGTGGCGGTGGACAGCCAACTGCTCAACGGCGTCGACGCCGTGCTGATCGCCTGCGCCAATGGGCAGACACGTTGGACGTACCAGCACTACAAACTGATTGAACACCTGCATTCGCGACGGATCGGCACACTGATCATCCAGGGCCCCGAAGGATGCCTCGATCGAGCCGAGCCCTCGCTCGTGAGCCAGGCCGGGTCGGATATCCCCGCCGACGAACTATGGGGCCGACTCTCGACCATGGCGGGCTATCGGCCGCTGTTGCAGCGGATCGAGCGCGAGTTGGACAGCATGGAGCGGCTGGGCAAGCGACTGAATCAGCACTTCGTGGAAATGGATCAGGAGCTTCGCCTGGCCAGTAGGCTTCAACAGGATTTCCTGCCGCGTCAGTTGCTCCGCGTGGGCGACGTGAGATTCGCCGCGTTGTACCGACCTGCCGGCTTTGTCAGCGGCGACATCTACGACGTGACGCGTGTGGATGAGGACCATGTGGCCTTCTATGTAGCCGACGCTGTAGGGCACGGCGTGGCCGCCGGCCTGCTGACCATGTTCATCAAGCAGGCGATTCGGTCCAAGCGGATTCGCGCCGAAAACTATGAGCTGCTCAGCCCCTCCGAAACGATGGCCGAGTTGAACGAGGTGTTGGCTGCGCAGGACCTTTCCAACAGTCAGTTTGTCAGCGCGTGCTACTGCCTGCTGAACGTCAAAACGCGTGTGCTGCATTTCGCGCGGGCCGGCCATCCCTACCCGATCCGTGTCAGCGCCGACGGGTGCCTGACGGAACTGAAGAGCGAGGGCGGTCTTTTAGGCCTGTTTCCGGGGGAGGAGTTTGCGGATCGCTCGGTGCAGTTGACGCCCGGCGACAAGGTCCTGCTGCTGAGCGACGGGCTGGAAGACGCATTTCCCGAATCGCGCGGGGTGGGCCTGGCCGCATGCGGCAGCGAGCGATTCGCGAGCCTCGTACGTCACCCGGCCCAGCAAGTGGTGGCCGGCCTGGCCGACCTGCTGGACGGTCAGCAGGGCTCGCTCGAGCCCCAGGACGACGTGACGCTGGTCGTGCTGGAAGTGGGCCAGGAGCCAGGCACGACCCCCTCAACGTAAGTGTTTTCTCCGCAGGGAGTTACGTTGTCCATTGCCGACGCGGGCGATTCCCGCTATACTCCAGGGTACGTGGAGCGACGTTGTTGGTCACCGGGCAGGGTGTGAGACGCGACGATGAAGAAGAAAACCCATCCCAAGTATGTTGAGTGCAAGGTTACGTGCGGCTGCGGCAACAGCTTCGTCACCCGGGCGACGGTGGGCGAGCTGAACGTCGAGGTTTGCTCGGCCTGTCATCCGTTCTACACCGGCAAGCAGCGGTACGTAGACACCGCCGGTCGGATCGAGAAGTTCCAGCGGAAGTTCGGCGGGGACTACTTCAGGAAGAGCGGCAACGAAGCCAAGAAGGCCAAGGCTTAGCGCACTCACGCGATCGATGCACGCCGTGCCGCATGCGTTACCCAACGTCGGTGCGGCGTGATTGTTTGCCCAGAGGGCGAAGGTGCGAGACGCGTAGGCTTTGGGGACGCAACAGATGAGCGAGTCGACGATTGAGTCAGGACTGCTGGCGAGGCTTCGCGAGGCGGCTGACCGGTTCGAGCAGATCGGCGATGCGCTGAACGATCCGTCCGTTGCGCGCGATCCGAGCAAGCTTGCCACGCTCGGCAAGGAGCTCGCCAGACTGCGCCCGCTGGTAGAGCATTACCAGCGGTACAGCCGTCTGGACGGGGAGATCGCCGAGCACGAATCGCTTGTCGCCGACTCGAGCCAGGATGCCGAACTGCGCGAACTGGCTGAACAGGAGTTGCCTGAGCTACGAGAGCAGCGAGACGCCGTGCTCGAACAGATCAGGGACGCCTTGGTGTCCGGCGACGACCAGGCGGTCGACAGCATCATCATGGAGATTCGGGCCGGGACGGGCGGCGAGGAGGCGGCGCTGTTCGCGGGCGATCTGTTCCATATGTATCAGCGTTTCTGCGAGCGGAAGGGATTCAAGCTCGAGGTGCTGGCCAGTGCGGGAACCGATCTGGGGGGCTTTCGTGAGGTCGTGTTCAACGTCAAGGGCGCGAGTGTCTATCGCTGGCTGGGCTATGAGGGCGGGGGCCACCGTGTGCAGCGCGTGCCCAGGACCGAGGCGCAGGGGCGCATCCACACCTCGGCGGCGACCGTCGCCGTGCTGCCCGAACCGGATCAGGTCGACGTGCAGATCGACTGGGATAAGGACGTAATCGAGCACGTCTCCCGCGCAGGCGGGCCTGGGGGCCAGAACGTCAACAAGGTCAGTTCGGCCATTCGGCTGGAGCACGTGCCGACCGGCATTACCGTGTCGATGCGGGACGAGAAAAGCCAGCACAAGAACCGAGACAAGGCACGGCGCATTCTAGTCAGCCGCGTGCACGAGCTGCACGTGTCGCGCGATCGAGCCGAGCGCGACCAGGCCCGCAAGACGATGATCGGCTCGGGGGACCGCTCGGATCGGGTTCGCACGTACAACTTCCCGCAGAACCGCTGCACGGACCATCGCATCGGGCTGGACCTGTACCGTCTGGAGGCCGTCCTCGACGGCGATCTGGACGAGCTGATTGTTGCCCTTCAGGCCCACGACCGGAAGCTGCGCTTGCAGAGCCTCTGACTGCGTCGGCGCACGCGCGCGTTGGTGGCGTGAGCACGCGCTGACATCGACTGGTGTGGCGCTGCCCGCATGCGGCAGCGCAGCGCGGCCGATGCCCATTGTCCACTCCTTCCGGCGCTGATAACGTAGAGGTCAGACTTGTGGCTGTCGCGGCACTTGCGGCTATCCAGGTGCTGCCAAGCTGTGTCGATAGCGCGGAGGTCGGCTCGTGAGCAAGATGAGTGGTTCGGATGACGCAATGCAGTGGGATCTGTCGGACCTGTACGCGGGGCCGGACGATCTACAGATCGATCACGATTTAAGCGAGGCGTTGCGTCGGGCTGAGGCGTTCGAGCAGCGGTGGCGCGGTAAGGTCAACGCCGAGGACGGTGTGGCGGCGGCCGATGTGGCGGCTGCGGTGGCCGACCTGGAGGGGCTTCTGGAGTTGGTGGGCAAGGCCGCCAGCTTTGCCGGCCTGCTGCATGCGGCCGACACAACGGACGCGGCGCGCGGGGCGCTGCTGCAATCGGTGCAGCAGCGGGCGACACAGATTCAGCAGCACGTGCTGTTCTTCGATCTGGAGTGGATGGACGTTCCCGACGAGGTGGCCGATCGCGTGCTGTCCGACCCGGCCGTCGATCGGCACAGGCACTATCTCGAGCGGCAGAGGCGATTTCGTCCGCATCGGCTGACGGAGCCCGAAGAGCTGATCATCGACGAGCTGGCCAACACGGGAAGCCGGGCGTGGAGCCGCCTTTTTGATGAGGCGACGGCGGCAATGGAGTTCCGCGCTCGCGTGGGCGGGCACACGAAGCGCCTCAACGAGTCACAGACGCTGGCCATGCTGTACGACGCGCGGCGCGAGCGTCGCCGGGCGGCGGCGGCGGCATTGACCACGGGGCTGAAGGAGAACCGTCGCCTGCTGTCGTACATCTTCAACACGATGGTGTGGGATCACGAGATCGGCGATCGCCTCCGCAAATACCCTGACCCGATGGCCTCGCGCCATTTGGAGAACGAAATCACGGCCGAGACGGTGGAGGCGATGATGTCCGCCTGCGAGCAGGCGTATCCCGCGGTGCATCGCTATTACCGACTCAAGGGGCGGCTGCTCGGCATCGACGATCTAAAGGACTACGACCGTTACGCGCCGGTGGGCGGACGTCTGCCCAGTCGCGGCTTCGCCCGGTGCCGTCAGATGGTGCTGAAGGCGTTCAAGGGCTTCTCGCCCGAGGCGCACGGCGTGGTGAGAGATTTCTTCGACAAACGTTGGATCGACGTGGAGCCGCGGCCCGGCAAGGTGGGCGGGGCGTTTTGTGCGATGACCGTTCCGAGCGTGCATCCGTACGTATTGTGCAACTACACCAAGACGTTGCGCGACGTGATGACGGTCGCGCACGAGTTGGGCCACGGGCTGCACCAGGCGCTGTCGAGGCGTGTGGGGTATTTGCAGGCGCAC
Source organism: Phycisphaerae bacterium (assembly GCA_035530655.1). Classification (GTDB taxonomy): domain Bacteria; phylum Planctomycetota; class Phycisphaerae; order UBA1845; family DATKUK01; genus DATKUK01. The sequence goes on from DATKUK010000022.1 coordinate 19,197, forward strand.
ACGCCGCTGACACTGGCCGAGACCGCCAGCGTGTTCGGCGAGATGCTGGTGTTCGATCGGCTGGTCGACGAATTGGGCCAGAGCCCCGCGAGGCTGGGTCTGCTGTGCGGCAAGATTGAAGACACGTTCGCCACGGTGTTTCGGCAGGTGGTGCTGACGCGCTTCGAGCAGTCGCTGCACGAGAAACGTCGCGCGCAAGGAGAGCTGCCGCCCGAACAGATCGGCGAGCTGTGGATGGCGGCCAACCGACCCATGCACGGCGATGCCGTGGAGTTGAGCGAGGACTACAGTTGGTGGTGGTTGTACATCCCTCACTTTATCCACTCACCGTTCTACTGCTACGCCTACTCGTTCGGTCAACTGCTGGTGCTGGCGCTATACCGGATGTACAAGCAGGGCGACGATTTTGTCCCGGCGTACATGGATCTGCTGGCCAGCGGCGGATCGGATTCTCCAGATCGACTGTTAGCCAAGGTGGGGGTTGACGTGCACGACGAGGGCTTCTGGGCGGGCGGTCTGTCGCTGGTGGACGAGATGGTAGCGCAGGCTGAACGGTTGGCGCAAACCGTCTCAGGACAGTCGTAAGCGCTGTTATACACCGCACTTCGGCTCTCTTTTAGCGAGCAGCGTCAGCAAACATCCCAGGATGTTTCGAGAGCAATCGCTCTGGGGGTTGTGTCGGCGCGCATGGTTTGTGCTAGAATGTATGTGATGGGGTTTGCAGCCGTTGCTGTGGTGGATGGAACGAATCTCAGCCTGTGGGCGGCTGGTTAGACATTTCGGGTTGGCAGGCGCTCGGTGCGCGGATTTGGGCGGTGCGTTGACCTGAGAAAGGTGGTGATGCCGGTGCCGACGGAGCCCTTTACCACGGAGGCGAGATCGAGCAGTGCGCGCCAGCGTTGGAGTGCTCTGGCGCCCGAGTTGGTGCGAGGCCTGGCGTCTGCCCCATCGCGCGACTCGGCGCGTCGTGTGCTTTTGGACTGGGCGGATCGGCGCGAGCGGGCCTTGCGGGCGGAGGACCCGAACGATCGCCCTGCGGTGGAGTTCTATCTGAGCCTGCTGTGTTGCCGCATTCTGCGGAACATTCTGTCGCGGCGCGGCGAAGCGCTGGCCGGCTACAGCACGGTCGAAGCGCTTTGGCGATCGGCGCGGTTCGAGTTGGGTCCGGTCGAACCGATGCCCAGAGAGGGTTTCTGGCAGGAGATCCAGCATCTGTTCCTGGGCGCGATGGGCAGGGCGCCGGTGTATCGCGGCATGAAGACACCGGACTTTGTCGACATGGCCGGGCGGGGCGCGGCGCGCGAACGTAACCGGCAGCTAGAGGAGTTGGGGCGTGAGGCCCAGATGTGGGTCGACCGGTATCCGGACGGCCTTTCGGCCGACGCAGCCGCTCGTCGCGCGAGGAACCGGCAGCGCATTCTGACGATGATGGGGGCCAGCCAGTCGGACTGGTCGGATTGGCGGTGGCAGGTTGGGCATGTCGTCCGCGACGAGCACACGTTGTCTCGGCTGGTCGAACTGACGGACGAGGAGATGGAGGGTATTCGTCTGGCCAGAGCGGCGGGTCTGCTGTTTGCGATTACGCCCTACTACGCGAGCTTGATGGACCGTCGGCCTCATCGTCGTCGAGACCATGCGGTGCGTGCCCAAGTGATCCCCAGCGTCGACTATGTATCCCGGGTCTGTGCGGCGCTGGAGGAGACGGGTCCGGAGGAGCTGGACTTCATGGGCGAGCGCGACACCTCGCCGATCGACCTGATCACCCGCCGGTATCCTCAGATTGCCGTGTTCAAGCCGTTCCATGCCTGTGCCCAGATCTGCGTATACTGTCAGCGGAACTGGGAGGTGTGCGACGTGACGTCTCCGACGGCTGCGGCCGGCCGCCAGCAGATGGAGAACGCGATACGTTGGGTATCCGAAAACCAAGGATTGCGCGAGATCCTCATCACAGGCGGCGACCCGCTTCTGCTGCCTGACGCGACGCTTGACTGGCTATTAGGCGAGTTTCGCCGCATCCGGCACATCGAGCGCATACGCCTGGGCAGTCGTGTGCCGGTCGTGTTGCCGATGCGGATTACGCCTGAGCTGATCCGGATCCTGGAGGGGTATCACGATCCGCCCAGGCTGACGATCTGCCTGGTCACGCATGTTGAGCACGGGTACGAGGTCACGCCCGACACGGCCCGAGCGACGCAGTCGCTGCGTCAGGCGGGGCTGAGCCTGTACAATCAGCAGGTCTACACGATCGAGAACAGCCGGAAGTTCGAGACGGTGGCGCTGCGGAGCGCCCTCAAACGGATCGGGGTCGATCCGTACTACTGTTTCAACACCAAGGGCAAGGAGGAGACGCGTTTCTTCCGGGTGCCGGTGGCCCGCATTCTTCAGGAGCGCAAAGAGGAGGCGCGCCTGACGCCGGGGACGGTGCGCACCGACGAGCCGGTGTTCAATCTGCCGCGGTTGGGCAAGAACCATCTGCGCGCCGGGCAGGACCACCACGTGGTTGGTCTTCGGCCGGATGGGAGCCGCGTGTACGAATTCCTGCCCTGGGAGAAGGGCTTGGCGCCCACGCCGTCCTATGTGTACCGGGACGTGCCCATCTACGACTACCTGCGCCGTCTGGTGCGGCGGGGGGAACGAGCCGGCGACTATCGCAACATCTGGTACTACTTCTGAGGACGCGGTACGGCGTGCAACACAAGGGTACGGGGGCCGTCGGCTGGACGCCGGGTGCCCATGTTGACGATAGATACGCCAGGAACTACCATTTGAGGACGGCGGGGTCGCCAAGGAGAGGGTAGGTAGGGCTACCGATCGGGAGTGGCGCGATGTTGTGCCAGCGATGCAAGAAGAACACAGCGACGGTGCATCTCACCGACATTGTCAAGAACGAAAAACGTGAACGGCATCTCTGTGAAAAGTGCGCCGCAGAGGAAGGCGTGACGGTCAAGCAGCAGGTGCCGATCAACGAGTTGCTCACCAACTTCGTGATGGAGCAGTCCGGTGCGCGTGAGCTGGCGAAGTTGACGTGTCCGGAGTGTGGGACGAGCTTCCTGGAGTTCCGCAACAGCGGACTTCTCGGCTGTCCCAGCGATTATGACGCGTTCGCCAAGGCGCTTGTTCCGCTGCTGGAGCGGGCGCACGAAGGGGCGTCCGAGCACAAGGGCAAGTCGCCTGCCCGAGGCGGCGCCGGCAGGGAGAAGCGGCGGCAGATGGCGGCGCTGCAACGGCAACTGGCCGAAGCGGTGGAGAAGGAAGACTACGAGTTGGCGGCGGATTTGCGAGATCGCATTAAGGCGCTTGAGCAGTGAGCAAGATTGACGATTTGGCACGCAAAACAGGCGAGTGGCTACGCGGGGGCGGTCCGCTGTCGGAGGTGGTCATTTCGACGCGGATCCGCCTGGCGCGCAACGTGGCGGGCTTCCCGTTTCTGAGTCGGTGTACCGAACAGCAGCGAAACGAGGTCCAGAAACTGCTGAAGGAGCAGATCGAAAGGCTCCATCTCGGGCAGGAGATTTTCTATGTGGATATAGACGAGGCCGACGAGCTGGACCGACTCGTCCTGGTGGAGCGGCAGTTGATCAGCCGCCAGCACGCCGAGGGGGAGGGTAGCCGCGGCGTTGGTATCTCCGCCAGCGAAACCATCGCCCTTATGGTCAACGAGGAGGATCATCTGAGGATTCAGGTTTTGCGCAGCGGGCTAGGACTGGTCGAAACGTGGGAGGAAATCGACCGCATTGACGACATGCTGAGCGAATCGTTGGAGTACGCGTACCATCAGCGTTATGGCTACCTGACCGCCTGTCCGACCAATGTGGGCACGGGCATACGCGTGTCGGTCATGCTGCATCTGCCGGCGCTGAAGTTCACGGGCCAGTTGGATCAGGTGTTTCAGGCTGCGCGGGACATGCGCCTCGCGGTGCGCGGACTGTACGGTGAGGGCACCGAGGCCGTGGGCGACTTTTACCAGTTGTCCAACCAGACAACGCTGGGCAAGAGTGAGGGGCAGATCATCAGCGAGTTTGAGCAGATTCTTCCCAAGGTCATCGACTACGAGAAGCGGGCACGACAGGTATTGCTGCGTGACAAACTTACCTCACTGGACGACAAGATCTGGCGTGCGTATGGCATGCTGCAATACGCCCGCAGCGTCAGCAGCGAGGAGACGCTGTTTTTGCTGTCGCATCTGCGAATGGGTGTCAACCTTGGGCGGATCGATCAGTTGAGCCTCAAGACCGTTAACGAGTTGATGCTCAGCACCCAGCCGGGCCATCTCCAGAAGCTGCGGGGCGAGCGCCTGGCCGGTGACCAGCGCGACGCCATCCGGGCCGAGTATATCCGCCAGCGCTTGCACGGCCCGAGTGAAAACTGATCGAACGAGTCTCACCGCGGCGCGTCGGCTTACCCGTGCGGCGGTTTTTGTGCGCTGCGAGGGCTGCATATTGAGAGCAGGCGCACGGGTTCATCGGCGTTGACGGCACCGGGTCGGGCCGTTAGAGTTATCGCGCATCTCTTGGATTCGGCTCCGGCGATCAGGCCGGTGGCTGGGTGTTGGCGGCTTGACGGAGCAGGCTGCCCGGGTTTGGTGGCGACGGACGGCTCTTGTGCGAGATCTGCACAGCAAAAGGAGAAGCCGATGAGTGGGTTGATTCGCTGGGCGATCGGGTTTACGGCGGCCTGTACGTTGGTGGTGGGCTGCGGCCAGGACGAGCCCAAGATGGAGGCCTGCAAGCACGGGAAGGCCGGGGCTGCCAAGCCGTGCAAGATGGCAGCCGAAAAAGAAGCAGCCAAACCGTGCGAGAAGAAACCAGCCGAAATGGAGACTGCCAAGCCGGCCGAGGCCGAGCAGCCCAAGCCCGCTGCGGCGCCGATGCCCCAGCCGACCGAGGACGAGAAGGGCAAGCCTTTTGCGGTCATGGCGATGATGAGCAAGCCTGTCGTGCTCGATGGGCAGATCGAGGACGCGTGGGGAGAGCCGATCCCGGGTCCATTCGTCGATACGCTGGACGGCAAGCCGGTCGACTGGCAGACCAAAGTGTGGCTGCTATACGACCAGACGAACCTTTATGTCGCCGCGCGAATGGCCGAGCCGGACATGAGCGAGTTGGTCTGTCTGGTGGAGGATCGAGACGGCGACGTCTGGCAGGACGACGCGCTGGAGATCTTCGTCGACCCGACCAACACGCTGAAGGAGGACGTGTACTACCACATCATGGTCAACGCGGCGGGCGTCGTGGCCGACCGCCAGGGCGCGCCCGATTCCATGGGCGCCGACTGGGCGTGGGACGCCGAGGGGATCAAGGTCAAGGCCTTCAAGGGTAAGGACTACTGGTCCGTCGAGTTGGCTGTTCCATTGGCGGCATTGGGGGTCAAGCAGGTTGCTCCGGGCCAGCACTGGGCGGTCAACTTCTGCCGCACGCGGCACGGCAACCTGATGGAGTCGGCGTGGTCCAACACCGGCCCCGAGACGTTCCACAACCCGCAAATTTTCGGGCACGTCGCACTGCGCTAGCGCATAACGGGAAAACACGATCGATTGCGGCGAGCCGGCTGTTTCGTGCAGTCGGCTCGTTGTGTTGATGTTTGCTTCTCTGGTGGCATGGTCAAACCTACCTGGTTGTGGCCTTACACACCTGACGGTATGATCCTGTGCAGCCATGTCTTGCGAACCCGGGCAATCGACACCCTGTCGTGAAGTGCCCCAATCGGTGACGCGCCGCCGGGCGATGATCTTGTTGGTGCTCCTCCTCGGCTGGTCGGCTGTGTGGGGCGTTGCCCTGGCGCATGGACCGGCCTCGTCGGACGACACGCTCTACCTGATCGCGGCGGAACGGCTTGCCGCGGGTGAGCCGCCGGGCTTCGCCGATAATCGTGTGGCGCGCGGCTCATGGATGATCCTGCTGGCGGCGGCTTTGCGCGTGATCGGCCCGCACATATGGGCGTTCTGCTACCTGGATGTAGCCTTCGGCGTGGCGTGTGTGGCGGCAGTTTACTGGCTGGGAGCCAGGCTGGTGGACCGTCGCGCGGGTTTTTGGGCGGCGTTGCTGTTCTCGAGTTTTCCACCTGCGTTGCGGTACAACGGGATCGTTTTTCCGGACAAGTTCGGCCTGCTGCTGGCGCTCGTTGCGACAGGCGTGTTTCTGGTCGGCCTTGAATCGCAGGGCGCCCGCCGTTGGGTATGGGCTTCTCTGGCCGGCGTGCTGTTTGCAGCGGCGGTTTCCGCTCGGGAGTTGCCCCTGATCGCACTGGGGGCGGTCTGTGTCTTCGCGGTCTATCAGGCGAGGCCACGAACGCGCGGGATTAGCTTGGCGGTGGTCACGCTCGCCGTCACCATCCTGGCGTTTGCCGGCGAGTATGTCTTTCACGCCTGGTGGACGCAGGACGCGCTGTACCGCCATCGTGCGTCGCAGCAGTCATTCGGCAGCGGCGGCATCCACGCCGTACCTTTTACGTGGAAGGCATTGCTGTTCTATCCGGCGACCCTGTTGCTGGGATGGCAGGAGATGGGCGTGTTCGGTTGGTTGCTGCTGGCTGGTCTCGTATTTGCCCTGCGCGTGCGCGGTGCGCTGATGCTGCCGGTGCTGTGGGTTGTGTTGGTGGGCCTGTTCCTGACGTTCGGCAGCACGTCGCTGACTGAGTATCAGCCGGTACCCAAGCAGACTCGCTTCCTGCCTATGTTGACCGCCTTGCTGTTTGTCGCCGTCGGGGGCTTATGGGAATACATCTGGCGGGCGGCGGGTGGTGTTCGGGTGTGCCTCGGGGCGCTGCTGGCGGGCATCGTCTGCGGGGGGATCCTCGCAGCCGGTGCCGGCGGCAAACCGCTGTACTGGGGCGACTTCCCGCTTGCGGTCGAGCGAGCGGTTGCTCTTCGGCGCGCGGGTGAGTGCCCGGCTTTGGTGATCCCCGAGATGGTCTACGGCAAGCTGCGCTTCGAGCACGCCAGGATGGTCGCCGACCTGCCCCGCATCAACCTTCGGCAGAAGGACGCCAAGCTTTCGGCCATGTTGTGGCCGGCGTGGCATCAGGCGCTGGTGATCCCCGCTTCGCTGCCGGAATTGTGGACGCTTGCCATGAGGCGTCAGCAGTCGGACGTGCCCGATCTGGCGGAGTATCTCCATCGCAGCGCCGAAGCCATACCGCTGTACCGGCCGCCGCGATTGCTGGACCGGCTCCTGGCCGGACGTGGCGTGACCGCGCCGAACGGACCGATTCTTGTAGGGCACCTCTATATCGTTGGCCGAAGATGACCTGCCGTTCGGACGATGCGCCCGGCCATCCCCGTGCTGGGCGAAAACACCGGCGTGTCAGGCCAAAACGGCACAAGCGAGCCGGCGAAGGCGCTTTGCAGACTCCTCGGCGCCCAGACAATGGTGGGTCGTCTGGATAAATGGCTGCGTTTGAGCAGCGGTACAGCCGGTGCGAGAGGGGAGCATGACCGTGGTCGGGTCGGCGATTCTCGTGGTGGGCGTTCTCGGCGCATTCGAGGCGGACAAGGGCGGGTCCCGCATCCGCGCCGACGTCCAGTCGAGCATCTATACCTGTGTTGCAGCAGCGCTTCTTGCGGCGTCCCCGAGCTACTTTGACCCGGCACGACCTGGCCGACTACACTAATGACAGGCTGAGCGGCAAACAGCGAACAGGGCGGTCGCCGATGTGGTTACGAGACAGGACGCGACGGGTGTTGGTCGGGGGCGTGCCGATCGGCGGCGGTGCTCCCGTCAGCATCCAGTCGATGACCAACACACCCACTCGCGACGCGCAAGCAACGCTCGCGCAAATCCACGAGTTGGCTGAGGCCGGTTGCGATCTGATCCGCGTGGCCGTGCCCACCAAGGACGACACCGCTGCCCTTGGGCAAATCGTGCGCGAATCACCCGTGCCCGTGATCGCCGATGTGCACTTCCACTTTCGCCGAGCGATGGAGGCCGTCGAAGCCGGGGCGGCGAAGATCCGCCTGAACCCCGGGAATATTTCCGATCGCCGACATGTGCTCGATGTGGTCGAGGCCTGTAAGCGCCGCAACGTGCCGATACGTGTCGGGGTCAACGAGGCAAGCATCGTCGAGCGGCGCGACGCGGTCGCTCGCTCGGTCGAGCTGAAGCAACTGGCTGGCGACTATCGACGCGAAATGGTCGAGCTGATGCTTCGCAAGCTGACCGATTACGTGGAGATCTTTCGACAGGCGTGCTTCGACCAACTCGTCCTCAGTGTCAAGAGCAGCGACGCGCGCCTACTGATCGCCGCCTGCCTGGCGGTCGGCGAGCGATTCGATTACCCGCTGCACTTGGGTCTCACGCACGCCGGCCCACCGGAGACGGGACGCATCCGGTCGGTGGCGGCCCTGGGGGCGTTGCTTTCGCAAGGCATCGGCGACACGATCCGCATCTCCTACTCGGCGCATCCGATCGAGGAAGTGCTCGATGCAAAAGAGCTGCTCTGTAGCCTCGGGCTGCGCGCTCGAACCGAACCGGAACTGATCGCCTGCCCCACGTGCGGGCGCATCCAGGTCGATCTGGTCGATCTGGTGCAGCGTGTTCGCCGCAGGCTGGCGGGCATCAAGGTGCCGATCAAGGTCGCGGTGATGGGCTGCGTCGTGAACGGACCTGGCGAGGCCGAGGGGGCCGACGTAGCCCTGTCGGCGGGCAACAGGCAGGGCGTCATCACGGTGCAAGGCCGTCACGTCTGCACCGTTGCCGAGTGTGAAATGCTTGACGTTCTGTACGAGCAGTGCGTTGAGTTTGCCGAGCGCGTCCGTAACGGTCAGGCGGAGCTCTCCGAAGCGTTGCGCTACGGAGCGAACTCCGCCGGTCCGTCTTCCTCGAAACGAGGCTAGTCGCGGCCGACGGCCTGGGCCAATAGCCGGTCGGAATCCTGCGAACCAATAGGAAGTATTGAATCGTGAAGCTGTGCGCGATGGAAATCCTGTTCCCCAAGCATCTGTCCCGCGGTGGAGCCGGTGTCCATCAGTTCGGTCGGATCGTCTGTGTGGTTCAATCCGAGTAGGTGCCCCAATTCGTGGCTGGCAACATTGGCCAGCACCTCAGCCATGCCCGATGCGCCGGGGTTGTAAGGCATGAACAGGGAGAAGGTCTCGGTGTACACCATGGCCTTCTGCTGTCGGTTCAGATTGTGATAATCGACGTAATCGGACAGGCCGAGATAGTATGCGCTGAGTCCCCCGAAGTAGATAGAGGTGTATGGCTCGTCCGGCAGGTCGCCCTCGGCCGTGCTGTAGATATCCACATCGTAATCGGCGAAGTCGGCGCGGACCTCGGCCTCGACCCGATTGATGATCTCGGTGGTATCATCGGCCAGGCTGCTGTGGATGTCGCCGGCATCGAACGCGCCGAAGCTGATGGGTGTCGTGCCGCCGATACTGATGTCCTCGCCGCCGTCGAAATCCAGCACCACTACCTGCTCCTGCGCGCTGGGTACGTAGTTGCCCGACTCAACTTCGATCCAGAGTCCGTACCCGCCGGTTCCCGACGTGCCGTCGGAGGCAGCGATGGCCACGTAGCAGGTCGGACTATCTTCCCACACCACCATGTTCACGTAGGGTTTGACGTCGATGTTCCAGATGCGGTCGTCGTTGGCGTAAAGCAGGCTTTCCCGCGAATCGAAAACCGCGGCGGTGGCATCAAGCAATCCGTTCGCCATGGACGTAACGATGATCCGATCGCCGCGAAAGACCGGCCCGATATCGTAGACGTCGATGTCGTCTCGATACGTGATCTCGCCGGCGACAGCGGCCTCGCCTTCCGACAGATCTACCAGGGTGGCCTCATCGAACAGATCGTTGATCTCGTTTTCGGTGATCTTCGGCCAGTCACCGCCAGCCAAACCGAATTCCTGTAGCAGACGCGCCAAATCGACTTGGGATGCGGGTGGTCGCCGGGTCAGGTCCGGATCCGCCGAGTCGATTCCGCAGCCAGGGATCAACAGCAACGCAACGATGACGGCAACAGCCGGGTGCCAGGCCCGCAGGACCGAAGCTAACATCGCATGCCCCTTTCATGGTGAGCAACGTGTCACCCGCCTCCAGGGGCGTGCGTGTCGGCCCGTTTAGGGCCAATGCAGCTTCCCGCTGCTGAATCTGTCTACCTGCATGTGCAAGGCGGGCGCACTCGGCGGCGCCGGCTTCCCGAGCCAGGAAACGTAGGACTTGCCCACCCTCCCTGGTTTGCCCAAATATACAATTGCCGAAACGTCCAATAACCCTGGAATAGGGACAGATCAGTCAGAAACCTTCACGTGATCCGTGTCGGTGAGGAGGGATCGACTATGCGAGCAGGTTGGGTGTGTACCGCAACAGCAGGACGGTGAGATCATCGGGCTGCTTGCCGCCGTGGCGATACACCCGTATCTCCGTGGTCAACTCGTCCAACATAGACATCGCCGGCTGGCTGCAACTACCCGCGAGGCTATCCAACAGATGCTGGCGGCCGTAGTGTTGCCCCGCCGCATTCGTCAGCGAATCAGTCCCCCCGGTGAACAGCACCAGTGTTTCACGAACGTCAAGCTGCTCGGGTCGCGTATCGTAAGCGACCGTTTGCTCGACGCCGATGGGTGGTTTCGGCACGCCGACCAAGCCTCTCGCCCTGCCGTTTTGATCGAGGATGCACGCCCCGGGTGTGCCGGCCGTACAGTACCGAACCAAGCCGGTCGCCGGATCGACCAGCACTGCACAGCAACAGACGCTGTGTCCGATCTGTCCGTCGTAGACCAGCCAGTTAAGCTCGTGCATCAAGACATGCGGAGAGTCGGCATGGACGGCGGAGACGCGGAACGCCGCTCGGATCTCGGCCATGAGTAGGGCGGGTTCTGTGCCGGTGGCGGCTGCACTGGCCACCACCACAGCAGCAAGGTTGCTGCCGGGCAACTGGACAACGTCGTACACGTCGCTGGCCCGGGCCGTTCCCGGCGCGCGGGCCGCAGCGATCTCCAGTTCCGGCCAGGTCGGCAGGAGTTTAGGCGTCAGACCATCCTGAATCTCATGGGTCGTCACCAGCTCGCTTGTTTCGGTTGGGCGGTGTCGGCTGACCTGCTGTGAAGCGGCCAATCCGGCAAACGGCGTCAATTGCGTGCAGAGGAACCGCAAAGCGTCGAGGTCGGCCGAGTCGAAACGCGGCTGAGATGAACTCCGGTCAAGGTAGATCATGCCCGCAGGCTTGCCTGCTGAAAGAAGCGGGCCTGCGACGAGCGAGCGAGCGGCATCGTGCGAGCAGGCAGGCAGGCACAAGTACTGCTTCCGGTCGATGCAACGGTAGTAAAGCTGCCGGCACAGCCCGGGTGCGTTGATAGTCTGTCCGGTCGCCGAGAGGCCCAGCGAAAAAGCAAATGCTCCTCGTCCATCGGGCGCCAGACCTATCCAGGCGACACGGCTGGGAAGGCGTTGCGTGAGGACGGTCAGCGCCCGGCGCATGAAGTCGTCGATGTCTCCGCAACGGGACGCCTGGAAGCAGACCTGCGCCAGACCCTCCAATCGGCTGCCCGGGATGCTCAACGGCTCGTCCTGATGCTTCACCACGGCATCGGCGGGCAGTTGGAACGTACCGACCTTCTGTCGCACACCCATAGGTTCAGGCTTGTCGGTGGTAGGCCGTTCTTCCACATCGGGGTATACCGTCAGGACATAATCGGCCAGTGCAATCTGGTCACCGGTCCGCAACAGATGGTCGCCTGTCAGATTCGACTGGTTGATCGTTGCCACAATGCCCGACGCGTCGAGCTGCCGCAGCAGCCAGCCCTCCCGCGTGCGTGTGATCAGCAGGTGTCGCTCGGCCACGCGCATATCCTGGAGATACACCTCGCAATGCCGACCCGATCCCACCAGCAACGAGTCACCGCGCACCGTCATCTGGCTGACCATAGCGCGGCCCTGATGAAGCACGATGCGCATCGCCCACCCCCAAATCAGCCTGCTCGTCCCGATCCGACACAAGCGGGTGTCAGACGTGAAGCTACCAGAGTATAGCACGACCGCAGCAGGCCGGGAAACTCAAACTCGCCAAAGCACCATCCAGGTAGCGAGCCGAGCCGCCGAGACCACAAAGCAGCGGCCCGCACAGAGGGGCCCGAGCGGCCCAACATGAAGCCTCTACGTATCAGACTTCCTGCGCACCGCATTCTGAACACACGGATGAGCCTTGCCCGTGCCATGGCACTTGCGGATCTGCTCAGGTGAGCACTCCTGCGGACGGCCCTTGAGGTTCTCGGGCTTCAGACACTTGGCGTTTTTACCGGTCATGCCTCGGACTTCCTGGGCAAGCAGTGACGTTGCTGACAAGCCTCGCTCGCTGGCGAGCCAGGCCCGGGCTCTTCGGTCAACTCCGCCAGACAGGCCTGACAATCGCGCAAGGCTTGCCTGTCGAGCCGGTAGTGGACGTAGTACCCGCTCTTGTGCCCGCCGACCAGCCCGGCCTGCCGTAGCACACGTAGATGCTGAGAAACCGCTGGCTGCGACACGGCCAAATCAGCCGCAATCACCTTCACGCACAACGACTTGCGCGCGAGCATTCCTAGGATTCGCAGCCGTACGGGCGAGGCCAGAGCCTGCATCAGCAAGGCCAAACGCTCATAGCCGGCTGTATGGTCCGCGTTTTTCATAAGTTAGTTCTTAATATCTTATCTACTTCCGCACGGATGTCAAGCGGCCGCTGTAGGCCAGCTCCAGCGCCGGAATTGGTCCTGGTTGGTGGCTTAACCGCCCGTCGGAGCTACCTACGGTTGCATCTCTTTGGGAAACAGCCCAGCCAGGGCCGCGCTTCGCGCGCTTCAGATGGGTGAGGAGTTGGTCCGGTTCCCGCTGGCTGGAGATCCTGGCCCCTTCACCGGCGAATGGGCTGGGTTCGTGCGCGAGGAAATGATGCGCGGCTGAGGTGGTTGGTTCTCGACGGCGCGGTCTAACTCAACCAGCCAGCCAACGACCGTGTCGTCGAAATCGGAGCCGGCGTGCGATGGCGGGGCAGCCACCTGGAACGAGTTCTTGCACATCGTGCAGCGCAGGCGCTTATCCTGATATTTGGCGCTGATCCTGTAAGTCGTTTGGCATGTGGGACACTTCACGACAAGGTGCCCGGCCATAACCCGCCTCCCGGCAACTGGCGTACACCACAACAGACCGCCAGACGCCAAGCCGATGGCTGCGGCGGCGCAACAACCCCTTAGCCTCAAAACACACGTTTCAGATGAAGACAATATGACTCGTATAAATGCCGGGCACGATGGTGCCTTGATGCACACATGGTAACGCAAGTGTCTGGTCGGCTCAATAGGCTGTCGACTTGACGTATGCCTTGGCGGATGGATTGTGCCATCCGGCCCAACACCAGCGGGCTAGATAGGCTGCCTGAGGAAGGGGTTGGTCCGCCTTTCGCTGCCGATCGTCGTCTCCGGGCCGTGGCCGGGCAGCACGCGCGTCTGGTCGGGCAGCGACAGAAGGTGCTGCTGGATGTTGGCCACGAGCTGCCCACCATCGCTGGCAGGCAGGTCGGTCCGCCCGATGCTGCCGGCGAAGAGCGCATCGCCGACGATCACCAGGTTCCGGGACGCGCAGTGGAGGCTGCGGCTGCCGGGCGAGTGGCCCGAGGTGTCGAGCACCTCCCACCGAAGTCCGGCCAACTTCATCTCCTGCTGGGGCTCCAGGGGGACGGCGTCGACAACACCGGTCAGAAGGGGCACGCCGAACCCCGCGGAGAGGTTCTTCTGAGGGTCGTTGAGCATGCTTTGGTCGGGACGTCCGATATAAACGGGCACATCCGGCCAGCAGCGTCTGAGCGGGCCCACCCCGGCGATGTGGTCGGCGTGGCCGTGGGTGAGCAGGATCGCCCCCGGGTGGAGGAAGAGACGACTTACAAAATGGACAATCTGGTCCGGCTGGGGCAGCAGGCCCGGGTCGACGATCCAGCACTCGCCTGCCTTGGCGGACCACAACAGGTACGCATTCTCGTGAAAACTGGGTTCGACGAACGTCTCGACGTGAAGTTCAGTAGTCTCCATACGACTGTCTCGCCCCGTTGCCAGGTTTGTGGAAAAGAGGCGACAGGACCATCGTCTGATGGTCCTGTCGTAGTGTACCGCTATAGATGAGCACACGGCAGGCGTGCGGGAACCGGTTTACGGCTTGGCCGGCCTGCGGTCGCCCATGTGGTCCTTGACGACGTTGTAGTCGGCCGTGGTCACGCGATCCGAGCCGTTCAAGTCACACCGGCCATCGGTGTACTCGCCCATGTGGCCCTTCACCTCGGCGTAGTCGGCGGTGGTCACCCGACCGCTGCCATTGGCGTCCCCGAACAGCGTGCACACGTCCAGCGTAAACGGCGCCACGGCGAACCCCGTTGCCGGCGTGATCTGATACCACACTTGGTCCGTCAGCATCGGACCTTCCTCGACCGCGCGTAACGTCACTCCGTCCGGCTCGATTGAGTAGATGAACGTGTCGCCCTCTTCCCAACCGCCGCCGAAAACGCTTAACGCCGGCGCCCCCCGTCGGGCAGCGTGATGGTCGCATCGAACGTCAACAGAATCACATTGTTCTGCGTCTTGCACAGCGTGCCGTCCGCCGGGGGCTCGCCGGCAAGCAGTTTCCGACGCGGCTCGGCACCGGCGTTGACAAGTGGGACGCTGTCGAACGTCAGACCGAAATCGGTGCCATACCCGTAGAGGTTCATATACAGGGGGAAGCCGGTCGCATTGACCAGGCCGTCTCCGGCCTCACGCGCCTCCTGTTCCATGTGGGCGACCGCCATCGCGACCTTGCCCGGCGCAAACCCGAGGTAGCGGTTCTCGTTCTGGCCGCGTCCGCCGACGTAGACCATGCCGCCGTGGCCATCGAACTCCACGTCGCTCACGTTCTTCCACATTTCGAACGGGATAAAGCCGATGTCCGCATACTCGCCCTGATGGAAGGTGCCGACCGGTGTCTCGTTGTCGTCGACGCCTCCTTTGAAGCGGGCTGCCATGACAGTGTTGTCGACGCCGAACTCCACGTCGACCACGATGATGCCCATGCCGTCGTAGGTAGCCGTGGTGCCGTCGCCCCCGGCGCCACAAATCCACAGTCGAGTTATGTTGTCGTCCGGCGGATCGACGACACTTCCGCCCAGGTCCGGCCAGGGCACGCCGTAAATGGTTCCCGGATCGACCTCGACATCGCCTTTGGCCACGAAGCCGATGATTTCGTTGCTGGGGCCGTAGGTAAACAGGTCCCCAATCTGTCCGGCGCCGTTGTGCATGGTCAAGGCGTTGAGATCGATGCTGGCATCGAGCGAGCCGTCCTGCTGGTAGACGTCGACAAAGGCCTCGCTGGTCCACGTTCCTGCGGTTCGCCCGTGCGGATCGGCATTGCCGGCCGGGTAGACCTTGTAACTGACATCGGCCACACCGGCGGAGTCGCCGGGGTTGGTGTCCAGTTGAGCCACTGTGGTGCCCGCGACGGCGACAATCTGGTAAACCTCGCTCGGGTCGCTGATGCCGCTGCCGCTGACAAGGATGACTTTGTCGCCCACGTTGTCCTGATTGAACGGGGCAGCTTGTGTGTCCCTCAGCGTGTAGCCGGGCAGGTTGGGATCGGGGGCATTCGGGTCGGCGTTGGCGATCATGCCGGTACTGCCGACGACCAGCGGCTCGATCGGCTCGCCGGTGGCAGTGTCGACGATACGTTCGCTGACGGCGAAGACATGACCGCTGACGTCGACAGCCAGGCCCATATAATGCCGGGCCGGCGCAATCGGATCCCCGCTGCCTGGATGATTCGGATCCTCGTTGAACTGCTCGGTCACGCTGACGCCGGGGCCGTACGGCCCGCTTGGGTCGTCGCCGATTGTGGGCAACCCACTGTCGAAATTCGTCGCATAGACGGCGCCGCTGGGTTCCACGATCGGCTGGGCGCAGTCGTGCCCGACGATGGCAGCACCCGGCGCGGGCTGCCCCGCCTTCCGGCGGTAGCCGAGACTCTTGGCACCGACCATCTTGTAGATGCGTCCCTCAAACTGCGTGGTGTAGATGATGTTCTCGTTCTCTCCGTAGAACACCGCCAGGTCGATGGCCGAACTGTCCTGCCAGTATTCGGGATTGCGATCCGTCCGGTACACTGTGCTTTGGTAGAAGGTGCCGCCGCCTTGCGTTCCGCCGTACCCATCGTCGACGTACTTGAAGTTCTCATCCACGTCGAAGGTAAGGTACGCTCGCAGCGGTTCGTTGGGGTCGTCGTTCCACCGCCAGAGCTTGGAGAACTTGGTCGAGATGATGCCCAGCCATGCCTCGCGCATCATTCAGCCGACTGGTCAAGCGACTGTGCCGCCTGGAGCGATTGGGGCCAGTCAAGATCTCGAAGTATCTGCCCAACCCATGTCCTCAGTTTCTCTTCCCAGACGGGCGTGGCGGCGACTCGGGCCTCGTATTGATCCGTGAGCAGAGGGACGACGCACGGGCCCACCGCCCGCAGATCCGCGACAAGCCACTCATATTGCTGCCCACCCTCCCAGGAGGGTACCCCGCCGTCCTTCGCCAAAGCGTTGTATGGCTGCCAGGGATTCGGACGCGCCGACATGTAACGATGGAACAACTTCTCAACAAGATCATTCAGTTCAGCGTCTGACCTCGGCACTTCGTTCGGCCTGAAGTTCTTCTGTTGGCCTCCTTCATCCCAGTTGTGCCACGTCTTGTAGTCCTCGTTGTACAGTGGGCCCCAATTGTAACCAGTGATCTTCGTCAACGACTGCGATGCCCTGTGCTGCACCTCGTAGTACACGGCATAGTGCGGCTTCTGTGTTGTCGGTGATGGCTGCTGCGCATGGGAGTTCCGACCGATCGTCTGAACCGTCACGTCCTTGAGTGATTCTATCAGCGCACTGACCGCGCGTTTCTCATCAAAGCTACCGAGGGCAATGGCTGCTTCTGGGCGCTCAAGGCGGTAGCTGTCACGAGGGTCCTGCAGCACCTCGATGATATAATCCAGCCCACGCGGATCTCCGATCTTGGCCAGAGCTCCAACAATGAGTCGGCGGGGGTACGGCGCTGCTGGCTTGTGCAGGACGATGAACGGCACGGCCTCGGTACCCAGGGCGGCCAGTTCAGCCGCGAACTGGACATCAGAGCCGTATCCTTCAATCACGGGCGGGTGTTGGATTCTGTTGACGAGTTCGGAGACGCGATGTTCCATCGGCAGCCGTGCGAGCTGCTTGGCAACCTTGGCGATCTGAAGCCGGAATATTGCGCGTCTGGCTGCTCCCCTGTTCGGTTGAAGCACGCGGCGCGAGCCTTTCTTGCCGTCCACAAGGCGCTGGTAGTCGTCGTGTTGCTGGATGCGACGCATTTGGGTGATAATTGAGTCAATCTGCTCGATGCTGATCTGTGCATTCCGAGTCCCGACGATAACTCTCTCCAGAAAAGCAAAGAGCTCTTCGCCACTCTTTTGGTGGAGCCCGTCCATGATTGCCTGGTACGTGAGTCTTTCGGTGCTCGCTACATCCGCAAAGGCGGGCAACGGGATGGTTGCCACGGCTATGGCAGATGCGAGCTGAATAAAACGCATTTCCAGCCCTCCACTTTCGTATGTGTAGAGTTGGACATGGGTATGCAACGTTGTGACGATCCAGAAGCCGCTCGCGATCCGGGCTTCGCCACAGGACGACGAGCCTCAGCGCAGTGGCAAAAAGACCAAGCCTCAACGACGTTCCACCGGTGGCCTAGGCGATCCAGCACAGGACTAAATGACTTTGCGTGATTCTGTCATGCGCATAAAGATGGTGCTCCATAGCAGTTATGACAACCTCGGCGGAGCCGAGGTGATGGAGCACCACCATGCAACGCAACCCTACCGCATGGACGGGGCAGGAGAAAGAGGCGTTCCGGGGCCGGGTCCGGCGGATCCAGGATGGGGCTACTCGCATCCGGTTCCTGATCGTCCTGCACACAGCGGAAGCGTACACCCAGCCGCAGATCGCGGAGATGTTG
>DATKUK010000023.1:0-4984 GCA_035530655.1 Phycisphaerae bacterium
GAGGTTGACCGTGGCCACGCCTTCACCGCCTGACGAGCTGGTCACGTCGAAGGCGACAGCCGGCACGACCACGTCATTGTCGTTGATCGTGTACGTGTGCACCGTGTTGGCGCCGAGCGTGGCATTGCTCGGATTGCTCAGCGTCACCTCGATGGTCTCATCCGATTCGACCAACCCGTCGTCCACCACGGTGACGACAATGTCCTGCTGGGTGACGCCTACGTTGAACGTCAGCGGCGAGGCCGCAATCGTGAAGTCGTCGGGATTCACAGCCGTGCCGCCCGTGACCGCGAAGTCGACCGTCACCGCCTCGTCGTAGGCCGCACTCAGCGAGACGCTCAGGTTCACCGTCGCCACCGACTCGTCGCCACTGGAGCTGACCAGATCAAAGTCCACACTCGGATACAAGTCGTTGTCGTTGATCGTGTAGGTGTGGACCGTGTTGGTCCCCAGCGTGGCATTGCTCGGATTGCTCAGCGTCACCTCGACCGTCTCATCGGCCTCGACCAGGCCGTCGTCGACGATCGTGATGTCGATCGTCTTGGCTACGTCATTCGGGTCGAACGTCAGGGTGCCGGCCGCCAGAGTGTAATCCACGCCGCCACCGGTGGCCGAGCCGGCTGTAACGGCGTAATCGACCGTGACGGTCTGGGCGGACGCCCCACTGAGCGAAACCGCCAGAGAGGCCGGCGTGGCCGACTCGTCCCCGCTGGAGGCGGTCAGATCGAACGCCACCGTCGGCAGGGACGGGCCTGACAGGACCGTGATCGTGTTGCTGCTGGCGCCGGTGAAGTAGTCAGTAAAGTCCACGCCCTGCGTGTATGTGCCGGCAGGCTGTTGCACGCCGTTGAGGGTCAACGTGTTGACCGTCACGTCGGCTGTCACATTCACCGTGCCGTACAGACCCAAGCCGGAATCGTAACCCAGCACCAGGTCATGGCCGGAGGTCAATCCGCCACTGTGCAGGACGTCAAGGACCGCCGGTGCATATATCGACAGCTCCTCCGATGGATTGACTGTAACCGTGCCCGCCGGCAGCGAGCCGCTGCCGACGCTGTCGAGCACTGTCCAGGAATTCACCTCGGTATCGCCGGTCCAACTCTGGGCGGCCCGGATGTACACCCGGCCATTGCTGCTTTCCTGAAGAATCACGTGTCCGCTGCCGGTGATCGTGGTCGCCAGTACGAGCGGGTTGTTCACGTTGGTGCCACTGGCGTAGATGTTGACTGTGCCGCTGACGGTGACCGTATTGCTGCTGTCAACCGTCCGCGGCGCGTTATCGTGATCGATCGAGGCGTTCTGCACGTTAATGACCTCGTTGGTTATGTCACCGCCGATCATGATAATACCAGCCGTCGCCGTGATGACACCGTGGCTGTAGTCGCCGTCGACGCCAAGCTCCAGGCCGCCGCTGGCCACGCTCACCAGGCCGGTGCCCAAAGCCGACGCGCTGTTGGCGAGGATGTCGCCGCCCACGATGTCGGTGCCGCCGCTGTAGGTATTCGCGCCGGAGAGGGCAATGTTGCAGTTCTCGTTGGGACCGTCCAGGGTGAGCTTACGGGCCGACGCATCCTCGCTGATGGCGCCCGTGAGCGTGAGGACTCGGTTGTTGTTGCTGTAGATCTTGCGGACGGTCGAGTCGGCCGTCAGCAGGACGTTGCCGCTCATGGTCGGGCTGGCATCGGTGTTGCAGGTGATCGTTCCACCGTTCAGGGTGAAGTTGTTGGTGGTATCGAAATTGATGTTCACATCGCCGCCGACGTCGATGCGGATCTCGGCCGGCGGGCCGGCCAAATCGCCGTCGACCAGGGCCCTGCCGGAATCGATCACCGCCGTATCGCCGGTGCCGGGCAGGACGCCGCCCTGCCAGTTCGCCGCCGTTGTCCAGCTCAGATCCACACCGCCGCCCCAGTAGACAACCGCTGCGACGTCGTTGTCGTTAATCGTGTAGGTGTGGACGGTGTTGGCACCCAGCGTGGCGTTGGTCGGATTGCTCAACGTGACCTCGACGGTCTCGTCCGACTCGATGTCAACATCGTCGACGATGGTGATGTCGATGGCCTTGGCCACATCGTTCGGATCGAACGTCAGCGTGCCGGCCGCCAGGGTGTAGTCCACCCCGCCGCCGGTGGCCGTGCCACCGGTGACCGCGTAGTCCACCGTAACCGCCTCGACGTAGGCCACACTTAGCGAGACACTCAGGCTCGCAGGAGTGACCGACTCAGCCCCATTGGAGGCTGTCAGATCGAACGCCACCGTCGGGTACGCGTCGTTGTCGTTGATCGTGTAGGTGTGGACGGTGTTGGTACCCAGGGTCGCATTGCTCGGATTGCTCAGCGTCACCTCGATGGTCTCATCGGCCTCGACCAGACCGTCTTCGACGATGGTGATGGCGATGGTCTTGCTGACGTCGTTGGGATCGAACGTCAGCGTCCCCGCCGCCAGGGTGTAGTCCACCCCGCCGCCCGTGGCGTCGCCACCGGTGACCGCGTAGTCGACCGTTACCGTCTCGACGTAGGCCGCACTGAGTGAGACCGACAGCGAGGCCGGCGTGACCGACTCGTCGCCACTGGAGGCCGTCAGATCGAACTCCACCGTCGGAAGCGCATCGTTGTCGTTGATCGTGTAAGTGTGGACCGTATTGACGCCGAGCGTGGCGTTGGTCGGATTGCTCAGCGTCACCTCGACGGTCTCATCCGACTCCACCAGGCCGTCGTCCACGATGGCGATATCGATGGTCTTACTGACGTCATTGGGGTCGAATGTCAGCGTGCCGGCCGCCAGGGTGTAGTCCACCCCGCCGCCGGTGGCCGTACCACCGGTAACGGCGTAATCGACTGTAATCGTCTGAGCCGACGCCTGACTAAGCGAGACTGCCAGAGACGCCGGGGTGACCGACTCTGCCCCATTGGAGGCTGTCAGATCGAACGCCACCGTCGGCGAAGGCGGTGCACCTGGATACAACTGGGGCTGCGGGATGATCTCCTTGGCCTGGCCGGTGCTCGACCAGCGCAGCTCGGCCACCGCCCCGCCACCGTTCTCGTAGTACTCCATCTCGATGTCGTACTTGACACCCGCCAACAGGGCGATCGTTCCGCTCCACTCCGTCGGGCCTTGGTCAACCCAGTGGTCGATCACCAATTGGTTGTCGACCCATAGCCGCACCCCGTCGTCGGTGTTCGTGTAGAACGTGTAGGTCTCCGAGTACAGCGGCTGCACCTGGCCGACCCAACGGATCGAGAAGGTATCTACACCGATCGACGGATCGGGCGAGCCGGTGCCCCAGTTGAAGTTCACCGTCGCGTCCACGCGGCTGAGGGCAAAGGCCGTGAAGTCGATGTTGTCGTAGTAGGCTCCGGTCAGGCCGGTCCCGGTTCCCACATCGTTATCCAGAATCGTGTAGGTGTGGACCGTGTTGGTTCCCAGCGTGCCGTTACCCGGGTTGCTTAGAGTGACCTCAATCGTCTCGTCGGACTCCATCAGACCGTCGTCGACGATCGTGATGTCGACGGTCTTGGTCAGATCGTTGGGGTCGAACGTCAAGGTACCGGCCGCCAGGGTGTAGTCGGTCCCACCGCCGGTGGCGTCGCCGCCGGTGACCGCATAGTCGACGGTTACCGTCTGGGTGGTCGGCTCGCTGAGCGACACGCTCAGACTCGCCGGCGTGACCGACTCGTCGCCGTTGGAGGCGGTCAGATCGAACTCGACGCTCGGCACGACCGCGCCGGCCCACTCATACGCGCCGATATCCAACGTCGCATCGCTCGGGCGGACATCCAGCGCGAGGAGCTTGGTGGCCTCGTAACCCGGCGTGCCGTCGACCCACTGACTAGTCTCATCCAGGTACGTCGGGGCGTTCAGCCCGGCGTTGACGCAATCCGACCCGAACGTCAGGTGCAGGTCGCGCGCGGGCAGGTTCACAAAGCCCGGATCGTTGGTGAAGACGCTATCGATCACACCAGCGGGCACCTCGGCGGCCATTCCCGTTCTAAAGCAGTTGTTGTTGCCGCTGATCGTGCCGCTGCCCTGCCAGTCGAGCAGGTCGTCACTGGTGCCGGCAAAGATGTTGTTCTTGAGATGTAGATCGGCCGTGCAGGTGGAGGCCGACGCGATGTAAATATCTGCTGCATCAACGCTTATAACCGTATTGTTGATCAGCGTGACCGTGCCGGCCAGACCCGCCCCGTCGTCGAAGCTGAGGATCCGCCGCTGGGTGCTGCCGCCCACACGCTTGATGAACACGTTGCCCACCCACAGCGAGTTATTGGCATTGCCGCTGGCGATGTTGGCCACGAACGCCTCGGAGCCATCGTTCTCCAGCCAGTTGTACTCCAGCACGTGGTGGATGGAGCGATTCTTGAACAGCATGCCACCGTAACCGTCGTGGACGTAGCAACCCCGAACGGTAACGCTGTCGTCGTTGATGTAGACGCCGTGCGTGTAGCCGTAGTTCAGGTCGCTACCGCAATTGTAGACTTCGCAGTACTCGACCAGATTATCCCCGGCGCCGGTGGCACTGGTGATGCCCTGGTCGCTGTCGTGGAAGTAGCAGTTGCGGAGGGTGATTCTGTCGCTGGTATAGTAGATGCCACCCGCGTTGGGCGGCTGGAGCACGTTCAGGCCGCGGCAGTTGCGGAACTCGAGGTTCTCGATCACCCAGTCGCTGTCGTCGCCAAACAGGGTGAAGTAGCCGCGGTTGATCTCGATACCGGTGTCCGGCTCGAGGATCGGCCGCTGACTTCCAGTCATCACGCCCTGGATGGTGATCGGATTGCCCGGTGTACCGGCGTTGGTGAACGTGATTCGTCCACCCGTGTCAGTCATCACATACGTGCCCGGATTGACCCGGATGATGTCGCCCGGACCGGCCTGCGTCTTGATCGCGTCGCGCAGCTCGGTGTAGGTGTAGACGTCGATGATGCCGGCATCGTTGTCCTCGATGGTGTAGGTGTGCAGCGTATTGGCGCCCAGCGTAGCGTTGCCG
>DATKUK010000024.1:0-63007 GCA_035530655.1 Phycisphaerae bacterium
GAGCGGGCCAGAGTACGCAAAGCCCGATGCCATCCGGACTCGAACGGGCGTAGATGCGGCGGGTATATGGAGCGAAAGCCAAACGCCTTACCCTGGGAGGTCTGCCCATCTGCCGACGAGGCTAGCCGGCGTCGCGAGGCGTGGTGACGGATGGGCAGAAGTCAGCCGAGGCCATAATAGCCGCTGGACACGGCGGTGAAGGGCCGAACACGAGGAGTCGAACCGGAATCGTAACGTTCGATGCGTGAAGCAGGCGCAGGCAAGAGGGCTGAGAGGCCCGAGCGGGCCGGGAAGGCAGGCGACGGAATCGCTGAGGATACCGGTCACGCGCGTCAAGCACGCACGGCACGTGACGGACAAGCCGGGGCCGAGGGTCCGATGCTCTGATGGAAGAGCATCGACGTCTTGCGTGTTCCTCGTGAACCGCCGTATACGGAACCGTACGTACGGTGGTGTGGGAGCCGGGTCAGGGCAACCGACCCGGCTACCCGATCGCTGCTGCGTAAGGGATCGTCCCCGGCCTGGCTGGGGGGCTCGTGTCAACAGGACCTTTTTTGTTCAGCCATTGTTTTATCGGACTTGTTACGTTGGTGTGTCTTGCCCCGGTTTGTCGGCGGGGCGCGGGCAACCGTGGGGCTGGGGCGACCATTCGCTTTAGGGTATACTAAGCCGCACGTTCGTCCGGGGGCTACGTCAGGTTACGAGGGGGGCGTGACAACAGGCCGTGGTGGCATCAATTGCGGCCAGCTCCGGCGACACCGACACGGATCTGGGGGTTGGCAAAAGGGAGGCTTGTGATGCCGAGCAGGTGGTGGCGTCGGACAGCGTGTGCAGTACTGGGTGTAGCTCTGATGGGCCTGGTGGTGCTGGGGTGCCGGCAGGAGACGACCGAGGGCGCCAAGTCGCCGGAGGTTGAGCTGTCGTACAGCGTGTTCTTCCCTCCGTCACACATTCAGTGCAAGACGGCTGAGGCGTGGGCGAAGGAAGTCGAGCAGCGCACGCAGGGCCGGGTCAAGATCACAGTTTATCCGGGCGGTACGCTGACCAAAGCGCCGCAGTGCTACGAGGGCGTAGTCAACGGGATCAGCGACATCGGCATGAGCTGTTTTGCCTACACCCGAGGGCGGTTCCCGTTGTTGGAGGGCATCGATCTGCCGATGGGCTATCCCAGCGGGCTCGCCGCCAGCCGGGTCGCCACCGCGATGGCCGCCAAGTACGCGCCCCAGGAGATCGCGGACACGCATGTGCTGTATGTTCACGCGCACGGCCCGGGGATCCTGGCCAGCAAAAAGGCGGTACGATCGCTCGATGACGTGAAGGGGCTGAAGGTTCGGGCGACGGGCTTGTCGTCCAAGATCGTCGGCGGCCTCGGGGGCACGCCGGTGGGCATGAGCCAGCCCGAGACGTACGAAGCCCTCCAGAAGGGCGTGGTCGAGGCAACCCTGTGCCCGATCGAGACGCTGAAGGGCTGGAAGCAGGGCGAGGTCATCGATTACGTGACCGACACGTCCGTCATCGGGTACACGACGGCGATGTTCGTGACGATGAACCGCGACGCGTGGGATCGCCTGCCCGAGGACATCCAGAAGGTGTTCACGGACGTAAGCCGCGAGTGGGTGGACAAACACGGTCAGGCCTGGGAGAAGGCGGATCAGGAGGGCAAGGCTTTCGTGCAGGAGCTGGGCAAGGAGATCATCTCTCTGCCGACCGACGAGCAGCAGCGCTGGAAGAAGGCGGTGGAGCCCGTACTGGCTGAGTACATTGCGGCCACCAAGGCGAAAGGCCTGCCCGGCGAGGCGCTCTTGAAGGACATTCAGTCGATGTTGGCCGAGCACACCGCGAGCGGCGACTGATCGATGGGCGGTCCGTCTGAAGACAGCGAGCGTGCGACGCGTGGGGGGGGCGGCTTCTTTGCGTGGGTTCGTGTGGTGGTGTTCGTTCTGGCGGGCGTGGCGGGTCTGGGTATCGTGACCATGATGGTCGTTACGTGCCTGGATGTGGTGTTGCGCGTGTTTGGCCGACCCCTGACCGGCGCGCTGGACATCGTCAAGGTAGCCGGCGCGGTGACGATCGCCGGGGCGTTGCCCTACACGACCGCGGTCAAAGGCCATGTGGCGATCGAGTACTTTTTTCAGAAGCTTTCGCGCCGGGGGCGGGTTGTGGTCGACACGACGGCGCGTCTGTTGGGCATGACCCTTTTTGGCCTGCTCTCATGGGAGAGCGTCCAGTATGGGCTTTCGCTGCAACGAAGCGGGCAGGTGACGGCCACGCTCAAGCTGCCGCTTTTCTGGGTGCCTTACGTCTTGGCGTTCTCGTGTGTGGTTGTGGCGGCGGTCATTCTCTACAACCTGTTGCACCCAGGTAAGGCGATGATCAAACCATGACCCCGCTGAACGTGGGCATTCTGGGCTGCGTGCTGCTGCTGGTTCTGTTGGGCAGCAGCATGCCCGTGGCGTTTGCCATGGCCGTGGTGGGGCTGGTGGGCTTTGGGATTGTGGTCTCGCCTCACGCGGCGTTGAGTATGGTGACCGCCGATCTGTGCGAGACGTTTTCGTCGTACAGCCTGACGGTGATTCCCCTGTTTGTATTCATGGGTCAGGTGGCGTTTCACGCAGGCATCAGTCGGCGCCTGTTCGACACGGCCTATCGATGGCTGGGCTCGCTGCCCGGGGGGTTGGCGATGGCCACAGTGGGTGCGTGCACGGGGTTCGGAGCGATCTGCGGGTCGAGCCCGGCTACGGCTGCGACCATGGCGTCGGTGGCGCTGCCGGAGATGAAGAGGTACCGATACAGTATGGAACTGGGCACCGGCTCGGTGGCGGCGGGGGGCAGCCTGGGGATGTTGATTCCGCCGAGCGTGGTGTTCATCTGCTATGCGATTCTGACCGAGCAGTCGATCGGCAAGCTCTTCATTGCGGGCATCGTCCCGGGCTTGCTGATCGCCGTGCTGTTCTGCCTGACGATCTACATCATGTGCAAGCGCCGCCCCGATCTGGGGCCGGCGGGCCCGGCTACGTCGTGGCGGGTCAAGCTGGTGTCGTTGGGTGGGGTCTCCGAGACGGTGATCCTGTTCGTGCTCGTGATGGGTGGCATGTTCCTGGGCTACTTCACGCCCACCGAGGCCGCTGCGGTGGGGGCGGCTGGCAGCCTGGCTATCGCCCTGGCCAAGAAACGGTTGGGTTGGCCGATGTTGTCCCGTTCGCTGCTGGAGACGGCTCGCACATCGTGCATGGTGATGATCATCGTGGCCGGGGCGGTGATGTTCGGTCACTTCCTGGCGGTCACGCGCATTCCGTTCGAGTTGGCGTCGTGGCTGGCGAGTCTGCCGCTGCCCGGGTGGATGATCATGGGGTGCGTCATTCTGTTCTACCTGGTGAGCGGCTGCTTTGTGGATGCCCTGGCTTTGGTCCTGCTTACGGTGCCGATCTTCTACCCGGTCGTGATGGGGCTGAAGTACGATCCGATCTGGTTCGGCGTGATGATCGTGGTGGTGACGCAGATGGGTGTGATCTCGCCGCCGGTTGGTGTGAACGTGTATGTGGTCAGCGGAATAGAGCGAGATGTGCCGCTGCAAACGGTGTTCCGAGGTGCGCTGCCCTTCCTGGGCGCGCTGGTGGTCGCGTCGGCCATTCTGCTGGCGTTTCCGAAGCTGACGCTGTTCCTGCCGGCCTTGGTCGAATGAACACGGCCTTGGCTGCGGGAGGAAGAGGTCATGCAACAGTCAGCGCTGCCGGACAGCCCGTACAAGCGGATTCTCTTTTGCACCGACTTCTCCGATAACGCGGATCATGCGTTCGCGTACGCGATCGATGCGGCTGTTCGTCGCCCCGGGTGTACGTTCTATCTGCTTCACGTGATCCCTGAGCCCGACGCCCAGTTCTGGCGGACGTACATCTATGAGGTGGAAGGGGTCGACGAGAAAGCCAAGCGCGACGTCGATGAGAAGATCGCGGCGTCGTATCGGCCGCGGGTGCCCGCGACGGTGAATCTGGAGGTGGAGGTGCGGATCGGCAGGGACTATGTCGAGATCCTCGATTTTGCGGATCGCCATCATGTCGATCTGATCGTCATCGGCCGTCGCGGACGCTCTGCGATCACCGGAATTCTGTTTGGCAACGTGACCGAGAAGGTGGCCCGCAAGGCCAAGTGCCCCGTCTTGGTGGTACCCATGAGCGAAGCGACGAGCGGCACGGACTAAGCCGGAGACTTCGTGCAAGGAGGCCGTCACGCGGTCGTTCGAGCGTGGCGGGGCACGGTGGGACATGGGTTGGCTCGCGTGCGGGGCGGGCTCGACGATGATGGGACCGCCGACCGATCGATCGTAGGGATGGTTGTCGGCGTCATTGGACATCCGTACGATGTTCGTGGCGGTTATGGGCATGGCCGACGAGGCGTGGATGCCCGCTCCGTGCAGGGTTGGCGGGTGGTAGTGCGGTTGGGCGGTGTCGACCGATGAGACGCAGCCTGGGTGATCTGGCCGTTGCTTGGCTGGAGGCGGCCCAGACGTTCGCCGCGAGTCTTCCGTCTCGCTGGGCCGACCTGAGAGAGCAGATTCGGCAAGATCCCAGGATGCTGCTTCAGACCCACGCGGTGCGGGCCTTGCTGTTTGGTCTGGGGGCAGCGGCGGTGCTGGTGGTGTTTCTGGGCGTGGTGGAGGGGCTGGCGCCCGCACCTGGCAAGGGGATGAGTCAGCCGTCACGCACGGGCACGTTTCAGGTTGTGTGCACGGACGAGCAATGTGGGCATCGATGGGTGCTAACGAAGCGGCTGCGTTTTGACGATTGGCCGGTTAGGTGCCCCAGTTGTGGCCAGATGACGGGGTATCGACTTATGCGCTGTCCGGACCCTGCCTGCGGAAGGTGGGTGCCGGGCCAAGTCGATGAGTCGGGGCGTCGAACGTGCCCGCACTGTGGCACCCGCTGGTAACGCTGGCAGGGCGGCGGCGGCGGCCGTACAATCGCGGGTGGACCGGAGGGGTTCAATAAGGGTGTTGGCCGGTACCGCGGCTGCAACTCGGGCGGGCCGGCGGAGTATAAGTACCGGATAGGGACGGACTTGACGGGCGATTCTGCGGAGATAGACGGTGAGTAAGTCGCTGTATCTGGTGCTGGTTGGCTGTCTGTGTCTGGGGGCTGCCCCTGCCAAAGCTCAGCAGAGCGAGCGCAAGGCTCCCTGGGAGCTGTGGCCGACCGATAGGATGATCGAGATGGCGTGCGACCAGATCGGTCGTCGCTACAACCTGACCCCTGAGCAGGACGAGTACACCCGGGCGTTGATGTCGCAGCGCGTGAAGCGTTTTCTGGGGACGTATGAGGGCGAGATTCGGTCGCTTCTCAAGGAGGCCTGGACGCTGAGGCTTAAGGCAGACACGCCTACGGCCGAGACGGCCAAGACCTGGGCCGAACGGGCGCGGCCGATCTTCGAGGCGGCGAAGAAGGAGATCCTGGAAGGCAATAAGGAATGGCGGGAGGTGCTCAACGAGCAGCAGCAGCAGGTTCACGACGTGGATATGCGGGTGATGGAGGCCAATTTCCGCGTGACCGCGCAGCGCCTCGACCGCTGGCGTGGGGGCGGGTTCGACGAGGCGCGCGACTGGGCTCGAGGGGGACTTATGGGCGCCATTGCGGGCCAGCAGACGACTACCACCCAGCCCAGGCTGCGGGACCCCGGTTTGCCGCGCGTACAGGAGGATTACTGGCAGCAGTACGTCGAGCGGTTCATCCAGAACTACAAGCTCGACGAAAGTCAGACGCAGACCGCCCAGTCGATTCTCAGCGAGTGCAAGCAGCGAGCCAAGGAGTACCGCCAAGGGCGTAAGGAGCAGTTCGGGAAGGCCAACAAGAAGTATCGTGAAGCGCTGGCGGTGACACCACGCAACCTGGAATCAATCCGCGAAGCCCGGCGCGAAGTGAGTGAGCTGAACCGGCCGATCAAAGAGCTTTTTAGAGAACTGAGGGATCGGCTGGACGGCATTCCGACGGCGGCGCAGAAGCAGGCCTACGACAGCACGCGGCAAGAGCGGGTTGCCCAGATACGGCGCCAGTGGGAAGAGAGACGTACTCGGATGCAGTCGAGCACGTCCAGTCAGCCGACGACGACACAGGCTACCGCGACAACTTCGCCCTGATTCTGATCCATCCCGATTCGCTAAGTGGTGTACCGACGGATATCGCGCGGGGGCAAGGCCGGGCTCGTCCGAGGGCGGCCGGCGATCCGCTTTCCAAGTAATCGGATTGACTAAGGTTCAGGCGAACAACAGACGCGTAATCGTTTCGACGATTGCGTCAACATGGTTGTTGATCATCCATAGCGGCAGGATCAGCAGCAGAATCCCCAGCGCCAGCATGCAGGCCCCGCTGGAAGAGGGCAGAAGAGCCAAGCCGCGAAGCTCTGCTTCGAGGGCCCCACGTAGCCGGTGCAGCAGCTCGGTCGGCGGGCGCTTTTCCGGAAACTCAAAGTAAACAGAGACGTTCTGGAGCAGGGCGAAGCTAGCCAGGCGGATGCGGATGTGTCCGCTCGCGACGACGTAGGCGCCGTCCGTCGCTTCGTAGGTAAGCCCACACACGGTCAGGGCGTTCTCCAGATGTCGGCGGCAGCGCCGCTCGGTGACGTTATAGATCACCCAGCCGGTCCATTTCCCCGGCAGAAGGACGCCGAACGCCAACACGGCAGCCAGCAGGCCGGCCAGCAGCAGAGGCCACAACCCGTGTTGCAGCAGCACGGGCACCGGCCACACCAGCATCGGCACGAAAACCAGTGTGAGGGCGACGAAGTCGCTTCGCCCGTTCACCATGTGCGGGCGGGGCTGGCTGTTGAGCAGACCCAGTACGAGAAAGTAGACAGCCACCGGGGCCACGTTGACGAAGACCTTCAAGACGAACACGACCTGATCGTTGGCCAAACAGTCCATGGCATCCTATTCTATCGGCACGTCGGCGCTTCGGCCGTGTGAAAACCTTTGGCAGTGCGTCCGGGTGTCGAGGGCGGTCGCCTCAGCTACGTGTCGTCGCTTCCTTCCTGTTTGCTCGGCCGGTCGATGTGCTCACCGACCGGAGCGACCTTTCTGTACCCGAGGTAATGGATCACCTCGAGCACCTCCGTCCAGGACGGGAACGGTCGGTTATTCAGACGCTTGTACTCGTCGATGGCCATGACGAACCGGAATTGTTCGTCGGTCATCTCGCCTTCCTCGGCGGCGCGCCGTGCGTCGCTACGACGTCGGCCCGGTCCGCGTCGCCTTTCCAGCCCGGCACGACGATCGACGACAGAGCGGCGCCGGTCGGCCTTGCGCCGTTCCGGACCGGTACTGCCTGTGTCGGCGGAAGGCGTCTGCTGCGAATTCTCAGGATCGTTCATGGTTATTGACTTGAGAGGCTATTCGTAGTCGCTTTCATCCTGGTCGAAGAGATCTTCGTCGTCTTCGTATTCGTCTGCCTCGTCGTCGTCGAAGTCTTCGTCCAATCCGTAGTGGTCGTCCTCGTCCTCGTCCAGATCGTCCTGCTGCTCCTCCTGCTCGATGTAGTCGTCGTCACCATCGCACCCGCCGTCGCCATCGTCGTCGGGTGCGGCGGTGGACGAGATGACCTCCGAGGCGTCGTTGAGCAGTTCATCGGGCACCAACACGGGGACGTCCCATACGCTCGAGGCGGACTGACTGCATGTGGGTAGGGCCTCTTGAACAATCGCTGGGATGTTGCGGTCCTCCAGAAGCGATCTGTAGTGCTCTGCCTCTATGGGGCTATCGGCAAAGACGACGGGTACGAACTGGTGAAAACAGGACTCGGAAAGCAGTTCGCGTTCGTCGAATTGCTCACTTGGCATGGGCCGAACTCCTGACTCATGTGAGAAAAATCTCACCTTAACCGCTTGTCGCCGACACTTGTTGGGCGCGCCGTAAGTGTATAACGGACCGAATATTGGTCAAGGTCAATTCCAGAGCGGGGCGAGATGAACCGATTGCCCCATAACATCTTCTGCAGAAAGGATTTATAGCTCTCTTGGGCTTGTGGCAGGCGGTCATGCCACTGCCCCGATGGCGGCTGGCCGCGGCTTGAGGGGCGGGCGGCGGCAAGATCGAGCATGCCGATTGGCTAGCATCGGCCGGAGGCAGGGATTTGCCGGTTGCTCTGGGGATCGGCGTGGTGGTCAGCCCGGGTCGTCCACGTCAGCGGGTTGGCCGGTGTGCAAACTCTCGAGCATGGCCAGCACCAGGGCGGTCGAGGCACGCCCGTCTCGACCGGTGGCAAAACTGCCGACCAGATCATCCTGAGCCCCGCCGGTTTTCAAGTGAGCAACACCGTACACGAATCGCTGGATGCTCTCGATTGTGAAGCCCTGTTCGGTATTTCGCCCCAAGTGGTCGGTCACGACGCGGCGTCCGTGAGTGTTGGGCACGACGACCTGCTCCGACGCGACCATGGCGACCCCGCGATACTGGCCCTCGAGCTGGATAAAGCCGTCCGTGCCGACCAGGCGCAGGCCCTGCTCAACGCCGCTGGGATTGGTCGGCGGCAGCGTCCACCCTGCGTCGAAGCAAACCGTCGCCCCATCGGAGAACTCGACCATCGCCTGGATATGATCGAACGTGTCGACGCCCATGGCCGTGAGTTTATGTTTGGCTGCATGGGCGTACACGCGCACGAACCGCTGTCCCAGCACCCATCGTACGGCATCGTATTTGTGGACGCCGATAAACCACGCTGGGCTCGACTCGGCGGCCCACGCCAGTGTGTACTGGGGTCCGCGCGGCGAGGGAACGGCGATGTTGGTCGTGTTCTCGATGTAGCAGTGGCCGTAGAGCACGCGTCCGAGTTGGCCGGTGTGGATCTGCTGACGGGCGAAGATCAGGTCGGGGTCACACCGTTTGTGGAAATCGATAGCCAGCAGGACGTCGGCCTTTTCGGCTGTAGCAAGAATGCGGTCGCAGCCGTCCAACGTGATGTCCATCGGCTTTTGGAGCAGCAGATGTTTGCGGGCTTCGAGTACCGCCAGGGCCGGCTCGAGGTGTAGGGCATCCGGCGTGGCGACAGCTACCGCGTCGAGCTCCTCGTTGCGAAGCATCCGGTCAGCGTCGGCGTATGTTCGCAGGCCGAACGTCTCGCCCTGTCGCTTTCGTACGTCGGGCTTCAGGTCGGCCAAAGCCACCAGCTCGCAAAGCCCCTGGCGGGCAAGCTGGCTGTAGGCGATCAGGTGTGTGGTTCCCCAGGTGCCCGCGCCGATCAGTCCTATACGTACCGGCGACATGAAGTGCTCCATGGCGGGGGTGCGAGGTCAAGTTGCCTTGCGGGCTTGAGCGGCCTGTTCGGCAACGCGTTTGAGCAGAAACACGAAGGGCACAGCGATTTCATCGGGACAGGCCAACAGACATCGTCCGCAGCCGACGCACGCCGCGACCTTATAGCGGCCGAGAACGTCCCCGTAACAGCGGCGGACTTCTTCGAGCAGATCGTCGTCGACGCGGCCCCTGAGCGGCTGAAGGTCGGCTTCGATCAGTTGCTCGGGTGATTCGCCGGCCGCCGGTGGAAAGTTGGTGGGACAGACGTCGAACGTTTCGGGGACGTCGGCGCACGCAGGGATCAGCTCTCGAATCAGCTCGGCGGGATCCTTGTCCTGGAGGGCCTGCTCGGTTCGGCTCTGCTTGAGGTGGTACAGCATCTTGTCCATGCACTGGAAGTTCATGGCCCAGAGCACCTCGCTGCTGCTGTCCGATAGCGGCTGAGCGAAGCCGAACCGCCCGAGCAATTTGCTTCCTGCCTCGGTGCCGATGCGCACGACGCATTCAAAGCCGATGTCGGTAAACGTCAGATCGAACTCGGGCGCGGCGAACTGATTCCACGGCCCGCGACAGTGGCATTGTTCGTCGGGCAGACAGTTGTATCCGATCACAAGAGTGCGCCGGCGCAAATCGGCGTAGGGCCTGCACTGCGCTTCGTCGACCAGGTATCGGTCCATGGCGGCCAGCGCCCGCACGTCACACGGGTGCAGGCCCAGCAGGATCAGTTGCTTGTCGGGGGGAATCTGCACGGCCTTGTCCGGGCCGATCAGTTCGGCGGGCATGAAAACGCTGCGGATGGGGCAATGGGTCCGGTCGTGCACCAGGGCAATTTGCTGCCGTTCGGTAACGTGGTCGAAGATGTAGTGCGATCCCTCCGTCTTGGGGCCGATTACGTAGTGCTCTCTGACGAGCGTCTCGAGCATCTGACTCCACTGCGACCGGGTGATCTTGAGGGGTTGTGACTGGGGATGGGTGCCGCCGTTGGGTACTGACATTGATGCAACCTCGCGCAGCGCGGGGTGTGCCCGCTACGATTGCCGCCTGCGGGCCAGAAGCTCTTTGATCTTGTCCAGCAGTTGCTGGGGATCGACAGGTTTGTCCATCCACTCGTCGACCGGCAGCATGTCGGTTCCCGCGACGGTGTCGAACCGCAGTCGTGTCTCCTGGTGGATCGCCGACAGGGCGATGATGGGCACTTCCTTGAGCGGGGCGAGGTCGGCGTCGGCCGCCGGGCTGCGGAGCCTGTGCGCTACGCGGATGCCCTCGGTTTCGTCGGTCATCATGATGTCCAGAACGATCAGGTCGGGGCGCTCGCCTGCCGCCTTCTCCAGGCCCTCCTGGCCGGTGCTGGCGACGGCGATCTCATAGCCCTCCGATTCGAGAATGACCGTCAGCGCTTGGACCTGGTCGGGGTCGTCTTCCACAAGCAGGATCTTGGCACCTTTCGGCATGATTACACCCTCGAAAGAGACAGGCCCGTCGATCGAACGCAGGAGGGTAACCGGCCTATACCCGTCCGCGCGACTTGGCGGCTATTAGAAGCAGTTGGCCGGCGTTCGTCAATCGCCCTGCCGCGCGGATGGCCGCGGCGACCGACTGTGGCCGGCGTGCACGGCGAGGGCCGTCGGGCGCGACACGTCTTGGCGGCGATGCCGGTGGCGTGGCGTTGCCACGGTGCTTGCCGAGCACGCAGCGAGGCACTAGCATTCACCGTTTAACTTGCCCCGGAGATATTGAGGTGTCAGATGCGCGTCAAGATTCGTAGTGGTGTTGTGCTGTTGGTTTCGGCGGTGATCGGTCTGGCCGGGTGCGCGCCGACGGGTCGGCTGGCTGAATCGACGGTTCGCGGCTGGACCGAGACGGTCGTGATCCCTACCTATCCGGTCGGGCCGGCCAGCGACGTGCCGGAGTTTGTGCAGACCGGAGCGCGGGACGTGTATCCCTACACGGCACAGGAGGACTTGAGCTTTGAGTCGTGCGATCAGGGGTACAAGGCCTACAAGCTGGAGAACGAATACGTTCGAATAGAGGTCTTGCCGGCTATCGGCGGGCGTCTGTTTGCCCTGTACGACCGGGTGACGGGTCAGGATATCCTGTATCGGCAAGTATCGATCAAGCCGGCGCGGATTGCCAGACGCGGGGCCTGGATCTGCGGCGGCATCGAGTGGAACTTCCCCGACGGGCACATCGTGACCACGCACGACCAGGTGAGCTGCCAGCTCGTACGTCACGAGGACGGCAGCGCGTCGATCGTCGTGGGCGACACCGAGCGGGTTTCCCGTATGTCATGGACGGTTGCGCTGCGTCTGCGACCTGGGCGGGCGTTCGTCGAAACGCGGATCATCTGCCGCAACCGCACGCCGGTGCGTCACCGCGCCGGTTGGTGGTCCAACGCGGCGTTCCCTGCGACCGAGCAGACTCAGTTGATCTTCCCGGTATGGAAGACGAGCGGTCACGGCGGGCACTCGCTGGCGGACTGGCCGATCCGCGATGGCCGCGACGTGAGTTGGTACAAGGCTCATGAGGGCGCGACGAGTATCTTCCGTGCGGCCGGCCAGGAAGACTTCATGGTGGCCTATGACCACGGACGCGACGCCGGGCTGGCTCAGTACGCGGATCGAACGGTGATGCCCGGCCGGAAATTCTGGTCGTGGGGCGTCAGCGATGCGGGGATGCGCTGGGCCAAGATCCTCAGCGACGACAATCGGCCTTACGTGGAGGTGCAGAGCGGCGAGCCGCTGACGCAAGGCAACTGGTTCTACATCCAGCCGCATGAGGAGAAGCAGTACCTGGAGTATTGGATGCCGGTCACACGGATTGGCCCGCCGGCTCGGATCAACCCGGACGCGGCGGTGCGTCTGACGATCGAGGACGAGGTGGCGACGGTAGGCGTGCTGCCCACCGGGCGGATCGATCCGGCGCGGATCGAGCTGTCGGCGGGGGCAAGAGTGATCAAGCGCTGGCAAAAGACGATCTCGCCGTCCGACGTGTTCACGGATACGTGCTCTTTGAACGGCGCCAATCCCGATGAAGTGTGGCTGCGGGTGTTCGACGCGAGCGGACGCGAGGTCGTTGCCCACCGGTATGGGCACTACAACTGGGGTGACAAGCCGCTGCTGGAGCCCGAGCCATGGCGAGGGCGATGGGATGAGCCCGAAGCGAAAGATGCGGATGAGGTGGTGCAACTCGCCGAGCGAGATGAGTTGCGGGGCGATCTGCCCGCCTCGATCGGGAGGCTGACAAAGGGCCTCGAGCGTTTTCCGGACGACGCGGGAGTCAGGCTGGCGTTGGGGGTTGCGAGGGTCAAGCAAGGGCTTTTCGCCGAAGCCAGGCAGTTGCTCGTGGGGGTGCCGTCTTCGGCGAGCGACGAGGCTACCGCCGACGTCGCCCGGTACTACCTCGGCGTGGCGCTGGCGCGGTGCGGTGATTCCGAAGAGGCGATTTCGCGATTCGATGCCGTTGGGCAGGATAGCCACCTGCGCGATGCCGCCGTTGTCGAGGGGGCCAAGCTGCTGTTGAAGTCTGCCCGATGGCAGCAGGCCGTCGCCCGACTCGGTCCGCTGACCGCCAGGCCTGAGCCCCACACGTTGGCTGAGGTGTATACGGCGATAGCGCTGCGCAAACTTGGGCAGACCGACCAGGCCCGGGAGCACATCCTGCGGGCCATGCAGCGTGATTCCATGGCCCTTGTCGCGCAGGTGGAGCTTGCCGTCCTTCATGAGCGGGGATTGGAGGGACTTCCAGCCGTGCGGGACGAGCAGCGGCGAATCGAGGCGGCCACGGCCTACATGGAGTTGGGTCTGTACGGCATGGCCGAGCGGCTGTTGCGCCCCGAGGCCGATTCGAGGGCTTCAGCGACAGCCTCGTATCTGCGTGCGGTTGTAGCGGAGCTCGCCGGCGACCGGACCGAGGCGGCCAGTCTCCGGCAGCAGGCGGCGCGAGCGCCGGTCCGTGGCGACCTGCCCAGCCGGTTGGAGGAGCTTGCCGCTTTCGAGGCCGCTCTGCGTGCGAATCCGGATGACACGAATGCGCATTATCTGGCGGGTCTGGTTCTCTACAGCAAGGACCGCCAGAGCGAGGCGGTGGATCATTGGCGTCGCGCGACCGAGCTGGGTCACGAAGACGCAATGGTCTATCGCTGTCTTGGGGCGGTTATTTCCAGGGAGAAACCGCAGGAGGCAGCCTCGTACTTCCGCCAGGCGCTGGATCGCGATGGGCGGGTCATCGAGTTCTATGTTGACCTGGACGAAATCTGTCAGGAGTTGGGGAATCTGCCGGGGCGGATAGAGGCCTTGGAGCAGGGGGTGCGGATGCTGCCGCAGCGGGACACACTGGCTCATCGTCTGGGCGAAGCCTACTTCGATGCCGGTCGTTACGACGATGCGGTGCAAACGTATCTGTCGCGGCGTTTCCACATTGCCGAGGGCCGCTACGAGCTGCACGATCACTATGCCGCCGCATTGCTCGGCCGGGCGATGTCGCATCTTCACGCGGGGCGCCGCGAGGCCGCGTTGGACGATCTGGACGCCGCCTTGGAGTACCCGGAGAATCTCAACATCGGGCGTCCGACGTGGGATCGGGGCACGGCCGCGGTTTACTACTGGCGCGGCGTGGTGTTGGATGAGCTGGGACGGCCAGAGCAAGCGTCTGACGCATGGCGCCAAGCCGCCGGGAGCGGGCACCTGAGTCGCTGGGTCCGTCCCACCTCGCCCGGGCGGGTGGTGGCCGCACTGCACGCCTTCTGGGCCCGTAGGGCGCTTGGTCAGGACGATGAGGCGGACACGTTGCGCGAGGAGCTGCGCGAGGCGTGTACGCGTTATGAGAAGATGTGGCCGCCGCACGGTCAGGCGTGCGCGACGCTCATTCGCGGTCTCATTGCGGCAGGTGACGGCCGCTTGGACCAGGCCCGCCAGACGCTGGACGAGGCCCAGGCCGGTTCGAACCGCTTGGTGGGATACGTGCGTCTATCGAGAATGTGGGTGGCCCTGTTGGAGCGGCATTCATCTACCCGACCGGCTCAGGCGGCAACCCAGCCGGTTGTGACGGCAGGGGGCGGATGAACGTAGAGCAATCCACCGGCCACCGGTCGGTACATGCTTTCGGTGGCAACGGGCCGCTCTGGGCGAACCGCGGCTTCGTCTGCCTTCTTGCTGCCTACGCCATCAGCGCGTTCGGAGACCACCTCAACGAGCTGGGTTTGTGGCAGTTAATGGACGCGCCGCACAGCGACCGGCAGGTGCAGCTTCAGGCGGCCATGCGGTTTGCGTTCTTCCTGCCGTTTCTGGTCTTCGGCTTGCTGGCGGGTGTGCTGGCAGATCGAGCAAGCCGCAAATGGATCATGATCACGGCGGATTTGTTCCGTGCCGGCATCGTTGTGGCCATTGCCTGGTGGTTCACGTTCGCCACGGAGGGGGCGCTGGGACTGACGGCGGTACAGGCGGCGCTGGTGGCCCCGCTGCTGGTGGGTGTGTTCGCGGCGTTTTTCAGTCCGGCTCGGATTGCGCTGCTGCCGAAGCTGGTGGCCGACGAGCAACTCACTCGGGCCAACAGTCTCTGCAACGGTTTGGGGATTATCGCCTCCATGGGCAGTTATGCCGTGGGGGGGTATCTGGCGGCGTGGAGCGTGCGCTGGAGTTTCCGCATCGACGCGATGACATTCGTGTGCAGCGCGCTGCTGCTGTGGCGGATTCGTGTTCGGCGCTGGGGGGCGGCGGATCCCCATCGTGAGGGATGGCTGGCCTCGGTGGCCGAGGCTGCCCGATACGTTCGCGACCACGGGCGCGTGCGGCAGCTCATTCTTGTGACGGTGCTTTTCTGGACGGCGGCGGCTACCTTCGAATGCACGATTCCGCCGATTGTCTCCCACCGATACCACATGGGTATCGAGCAGCTTGGGCTGTTTCGCGGGGCCATGGGGCTGGGCATGATCGTGGGTGCGGTCTTGCTCAGTTACCTGGCCGAATCGCTGCGGGCGGATACGGTAATTACGTGGTCGTTGCTGGGTGCTGGTGGGTGTCTGATCGGCTTCGGCCTGGCGGCCAGCCCAATGTGGGGCGCCATCTTCACGATCGGCGCGGGTGTCTTCGGCGTGGCTTTGCTGATCGTAGTGACGACGGTGCTGCAACGGCTGGTTCCTGATTATGCCCGCGGCCGGGTGTTCGGCATAAGTGACCTGGTGTCCATGGCTGGCCTGTTGGCGGCGACCGGTCTGTTGGGTTTCGCTCCACTAAAGCAGATCGATCGCAGTGTGGTGCACATCCTGCTGATCGTCTCGGGCGGGCTGGGGTTGGCGGGTGTGGCGAGCCTGATCGATTCGGTGCGGCGCTCGGGTCTAGGCGTGGTCATGTGCTTCTGGCGGCGGCTCAACGAGTTTTACTGCAGGTGGTATTTTCGACTGAAGCGGGAAGGGATCTGCACGATCCCGCAGACGGGCCCGGTTATTGTGGCCGCCAACCACACCAGCAGCATTGATCCGTTGCTGCTGCTGGCTGCCAGTCCTCATCGGCACATGGGTTTCATGGTCGGGAAAGAGTACTACGATCTGCCGGCGTTCGGTCGGCTCCTGCGGATGATCGAGTGCGTGCCGGTCACCCGCAGCGGTGTAGACACCGTGGCGACTCGGCGGGCGCTACGGCGGTTGCGGGCCGGCAAATCGCTGGGGATTTTTCCCGAGGGGGGCATCCCGCGTCCTGACGAAGCCCGCGACCCGCGCGGCGGCGTGGCCCTGCTGGCGATGCGCACCGGCGCCGTCGTGGTGCCGGCCCACATCAGCGGCACGCGCTACAGCCAGAGCGTGGTCTGGCCCTTCTTTCGCCGGTGCAGAGCGAGGGTGCGGTTCGGCCGGCCGATTCATCCGTCCGAATATGCGCGA
This sequence comes from Phycisphaerae bacterium, assembly GCA_035530655.1. Lineage (GTDB taxonomy): Bacteria > Planctomycetota > Phycisphaerae > UBA1845 > DATKUK01 > DATKUK01. The sequence continues at coordinate 16,146 of DATKUK010000024.1, forward strand.
CAGACCGGCCGTGAGGCCCGCCGGGAGGTGGCTGCGCTGATCATGCGGCGGATTCGCGCGCTGCGCGACGCCCAATCAGTATCCCCCTCGGGAAGTGGTCCGATACCGCACGGAGCCGCCTCCACGAACGACGTGGCAGGAACAAGCTGAAGCTGAGACGAAGATACGTCGATGCTACGCATCGTGATGAGTGATCGAACGGACGCCACAAGCAGTACGTCCGTGACGCATACGGGCGAGCGTCGAAGCTTTGCGCGAAGCGGACTGAACTCGCGCCCCATGGCGGTGATATTACCGGACGATCTCGACGGGCGGCTCGACGTGTTCGGGCGAAACCTCTCCTCTTCCGGTGTGATGTTCGTCTGTCCTCGTGTGCTGGCGTTGGATTGCCCCGTCGAAGTGCACATGCCCATCGGTCCTGACGGCCGGCTCGAAGTGGTCCGCGGCAAGGTCGTTCGATGTACGCTATTGGACGGCTCGTGCTGCGAAGTGGCCGTGCAGTTTGACACGTCCCTGGACGTGGCATGGTTCACGCCGGTCTGGGATCTACCGGCCTAACGGCCTTCACGTTTGCCGGCCCTGGCCGGCTCCGTTCGCATCGAACCTGCCATGGGTGGGCGACCGACCGCGCGCAGCGGCGAATGATCTCTCGGCTACAACGACGATGGGAATCGGTTCGGCAGCATCCCCAGGCTGGGTGCCGCGAGCGGAACGTCTCATCAAGCCACCCTAGGCCATGACCGATGAGTCCTGGGGACGTGGGCGTCTGGCTATCAAGCGCAGAACAAACAACGTTATCAGAAATGGGGCATACGCGCGAGGCGATGGCATCGCCACACGCACGGCAAAGGGAGAACGGCTGATGACCGCACCGCGAGGTACGCAGGACGACAGCAGCAACGCCACGGCTTCGCTGAGGCTGACGGTCCTGAGCATCGGCAGTGCCTTTGCACTAGCGATGGGGTTGTGTGACGTCCTGTTCGGCATCTTGAGTTCGCAGCCTGAAGCGTTCAGAAGCTTCCCGTCTATCCTGCCGCCAGTTGCCGTCACGACGGCGACCAGTCTGGTACTCTATGTCCTGATATGGCTGCCCGTCGGAGCCATTGGGCGTCGCCGTGGATGGCGGCCGATCCCCTTGGCTTTTTCCGTGGCGGTGTTCTGCATAGTCATTTTCGCCACCGCAACCGTCAGCGATTTGACCAATCTGCCTCCCGAGGTACACGCAGCGTGGGTCAGCACCAAGCTTACGATGTCGCTGGGCATGGGCGTGTTCGCCGCGGTGGCTTTCTATCGATTGATTCCCGCCGCGATGGACCTGAAGAGACTCCTCCGCGCAACGAGAGTTGCGGGTCTTATGGTCCTGTTCCTGCTGTCTCTACTGACAACCTATGTGTGGCTGAGGTTCTACCGAACGCAGACGGCCATGGGCGGCAACATGCTCTTCGTCGGATTCGCGTTCTTGGTACTGGCGTGCGTCTGGCTGGCGATGCGGTTCGGTCACAAGGCAAGGCCCGCGAGCTTCCTGGCGGTGGCGGCCGTCCCCCTCGTCCTAGCTCCGCTTGTGATATGGAACCCTCCCAACCGTGCGGGGGCGTCGACTTCCGGTGCCTCCGGCGCGCGACGCGACATCAGGCGCGTGATTCTGCTCAGCATCGACACTCTCCGTGCAGACATGCTGTCCTGCTACAACCCCGATGGGGTGCCGACGCCTAATCTTGACCGCATCGCCCGCGACGCGGTGGTTTTCAACAGAGCGGTGGCGCCGTCCTCGTGGACCCTACCTTCGTTTGCATCGATCATGACCGGTCTGGCGCCGCCGGTTCATCGGGCGACCAAGCAGTCAGCCCACATGCCTGCAATCCTGCCCACGCTGGCTGAGCACCTGAAGGAGGCCGGTTACGTCACGGGCGCCGTGGGGTTGAACCATTTCCTGCTTCCTGCATCCAATGTGTCCAAGGGCTTCGACGAGTATCGGTTCTACCCGGTGCCCTCCCTGGGTTCGACGCTGGCCGGCAGGATTCTCACTCGCCTGGCGCCGGATACCTATCGGCGCATCCCGTCATCGCCTGATCTGACGCGTCTCGCCTGCGAGTGGGTGGCAGGTCACGCGCATAAGGATTTCTTCTTCTGGTTGCACTACCTGGACCCGCACAGCCCCTACACGCCGCCGGCCGAGCGACTGCCGGACGGCGAGGCCCCCCCGAGGATTGGCCACGCCTTCACCGGCACCAAGGACGCACGCGGTGGTTACCTCGTTCCGTCCATGGAAGAGCGAGATTGGATACGCCGGTTGTATGAAGCCGAAGTGCGTCACGTTGATGACTGCGTCGGGCGGTTTCTCGCGCTGCTTGACGAACTGGGGTTGTACCAGGACGCACTGATCGTGGTCCTGTCCGATCACGGAGAGGAATTCTGGGAGCACGGCGGCGTGGATCATGGGCACGCGCTGTACGAAGAGCTGATTCACGTTCCGATGATGATCAAGCTTCCTCGCGGTCACACAAGCTCAACGCGCGTTAACGAGCGGGTCTGCACCGGCAGCGTCATGCCTACGATATTGGACCTGTGCGACATCGAGTACGAGCCCGAATATCTGTCCTACTGCTCGCTACTGCCTCTGCTGACCGGCCGTCCAGATCGCTACCGACCCAGCCCGATCCTCTGTGCGGGCAACCTGTTCTTCCATGACCAGCAAGCCGTCATCTTCGATGGCATGAAGTACATCCGGTCCAACATCACGGGGCACGAGCAACTTTTCGATCTGCGGCGCGATCCGACGGAGCAGACGTCGATCGCTGCGTCGGCGTCCGGCGAACTGGACAGGATGCGTGCCGTGGCCAGGCAGTTGGACGATTCGGTGCGATCCCTCCGTGAGCACTTCAAGCTCGCCGCCACCGAAGACACGGATTCAACGATGTCCCGGGAGATGCTGCGGGATCTGCGGTCGCTGGGATACGTTCGCTGACACCGTCTTGCAGTGCCGCGCAATCCTTACCGTCCGATATCAAGCGCCGGCAAGTGTGGCTTCAATGCGGCGTTGCCTGCCGTCGGCAAAGACTGGCGCTTTGCACCCTCGGATGCGCTTGCCATCCACGGTCAGCTCCTTCACCCCGCGGCACAGACGGTGGGGGTTCGTCACGCGGATGATGTAGGTAGCCCCGCGGAATCGCCGGGTGAGCTCGAACTTGCGCCACTTGCTGGGAATGCACGGATCGATGATCAATCCGTCGAAATCGGGCCGCACGCCCAGGATGTACTGCGACAGGGCCACATAGCTCCAACTGGCCGTGCCGGTCAGCCAACTGTTTCGTCCGCGTCCCTGATGGGGTTGGGGCTCTGCCGCGACGTGTTGGCAATACACGTACGGTTCGCTGACGTACGTGTCGGCGTCGAGGTTCTTGTAGCACGGGTTGATGCGGCAAAGGTATTCATAGGCCCGGTCGCCGCGCCCGAGCATGCATTCAGCGATGACGGCCCAGGGATTGGTGTGGTTGAATACGGCTCCGTTTTCTTTGAGTCCGGGTCGGAAAATCCCGGCCGAGCCGACATCCGGATCGTAGTGACTGAAGGGGGGATGCTGAAGCTTGATGCCGTACGGTCTGGCCAGGTGCCTGTTGACCGAGTCCATGGCGGCCAGGGCCCGCTTACTCGTGGCGACGCCCGAAAGGACCGACCAGACCTGCGGCTCGAGGAAGATCTTGCCCTCGCGACAGCGACGGCTGCCCACGAGCTGCCCATTGGGCAGCAGGTGCCGGCGGTACCACTCCCCGTCCCAGGCCACGCGGTTGATACGCTTGTGCATATCGTCGTAGCGGCGCCGCCATGTCCGCGCCAATTGTACCTGTCCGATAAGCTCGGCCAGCTCGGCGGCATCCGCCAACGCCCGGCAGAACAGCATGGAGGTGAATGGACTTTCCGAGCCGGGTAACGGATTGAGGCTGTCGTTCCAGTCGGCCTTGCCACTGAGGCAGAGACCATGCTGTCCTCGTAAGCGCCACGCCGCGTCCAGGGCCCGGCGGATGTGCTCGAAGACGCTGCCCGACCCACCGCCATCGAAGGTGACCTTTTCAAGCAGAAAGTCCTCGTCACCGGTTTCCTTGATCAGTTGGTTGAGCGTGAGAATGAACCAGAGGTGATCGTCAAAGAACGCACCGGCGCCGCCACCCTCTCCGGTCAGAGGGAAGAAATTGTGCTGGGCCGTACCGTCAGGCAACTGGTTCTGCATCAGCAGCACCAGCTTCTGCTTGACCTGGTCGCTCATGGAGTTGATCAGCGCCAGGCAGTCCTGGCTGGTGTCACGATAGCCCACGCCTCGGCCCAGGCCCGTGTAGCACGGTCCCAGCGAGCGGGACAGGTGGAAGTTCATCGTCGCCTGGTAGGGGTTGAACGTGTTGAACAGCGCATCAAACAGGGCGTCGGGCGTCTTGGCTTGGCAGCAAGCCAACTGTTTCTCCCAGCGGCTCTTGAGATTGGCCAGCGCGTTGGCGACGTTGGTCAAGTCGCGATAGCGTCGCACCGACGCAATATGTTGGGTTCTCTTATCACAGATGCCCAATATGTGGACCAGCTCGAGCGTCTGGTTGGGCCGCAACGTGAAGCGGTGGGTGAAGCTGCCGAGCGGGTTGCCGACGGGCTGTTTCCGGCGCTGGTTTCGGGCGGTCTCGACGACGATCGGATTGGCCTCAGATCGACTGCGTCCGATAAAATCTTCCCTATTGATCTCGTAGCCGGACGGCCTTCTGTTGGCTGCGAAGTAGCCCCAGAGCCGGATGAAGTTCATCGTCTCCAGGCTGGTGCCCAGGTCTGTGTAGCTGCTGTGAAGTATCACATTATCGGACGTGCGTTCGATGCGGACGGTGTTGGGGGGAGCGTCCATGTTGCTCCAGTCTCGCTGGGGCGACCACATGCAGAACTCGGCGTAGCTGTAGGTGCTGATAAGACGAGTGGTACGTCCGAGATTGCGGATTTTCATCCACCAGAGTTCGCAGTCGTCTTTATCGGGTGCGAAGTAGGTGACCGTCGATTCGATGCTGCGGTAGCGCACGATCACGGTCTGGTAGCCCAGCCCGACGTGACAGCGGAATTCAAGCTGGTCGGTGGGCGTGCAGACCGGCGCCCAGGTGGCCGACCAATAATGTCCGTCGCGGTCGTCACGCAGGTAGAGGTACCGTCCGGGACGGTCGGCGGGCAGTGAGTTGAAGCGGTACCGCAACAGGCGCATGTGCCGTGCGTCGCGCCGAAAGCTCGTGCCGCCACCGGTGTGACTTATCAGACCTGTGTACTGACCGTGGTGGATGTAGTTGAACCAGGGGGCCGGGGTGTCGGGTCGAGTGATGACGTACGTCCGCGCGTCGTTGTCGAAGTATCCGTATTGGTCGCTCATGATGGCACAACACTACGTCGATTTGGGACGTGACGCAAGCGACACGCCCAGACGGGTCGGGCGGATGTCGGCTGTGGCAGTACTGGCAAGGGGGTTTGCCAGGACCATGGCGTGGTGTACGCGAAACCTGTCTTCAGGTTGGCTCATCTGGCTGCGGGAGGCACGCGCGAATTTGATCGGAACGCGAGCAATCCGACGCACTTGGATTACCGATAATACGGGTGAGCCGCGCCGAGCAGCGTGTTTGGAGACAAGCGTTGCGTCGGCTGCGGGGAAAAAAGCGTGAGGTGTATTTGCCCGCTCTTGGTTTGTTTCTTATGTTGAGTGTGCGGTTCGCCGGAAGTTGTCGCGAGATCAAGGTAAGTGCTGAATATGCGAACGAGTTGCTCTTGCCGTGATCGCAGGCGATGTTTGAAATGCCGCCATTCATGCCAGGCTGTGAGTTGTGACCCACCGATGAAGGGATGGGTCGGCCGATAGGGGCCGATTCGACCGCAAGCCTCTGAACAGCATAGAGCGGTGTGATCGGCGAAGAGGGATACGCCGATCGGAGCGTCCGGCCTGCGGTAGGCTGGACAGGAAAGTCACGCGGCTGCAGGCAGGGAGCTAGTAAGCCGCAAATGGGGCGTTAACGCCACACGCTTTTTTGGAAGGAGCAGGGGTTATGAAGACGTTGCTGGAAAGAACCAAGAGCTTTCTGAGGAGTGAGGACGGCCCGACGGCCACCGAGTACGCGGTGATGCTCGCTTTGATCATCGTGGTTTGCATCGCAGCCATCGGTACGCTGGGCGGCCGTGTCAACACGATGTTTGGGAGTGTTGCCGGCGCGCTTGATTCGGGCTCGTAACAGCCACGAAGAGGGGGGCCTGGCCTTGGGGCCAGGTCCTCCCTACGACTTAACGGAGTAGACGGGAAAGAAGCTGGTCGGCGAGGAAAGGGACTGCCGGCCGGTGTGTTTTGCATTAACGGTGGGTGAACACCAACGGGCTTTCAATCGGGTGGAGTGGTATGTCGGCACTAGGGTACTGGCAGGTAACGATTCTGGTGGTGGTTCCGGCGGTGTTGATTGCGTCGATCATCGATTACCGGGCCAAAAAGGTGCCGAACTGGCTGAACGCATCGCTGGCGGCAGCCGGCCTGCTCACACAAAGCCTGTACTTCGGCTGGTCGGGCCTGGCGGCCAGCGGACTCGGTTTGCTGGTGGGCTTGGGGGTGCTGATCGTTCCGTGGGCGATGGGCGGCATGGGCGCCGGCGACGTGAAGCTGATGGGGGCGATCGGCGCGTGGTTTGGACCATGGATGACGTTCGTGGCGTTTTGCGTGGGCGGGGTGATCGGCGGCGTGATTGCCGTCGCGATGATCGCGTGGACGCGCAAGACATCGCAGGCTTGGCTGAATTTTGGTCTGATCATCGTGAAGATGCGAAGACTGGAGACGGCGTTTGGTGACTTCGCATCGGTGCGGAGCCTGGATTCCAGTGCCGCGCTGCTGCCGTACGGGATTCCCCTGAGCATCGGATCAGTGATCGTGCTCTTTGGTCAATGCTTGGAATGGTGGGTGCTGTGATGAGAGCAGGAAAGAAGCGAACGGGCCGCCGCGGAGCGGCAGTAGTGGAGATGGCGGTGGTGACGCCGCTGCTGCTGACGCTGCTATTGGGAATCATTCAGTATGGCTATCTGTTCATGTGCCAGCAGTCGATCGTTCATGCCGCCAGCGAGGCGTGCCGTGTGGCGACCCTGCCGGGCAGCACGCAGCAGGACATCCAGGCGGTGGTTGCTGGATACATGAGCAGCGCGAAGCTTTCGGGCTACACGGTGACGATTCAGAGAGCGAATCCGCCAACGGCCTTGACCGAGTCGGTGAGTGTGTCGATTCCGTATGAACGGGTATGTCTGGTGGGCGATTTTTTGGGGGGTCTGGTGCCCGGCGAGTTGAGCTACACGAGCATGCAGCGTGCCCAGTAGGGCGGCGGCGTGGACAGATACACTCGAAGGGGAAGGGAGCGCGGGCCTCGTAGCGGCTAGTTACGGGGCGAAGTCAGGACCGGCGATCCGGCTGCCCAATTTGGCAGGGCAGGGCGGAGCCGGTCGAGCGCGTTAATCGTATAGGGCTGTTTAGATCCGCAGGGCGGGTCGAAGGAAGGCGCCATGAAAAGCAAAGCACTCATTCCCCTGGTGATTGGGCTGGCGGTGGGATTGGTGGCGATCAAGATGGGGCTCGATGTCGTCAAGAAGGCCAAAGGAGCCAACCAAGGCGGGCCGGTCGTCGACATTGTCGTGGCTGCACGCTCGATTCCCTTGGCGACTGGAATCACTGAGCAGATGGTCAAGACGGTGAAAACGCCCAGGGAACTGGCGCCTACGGGCATTTTCAACACAGTATCGGACGTCGTGGGGAGGGTGAATCGCGCGGAGATCCCCAAGGGCGCTCCCGTGATGGGGTCGTTGCTGGCGCCGCCGGGTACCAGTCCGGGCATGCCCAGCCTTATACCCGATGGGTTCCGGGCCGTATCGGTCAAGGTGGACGAGGACACGCAGGTCAGTGGTTTCCTTCAGCCGGGCTGCCACGTGGACGTGGCGGCGGTGATGACGGCCAGCGTCGGCGGGAGGCGCGACACGATCAGCAAAGTGATCCTCCAGAACGTGGAGGTTGCGGCTGTGGGGCAATCCCTTGCCAGCGAAGGCAGCGGCGAGGCGAACCTCACGCGTTCGGTGACGCTGCTGGTCCGCCCGCGTGACGTGCCGAAGCTGCATCTGGCGGCCTCGAAGGGGAAGATTCGCTTGGCGCTGCGCAGTCGTATAGACGAAAGCTCGGATCAGTTCATGGCGATGACGGAGGATCAGTTATTGGCTGACGAGAAGGTCGCACAAGCCGTAGGGGATCGTCCTTCAGTTCTGGGCGGCTTGGTGCACGGACTGGGTGCAGGGCTTGTACTCTCGCCGAAAGCGACGGTGTCGCAGACAGGCCCGATGCTTGCGGGGCCCTGGATGGTCGAGGTGTACGAGGGCGCCAAGTCCAAGCAATACACGTTCCGCGATACAGACTCGATGGACTTGATGACCGGCATGGAGGCGGGCTCGCCGAACCCGGTCATTCGTTCGACGCGGCGCGCGGCAGATTCAGGCGGCCGCGTTTCGGGGGGCTGGACATCCGGTGGATCGGGCGGCGTGCTGAATCGCCTGGGTTCCGGAACCAGCAGTGCGTTTTCCGCGACAGGAGGCAGCGCGGAAGAGAGTCGTGATGCTGTTGAGGGGGAATAGGACGACCCAAAGGTCACGGAGGATTGACGGATGAAATGTGACAGGGATGGTCAAAGACGGATCGACTGGGCTACGCGATCGCGCGGCGCTGTATGGCTGTCAGCGATGCTGACCGGCTGGGTCGTTCTGCTGGCTGGCAGGTATGCCGCCGGGCAGCAACCCGTTGAAGGGGGCCAAGCGATACAGACCAACGGCGATCTGGTCGTGCAGGTGCGCGAAGTAGCGACTGATTCCAGGCGACTCACGGTATCGATGAACAAGTCGCTGATTCTTGACACGAACCTGCCGATTCGGCGGGCGTCGGTGACGGCGCCTGAGGTTGCCGACGTCGTGGTGCTTTCGCCCAAGAAGCTGTTGGTGACGGGCAAGACCTTCGGCGCGACGCAACTGATCTTGTGGACCTCGGATCAGCAGCAGGAGCTGTTCGATCTGGCGGTGGTCTTCGACAAGGCGGAACTCGAGAAGGCGATCCGCCGCACCGCGCCGCTGGCGCGGGTTCGCGTGGAGCCGATGCTGGGTACGCTCGTGCTCGACGGGGCGGTGCCGGATCCGGCGTCGGCCGACCGGGTCATGGACCTGGCCAGCATCTACTCGCAGAAGGTGCACAACCAGATGCGGGTGGCGGGCGTGCAGCAGGTGTTGTTGCGCTGCACGGTGGCCGAGGTGAGCAAGAGCGCCCTTCGGCGCCTGGGCGTGAACGGCTGGATGGCGGGCGACCACTTCCAGGATGCGTTCGTCGTGTCGCAGATCGGCGGGATCAACCCGATCAACATCGGTGCGTCGGCCGATTCGCTGGTGACGCGGACGATTCCGTTCCTGACCGGCGAGGACGGCATACCGATTACGACGGCGACCACGTTCTCGCTGGGCTTTCCCAGTATTGAGATGCAGCTCTTCGTGCAGGCGCTGCGCGAGAACGGGCTGCTGCGCATCCTGGCCGAACCGAACCTGATGGCTATTAGCGGCCAGACGGCGACTTTTTTGGCGGGCGGCGAGTTTCCGGTGCCGATTCCTCAGGATTCCGACACGATTACCATCGAGTACAAGGAATACGGCGTTCGCCTGAACTTCACGCCGACGGTCGTGGGTGGTCAGATGGTGCGGCTGCGCGTAGCGCCGGAGGTGAGCGAGCCGGACTTCAGCACGGCGGTGCAGTTCGCGGGGTTCGTGATTCCGGGAATCACGCAACGCAGGGCGGAGACGACGGTGGAGCTGGGCAGCGGCCAGACCGTGGCGATCGCCGGCCTGCTGAGCGAGCGAATCCGCGGCGTTACGCAGAGGCTACCGGGCGTGGGAGATCTTCCGATTATCGGGGCGTTGTTCAGCTCCGTGGAGTATCAGAAGAGCAACACCGAGTTGATGATCCTGGTCACGCCGGAGCTAGCCGAGGCCATGAATCCCGATCAGGCCACCACGCCTTTGCCGGGTGAGTACATGGTCGAGCCGAACGACTACGAGTTATTCGGGCTGGGTGCGCTCGAGGGGCGCGTCCAGAGTTCAGCCGAAGGGCAGCCCGTCTCGGAGTCGGACGACACGCCAGCCGAGGCCGAGCCGGCGGCTCAGGCCTCACCGGTGCCGCTTGAGGGACCGTGGGGTCTGGCGGAGTCCGGGGAAGCGGAATGATTGCGGCGTGGGGATGGGAAGCGATGGGCCGACTGGCCGGCTTCGTCCGGCCCGGATTGTTGGCCCGCATGCAGACGGTCTTTGCCGCAATGGGCAGAAAACGCCCGCTTTGGTCGGTTGAGGACACGGGCTGAGAAGGGCCCCGGGACAGGGACGGCTTGACCCGATTGGCGCGATGGCCATCGGGCCCCGAGGAAACGATGGGACACGTAATTCGTGTCATCGTCTTCAACGCGGACGAGGACTACGGCAAGACCCTGCGCGGTGAATTGCTTGCCGTGGACGGTCTCAAGATCCTGGCGGAGATCGACGAGCCGTCGCTGTTGCCCCAGGCCATGGGGCAGTTCAACGCAGATGTGGTGCTTGTGAACCTGGACCCGGCGCCCGAGCCGATCATGGGGCTGGTGCGGCAGGTTACCTCCGCACGTGCGGGCCTGCCGGTGTTCGTGGTCAGCTCCAGTTCCGATGGGGATCTGGTTCTGGCGGCCATGCGGGCAGGGGTGAAGGAGTTTCTGCCGAAGCCCATCGACAGACAGCAACTCACCGAGGCGCTGGATCGGGTGGCCCAGCAGCAGCCGGCCAACGACGCGCAGGGCCGACTGATTTCTGTGATGGGCAGCGCCGGAGGGGTCGGTGCGACGACCGTGGCCACAAACCTGGCTGTGGAGTTGGCCGATGTGGCCGGCAGCGAAGTGGCTGTCGTCGACCTCGACTTCCGCTTGGGTCAGGTGGCAACGTTCTTCGACGTGCAGGCCAATTTTACGATCGCCGATCTATGCGAGACGCACGAGCAGTTGGATCAGCAGATTATCTCGAAGGCGATGGTCAAGCACGAGTCGGGGGTGCACGTTCTGGCGCGGCCGCATCACTTCGCGCAGGCCGAGCAGATCTCGGCGGCGCATGCGGCGGGCATGCTGGCGGCGCTCCAGGAACTGTACAGCTATGTGGTGGTCGACGGGCCGCATCGCTTCGACGCCGGGGCGCAAGTGGTGTTCGATATGGCGGATGTGAACCTGCTGGTCATGCAGTTGCTGGTTACCAGTGTTCGGAACAGCGATCGCATACTCGCCGAGTTGGCCCAGCACGGCTACAACCTCGACCGCGTGCACCTAGTCTGCAATCGCTCGACGCGTGAGTCGGGCTACCTGGAGCCGGAGCACGTTGAAGCGACTCTGAATCGCAAGATCTTCTGGTCGATTCCCAGCGATTTCAGGGCGGTTTGTGCGGCGATCAACCTGGGCGAGCCGCTGGCGATGTCGGCCTCGAAGTCGAAGGTCCGGCAGAGCCTTCACGAGTTGGCGGAACGTATCTGCAACCCGGAAGCGGCAGCGGAAGGCGGCCCCCCCAAGAAGGGCGCCGGCGTCCTGCGAGGTTTGTTCAGCAAGTAGAGACTATACGATAAGGGGTGGATGCATTGTTCGGCAAAAAGAAAGACAGCACGACGACAGGCGATATGGGCAAAATGGTGGGCGCCGGCGCGACGGCGGTAGCCGAGGCGCCGCCAAAGGAAAACAAGCCCTCCAAGGTCAACCGGGAGCGCCTCGATCAATTCTACGCGCTGAAGAACCGCATCCATCGTAAGCTCGTCGAACAACTCGACATGACGAGTCTGTCGGAGGATTCCGAGGAGCTTCGCAAGGAGGTACGCGAGGTCGTCACGTCGCTGGCGGAGGAGGAGAACGCGCTTCTGAACTTCCAGGAGCGGCAGCGACTGATCACGGAAGTGCTGGATGAGACCTTCGGCCTGGGGCCTCTGGAGGTGCTGCTGGCGGATCCAACGATCAGTGACATTCTGGTCAACGGGGCACGCCATGTGTACATCGAGCGGCAAGGTCGTCTGGAGATGACCGAGGTCCAGTTTAAGGATGACGGGCACCTGATGCACGTCATCGACAAGATCGTCTCGGCGGTGGGACGGCGCTGCGACGAGGTCAACCCGATGGTGGACGCGCGCCTGCCGGACGGCTCGCGTGTCAACGCGGTCATTCCGCCGTTGGCGATTGACGGCCCGTCGGTGTCGATCCGGCGGTTCGGTGCCGACCCGATTACCTGGGATGACTACGCTCGACTGAAGTCCTGTCCGCCGGAGGTGCGCGACTTCCTCGAGGCGTGTGTGATCGCGCGTATGAACATCCTGATCGTGGGGGGAACGGGTAGCGGCAAAACGACGCTGTTGAACAACCTGTCGAGTTTCATCCCTCCGACTGAGCGAATCGTGACGATCGAGGACGCAGCGGAACTGCAACTGCGTCAGCCGCACGTGGTGCGTCTCGAGTCGCGTCCAGCCAACATCGAGGGCAAGGGGCGGATCGCCATTCGCGATCTGGTGACCAACAGCCTGCGTATGAGGCCCGACCGCGTCGTGGTGGGTGAGTGCCGCGGGGCCGAAACCTTGGACATGCTTCAGGCCATGAACACCGGCCACGACGGTTCGCTGACCACGATTCACGCCAATAGCACGCGCGACGCCGTGCAGCGTGTCGAGACGATGGTCATGATGGCTGGCTTCGAGTTGCCGATCAAGGCGGTCCGCCAGCAGTTCGCTTCGGCCATCGATTTGATCGTACAGGTTCAGCGTCTGACCGGCGGACCCCGTAAGCTGGTCACGGTGACCGAGGTGCAAGGCATGGAGGGTGACACCATTACCATGCAGGACATCTTTACCTTCGAGCAACTCGGCATCAGTGCAGGGATGAGGGCGTACGGGCACTTCGTGGCAACCGGCATCCGGCCTTCGTTCCTGGAGCGAGTGGCCGCAGCCGGTGCGGAAGTCGACACGGATCTGTTTGAGCGTCAGGTGCTGATGTCAGACGAGGATGGGAATAAGGATGAACCAGAGGACGACTAGCCCGGTGTCCGTGCGGCCAGGTGCGGGCTCCGCAAAAGCGGTTCCGGGTCCAGGCGGGAGCGTAAACCATGACTGAGATCCTCGGCATGTCGGCCAGCATGAAGAGCACGTTGCTTTTGCTCTTGCCGCTGGCGGGGTCTGTGCTTCTGGCTTTTGGTGTTTTCCAGGTCGTGATGGATCTGCGCAAGACCAACCAGAAGCGGATGATCGGCCGTCTCAAGGAGCGATCCGGCACGGGCGACCGGAAGAAGACAGAAAAGGATATAAAAAGTCAGGTGCTCCGCCGGCGGGCGCGGCAGGCCGAACCGATCGGCATCGACAAGATCATCGGGAAGCTGAGCTTCGTGCCGAAGCTCCAGCGGATGCTGGACCAGGCCAACATCGACTGGTCGGCCTCCCGGATGCTCATGAACCTGGTCGCGGCGGCCGCCGGCGTGCTCTGTCTGCTGCTTCTCGTGCATGTGGGGCCAATCACGAGTATGGGCGTCGCCTTGCTGATCGTGTTCGTCCCGCTGATGTACGTGTTGGTGCGTCGCAGAAAGCGAATGAGCAAATTGCTGACGCAGTTGCCGGACGTGTTTGAGCTGATCAGCCAGGCGCTGCGGGCCGGGCACTCATTGGCCAGTGGAATCCATTTGGTCAGTCAGCAAATGCCGGATCCGGCTGGTACGGAATTCGGGCGTGTGTTCCACGAGCAGAACCTCGGCATCAAGCTCGAGGAAGCCATGACCAACATGGGGGATCGAGTGGACATGCTGGACGTTCGCTTCTTCGTGACGGCTGTTCTGGTGCAGCGGCAGACCGGCGGCGATTTGGTGGAAATTCTCGACAACATTGGGGCGGTCATTCGCGACCGGATCAGCCTGTTTGGTCAGGTTAGGGCGCTCACGGCCGAGGGACGACTGTCGGGGGCGGTGCTGCTGGCCCTGCCCGTTATCGTGTTCTTCGCGGAGCTTCAACTGAATCCGGATTACGCTTCGGTCCTGCTTTACGATCCCAAGGGCAGGATCATGCTGGTGGCTGCGGGCGTGATGATGCTCCTGGGATGGGCGATGATCCGGAAGATCGTAAACATCAAGGTCTGAGACCAACTGGGCGCCGGGCCCAAGGGAAGAAGAAGATGAGTCAGCTTACTATCATGGGAATTCTCGTGGTTGTCAGCCTGGCGCTGATCGTGTACTCGGTCCTGCCTCGCCGGGGCGAAAAGCAACAGGCGGTCGCCCGCCGGATCAAAGGCAAGCGGGCGATCGACGAGAAGGCTCAGATCGGCAAGAAGGCCAGGGCGAAAGCCAAACAATCAGCCACGGCTGGCCTGTTCAAGAAGGCGGCGCCGTTTCTATCCAGGCCCATGATGCCGCGTAGCGATGAGGAGCAATCGCTGTTGCGCATCAAGCTGGCAAACGCCGGATTCCGGCGCGATTCGGCGCCGATGTTGTTTCTTGGTAGCAAGACGTTGCTGGGTGCGGGGCTTGGCCTGGTGACGCTGCTTGTAATGTGGACACGCAGCTACGACTCCGTATCCCTTATGGGATGGACGGTTTTCGTGGGCGGGCTGGGCTTTATGCTGCCGAACCTGTGGCTGCGGCTGTCGACCAGCCAGCGCTGCGAGAAGATCGGGCACGGCCTACCCGACGCTCTGGACTTGATGGTCATTTCGGTCGAGTCGGGCCTGGGCCTCGACGCCGCCATCCAGCGCGTCAGTGACGAGTTGACGATGGTGCACCCGGAACTGTGTGAAGAGCTGCAAATTGCGTCGATGGAGACGCAGATGGGCGTGCCGCGCGCCGAGGCGCTGGAGAATTTGGCTGTGCGAACCGGCCTGTCTGAGGTTAAATCACTCGTGGCAATCATTACCCAGGCCGAGCGCTTCGGAACCAGCATCGCCAAAGCGTTGCGCAATCAGTCGGACACGATGCGGATGAAGCGGCGTCAAGCGGCGGAGGAACGGGCGCAGAAGACGACCGTCAAATTGATGCTGCCGCTGATCTTCTTCATCTTTCCGGCCATGTTCGTAGTCCTGGCCGGGCCGGCGGCGCTAAGCCTGATCGAGACCATGAAAAGCGGCGCGCTGTAGAGTGAGATGGTGCGGTAGATCCCGCTTTTGCATGGACGTTTCGGAACCTACAAATGCGATGCAAGGAACGCATCGCCCTGCAAGCAGGAAGGAGCCTGAAGATGAAAACCATTGTTTGCACCGGAGTGCTGGTGTGTGGTGTGGTGCTGGTCGGATGCAGTGAGCCCTCCACACGGCTGAACGCCCCGCCACAGGGGTACAGCGACTACCCACATCCGATGCAGGAGCCGTACCTGGCGATGACCGGCAATGCGTCCGCCGCAGACATGTCTGTGGCCGACGTCCATTTTGTGCCTCACACGGCCGAGTTGAATAGCCTGGGGCAAATGCGGCTCGAGCATTACGCCAAGCTGCTGAAGCTTTACGGTGGCACACTGCGGTACGACTACCGGGTGGACGACGGACGGCTGGTCAGACAGAGGGTGTCCAGCATCCGTCATTTCCTCGCCACCAACGGCGTGGAAGAAGAATCCGTTCAGGTTACTCCGGGTCTGCCCGGCGCGTACGGTATGGATGCCGAGGAGGCCGTCGTGGTCTATAAGGCCAGTCGCGGCGGACAACAGGACGGTCGGTCGTCCGGTACCCAACTCGGCGGGACACTAGGGGGATACGGAGGCCAGCAGTAAGATGGCGGCGACAAAGCATGGATGCGTGATCGCGGCAATGATGTGTTTAGCCGGGTGCGGCATGACCCAGGAAATGGTCACGACGCCCCAGGACGCCAGCTGGACCAAGGTCAGCGCCGAGGCGCGAGCCCGGGCCCAACCTGCTCCCGAGCCGACGCTTCTGCCGGTGACGTACTTCTCGGCGGGAAGACTGTTTGAGCGACGGGGCGAGCTGCACCAGGCGGCCGAGCAGTACCGTAAGGCGGTGGCGCTCAACGCCGACTTTCTCCAGGCGTACAACCGCCTCGGGGCGGTATTGACCCGCATGGGGCGCTGGGAGGAAGCCGACCGGGTATTCGTCTCGGCAATCCACCGAGCTCCGAATACGGCCTACCTGCGTAACAACCTGGCGTTCAGTTATATGGCGCAGAGCCGCTGGCAGGACGCCGAGGCCGAACTGCGCAACGCGATACAGCTCAAGCCGAGCTTTGCACGGGCACGAGTCAACCTGGGTGTGGTGCTGGCCAAGCAGGGCGATGCGGAGGGTGCGTTCGCGCAGTTTTCGCAGGTGATGTCGCTGGCCGAGGCCCACTTCAATATGGGCGTGCTGCACCGCGGCGACCATCGGCTCGATCAAGCGCGCGAAGCGTTCGCGCAGGCGTTGGCGCTGCGCCCGAACTGGGCGAAGGTTCGCACCCAATTGCAGCAGACTGAGGCCCTGATTGCCGCGTCGCAAGGGCCGAAGGCCAAGACGGTGGCCGAAGCGACTGTTGTAGATGAACACGTCGAGCCCACCGTCGAACCGACGCCGGGTCCTGCTGCGGAAGTGGAGCCTGCGGTAGCAGCCGAGCCTTTGCCTGCGCCGGAGGAACCCGCCGAGCAGGCGGCCGAGGCTGAACCCATCGCGAGTGCGAAGGACACGCAACCGGCCGAAGCGGCGGCGCTCCCCGTGGCTGAGCGCATCGACGAGATGTCGGTTCGTCCGGCAACGTGCAAAGAGGTCGCTGAGCCGGTCAGGCCATCGCTTGCACCGCAGGCTCTAAGAACCGACCGCCCCGCCGAGCAGCAAGAGGCGCCGCAGTTGATGTGGTTCGAGTCTGCGGAAGCTTCGGTTTGGACGCAGGACGCCTTCGTCGAGCCCAAAGCTGCAACTCCTGAGCCGGCGCCGGTCGATCAGCCCGTTCCCACAGCCATCGAGCGGACGACCGAAGAGCTTCCCGAGGCCGAGCCGGTGCAGATACCGGACGAATTGTCTGTCGGCGAGGCCCCGCAGGACCTGCGTGTGGTTGAGCGGCGACCTGTTTATGAGCCGTTCGCTCGGCGGGCGCGTCAGATCGTGGAATACTCGGGTTGGCCCAACGTGCTGCGTGAGGCCGGCCAGATCGACTTAGGACGTCTGGAGAGCTGGCTGGCGCCTCAACGCTGGCTTGACGCGGGCATGGTGCTGCGTCCGCTGGATGCCAGCGCCGGCAAGCTGGTCTGGGAACGGTCGGTTCCGGCAGACGGGTAGCGGGCGCTTGGCGCATTCTGATTTGCACCGGGCACAGGCAGCCGGTCGGTCCGCACTCGGCGCGCGGGTCGCTGGGCTATGCCGGTCTGCGATGCTGTAGTCATGTCGACGTGCCGGCAGACGGTGACGGTCTGATCCACCGAAGGCACGGCGTACGAGCGTGTCGGCGCGTCGCTGGGGGTCAGGGTAAGGGCTCGCCTGTCGGCGTGCCGACGTTCGCTTTGCCCGGCCGATCAGGGGGCTTTCTTCGGCGCGGGGATGGCAGCGCGATACTCCTGCATCTTCTTTTCGATCAACTCGACAAACTTGGGCTGATCGGCTTGGCGGGCCAGCCCCAGGGCATGTTCGGCGGTCTGTCGGGCCTGATCCGGTTGGCCTGTCTCGGCGTAAGCAGCCGAGAGGGTCAGCAGGATGGGTGGGTCGTTGCCTCGGCCGTGCTGAACCAAGCCTTGCGCCAGGCGCAGGGCCTCCGGCCCGTTGCGAAACTGCGTCTGAGGACACGTAGCCAGCGTCCAGGCCAGGGAGTTGAGCAGGTGCGGGTCGTCCGGTGTGTGACGCAGGCCCGTTCTTAAGGTGTCGATGGCTTCGGCGAAGCGGTGTTGAGCGGCATGGAGAGCGTATAGTCCAACGTACGCAGCCACGGCGTCGGGCTGTACGGCTAGCGCCTTGCGGAAACACTCAGCCGCTTCCTGCCGACGGTCGGTCCTCTGCAGAAGCTGGCCCGCGCGGACCCACGAATCGGCGTCGCTCCCTTTGATCTGGGCGGCGATGATAGACGCTCTGGCGGCTTGGCCCGCATTGCCTTGGGCGAGAAAGGCACGCGCCTGCCGTTCGTAGCCGCCAGAAAAGGCCCGGCTCGACCACATGCTTGGGGCATTGGCGTAAGCAGTGGACAGGTAAGCAAAGTGGACCATGCTGGCCAGGGCCATCGGCCCGATGACGGCCACCGCGATCGCGCGCCCGAGCCGCTGCACGAGCCACTCGGCGCCGGCGCCTGCCCAGGCGGCCAGCGCCACCAACGCCGCCAGTACATATGCCGCCTTGAACGCACAGAAGTTCGGACGCTGCATCGCCTGAACGATGACCAAAGCCAGCGTAAACACCGCCAACGTGAGCATGGTCAGGCCGGCCGGCTCGAGGTTCCGTCGGCCCAGCGTGATCGGTCCCAACAGAATCAGTAGAGCGACAGGCAAGCCGCTCAAATACAGCAGGCGGCCCTGCCAGACCAGTGCTTTGGGGGCCAACTCATCGGGCCAGTCAAGCAGCCCGGTCCAGAGGGTATGGCCGGGCCTTGCCGTGCGGGCGTAGCACTGCGAGAGGAACGGCTTCATGGGTGCGTGACGCCACTGGGTGAACCAGGGCTCGTAGTCGAACCACATGCGCGCATAAACCGCAGTGGGCCAACTGCCGACCGTGTCCTGGTGGATGAACGGCCTGCGCCAAAGCTGCAAGGGTCGCACCGACAGGAAGCGCAGTCCGTCGCGGCCCGGTGGTTGAAGCTCCATGTTCCTACGAGGTGTGATGTCGGCGTTGATGACGAACGGGTTACCGTACCGAACGGCCAGACGGCTGTAGTGCAACGCACCGATGCCAACCGCCAGCAGCAGCATGACCATCGTCTGAATCACCAGGAGGCCGCATCGCCTGCCGCGGATGGTCTGCCTCACGAATTCGGCACCCAGCACCGTCGCCCCCACCGGAAGCAGGACCAGCCCTGTCCCCTTGGAGACAATCGCCAGGCCGGCCGCCAATCCCCAGCCCAGGCATACCGGCCAGGTGGGACGCTGCAAGTAGCAAACAAGAAGGTAGATTGCAAGGGTGATGAACACGTAGCTCAGCGAATCGTTGGTGGCCATTGCCGACATATAGATGTGGCGCGGCAATACAGCGATCACCATCAGACCGATCCACTGCGCCCATGCCGACTCGGGAAACACCTTCCGCAATGTCGCCCAAACCAGCAGCAACGTGGCCAGGCCCGCCACCAGACTGATGCCCTGGATCGCTTTGAGCCCGGCAAGATGGCGTCGCATCGGCCAGGCCAGCTCAGGTTGATCGGGCAGCGCGGTCTGGTCTGCGTCGGCGCGGGCCATAAACGGTATGGCGGCCTCGAGGCCGTAGTTTCGCTGAAGCTTCTGGGCGACCCATCGATGGTCGGTGATCGTCGTGCCGGCGACTACGCGATAGACGGCCGAGCCGAGCAGGTGGTACAGGGGCGGCTGGTATGCCTGCCACAGGGCGTCTGGCTCGGGCAGTCTCCCGTGCGTCGCGTGATAGAGGGCCACCTCGATATGGTTGTCGTATGCGATTCTCGGTTGGGTGGCCCCGAATAGCGCGATCCGCAGTGTGGCGCCGATTGCCAGCGTACTGTATACGAGGACACGCCAACGGTGGCTTGCGCTGTGTTTCCTGGTGTTGCTCGAGGCCAAGAGATACTCCCAACAACGTGACGGTCCCCACCGGATGATTATATCGTACGACTAGCGACTCCGCTAACGTCGACGCGGTCGCAGAGCCCCCTTGCGGCTGATAGACCCGGCATTTCCCAGATAGCTCGGCGTTCTCTGTGGCGCCCGGAGCGCGTGGGCTGTAGAATACGGCCTGTTCTCACGTTCTACGGGCAATAGACGGAGCACCTGATGGGTGAAGCAGACAAGGACGTCTTGCGGGTCGGTTTTGACCGCGCGGTCAAGCTGGCGTTCCACGGGGCAACGGTTAGCTCGGACGCGGGCCTGTTCCCCTATCGCGATCTTGACGAGGCGGCAGGGCTGACCGCCTCGGGTGCTGCCGACCTGTTCGACCAGCGCAGCGGCAGCAACATCCGACACCGCATGGTGGCGCTGCTGCGCCAGTCGGTCTATAGTCGCCTTGCGGGCTACGACGATGTCAATGACGCCGAGCGTCTGAGCGTCGACCCGGTCATGCGTCGGGTGGTTGGTGGACGCGCCGCCGGCGCCAAGGCCGCATCGACCAGCCAGGTCGGGCGGTTCGAGACCGAGGTGATGACCCGCCCAGAGAACCTTGCCGCGTTGATGACCATGCCCGGCCAGTGGGTGGACCTGATCCGGCGACGCCGTCCGATCAACAAGCTGGTCCTGGACATGGACAGTTCCGTCAGCGAGACCTACGGCGAACTGGAAGGCACGGCCTACAACGGGCACTTCGGCTGTCCCGATGTACATCGGGACTACCACCCGCTGTTCATCTTCGATCAGGACGGCGATGTCGAGCGGGCATTGCTGCGTGAGATGGAGCCGCTGTTGACGCGGCCGGTGGGCCGTCCGTCCAACAAGCCGATCGTGTGGTATCACGACTTCCTGTACCAAGCGGGCACTTGGGACAGCCCGCGTAGGGTGGTGGCGAAGATCGAGTGGCACCAGGGTCCCGACGTACGTCGGGATTCCCCCGCGTGGGCTTCATCGTGACCAACATGACCGGCTGGTCGCGGAAGGTGGTCCAGTTCTACAACGGTCGCGGCACGGCGGAGCAGTGGATCAAGGAGGGCAAGCACGCGGTGGGGTGGACGCGACTGTCGTGCCAGCGGTTCGACGCCAACCAAGTTCGATTACAGTTGCACGTGCTGGCATACAACCTGGGCAACTTCCTGCGTCGGGTGGCGCTGCCGCGGTCGGTGAAGCACTGGTCGCTGACCACGCTGCGGGACAGGCTGCTCAAGATCGGCAGCAAGATGGTCCGTCACGCCCGGTACGTGACGTTCCAACTGGCGGAGGTGGCGATCCCGCGAGTGCTGTACCGGGCGATCCTCGATCGGACACGCCGGTTCGCCGCGATCGGCCCGCGGGCGGCGCCGAGATGACCCGGTGCGATGATCGAGAACCTGACGCACGACGATGGGGCGATGCTGTTAATCTGAGTAAACGTAGCCTGAAAGGGGCGAGTGGCTGGGTTGATTGGCGATCGTGCCCTCGATTTCACGGCGTTCGTCGAGGGATCGAGCAAGAGACCCTTGGATGGCTTGGCGGAGGGCGTTATACTGGCGCCTGAGGAGTCCGGCATTGCTGCTGAGCAAAGGTCAAATGGGAAATATCGGATAAATGAAAATAGT
The DNA here is from genome assembly GCA_035530655.1 of Phycisphaerae bacterium. Classification (GTDB taxonomy): domain Bacteria; phylum Planctomycetota; class Phycisphaerae; order UBA1845; family DATKUK01; genus DATKUK01. The sequence goes on from DATKUK010000024.1 coordinate 37,515, forward strand.
CGTCGTGAAAGGGTAATGCGGATGCCTTTACTCAGCACTTTCGCCAGGCGCAAGAAGATCTCGTATTTCCTGTCTGATCTTCCGAGCGACGCACGGATCCTTGAAATCGGAAGTGCTGACGGATGGGTTGGCGCACACCTTCGGGCCAGAGGATTCCGTAACTACACTGGTCTTGACATCGTGCCTCCGGCCGATGTCATCGGCGACGTGCGGATGTGGCGGAAGTTGGGCTTGGGTCGGGGATCCTTCGATGTGATCATAATGTTTGAAGTGTTGGAGCATGTGGATTGCGTCAGAGAATGCCTGGAGCTACTGCGCCCGGGCGGTAAGCTGCTTGTGACCACTCCGTTACCTTCACGAGATTGGGTCTTACGGTTGCTGGAGCGTTGCGGACTGACGCAGAGACGAACCAGTCCGCACACAAACCTTGTCGACCTGCATCAGTTGGAAGGTTTTCAACGAAGGCGCATTCGACGCGTGGTCGGGCTGGCGCAATGGGGAGTCTTTGAAAAATAGAGTCCTCAAACAGTGGCCGCGATAGGCGCCATAGGGCGTAAGCCATTTATTTCGCTTCCCTTCGTGAATACGCTTGACGGTCTCGCCGGCCCAGCCCATTGTGACAATGAGCGTAGACTGATTGCTCGCCTGACGGCGGTGGGGTCGCGGGTGCCAAGGAGCGCGCGATGAAGGCGATGGTCCTGGACAAGCCCTGCGACGTCAAAAATGCACCCCTGGAATTCAGGGACGTGGCCGTGCCCGAGCCCGCCGACGGTCAGGTGCTGTTGCGGGTCAAATCGTGCGGGGTGTGCCACACGGATCTACACACGGTGGTCGGCGAGCTGCCGCTGCACAAGCGCCCGATCGTACCCGGTCACGAGATCGTCGGCGTCGTCGAGAAGTGCGGGCGCAGGTGCGGCAAGCTGAAGGTGGGCGATCGGGTGGGCGCCGCCTGGTTAGCCGGCACATGCGGGACGTGCAAGTTCTGCCGACGCGGCGACGAAAACCTGTGTCCCAACGCCCGCTTCACCGGCTACGACATCGACGGCGGCTATGCCGAATATGCGGCGGTCTTGGAGGATTTCGCGTATCGTGTTCCGGATAGCCTGGACGACGCGGCGGCTGCTCCGCTTCTCTGCGCCGGAATCATCGGCTACCGCTCGCTGAAGCTTGCTGAATTCAACTCGGGCAAGCGACTGGGTCTGTACGGCTTCGGCGCATCGGCCCACATCGCCATTCAGGTGGCCGTCCACCGAGGCTGCGAGGTTTACGTGTTCAGTCGCAGTGAATTGCACCGCAGCCTCGCCCAACGGCTCGGTGCGACCTGGACAGGCCAGGCGCAGGACGAGTTTCCTGAAAAACTCGACAGCGCGGTCATCTTTGCCCCGGCCGGCTGGCTGGTGCGCGAGGCGCTGCGCGTGCTCGATCGAGGCGGGGTCTTGGCGCTGGCGGGTATCTACATGTCGTCCGTGCCGGAGCTGGACTACGAAAGGCACCTCTACTACGAGCGTACGGTCCGCAGCGTGACGGCCGCTACGCGGCAGGACGGCCACGAGCTAATGGAGCTGGCCGGACGAATTCCGATACGGACCACGGTCGAGACGTACGACCTGCAGGAGGCAAACGAGGTGCTCCGGCGCCTCGAAGCCGGCCAGATCGACGGAGCGGCTGTGCTGCGGTGTGGATGACTCAGAATCGCTCTGAAATGGTGGAACGTCGATATGGGCGGAATCGTGCGTGATGTTGTCTACAGCCGCCAGGCCGGCCGGCGCGGACTGTTGGACGTGTTCCTGCCCGAGGCGCCGGCAGGACAACCCGTGGTGCTGGTGATCCACGGTGGCAGTCTGCGTCACTTCAGCGAGGAGCGAATGGCGGGTGTGGCCGCGTGACTGGCTGAGGTGGGTTACGTTGCGGTTGCGACTAACTATCGACTACTTCAGGACCCACCCTACCCGGCCGCGCTGGATGGCGTGCTGGTTGCTCTGGCGTGGATTCGTCGCGGCGCGTCGGAACTGGCCGGTGCCGACTGCGATCACGTGGTTGCACTCGGTGCGTCGGCCGGCGGTTTTTTGGCACAGATGGTGGCTGTGCGGGCCGACAGTCGAGACGTTGCTGGGGTGGTTTCCGTCTCGGCACCCAGCACTACGCGTCACGAGCGGGCCGACGGCGGCTTCTGCGGTGAGGACGAGGAGGGCGACGCCGGCATCTTCGGCGGCAAGGCTACCGACTACGTACCCACCCGCAACACGTGTTACATGGCCGGCCTGCTGTTTCGCCTGTCGGGCGAGGGCACGGGCACGGGCTTCAGCGTGTTCGCGATGCGGGCATAATCGCGCGATTTCGCGCAAGGGGCGCTCATCGCGCTGCGTTGCAGGTGCCTCATCTCGCCACGGCAAGGTGGGGAATTAACAGAGCGGTGGCCTGGGTCCTTCTTTGGACCTGGGGGACACGATTCCTACTCTACTCGGGCGCCCCATCCCTTCTGCCGTGTGCCCCGCCGCGCCGGGACACACCTTACGGCTCTAATACGATACGTCAAGGAGGGTAGAACCCGCCCTACGTAGTGAGCATGCCACCCAAGTTCTGTTGTGCGCGTTAGGGCGCGCGGCCGGCGATGCGGACGAATTCCTCGCACATCGCGTCGATGGCTTCCTGCCGGTGGCCGGCGCCTTTGGGGTCGGAATACCACCTGGCGATAAAGCCGCCCTCCGGCCGACCCAGCGTGGCGACCATCTTGCGGACGTAGGCGCGGATTTCATCGAGCGTGCCGCGGGCCATGGTGGCCTGGATGTCGACGGGGCAATAGAAGGTGATGCGGCCGCCAAACCGCTCGCCCAGAAGCTCCAGGCCCATGTTCTCCTGCTGGTCCATCTGGATGACGTCGAGGCCGATCTCGATCAGATCGTCGAGGATATCGACGATGTGCCCGCAACTGTGCAGGAACGTGAGCAACCCCGCCTCGTGGGCGGCCTGATAGACGCGGGCGTAGCGGGGTTTCCAGATCCGGCGCCACGAATCGGGCGAGATCATCAGCCGATTCTGAAGCCCCCAGTCGTCGCAGAACATGTAACCGTCGACGCCGGCTTGGGCGTAGCGCTCGATGGCGACGAGGTTCATGTCGACCATAATGTCGATGAGTCGGCCGAGCTGTTGCGGCGCCTCGTAGATGTCGACCCAGGTGTTCTCGAGCCCGCGGATGAAGTGCACCCGCTCGTAGAGGCTCAGGCCGCCGCCCATGAGGAACTTCTCGCCCGATCGCTCGCGTGCCCCTTCGAGCTGGCTGAAGCGCCGCGGCTCGCGGATGTCGGGCACGTGCAGGCGGTCGAGGTCGCGCCAGTCCTTCAGGGGCGGGTCTTTCACCTCGCCGAGAGTGGAGACGCCGATGTTCTCCCACACCGCGCCCCATTCATCCACGCCCTTGGACGGGCGCGCGTCGGGCGAAGGCGTCAGCCCGACGGAAGCGAAATCGTTGCCATACTGTTCGGGCAGATCCAGCGGCAGGCGCTCGGGACGTTCGAACCGCACCGCCCGCCGAACAATCTCTCTACCGGTCATGGCCATAGTTTTGCTTCCCCGATTCGTCCCACGTTTCCAGGCAGGTTCGCTGCCGGAGATACTTCATCACCACGCTGGGGCAGTCGGTTGTCACATTGTCCACGTCCCAATCGAGTAGCGTGGCCACGTCGTCGACGGTGTTGACGGTCCAGGCCGTGGTGTTCAGCCCGGCGGCCCGGGCCCGGCTGACGATTTTGTGCGTGGTGGTGCGAAAGCACACGCACGCAGCCCAGCAGCCAAGCTCCTCGGCCCTATCGACGAAGCGGATGTCATCGTACGCACCGATCAGGCCGCGTCGCAAGTTGGGGGCCAGTTGCCGCGTGATCGTTAGCGCCGTCGCGTCGAACGATACGACCACCACCCGGTCGGCCAGGCCATGTTGATCGACGAGATCGACCACCTGACGGCAGACTCTCGCCAGGCGTTCGGGCGCGTCGGACTTGATCTCGATTTGGAGCAGTCGCGCGTCGCACAGCGCATCCAGCGCCTCGGCCAGGGTGGGCACACCCGTTTCGGGTGAGTCGACAAAGTCGCCGCGGGCGTCCAGGCGAGCGAGCTGCGAGGCGGAGAACTGTGACACGCGTCCGCTCGCATCGGTGGTGCGGTCGACCGTTTCGTCGTGCAGGAGCACGGCGGCCTCGTCGCCGCACAAGCGCACGTCAAACTCGAACGCCCGCACACCGATGCTGCGGGCATACGCAAAGCCGGCCAGCGTGTTCTCGGGCGCTTCGCTTTTGGCTCCGCGGTGTCCAATAACGATCATGGCAGGGTTCTTTATGGTTCCGTGACGGCGCCGACGCGCTCGCATCGCCGAAGCATACGGGAGGGCTGCCGCCGCGGCCTACGGACTACGCTGTGCGGACGGATGCCGCGGGGCTGCGCTCATCACCGCCTCCAGGAAGAGCAACTGCTCGTCGTAGCTGGAGACGGTGGCCTCACTGTGCAGTCGCGTCATCAGTGCGGAGAACCGCTCCATTGTTTGCTCGTTGACGAGTTTGGCCTCAATCTGAGGCTGCGCCTCTTCGAAGCTGACTGATTGGGCCGGCTGCTTTTGACCCGCTCTTACGATGAAGGCTCCGTCGGTTCCTTCGATGATGTCGCTGGTCTGGCCCGAGGCAAGCGCAGCCAGCACATCGTTGAGCACCGCCCATCGTCCCTGCAATTCGCCCGGCGTGACCATGCCCCAGTCGCCACCCTTGGACGCGTTGATGCCGTGTGAATGGCTCTTGGCGACGGTGTCAAACGATGCACCGGAGCGGAGTTCTTCAGCCGCCCGCTCGATCCGGCTTCGCGCCTGGCCGAGTGCGTCGGCGCGGGCGGCCTCGTTGGCGGCGGCCCACTGCTGGCGGCCGACGCCAGGGCTGATATCGCCCCCGACGGCAAGCAGGAACGCCCAGCCTGGCACGTCGATCAGGTGCATCTCGGTTTGCGCCTTGGTTTCAAACTCGGCCCGGTGCTGCTGGAAGTACCTCAGCAGTTCGCGGCGTGTGATATGAATACGTGGAATGACCTGATCGCTGACGTACCCCTGGACCAGGACCATCCGGCGTTCGCGATTACGGACATCTTCAATGGTCTTGCCGAAGCGCTCGAGATACATCTCGAACGCCGTCTGGCTGCCCCGGTAGTGTTGATTGATCCGATCACGAATGATCTTGTCGAGCGCCTTTTCGAGCTGAGCTTCTGCCTCTTCCGAGAGCTTGCGGCGGGCTTGGTCGTAGAGCAGGGCCGCCTCGATCTGGTCACGGATTTCCTGACGGGCGCGACGCATGACCCGCGGCTGGTACTCACCGACCGTCAGATCGCCCGCCTCGCGCTCCAGCACCTCGGCGATCGGCTCGAGGACGTCCTGCACCGTGATGATATCGCGATTGATGCGAAGAACGGGGGCCTGAACGGTTCGGCCTGGTCGGGAATCCACAGAGACCTGCGTACCTGCCTCGGACGCACCAGACGTCTGTCCGGCGTTATGCTGCGTGTTGTCTGTCACCTCGGTTGCGTTGGCGACCGGGGACTCGTTGCTGCGTTCTGCCTGCGCGATCGGCTGTTGATTCGCCTCGTCGTTCGAAGCCGTCCGGCTCCAAGGCCACGCCGAACCGCTACAGCCGACCCAAAGCAGCATCGCCACGCTCAACCAGCACGCTCGCCAGTACATGGCGGCAGTATAGCGGTCGCGCCGGCGCGTCGCCACCGCCTCGGGTTTGTGGTGGGTTGATGAATCTGGCGGCGGTGGATTCGGAAACGACGACCCCCATTGCCGGTGGCTCAGTGCGACGGTGGACGAGTCTTCCGGGCCGAGCGGATTACTCCGGCCGCGCGGGGTGCGGCACGGGGGCGGAGGGCTTGTCCCAGTCGAGCGGGTTGCCCTGCGCCAGCGCGCGGAGGATGGCCAATCGGCGTTCCTCGCTTTGCCAGCGCAACTCGTCGGATCGGTCCGGGTCCCAGTCTGTCAAGGCGAGCTTCTGTAGCTGGTCGCGCGTCGCGCGGTGGGCTGGGTCGCCGGCAAGGTCGCGCCACTCATTGGGATCAGCCCTCAGATCGAACAGCTCCGGCTCACAACCCGGCACGTATGTGAGCTTGAACTGCCCGCGCCGAATCATCCGCCAGCCGCGCCAGACGCCCTCGCCGTAGTTCTCCATGACCGCTTGGCCCGGACCCGACGGGCGCGTGTTGTGCACCAGGTCGGAGATATCCCGGCCGTCCGCCACGTCGTAGATCGGTTCGATGGCGGCCAAACCACAGAGAGTCGGGCCCAAATCCAACAGGCTCACCGGCTCGTGCACACGGTGGGCTGGAACGTCCGCCCCGGCCACGATTAACGGCACGCGGCTCGACCATTCGTAGGCGGCGTTTTTGTACCACAGGCCGTGCTCGCCCATCATGTCGCCGTGGTCGCTGCAATAGAGCACGATGGTGTCGTCGCGCAGCCCCAGGTCGCCAAGCAGCGAGAGAATGCGGGCAAGGTAGTCGTCGACCATGGTGATCCGGCCGAGGATGGCGTGCCTTGCAGCGCGACAGACGTCGTCGGGCACGAGTCGATCGAACTTGCCATGCCGTCGCAGCCACTTGACGTACTCGTGTTCGCGGTTGAGGTAATCGGGGCGGATTTCGGGCAGGTCGACGTCGTCGTCGCTATACAGATCCCAATAGCGCGGGGGCGCCTTGTAGGGGTAGTGCGGGCCGGTGAACGAGACGCAGAGCAGGAACGGCTTGGTGCGGCCGCGTCGCGCCAGACGCCTCAGGCCGTACTCGGCGCGGAAAACGACTTCCTCGTCGTAATCCATGTCGGACGTCCAGCCGCAGCCGGCCTGGAGCACCTGATCGATGGTCTGCCCGGTGTTGACGGCGACGGCTTGGCGGTTCGACCGTGTCCAGTCGAAGGTGGCCGGATAGATGTCCTGCGTCCATCGCTCGTCGAAGCCGTGGAGTTGGTCGGGGCCGACAAAATGCATCTTGCCGCAGGCGATGGTGTGGTAGCCCGCCGCCCGAAAACTGTGGGCGAACGTAGGCCAGTCGCAGCTCAGGGGCGAGGCGTTGTCCCACACCCCGATGGTGTGAACGTGCCTGCCCGTGAGCATGGCCGCCCGCGACGGGGCACAGATCGGGCTGGGGCAATAGGCGGCGTCGAACACCGCGCCTTGGCCGGCCAGCCCGTCGATCGTGGGCGACTTGACGCTGCGATGGCCGTAGCAGCCGGTCATGAACACCGGGTGCTCGTCGCCCATGAGCATCAGGACATTAGGCTTGCTGGTCGCCATCGGTATGAGCCTCAACGTGTCTGGAACGGCGCCTTGGGCTCCCGCCGAATCAGAGTCTGACGGGAAGACCCTTATCGGCCAGGTGTTGTTTCATCTGTTTGATGGTGAACGTGCCGAAGTGGGCGATGCTGGCCACGAGCACGGCGTCGGCGCGCCCTTCGAGGATCGCTTCGCTGAGGTGTTCGAGCTTGCCGGCTCCGCCCGAGGCGATGACCGGCACGCTCACGGCATCGGCGATGGCGCGGGTCATGGGGATATCGTAGCCGGCCTGGGTGCCGTCGGCGTCCATGCTGGTGGGCAGGATCTGCCCGGTGCCGAGCCCTTCGACTTTCTTGGCCCACTCGACCGCGTCGATGCCGGTCGGCTTGGTGCCGCCGCTGACCATGACCTCGAAGCCCGAGGAGAGCGTATCGTTCTCGCGCGTGTCGATGGCCACCACGATGTGCTCGCGCCCGAATTCGTCGGCCGCCTGCTTGACGAAGTCGGGGTTGCGGACGGCGGCGGTGTTGATCGACACGTTGGTCACGCCGACGTCGAGCAGTTCGCGGATGCCGTCGAGGCTGTTGATGCCGCCGCCCACCGTCAGCGGCACGGAAATCCGTTCGACGGTCCGCCTCACGGCGTCGACGAGCGTCTTGCGACCTTCGAGGGTGGCGGTGATGTCGAGGAAGACCAGCTCGTCGGCGCCGGCCTCGCTATAGGCGGCACCGTTTTCAGCCGGGTCGCCCACATCCTTGAGGTCGACGAAGTTGACCCCTTTGACCAGCCGACCGTGCTTGACGTCCAGACAGGGGATGACTCGCCTGTAATCCATGTTCTGTACCTCCAGGAAACGTCGGGACCGTGGCGCCACGACGTAGGCTAACCGCCTTTCAGCCGGTTCTCAAACGCCGCCGCAGAATCGTCAGCAGCGTGGGGCTCTCCAGGTAGTTCTGCCCGGGTCGCCAGTGGATGGTCTGCGGGTCGATCACCCGCACCGTGCCGGCCACGCCGTGAAGCGGCTTTTCGACCGCGCGGGCATCGTCGACCCGGAAGATCACGTCGGGTGAGTCAACCACGATCGAACGGACCTTCAGATGCCTGGCCAGCACGCGAATCTCGGTGAGTTGCAGAAGCGTCTCGACGGGCTCGGGACAGGGTCCGAAGGCATCGCGGAGGTCTTTGGTGAGCTGCTCGACGTCCTCGATGCTGCGGCAGGTGGCTGCGCGGCGATACACTTCCATGCGCTGTCGGTCCGAGGTGATGTAGTCGCGGGGGACGCGTCCGGTGACCCCCAGGTCGAGGTGCACGGGGGTGAGCGGCTCGGCCGGCTCGTTGCGGAGTCGCCTGACGGCCATGTCGAGCAACTGGCAGTACAACTCGTAGCCGACGGCTGCAATGTGCCCGCTCTGCTCGGGGCCGAGGATGTTGCCCGCGCCGCGTATCTCCAGATCGCGCATGGCGATGCGAAAGCCCGCGCCCAGCTCGCTGAATTCCTCGATGGCCTTGAGCCGCTTGCCGGCTGCCGGCGTGATGGGCCGATCTTCCGGCAAGAGCAGGTAGGCGTAGGCGCGGTGCTTGTAGCGCCCGACGCGCCCGCGCAACTGGTGCAAATCGGCCAGGCCAAAGCGATCGGCCTGGTTAATGAAGATGGTGTTGACGTTGGGGATGTCGATGCCGCTTTCGATGATGGTGGTGCAGACGAGGATGTCGGCGTGGCCGCGCACGAAGCGAACCATCACGCGCTCCAACTCGCCCTCCGGCATCTGTCCGTGGCCGACGGCGACGCGCGCTTCGGGCACGATCTGCCCGATCTGCTGGGCGATGGACCAGATGTTGTGCACCAAGTTGTGCACGAAGTAGACCTGCCCGTCGCGGTTGAGTTCGCGCAGGATGGTCTCGCGGATGAGTTGGTGTTCCCAGCGGCACACGCGCGTGGCAATGCTGCGGCGATCCAGAGGCGGCGTGGTCAGCGCGGAGATGTCACGGATGCCCAGTGTCGACATGTGCAGCGTGCGAGGGATGGGCGTGGCCGTCATGGTCAGCACGTCGACTTCGGTGCGGAGCTGCTTGAGGCGCTCCTTGTGCTCGACGCCGAACCGCTGTTCCTCGTCGATCACCACCAGACCCAGGTTGGCAAACCCCACATCCTGGCTGAGCAACCGGTGCGTGCCGATGACGACGTCGACCTGGCCGGCCTTGCACCGCTTGACGATGCTGTTCTGCTCGGCTGCCGTACGGAAGCGCGACAGCGACTCGATAACGAACGGGAAGTCGGCCATTCGCTCGCGGAAGGTCTGGTAGTGCTGCTCGGACAGCACCGTGGTCGGCACGAGGACGGCTACCTGCTTGCCGTATTCGACGGCCTTGAACGCCGCCCGCATCGCCAGCTCGGTCTTGCCGTAGCCCACGTCGCCGCATATGAGGCGGTCCATCGGCCGGGGCCGGCCCATGTCGTTCTTGATCTCCTCCAGCACGCGAACCTGATCTTCGGTTTCGGTGTAGATGAACGCCTCTTCGAACTCGCGCTGCCACGTGGTGTCGGCCGGATAGGGGATGCCCGGCTGCGCCTGCCTGGCCGCCTGGATGCGGAGAAGCTCGCCGGCCAGGTCGGTCAGGGCCTCCTCGACGCGCTGTTTGGTCTTCTTCCAACGCGTCCCGCCGAGCTTGGACAGCGTGGGTCGGATGCCTCCCGCGCCGACGTACTTCTGCACCATGTTGATCTGCGAGATGGGTACGTGCAGCACGGCTTTCTGAGCGAACTGGAGGCGCAGGTACTCCTGGCGGCGCCCGTCCTGTTCGAGCGTTTGGAGACCCCTGTAGCGGGCGATACCGTGCGTCACGTGGACGACCAGGTCGCCCAGATCCAGGTCGGCAAACGACTCGATGGGCCGAGCGCTGCGGACCCGCCGCAGGCGTCGGCGCTGCTGGTACCGACCGAACAACTCGTGATGCGCCAGCGCGACCAGCCGTGCCGCCGGCCAGGCAAAGCCGCGGTGCAGCAGGCCCGGCCGGAATGCAACCGCGTCGGGCACCCTACCGGCCCGCTCGACGATCAGCTCGGTCAGTCGCTGCTGCTCGCCGCGATTCTCGCAGTAGACGAAGATGCGGCGCCGGCTGGCCAGCTCGCACAGCTCGCCTACGGCCTCGGCGGCTTTGCTCTCGAAGCGCTGGAGCGACTCGACGCCGAAGTTGAAGCTGGCTTCGGCCGCCAGCTTGCCGAAGCGGACCAGTTGCAGGCGATTGAACGGTTCGATGTTCCGAATCACGGCTTCGACGGGGAACATGCCGGTCGGGCGGTCGAGGCGTTCGAAGAAGACGCGGCCGGCCTCCTGGATCTCCAGCGGCTCGTCGAGCACCACCAGGGTTTCGGACGGCAGATAGTTGAGAAAACTGGTTGTCTGATCGGGCGCAGCCTGCCGGACGTCGGGCGAGGCGGTGACCACGGCTCGACTCAACTGCTGTGTCGATCGCTGCGTACCGGTCTCGAACCGACGGATCGATTCGATGCGGTCGCCGAAGAACTCGACGCGCGCCGGGTCGGGCTCGCCGGGGCTGAACACGTCGAGGATGCCGCCCCGTAGGGCAAACTCGCCCGGTCCTTCGACGGCCTCAACCCGCTCGAAACGGCGGTCGACCAGCCACTGGGCCAGTGAGTCAGGCGAGTGCTCCTGGCCTACCTGAAGCACCAGCAGCGACTCACTCAGCGCCTCGGGCGTGGGCACCGGCTGCATCAGCGCCTGGATGGGGGCGACCATCATCAGACCCGACGCCGCGTTAGTCTCTATCTTTTTTCTGCGTACGGGCTTGCGCTTCGCACCTTGCGGCACCGCCGGCGCTGGCGACACAGGTTGGCCCGCCGCTTGAAGCAGGCTGCACAGTCGGGTTCGCTCGGCTGCGATTTCATCGCCGCCGGCGCCCTCGCCGGGCAGGGCTTCCCAAGCCGGCAGCAGTTCGGCGGCGTCGCCATCGGATGTGCCGGTGGTGTCGGGGATGGTTGCCGGATCGTCGAGGCTGCGCCCCAGGAACAGATCGAGGTCGTCCTGGGCGTCGTCGGCTTGTTCCAGGTGACCGGTGATGTAGAGCAGTGGTACCCCGAGTTTGCGGGCTGCGGCAGCGGCAACCAATGGCGCGAACGATCCCCACACGCCCGAAGCTGTTACAGGGCCCCCGCCTGCGGTCAGCCTCGACGCCAGCTCCCCAAACGTGTGATTCGCCAAGACTGCGTCGATCAAGGCTGTCGGCATGATATGCGGCGGCCGCCTCTGCGGTCAAACTGGTGACACGCTTCGGGGCGGGGGCCTTCCCGTTGACGGCCGTGCAGAACGTGGGTTACAAGAGGTTCGCAGCGTAGACGTCCACTGTGCGGGGCAGGCGCAGGGCCCGGAAGGCCGGGGGATGTTGCGATGGGTGCGACGCGGATCCGAATCGACGTAACCAGGTGCGACGGGTGCGGGCAGTGCATGGAGTTCTGCCCGGTCGAGGCGGTTACCCTGGAGGGCGACGTGCCCGTCATCGACGGCGATCTTTGCACCGAGTGCGGGGTGTGCGTGGATAAGTGCCCCCGGAACGCGGTCGAGCTGGTCGGTTAGACTTCGCCAAGGCGCCGATCTAGAATGCTCGGATGCGCCCTTGGGCGAAAAGGCCTGCCGGAGCAGGTAACCAGATTTCATCGCGGGTGCATGCTATCAGGGCTTGGGCAGGCATCGGTGCGGGCCCCGGCGGCGGCAGGATCAGGAGCGCGCTAGATGAGCAGTGGTTTCGACGAGGTATCGGTGTCGCGGGCGTTGGTTCAGGCCTACCAGAGCAAGCTGTTGGACTGCCTGGAGGCCGACGTTCTGATCGCCGGGGCCGGTCCGTCGGGGTTGCTGGCAGCCGGCGACCTCGCCGAGGCGGGGCTCAAGACGGTCATCCTCGAAAAGCGTCTGAGCCCGGGCGGCGGCGTCTGGGGCGGCGGGATGGCGATGAACGACGTCGTGCTCCAGGCCGACGCGATGGGCATTGCCGAGCAGCTCGGGCTGCGGACCCTGCGGGCGGTCGAGAGCCTTTCGGTGGCTGATGCGGGCGAGCTGGCGTGCGCGCTGTATCTTCGCGCGGTGCGAGCGGGGGCACGCTATCTGAACCTTACCGCCGTCGAGGACGTGTGCATCCGCGGCGAGGTGGTTACGGGCCTGGTGGTCAATCGCACGATGATCGTCGATGCGCTGCCGGTGGATCCGATCATGCTGACGGCGCGGGTGACGATCGATGCGACGGGTCACGATGCAGCCGTCGTCCAGGCCGTGCAGCGTCAGGGCTTGGCCCTGCACACGGAGGACGGGCGCATGGCGGGCCAGGGGGCGATGGATGTGGTCGCCGGCGAGCGGTTCGTGGCCGAGCGGGCGGGCAAGGTCTGCCAGGGCCTGTACGTCTCGGGCATGGCTGTGTGTGTGGTCTTCGGCGGGCCTCGGATGGGCCCGATCTTCGGGGGTATGCTGCTTTCGGGTCGTCGCGTGGCTGAGTTGGTGGCGGCTGAGCTGGCCGAGCCCGTCTCCGCGGCATCCGGCAAGACCTCGCGCCACAAGCGGCCGAAGCGGTAATCGTGACGGATTCTCGGGTGGCATGCGTGGGTGCCCCGTTGCTTCCAGCAGCGGGGGACTGACATTCAGGACCCAATCCGTCGTGGGTATTGTGGGTGGCGTGCCCAAGTCCGCCGGCTCGGCTTGCCCGAGACGAGCGGCGCGGGCATGTCTTCTGCGAATGCGAGTTTTCGGGTGGCATGCCCACGTCCCGACGTACGTCGGCATTGACGGATTCTCGGGTGGCATGCCCACGCCTCTGTTAACGGTGAGCCCTTCGGCAGGCTCAGGGCCGAATTGCCCAGCCGAACCGTCGCGTGGGCATGTTTGAGAGGTGGCTGGGTGCCCCGCCCCGTGTCGGGGTGGGGGACAGATTGCGCCAAACGTGACTCCGCACTGCGGACACCCGCCTCGGACCCTCGCCCCACCCCGCATCTGTGATTCGCCCCTCTTTCCCGCCATCTCCCCTCTTGCCGTTGCCGATACCGCCGGGTATCATACCCACATTGTCTTTGGGGCGGGGCGTTCGTCCGCCAGTGCGAGCGTGAGGCCTGCGCCTGACCATTCAGGGTGCGGCACCTGCGCGTGGGCCCTTTGGTCGCGTGGTATTCCTGCGGAGCGGTCAGACAGCAGATGTCTAGCGGACAAAAGGTGGCAGGAGACGATTTATATCATGTCACTACCAATAAGAACGACGCTTGAGGACATTCAGGAGTTATGTCGGTACTTCTCAACCAAGGCGACAGGTTCGACCATTAAGGAAGCAAGAGCTGTCCTGGACAGCAAGCGATTGGACGGACGCAAGCTGTCTGCTCTGAAGTTGTGGCGGCTGATTGAGGAGCCCGAAGACGGGCGCTATAGGGTAACGCCTGACGGCAGGAAGCTGATCCGCGGCGCAGGTGACCAAGCAGCACTCCTGACTCAGGTAATCCGTGACATAGCTCCCTATAATGCGGTCATCGAACGCGCCGCGCACCAACATGAGGACTCCGTGACTGCCACGGATATCGCGGCACTTTGGCACGAGCATTTCCGGTCGGAGGTTGCTGACACAGACAAGATCCTGAAGAATCAGGCCGTATGTTTCTTCCAGGTCGCTATGGGGGCGAACTTAGGGAATCTCATCGTCGGACGACGCGGCGCTTCAACACGCTTCAGCTTCAACGCCGACGCCCTCAAGCAGTACATCATGGGCGCCGCAAGTTCGCCAGAGCCCACCACGCCGAGAAAAGAAGAAGGTGCTTCGCCAGATGAAGAGACCCCTGCAGCACAGGCCCCAATCAACGGGTCAAGACGCAGCCCACGCGGTGAAGGTATTTTCGTTGCACACGGCAAGAACAAGAAGCCTCTCGAACAACTCAAGAAGATACTCGAACAGTTTAAGATCCCATATAAAGTCGCCATTGACGAGCCGAATCTCGGGCGCCCAATTAGTAGCAAAGTGCGCGAAATCATGGAATCATGCAACTGCGCCATCCTGATCTTTACGGCCGATGAGGAATTCAGGGACAAGAACGGCAATACCATCTGGCGGCCGAGCGAGAACGTTGTCTATGAGTTAGGTGCTACGGGGTACCTCTATGACAATAGAATAGTCATAATGAAGGAAGAAGACGTGACCTTCCCAGGGAATTTTCGCGATATCGGATATATAAGTTTTGACAAAGACCAACTTGAGGCAAGAGCGCTCGATATCATTAAAGAACTGATCGGGTTTGGAATCGTTAAAGTGTCAACGTAGTAACCGGTGCCTCGGGCTTCATTTATTGCGAGGCGAACAGTGCGAAATGCGACGTATCCCGCTGGTTCGGACACACCGAAGACACGCCGGACAGACCGAACCATCCGCAATGAAAAGGACACCCTGACACGCAGGAGCGCCTATGAATAATAGCTTATCTGAGTTCGATCGCGAGTACTTCCTGCAAACTCGTAGAGAAATCGACACTGAGAAGAGAGAGCGCGACCATATCCTTAACTTTGCTATTGTGGTTCTGGGAGCGATGGCCTTTGCCGTGATCCACAGTGTCAGGGCAGAAGCGCTCCTCAAGGACCCGTATTCCGTGCCGCTCGAGACATCTGCACTCGCTATTGTGACAAGCCTTTTCTGGGTGCGACGCAAGAAGCTTCAGCAAATCGCGGATCGATGGTACGCACTGTATCGAATGGCAGTGCGCAACCTCGGTGAGGAGTGGGTACGCGAGTCGATGGAGGCCGTTGCCATTAAGGGATTCACTAAAGCGCGGTACATCAGGAAGGATGTGGTGTTGAACGTGACGCTATGTCTCCCAATCTACGCGCTGCTTCTGAAGACCACCCTGGGTTTGCCCGTTCGGTTGGCAGGGGCAATTATCCTTGTAGTAATGATCGTTGGGGGACACATGATTGTCTCCTACGCGTTACTGGGGAGGAAGTTTGTCGACCCATTCCCCATCGAAACGAAAGGGACGGTGACCACGAGTAATAAGACTCTCTGACGCCTAGTCTTTACTGACCCCGGTGGCGTGTCCACGCAAGGCAGACCCAGATTCCCGTCGGGGCTAGCCGAGTAGCTCCTTCCCCTTCCGCACCAGACACTCCGCGATCTTATCGACCCATTCCTGCCCGAAGTCGGTGTTGGCGGTGCGCGGGTCGAACGTGCAGCCCACGGGGCGCTCGTCGGGCGCGGGGTCGAGCTCCGACAAATCGACCT
The DNA here is from genome assembly GCA_035530655.1 of Phycisphaerae bacterium. Classification (GTDB taxonomy): domain Bacteria; phylum Planctomycetota; class Phycisphaerae; order UBA1845; family DATKUK01; genus DATKUK01. Next base: position 53,054 of record DATKUK010000024.1, read on the forward strand.
TGTCGGGCGCCAGCGTCATCATGAGCGACGTTTCCCAAGGACCGGCGTGGTCGCCGTGGCCCGGCATGTCGTACTCGGCCAGCAACTCGCCCTCGTGGCCGGCCCAGCAGCGCAGGTCCATGTGCCGCGCCAGCAGGTGCCCCACGTAGCGCACCGCATGCGTTAGCGGGTAGTGCCCGTTGAGCCACACTGCGGCCTTGAAGCCCAGCGAATGAAGCTCGGCCCCGATGTGCCAGATGAGCCTCGCGTAGAAGTTGGCCTGATCGATGATCGTGCCGGCCCGCATGTAGCCCGGCGCAAAGTTCTCGTGCGGCAGCTCCATGAGCCGGCTGATGTTGCCGTCGTTGTAGTTGGCCTCCATCAGGTGGCTCTCGCGATGCTCGCCGAAGAACACCGTGGGCATCACCAATCCGCCGCCCTGCCGCGCGGCCTGCACGCACAGCCCGTGGGCCTTGAGCCCGTCGAGCCCGATGGGGTTTTGCAGCCCGTGCCACTCCAGCGTACCCAGCGGCACGTAGGCCAGCGGGCAGGCCTTGCGCCGCGCGACAATCTGCCGAGGCCTCAACCATTCGTAGCGAACTTCTTCCTGCTGGTCCCTGTCGGTCATGCGGTTTTTCACCTCACGTCATCGCGTCCCCCTACGATGGGTGGCCCATCCCTTTAGGGATGGGGGACGCGATGATTCGGCATCCCTCGCCTCGCTACGGCGAGGCTGACCACCCCTTCTCATCGTGTACCCCGCCCTTGAAAGGGCGGGCCTCCCTTTCTTGAAAAGACGGACCACCCATTGTAGTCGCGTCCTCCCTACCGTGGGTGGCCCATCCCTTTAGGGATGGGGGACGCGATGATTCGGTTACCACTCGATCGGCCACTGCCCGCCCCAATGCATGCTCAGCGCCGACGTACCGGGACATTCGTAGTATCGATGGCTGCTCGACTCCCACTCGTCGGCACGCAGTACCAACCCACGTGTGATCGGATTAGCATGCACGTAGTCGAGTTTCTCCATCAGCGTATCGCGCCGATCGATGTTGAAATCGTGTCCGCGAACGTTCCATATCGACCCTCGCCGAAGTCCTTGGCGAGCCCACTCGTTCAACGGCTCCGACCAGAGGCATCCCCGGGAATTCATTATCTCCTCGAGCCGACGCTTGCCGTAGTAGCCAACCTGCTGCTTGAACCACTGCAATAGCCGCCGTACCGGGATGGGCGTCGAGTCACCCGGCGCGTGCGGGTACAACAGCAGGTGCACGTGATCGGGCATGACGACGTAACCGATCAAGCACACTCCAAAACGCCGGTGCAGACCGGCGAAGGCGTCGACGGCGATGCGCCTCATGACGTCGTCGTGGAAGAAACTCAAGCGTCGATAGCAGGATATCGTCCAGAAATGGACGTGGCCAGGCTCGTCGTAACGGCGAAGTTGTGAGGGCATGACGTGAGGATAAGCGACTATCCGGGTCGCTGTCCAGGGACACGTCGCGAGGTTCCGTCGCCGGCTCGGCGCGGCTGGCTGAGAGTGATGCGGTCATCGTGTCTCCCGCCCTTGAAAGAGCGGGCCACCCATCTCATCGCGTCCCCCGCCGTTAAAAGGACGGGCCACCCATCTCATCGTGTCCCCCGCCCTTAAAAGAGCGGGCCACCCCTGGTCATCGCGTCCCCCGCCCTTGAAAGGACGGGCCACCCATCTACGCCTTACCCGCCGCCGCTTCCACCTCGCCGCGAAACGCATCCATCTCGACTACACGGTTCTCTTTGCGAGCCTGCTCGGCTGCAAAGCACAGCAGGTGACCCTCCAAACCCGCCTCAGCCGAGGCCAGCACCTGCGATGGATCGTCGGACCGAACGGCTTCCACGAACGCATCGCACATACGCGGATCGCCCCCGCCGTGCCCGCCGCCGTAGCTGCCCGGACGGGTCAGACACTCCTGACCCGACGCAAAGTCGTACACGCGAAGCTCGTTTTTGCCCATGTGCCCGCAAATCTCGCCCTCGGTGCCGCTGTAGCGCATGGTCCGCGTGTTCTCGACGGTGTGCCCCTCCATCGTCAGCGACACCGTCACGTCGTCGGCGAACTCGATGGCCACCACCTGATGGTCCACCACGTCGTTGTCGCACCGATACACGCACCTTCCGTACGGCCCGGTCTCGACGGCCTCCCGCCGCGCGCTCATCGACGTATCCAGCGAGATCGTCGACACCGGCCAATCCGTATTCTCACCCAGGTACATCCTGATGGCCGAGTAGGGGCAGTCCGGCTCGATCGGACAGCCGTCGGTGCACCGCTTGGGAATGTCCGAGTTGGCCCAGTCGGCGCGGAAATGCGTCAGCGCCCCGAACGACGCCACCCGCACCGCCGGCCGATCGACCATCCACGCCAGCAGATCCATATCGTGACAGCACTTGGCCAGAATCATCGGCCCCGACCGCGCCACGTTGCCCCAGTTGCCCCGCACGAAGCTGTGCGCCATGTGCCAGTACGCCACCTTCTCGGTGTGGTTTACGTGTAGCATCTGCCCGATCCGCCCTGCGGTCAGCATCTGGTTGAGCGCCTCGAAAAACGGCGCGTACCGCAGCGTGTACCCGAGCTGGAGGATGCGCCGCTTCTGCTGCGCCTTGCGCACCAGCCGCACGCACGAGACGGCATCGACCGCCAGCGGCTTTTCCAGCAGGATGTGATAGCCTGCCTCCAGCGCGGCCATCGTCGAGTCGGCGTGCATGGGGTCCATAGTGGCGTTGATCAGGGCCGGCGCCATCTGCGGCCGGGCCACCAGATCTTCCCAACTCGGATAGGCGTGCTCGGGTGCGATGCCGTGCTCGCGGGCGAACGTTTCGCGGCGCTGGGCGTCGGGCTCGGCCACGGCTACGAACTTCAACCGGTCGGCATTCCGCAGGGCGTATTGCCCGAACGTATGACGTCCGCGTCCACCCGCTCCGAATAACACTGCCTCGACTGGTTTGGTGGCCACGATATACTGCTCCCTGTTTGTTCGCGCCCGGGCGGATCGGCGATGGGCCCATGCGTCGGGCAGCGTCAAGACAGGCATTCTCGCGTCGTGCGGGTGTCTTGGCAACGCGGGCAGAATTGCCCCCTGCTGCCCGCCCCACGCTGCAATTGACCCGATATCGCTCGGGCAAGGAAGGGAGAATCGGCCGATGGAGAAACTGGCCATCGACGGCGGCACGCCCGTCAAGACCACGCCGTTCGGCACGGGCAAGCGTTTCGGCGACCAGGAGCTTGCCAACCTTCGAGAGGCCCTCGAGACAGACTCGCTGTTCTACTGGGGCGGCAAGATGACCGAGCGGATGCTCGACCGCTTCTGCGAGTACACCGGCGCCAAGTACGCCCTCTCGTGCTCGTCGGGCTCGGCCGCCGTTCACGCAGCCGCCATGGCCGCCGGCGTGACTATGGGCGACGAGGTGATCACCGCCTCCAACACCGACGCGGGCACCGTCCTGGGCGTGCTCTACCAGAACGCCGTCCCCGTCTTCGCCGACGTGCACCCCTACAGCTACCTGATGGACCCAGCCGACGTGGAAAAGAGGATTACCCCGCGCACCAAGGCCATCATCGTCGTCCATCTGACGGGCAACCCCTGCGACATGGACGCCTACTGCGCCCTGGCCGAAAAGCACAACCTCATGCTCATCGAGGACTGCGCCCAGGCCTACGGGTGCAAGTTCAAGGGCCGCATCGTCAGCTCGTTCGGCCACCTGGGCTGCTTCTCGCTGAATCACTACAAACACATAAACTGCGGCGACGGCGGGGTCATCGTCACCAACGACAGGAAGCTCTACGAACTCGCCCACGACTTCGCCGACAAGTGCTACGACCGTCTGGCCGCCGGGCAGAATCGCCAACTGCGACGCGTGTGGACGCTGGCCCCCAACTATCGCATCACCGAGCTTCAGTCGGCCGTCGCCCTCGCCCAGCTCGACAAGGTCGAGCAAATCACCGCTCGCCGGCATGAGCTGGGCGATCGGTTCAACGAGGGCATCGCCGGGCTGCCCGGCGTGCATCCACACAAGATCACCCCCAACGCGTACGCCACGTATTGGTTCAGCGGCGTCACCATCGAGCCTGAGGCCGCTGGTGTCAGCCCGCAGCAGTTCGCCGACGCGCTGGCGGCTGAAGGGGTGGGCTCTTCGTACCTGGGCTACTTCAGCCTGCTCGACCACGAGTTGTTCACCCAACGTAACGCCTACCGCGGCACGCACTTCCCCTTCGAGGGCGGGCCACACGGCGTCAGCTACCACTACGACCTGGCCGACTACCCCAACACCGCGATGATGCAGACCCGCTTCATTCACCTGCCGATCAGCGAGTTCTTCACCAACCAGGATGTGGACGACATGATCGCCGCCGTCGGCAAGGTCTCCGCCTGGTACGCCGCCCACCCGGTGAAGGCGGCTTCGACCTGACCGACCCAAGCGTCAACCCGCCCGCATCCGTCTACGACGGCATTTCTCGTACGCCCGGCGCGGCGCCCCGTGCCTAGGGGGTGGCACTGCCGAAGAATACTTGTCCTAGGACGTCTTGACACAGGGCATGTGGGGGTATTGAATCTCTTCTTTCCGGCTTTGGCCGGACGGGTCGCAGTAGGGAGCCAATAATATGGGCGGAGACAGTGGGGCCATTACAGCTCAGGAAGTGGCTAAGGGGCTGTGTAAACTGGGTTTATCGAAAGGTGACGCGGTTCTATTCCACAGCGATCTTAAGAGCCTCGCGCCACCGCGGGAGCTGGTTAAGCTGCCCAATTGTGGGGCCGACGCAGTTATCGACGGCTTCCTTCAGGCCGTTGGCCCGGAGGGCCTGGTGGCCGTACCCACCCTCAGCGCCACCTTCGCCGACCGCAGGGGCCCGCAGCAGTATGCGTTCGATCCAGCCACCACCCCTTCGCGGGTCGGCAGTATTACCGAGCTATTCCGCAAGCGGCCCGGTACCCGGCGAAGCACCCATCCGACCCACAGTCTGACAGCCCTTGGGAATCGGGCCGCCGAGTTCGCCGAGACCCCGGCCGACGGCAGCACCTTCGACATCCGCGGGCCCTATCGCCGGCTCTACGATTGGGACGGGTATATCTGCTTTTTCGGCACGTACATGCGGACGTGCACCATGCTTCACGCCGTCGAGGACTGGATGGACCTGCCGTACATGATGGAGGCCGAGGCCCTGGTCAAGGGCCCCGACGGTGAGCCCATGACGGTCAAAGTCACCAAGAGCCCCGGCGGCCCGCGCGACTTCTACCGAATGGGCTCCAAGGCCGAGTGCTACCTGGAAGCCAAGGGCTTTATCCGCAAGCGCCGGATCGGCAACGCCGTCGTGCAATTGATGAGCGCCCGCAAGCTGATCGACTACACGTGGCAGGGCATCATCGAGGACCCGTGCCTGCTGCTTCTGACCGATCCCAACGCCGACGAATGGTCCAAGAAGATGTGCGAGGAGACGACGCATTACGTCCGCGAGCGATTCGGCTCGTAGACCTCGCCGGCGCGCCATGCGATCGATCGGTTTCACTAGCGATGTTCTCTGTCCGGTACTGGCGGCAGTACGTGCGGCCAACGGGTCGGGCGCTTTTTGCGCAAGTGATTCCGGGTACAATCAACGGCGGCGTTCGCCGGCCGGTTGCCGCGTCGACATACATGGAGCAGGATCATGACGCAGAAAAACGGCTTGATCCACGCGTTCGTCCTCGACGGTCAGGGGGGCGGTCGTCAGATAGGATGGGATGAGCTGCGCACCTGGAAGCCGGGCGACGGGGCGCTCTGGGCCCACCTGGATCGCACGGCACGGGCCAGCCAGAAGTGGCTGCAATCGCAGGCTCACCTGGACCCCTTGGTCTGCGAGGCGATGTTGCAGGAGGAGACGCGCCCTCGCAGCTTGCCGATCAACGACGGGCTGCTGGTGATTCTCCGCGGCGTGAACCTCAACCCCGGCGCCGACCCGGAGGATATGGTCTCGATCCGCATGTGGATCGACGCCGAGCGCGTCATCTCGCTACGGCGGCAGCGGGTCATCGCCGCCGACGACCTGCGCAAGCAACTGGTTGTCGGCACGGGTCCTATTAACCCGGGGAACTTTCTCGTCCGAATCGCCGACCGGCTGATGGACCGGATGGGTGCGGTCATCGCCGACATCGAGGAGCAAGCCGACGATCTCGAGGAGAGAGTCGTCACCGCCCAGAGCCACGAGCTGCGCAGCGCCCTGGCCGACCTGCGTCGGCAGGCGATCGGTCTTCGCCGATACATCGGCCCGCAGCGCGACGTGATGTCGCGCCTGCAGACCGAACAGGTGTCGTGGCTGACGCCGTCGCTTCGCGCGCAACTGCGGGAGATCGCCGACCGCGTAATGCGCTATGCCGAAGACCTCGACGCCGTCCGCGAGCACGCCGCCGTCACGCACGAGGAGCTGGTCAGCCGACTCAGCGAGCAGATGAATAGGAACGTGTACGTGCTGTCATTGGTCGCGTCGGTGTTCTTGCCGTTGGGGCTGCTGACCGGATTGTTGGGCATCAACGTAGGGGGGATTCCCGGCGCCGAGTTTCGCTGGGCGTTCGCCATCGTCTGTGCGATTCTGGGGGTGTTGGCGACGATTCAGATCATCCTGTTTCGACGCATGCGGTGGTTCTGACGGACGCCACGCGCATTTGAGCACTGGCGCGCAAGCCGCCAGTGCGAAACGACGCTGCTGGAAGTCTCACAAAGAACTCAGAACAACCAGGCCCAGAAACGCACCTGGTTCCACGAGGCCCGTTCCTCGGGCGGCACGGCGTCGAGCCAGGCGCGGTCGACTTCGATCACCCACTCGCGGGAAAAGTCGGCCTCGACCATGGTGCAAACCGCGTCGACGGCCTCGGGATCGGTGAAGATCAGCCCGTTCTCCGCGTCCCACACCAGGCTGCGGAGGTTGAGGTTGTGGGTGCTGACCATGGCCATCTTCCCGTCGACCACGATGGCCTTGGAGTGCATGGTGCGTTGGGCGCCCTGGTCCCACATGAACATCCTGACCCCGTTGTCGACCATCAAATCGAACCAGAACGCCATCATGGCGAAGGTCCCTTCGACATTCAGTGAAGCGGCCGAATTGACCAGGATGCGCACCTCGACGCCACGAGCAGCCGTTGCCAGGAGTTCTTCGGCGAGCCACTCGCTGGGATTGAAGTAGGGCGCCTCGATATCGATCGCCAGGTCAGCCGACCGTAGGGCGATCAGGATGGCGGTGTTCAGGTCGATATCGCCCTGGGTCGGACGCTGGTCGATCGCCCGGATCGCCAGATCGCCCGTTGCCTCCAGTGCGGGGAAGTATCGCTGCCGGTCGCCGATGTCGTTGCCCAACGTCCCCCAATCGCGAAGGAATTCCCGCTGGACAGAGGCCACAGCCGGCCCGGTGACGAGCACGTTGGTGTCGCGCCACTGGTTTTCGCCGAAATAGAGCCACCCGTAGTTCATGCCGCCGATGATCGCCCGCCGCCCGTCGACCAGCAGGATCTTCTTGTGCGTGCGGCGCATCAGCAGATCGTCCAGCCAATCACCCGGCAACACGAAGTCGCGGTAGTTCACCCCGCCTTCGGTCAGCACCATCACGATTTCAGGCGACGACAGAGCGAGCTGCATGACCGGATCGATGATCAGGTTCACCTCCACGCCCGACCGCGCCTTGTCGGCCAGCAACTGGGCAAACTCCATGGAGAAATCGCGAGGCTGCCCTGAATCGTCATCAAAATTCAAGGTCTCGATGTTGATGTGGTCGTCAGCCGACTCGATCAGGTCCATAAACGCCGCGTACGAGTCGGGCCCGTCGATCAGAAGCTCCATGTTCGAGTCGGAGTCGCGGTGCGAATCGGTGTATCGGTCGAGCAGTTGGTCGATCGTCTGGCCCGAGACGTCGATATCGGGCGGCGTGGTGTCGGGCCAGTGGACGCACGCGCCCAGAAGCAGCAGCCCCACCGACGCGAGCGTCAGAAGGTGCCGCTGCGACCTGGTGATACGATTGCCGCCTCGTGTGCGCCTGCGAATCATGCCGGGATTATAGCGTGAGGTTTGTGCCAGGCCATGCCCCTGGCCGACGGTTGACCGTTTGGGGGGTGGCACGGTCCGGCGAAGCCGGGCCGTGGTTCGCCAACCGGGCGCAGTGCGTCGAGCAAACACGTCCGATCCCGGTGCGCCGGCACGCAAAGAACACTGCTCAAGAGCAGTGGCACACCTGCGCCCCAATCAGTCCCCCGCTGCTGGAACCAACGGGGCACCCTCGCTTACGGCTTGGGCGGCGTGCGATCGCCCAGGTGGGCCTTGACCGCGCTGTAGTCGGCTGTGGTTACCCTGCCACTATTGTCGGCGTCGCCTTGCAGCGTGCACACGTCCAGCAGGAAGGTCTCCACCAGCAAATCCTCCCCCCGACTCAACCGATACCACGTCTGGTTGCTTAGCACCGCACCGGTTTCGCTCGCCCGCAGCGTGTCGTTCGCCTCGACCACTGTGGCCAGCTCGTACGCAAAGCTGCCGCCCATATTGTCAGCGTTCGGATCGCCGCCGATCGGCACGATCTGTAGCCCGGCCGGCCCGATCAGATAGGCCGTGTCGTCGAAGCTCAGCTCGATCGCGTTGTTTTGCGTCTTGCACAGCGTGCCGTCGGCCGCCGGATCGCTACCGGCAAAAAACGGCGCCTGCAACTCATACGCCCCCATGTCCACCCGATCCATGCTGATCCGCCGCGCGCCGCCCAGGTCGGTCGCATCAGGGCCCGGACCGTACCAGCGGCTGCCCGCGTTGATGCACGGCGAGTACGGACTGAACTGGTAAGCCGCCACAAACAACGGATCGCCAGCGACGTTGCCGAACTCGTCGTAGTCGGGCGGGACCGACGCAAACAGGTTGCGCGCCACCACCGGCTCGGCGTCCAAGAGAACCAGGTCCGGATCGTAGTTCTGCCAGAAGATGTTGCTGGCCAGTATGGTATGCCCGCCCACAATGCAAGTCACCACCGAGCCGCCCAGGGGGCCGCTGCCCGATGAGTTCCACACGATCGTGTTGTTGAGGATCAGATCGTCCGACAGCGCCAGGTAGATCGCCCCGCCCTCCTCGTACGCATAGTTATCCAGCAACAGATTGTTGCGGACGATGGCGGCCGAGTCGACCAGGTACATCCCGCCACCATACTCGGCTCGGTTGTCACGTACCGTGCAGTTTTCGATCGTCGGCCAGCCGGACATGCAGTAAACACCGCCACCTTGCCCGTCCGCATAGCTATCCATGACGCACTGCTCGATTACGCACCGGCGAATCGTCGGGCCGGCGCCGTCGATGTAGATGCCGCTGTCGCCCGCGCCGGTGATCGTCACGCCGTCCAGCACCGAGTCGGCCCCCTCGCCGTTGGCGAACACCACAGCCGAGCGATTCTCGCCGTCGGCGTCGATGATCGTAGCCGCCACCGTGCTCGGATCGGTCGGATCGGCGCTACGGATCGTGATGGCCTTGCCCTGGAAGTTCACCGGCTCGCTGTAGACCGTACTACCGAGAATAAGTACGTCCCCGTCTACAGCCGCATCGATCTTTATTTGAAGCTCCCCCCGTCGGATACCCGTGATGGCCTCTCGCACGTTGAACTCGAACAGGTAGTCCCCGCCCGCGATGCCGTTCCCATCGCCGTCGAGCTGGTTGCCCATCCGGTCGGTCACCGCGTCGCCGACCGTCACCTGGTACGTGCCCGCCGCCAGTGGCTCGTCGAACCGCAGCGAAAAGCTCGGGCCCCCGGCCTCGTACTCATAGGCGTCGGCCGTCACCGTACCGCCGTTGACGGTGACGTTGGTCTCGTTAACACTACAGCGCCGCTTAGGCTCAAGTGATTGGGCGGCGTGCGCCGATGAAGTCTTCCAAGTAACTATTACTGGAGGACTTACGGCATGGACGCAGAACAGATCAGTGCGCTGGGGAACCGGCTGATGGATTTCTTGGTTG
>DATKUK010000025.1:0-25100 GCA_035530655.1 Phycisphaerae bacterium
TTGGCCCAGCGCACCGGCAGCGTAGCCGCCTTGCGTGGTAAGGTGACGCCTTGGACCGAAAACCGCAACCGGCGCCAACGCGGCGTAGACTGGCAGTTCACCACCGCTGACGCCCGAATTAAGCTGAAACGTCTTTACCCACATGTTCAAATGTCATGAAGCACTGGGGCGGGAATCCAAGCCTGCAACGCGCCCCAGCCGGCGCGCCGCACACGACGTCGCTTGCGGCGCGCCGGCTCAGCGCCGTTGGGTTCCGCCAAGCCCATCCACCCCCTCTACCACCGCCATGGCTCCCCCAGACTCACCGCCGCGCTCAGCCACCGCCAGACCCAACGGTTATTGGACCCAGGCGGCCACCGCCCCCGGCCGCCCCCATACAACCACAGCCCGAATTCTCCTGTTCGCGCTGCATCCGCCCTTGACTCAACGACCCTTTCTGTGCAACGATAGTGTGTATAGGCGAGGCGAGGGAAAGATCCGGTCACTTCGGGCCCGCGCTTGCCGCGACGATCGAGGCACCCACAGTGGAAGACTCGAACGGGGGCGAGCGCTATCAGGTCGGCGCCGGGCGCCTCCGTCAAGTAAGGTCAAAAATTGCGCAAGCACGTCGTAATTGGCATTCGGCAACGATCAAGTGCGAACAGGCCGCACCAGCAAGCGGCCAGGAGGTACTAGACATGGACCCTGTCAAACGAATCACCAGCGTAAATGCGGGCCGCAACGGTGCTGCGATTGTCGGCATCTCGATCTTCGTGCTTGCAGTGGGCCTCTGCCTGTTGGCGCCCTGCCCGGCCCGGGCACAGACGCTGCCCTGCCCGCCCCCGCTCGATATCCAGTTGGGCGAGTTCTGCGTGCCCGTCGGGTACGCCTTCGAGCCGCTCGACATGGCGGCTCGGCTCGACCAGGAAGATCCCAATCATCCGGATATTACAGCTTGGGAAGTCCTCCCCTACTGGGGAGACGTCCAGCTTGAGTTCAGCCTGGACAACTTCGTGCTCAACGCCGACTACCCGCCGGGCTTTGTCGGCTGCCGGGAGGCCAAGGTCGAGGCTCGGACTGACGACGGCTGCACGTACGCCCGATTCTGGTTGCGTTACAGCGTCGCCCCAACCCCCGTCGTGGCACTCATCCCGGATCAGTTCTCCGACCCATTCGATCCCAACTGCCCCGACGTGATGCGCGCGACGCTCAACCTCGACGACTACCTTAGCGGTATCGTCGACCCCCGCCTCGACCCCAACGACCCCAACGGCGTCTTCGACCCCAGTATGGTCACGTGGACCTACGACCCCAATACCCCACTCGTCGTCGACATCAATTCGAACACGCACGAAGCCACGATCACCAACAACACCGGCGCCGACGTCACCGCAACCGTCACCTTCACGGTCTGCCTCGTCCCCGACGCGGGCCAGCAACCCAAGTGCGAGCCGTGCCCCGAGTATTGTAAGGAGTGCGCGTCAGTCGTCGTCACCTTTGTGATGACTTGCCGAGATGTCGAGCGCCTGGTGCTCACCAAGGACGACGGGCTCGATTACGATGAGTGCGTCGACCCCAACGGGTTGATCACCTACGAGATCTGCTTTGACAACCCCAACGATTTCACCGTCTACCAGGTCTCGCTCGTCGACACGCTGCCGTTTAACGCCAGCTTCGTTTCCGCCTCTGACGTCTACAACCACGACCCCAATGCGGGTACGGTTACTTGGGAATTCGATCTTCTCGATCCCAATGACGGCCAGTGCGTCGAACTTGTGGTCCAGGTCTCGCCCGACGCATCTGGCAGCGTGGTCCACAACAGCGTCGCCATAACGGGCATTCGTCCCGCTGTGGCAGGCAACACCGACGCGGTCAACCCGCTCTCGAACTTCGCCGAGACCTTCACCGACGTCTGCTTCGACCTGAACCTCACGAAGAATGACGGCCTCGTCGAGGAAGATGGCTGCGTCGTCGCCAACGGCCAGATCACCTACGAGATCTGTTTCGACAACATCTGCGGCAAGCGCACCACGGTCAACGACGTACCCTCCTGCTGGGTCACGCCCGGTACTCTCGTCGACATCCTGCCTGACGAGGTCGCCTTCGTCTCGGCTTCCGACGACGGCGTCTACGATCCCAATTCGCACACCGTGACCTGGAACTTCGAGCCCACCGAAACCGATAACGACCGCACGTGCGTCCAAGTCGTCGTTCAGCTCGGTCCCGACGCCCTCCCCGGTTCCACGCTCACCAACGTCGCCCGCCTCGGCTTAATCGACGCGCAAGGCACCTGGGAGGTCGCTATCGATACCAACGTCTGCCCGCCGCCTGTGCCGGATCCCTGCCCGACCTGCCCTGATAGTATCGAAACGCGGGCCGTCGGGTTCTTCTGCCCTTCTGCCGCCACCATCATGCTTGCGCTCGTGACCGCGGGGATCATCACCGCGCGTAGGAGGCGAGCCTGATCAGCCGACCCGAACCCGCACCCGGGTCACCCAATAAAAGGAGTACGAAAGAATGATTCATAAGCTATGCAAAGCGGCCATACTCGCGATCTTCTCGGGCGCCCTGCTAATGCAGGCACCCACCTGTCAGAACGTCGAGGGCGTACCGTTCAGCGAGCTGACCAAGACCGGCGGCGTACTCTTCGGCCTGCTCTACATCCCGAAGATCCCTCAGTAGCCCGCACGCGCGCTACGTCGACCCCGCCCACCGGATGGCCGACCTCATCTCACATGGGGCCACCAAACGCCCCCGGCCACCCGGCGAGGCCAGACGCCTATCCTGCCGCCCAGCGTCCCATAATCCTGACAAAAAACATTGCCTTGTCCCTTGACTTCCGCGACTCCGCGAACATCATTTCCTGAGAGGACCGAAACCGGTCGTGTCGACCGCCCGTCGTCATCATGCGGCCACAAGCCGCTCTCGCCACGACCTTCTGCGTTCGGCTACGGTTCAGCGACCAAGAGGAGAAAAAACCCATGCTTGCCAAATTGCTCAAGTCCGCTCTACTCGCGATCTTCTCAGGCGCCCTGCTGACGCAGGCCCCCACCTGCCAGAACGTCCAGGGCGTACCGTTCAGCGAGCTGACCAAGACCGGCGGCGTCCTGGTCGGCGCCCTTTACGTCCCCAAAATCCCTCAATAGACGCCCTCCAAGCGCGACCCACCGCCCACTCGCCCCGCCGCAGACGCTCCTGCTAGGCTAAACGCCGCGGAGCGGCTCACCGACTCCGCGCCCGCCGTCTCCACCGCCCCGAGCCTTAGCCACCGTCGCATCCCCCACCCACGCGGCCCTGCTTGCCCGCCGCGTCCCACTATCTCAGACACACGCACTAGCCTTCGGTCCGCCTCAGACCGTGTAAGTCCTATAACCACAAGGCCTTATATCTTTCGGCTTCTTGACTTTGCTCCCCCAGGCAGCAACTATTTGGCAAGAGGAGGAGGGGAAGGGATTCACACTCCCGACTGCGGACCCGCCGTTCATTTACAGCGTCCGCCGAATCGCAGCGCACGGAAAGCCGACTATAGGAGTCCACTGACAGGCGCCTCGCGTCCTGTGCGGTAGCCGCTCTTGGTTGCCCGTTCCGTCGGGTAGCCAACCCGCCCGCCTCGGCGACCCCGCCTGTAGCTTTTTACAAACTTCCAGTCGCCGGGTTTCCCAAGGAGGAAATCACATGAGCCGAACACGCGTTCTTTCCGCACTAGCCCTCGTCACCGTCCTGCTGCTCGGCGCCGCCCCGTGGGCCGCCGCCCAGCAGGAACCCGAGTGCCACCCCGTCTTCACACTTGAGGTCCCCGACCAGTGTGTGGCGCCGGACCAGGCCTTCCAGCCAGTCGAGCTCCAGGCACTGCTCGACCAGCAGAATCCTGGACATGCCCCGGTCAGCGCTTGGACCATCTCCAGCGCAAGTTCCCTCGCGCCACCTGACGTGACCATCGACGGCGGCATCGCTACGATCACCTACCCGGCCACCTTCGTTGTTGGCTGTCGTAGCGTCGAATTCCTTGCCTGGAAGGACGTCTGCGGTTCCGACCTTGTCCAAGCCAGAGGGATCGCCACCTTCAGCGTCGCCCCCGCCCCCGTCATTCTCGCCATTCCGCCCCAGCAGTCGGCCCCCCAAGCCGCCGATTGTGACACCATCGTCCTCGATCTCGATGCCAATCTGGAAGGCGGCGTGGATCCGGCCGACATCCAATGGACCGCCAGTGGCCAGCAGACCCTCCAAGTGACAATTGACCCCAACACGCACGTCGCTACGGTAATCAACACGTCAGATAGCTGCGAGGCTGTCAGCGAGACCATCACCTTCCGGGCGTGTCTGCCGGAAGGCGACAACCACGACCCCGACTGCCTGGACTGTCCAGAGTACTGCGACCGATGTGCCGAAGCCACCGTGACTTTCACCCTCATCTGCGACGCGGATGGCGATGGCGTCGCCGATCACTGTGACATCTGCCCCGGCTACAATGACGCTCTCGATGATGACAACGACGGCGTGCCGGACGGCTGCGACTGCTGCCCGGGTGGCGAGGACAGCCTCGACGCCGATGGCGATGGGGTACCCGACGCCTGTGACGTTTGCGAGGGCTACAACGATAACGCCGACGCTGATGAGGATGGCATTCCGGACGGATGCGACCAGGACCCAGGGCCGCAACCGGTCCCGCAACCGTGCCCGGAGTGCCCGGGCAGCATCGAGACCGTGGCCGTGGGTTGGTTCTGCCCGGCCGCAGCCACGGTTATGCTCGCCCTACTGGGCGCCGGCGTCTTCCTGACCGGTCGTTCAGGTAGGCGGTCTTAGCGAACAGTCTGTTCCACGTGAAACAACGTGGGCGAAGCACCACCTTGCTGCTTCTGTTCCACGTGAAACACCAGTCCGGCCCGCCCCATCGACCGTTCGCAACGGCCGCGGCGGGCCGGGCTGCTCCCCGCCCGCCTCCCATCACGATCCCTCTTGCCCGCGCCCACACCTCCCGTTAGAATTTCCCCCGCTAGCGTTGCCAAGGCCTCGCCCCCACGCCTCTTTGCCAGGGAGGGTTTTTCATGCCTGCCGAAAACAAACGCCTCGGTCGCGGCCTCGATTCGGTCCTCTCATCCGCCTATGAGCACACACCCGATCGGCTTTCCGCTCTCGCCGACCAGCCCCCTGCCGCTCCCGCCCCGCCTGCAAAGACCATCGCCATCGAGGCCATCGAACCTAACCCCTTCCAGCCCCGCCAACTTGTCGATGAACAAGCCCTCGCCCAGCTCAGCGAATCCCTACGCCGCGACGGGCTCCTACAGCCTCTCGTCGTCCGCCAACGCGGCGGCCGCTACGAGCTGATCGTCGGCCACCGGCGCTGGCAGGCAGCCAGGCTTGCCGGGCTAACCACACTTCCCGCCGTTGTTCGCCAAGCATCCGACCAGCAGATGCTCGAGCTGGCCCTTATCGAGAATATTCAACGCGAGGATCTCAACCCCATCGACCGAGCCCTGGCCTACCGCCATTACCACCAGGCCTTCGGCCTCTCGGCCGAGCAAATCGCCGAACGCCTCGGCGAAGATCGATCCACCGTGGCCAACTACCTCCGCCTGCTCGACCTGCCCGACGACGTCCGCAAAATGGTGGCCGCCGCCCGGCTCGGCATGGGCCAGGCCCGCGCCCTGCTGGGACTCGGGCAGGGTGACGCCATTACCCGATTCGCGACTCGCATTATAGAGGATGGCCTTTCCGTCCGCCAGGTCGAACGGCTCGTACAGCAGCGCCGAGCGCCGCGCGAGCCGACCACCGCCCCCCAGAAGCGCCCCCTCATCCAGCAGGTGGAAGAGGCCTTTGCCGCGAATCTGGGAACCAAAGTGCACGTGTTCGAGGGTCGTAAAAAGAATAGCGGACGCATCGTCATTCATTACCGCAGCCTCGACGACTTCGATCGGATCGTTGAGCGGCTGAACATTCCACTCGAGGAGCAGTAACCGCAACGCGGCGGACGCGCCACCAATGGGTCGAGCCCGCACGGAGACACGAGCAGAGCCATGTCCGATTTCGACGTTCAACGAACCACCGGTCGCTGCGTTGTGAGCGGCCGCGAACTTGCCGAAGGCGAAGAGTTCTACGCCGTGCTCTTTGATCGCGGTGACGCCTTCCAGCGCGCTGACTATTCCGCGGCGTGCTGGTCGGGCCCGCCCGAGGGAACCTACTGCTTCTGGAAGGCGCGCATCCCCCAACGGCAGAAGAAACCAAGGCTGTTCGTTGACGACGAGGTCTTGCTCAACTTCTTCCAGCGCCTGGGCGGCGAGGATGAGCCGGTCAAGGTGCAGTTCCGCTTTATGCTCGCGCTTGTTCTTATGCGCAAGCGTTTGCTGAAATACGAGCAGACCGTCCATGAAGGCGACACCGAGGTGTGGCTCATGCGCTTGCGCGGCGACGAGGGGCAGCACAAGGTAATCAATCCGCAGCTTGGCGAGGATCAGCTCGAGGCCGTCGGCCAGCAGCTCGGCGCCATTCTGCACGAGGACGTCACGGCGTTTGCCGAACTCGACGAGAAGCCGGAATGAACGCGACATCCAATGCAGCCCCACGCTGTCCGTCCCGGCACCGCTTTCGCGCACCTCGGCAAGCGCGCGCTCTTGCTGCCGTGACGGCTATGCTGCTGGCTGGCTGCGTGCCCGAGGCGCCGCCGTTGGCGCCGCCGCCCGCGCCACTTGCGGACGTCCTGGCGCGCGTCAACGCAAACAGCGAGCGCATCGACTCTGTTTACGCTGCGCACTGCGCGCTGGCGGGCGTACTCACCGACGAAAACGGCCGAGCCAGACGCGTCGACATGCAAGGGCCCCTGCGCTATGGCAAACCACGTCAGTTCTATCTCGATCTGAAGGCATTCGGCGGTCTGGCAGGCGGCGCAACCATCGGATCGAACGCCGAGCGCTACTGGGTGGCGATCGGCGGCGAACTCGACAAGTTCGTCTGGGGTAAGTATGAACATCTCGATGAGCCCGACGTGCGCGAGTTTCCACTCCGCCCGGATCTGCTCATCGAGGCGCTCGGCGTGAACCAACTGCCTGCCGCCCGCGGCGGCCTGCTCGAGCCGGTCCGCCGAAGCAGCAGCGGCTACGATGAGTTGATCTACCTTCGCTTCACCGACGATGGCCGACTCGTCATCGACCGCGAGTACTACATTGACCGGCGACCCCCCTTTCTCATTCGCCGCATCGTCATGCGCGACGCGGCCGGCGCCGAGGCCATGGAGGCTCGCCTGAGCGACTACAAACCCATCGGAGGCGACGGTCCGCTGACAGCCAAGACCATTCAACTGTCTTGGCCCGCACAGCAGGCAAGACTGGAGCTGAAGTTGTGGGCACGAAGACTGATAAACTGGGACCCGCCACGTCGCGCGAAGGTATTCGCTTTCCCAAGCGAGGTGATGGCGTCGCACGAGAGGGTTACCCAAATCGACGCATACCACGACGCGCCGACCACGGCCCCCGCCCATCCGTAAAAGGGCTTCGACCCAACCACAGGCTTTCTGAGGCATGACGACGCTCTTGCGCCACCTTCTGCCGGCTGCCTTCCTGTTGGCCTCCGCCGCTCGGATCGCCACCGCCGAGCTGGAATCCGTTCACGCAGCCGGAGGCGAGCAGTCTGTATGGCTGATACTCACCGACCGGCCCGGCACATCGTCCGAGCAGCCCACCCATCGCCTGATCTACCGCAGCGTTACCGCCTCGCACTTTCGCCGCTACCGTGGCGGCGAGCGGATCACAGGCGAGATACGCGGCGCCGCCGTCCTCGCCAGTAACCTTCACCTGTTCTTTGCCGGCGGCAGTCACCGCTGCTACAGCCCCACTCGCGACGAGCCGCGGCTCGCCTTACCCAGCGGGACGCCCCCCAGGCTGGTATGCGCCGACGAGCCGGCTAGCGCCCTGTGGGCAACTGCGTCGCCAACCAGCACCACCAGCCAGGCAGCTTCGTCCCCCGGCGACCAAGATCCTGCCGGCAGCAACGCCCTACTGCGGCACCAACTCAACACATGGTCGGCCATCGCCCTCCTGCCGCAGAGCGCCGCGCGGGCCACGCAACAGTGGATGTGCGCCGCCGATGGCGCCGTCCACCTCTTCTGGTCACCAGCCGGCCGCAGTAGTCTAATTTGGCACGCTACGTGGCGCGAGGGCGACTGGTCTTCACCAGAAACTACACAAGTTCCTGTTGAACAAGTTCTTACGGTGTCTCTGGTCAACCAGCAACTCATGGCGGCCTTTGCCCCCGCGCCGGAGCCGACAGGCTGGCGAAAGGTGTTACAGTTTGCGCACCTCACACCAGAGGGGTGGGCACAGCACAGCGTCAGCCTCTCGGGCGACGGGTTATCGGACGCAGAGTTCGAGCCAAGCCGCCTCTTCGCCGCCCCTCTGGGCCAGAACATGCTCATCGGGACATGGCTGCCCGATGGCACGGTCACGGCTGGCCTTGCCGGACTCAACGATGACTCGGTGGCGCTGACCGACGTAACGGCTGCACAATCGGTCGAAATGCCGCCCTCGCCGGTCAGTCCCACACCGCCATGGCTGGTGGCGGCGTTGATGGCGGCCATCATGCTTGTGCTGTTCTGGCGGCGGCAGTCGGCGCTGTTACGGCCAGCGGCGTTACCCCCCGAGCTGACATGTGCCGCCCTGTGGCGCAGAGGGTTGGCGTTCGTGATCGACGCCCTTCCAGCCGCCGCGGTCACCACCCCCCTGTGGCATGCGCTGGCGGTCAAGGTGATTGCAACCGGTCCACCCGAGCAGGTCGATCCGGCCACACACGCCGCGTTGCTGCACGCCTTCTGGACGGCGTGGGCAGGGTTTCGCTGTGTGCACGGGGCCTACTGCGCGCTCGGCGAGGCCCTGATGGGCAGCTCGCCTGGCAAGCGCCTGCTCGGCTGCCGGGTGGTCACCGAGCAGGGCGATCGGATCTCGCTCGGGCAGGCTATATTGCGTAACCTCTTCCGTGTCCTGGAGTTAGAGATCGATCCGCCCCTGCTGCCGTTGGTTTTACTGGTAGGTTTGACGCGGAATCGCCAGCGCCTGGGCGACATTGTGGCGCGGACGGTCGTGGTGGAGGTCCGCCGGGGCGAGCCCGCCGGCGTGGAACCACGAGCCGCCTCGCAGGACGATCCCCGTTAGCGACGGCGTCCACGGTGGCCTGACTGCTGCGGATTTGCCACACGTGCGGGGAAAAACTCGCAGCTTTGCCGAGGCATGCAACGTACAGGCGTTTGACAGATTCTCGTTACTTCTTGCGCCGTTTTCGGTTATAACAACCGCCACTTGCCGGCAGACCCGTGCGGTTGCTGGCACGCTGCTTGCGGTAGGATTGCGGTCTCGGCGCGGTGCCGGTATGACCTACGACGCTCTCGCCGAGGGACAGTGACAGCGCAGGATGCGTGAGTATTTCCGCAACATCTACCAGACAGTCCGCACGATCCTGATCGGTCTGCGGATCACGTTGACGTACTGCTTCGCCAAGACTGTCACCGTCCAGTACCCGGATGTCGCGCCGACCTCGCAGCCGCGATTTCGAGGGTTCCACCACTTTCAGATCGAGCGGTGCATTGCCTGTGAGATGTGCGCCCGGGCGTGCCCGGTCGATTGCATCCACGTCGAGAAATCGGCTACTCGCCGGCTGGACAAGAAGACCGGCACGGTAACCGGCGGAGCGATCCTACGGTACGCTATTGATTACTCGAAGTGCCTGTTTTGTGGTTTGTGCATGGAGCCTTGCCCCACGCAATGCCTGCACATGGGCGACGTTCACGATATGACCTGCTACGACCGGCCGACGACGACGGTGGAGTTCACCGAGCTGGCCAAGCAGGGCTTGCGCACACCAATGCCGTACTGGATGACGACGGCCCGCCCGCCCGAGTGGGCGGTCGCGATGCGCGAGCGGTGGCTTGCGCGCGGGCGCGAGGCGCGCGAGCTGATGCTCATGGCGCTTCAGGAGCAGCCCACGCCCGGTAAGGGCGCGGACCAGGCGGCGGCCGCCGGTCCGTAGGGCGAGAGGGTTTTGTCGAGCGGCCGTTGGCGGGCCGCGTAATGGCGAGGACCAGCCAAGTGACAAGCGACGTTCTGGCGCTGGCACCCGGTGTCGATCACGTGAACGTGACGTTCGGCGTGCTGTTGTTCTGCGCCGCGGGCGGGGGGATGGTGCTGGCCATCCTGATTCTGGGCTGGCTGTTCCGCCCGAAGGTGTACAACCCGGACAAGGGCGCCATTTACGAATGCGGCGAGCAGGCGATCGGCCCGGGCCAGGTGCAGTTTGACCTCCGTTTCTACGTCGTCGCGCTGGTGTTCATCGTATTCGATGTCGAGATCGCTCTGTTCTATCCATGGGCGGTGGTGTTCGGCGGCGGCGGCTTCGAGCAGGCGACCGTCGAGTTCATGCAGCGTGTGAAGACCGGGGCGTTGTATGACATGCTGTTTTTCTTCGGAGTGGTGGTGGTGGGGTTCCTATATCTGTGGAAGTACGGGTATCTCGACTGGGTCCGGGCATTGGGCGGGCAGGGGCTGTCCGCTACCGACCGGGCCGAGCAGGCCATCCGGGGTGAGGCGCGCCCGGCAGCGGGAAGCGAGGCCGGCCAATGAGCTTCATGGTGAATCGCTTTGAAGAAGGGCTGATGATCACGTCGGTGGACTGGGCGCTGAACTGGGCGCGCCAGTGCAGCCTGTGGCCGGTGACGTTTGGACTGGCCTGCTGCGCGATCGAGATGATGGCCACCGGCGCAGACCGATGGGACATCGACCGCTTCGGCGCCGGCGCGTATCGGCCGTCGCCACGGCAGAGCGACCTGATGATCGTAGCCGGCACGGTGACGTACAAGATGGCCTCGCGCCTGGTGCGGCTGTTCAACCAGATGCCCGAGCCGAAATGGGTGATCGCGATGGGCGCGTGCACCATCGGCGGGGGCCCTTACTACAAATACGGCTATCACGTGGTGAAGGGCATCGATCTGATCCTGCCGGTGGACGTATATGTCCCCGGTTGCCCGCCGCGACCCGAGTCGCTGCTGGAGGGGCTGCTGCGTCTGCGGGACAAGATCGCGCACAACACCATTGCCAAGGCGTCGCCGTCGCAAGCCGAGTCGGCCGCATAGAGGAATAAGACCATGACGCCGGAGCAAATCGCCAAGATGCTGCAAGACAAGTTCGACCAGGCCATTATTGAGGCCCGCGTCGACGGTCTGCATCCTCACGTGGTGGTGCCGGCCGATCGTTGGCACGAGGTGGCGATGTTCCTGCGCGACGACGAGCGTATGAAGTTCGATTGGCTGCGTGCCATCAGCGGCGTGGACCGCATGCAGGACGGCCAACTCGAGGCGGTATACGACCTGCACGCCACACAGCCGTCGGCCGAGCCGGGCGGGCTGTGGGGCGAGCGACACAGTTTCGCCGTGAAGGTCAGGATGCCAAGGGACAACCCTCATGTCACGTCGGTGGCCGACGTCTGGCCGGCGGCCGAGTGGCACGAGCGTGAGGCCTACGACCTGCTGGGCATCGTGTTCGATGGCAACCCCGACACGGTAACCGACCACGACGGGACGCACCCGCGGCGGATCCTCTGCCCGGACGACTGGGTGGGCCATCCGCTGCGAAAGGACTACCAGTTCCCCGAAGAGTATCAAGGGATTCCGGGCTGGGCGGGTGACGATCGGCCTTTGGACAAGAAGAAGTGAGCACGCAACCGTTGCGCCGGTGAGCTGAAAGCCGTGAGCGAGATCGAGCTGCAAGGACAACCCGATGTGCTGATCGACGTCGACGCCGAGTCGTCGGCCGACATGGTGACCGAGGAGCTGCTGATCAACATGGGTCCGCAGCACCCCTCGACCCACGGCGTGTTGCGTCTTCTGCTGCGGACCGACGGCGAGTTGGTCCTGGAGGTCACGCCGCACATCGGCTACCTGCACCGCTGCGCCGAGAAGATCGGCGAGAACCTCACACCCAAGCAGTACGTGCCCTACACTGACCGGCTGGACTACCTGTCGGCGATGAACAACAACCTGACGTATGCGCTGGCGATCGAGGCGCTGGCGGGCATCGAGGTGCCCGAGCGGGCGACGTACATCCGCATGATCATGGCCGAACTGAACCGCATCGCCTCGCATCTGGTGACCTTCGGATGCTTCGGGATGGACCTGGGTGCGTGGACGGCGTTCCTATATAGCTTCCGCGAGCGCGAGCACATCATGGACCTGTTCGAGTCGACGTGCGGCGCTCGGCTGACGTACAGCTACATCACGGTGGGGGGGGTGACGCACGACTTGCCCGACAACTTCGTAGAGCGACTGCGGGAGTTTCTGGACTATTTCGACCCGAAGCTGCCCGAGTACGACGGGCTGCTGAGCAACAACCACATTTTCGTGCGGCGGACTGCCAACATCGCGCCGGTGACGGCCGAGCAGGCGATCGCCTGGGGGCTGTCTGGCCCGATCATGCGGGCGTGCGGGCCCAGGTGGGACCTGCGCAGAGTTTCGCCCTACTGCTTCTACGACCGGGTGGAGTTTGACGTGCCGGTGGGCGAGGGGCAGATGGGCACGGTGGGCGACAGTTGGGACCGGTACATCATTCGCATGTTGGAGATGCGTCAATCGGTCCGCATTCTGCGGCAGCTGCTCGATCAATTGCCCGACGGCGAGGTGATGGCCAAGGTGCCTCGAACGCTGAAGCTTCCGCCGGGCGAAATCTATATGGAGACGGAGAACCCGCGCGGGCAGTTGGGCTTCTACGTCCAGACCGACGGCTCGCCGATTCCCTACCGCGTCAAGGCGAAGGGCCCGAGCTTCTGCAACCTGAGCATCATGCACGAGATTTGCCGGGGGATCCTGATCGCGGACATTCCGGCGATTCTGGGCAGCATCGACGTGGTCATGGGCGAGGTGGATCGGTAATCTGATGAACAGACTCGCATTGGAATGGTGGTTGCACGACAACCGTCGTCTGACGATGGCGGCCCTGACCGTGTGCGCCGCCGTGGTGTCGGTCGCGACACGTCCCGGGCTGAGGGAGGGAACGTGGAGCCACGCGGTGGTCGACGTCGTCGGTTGGGTGATCGTGGGCGCCGGGCTGGCCTTGAGACTCTGGGCCACCGCCTTTATCGGCGGGCGAAAGAATCGCCAACTCGTGACCACAGGTCCGTATGGAATCGTGCGTCATCCGCTTTACCTGGGCAGCGCGTTAGCGCTGTTGGGAATCCTGTTGATCGCCCAACGGCTATGGGCGCTTGTCCCCGCTGCCGTGGTATTCGGGCTGTATGGCTTGGCTGCGGCCATGGAGGACCGCCGGCTGAGCAAGCAGTTCCCCAGGCAGAGCGAGGAGTTTCAGCGGCGGACGCGAGCGGTATGGCCCCAACTGGGCCGGCTCGCGGCGGCGCTGCGTGACCGGCCGGGCCCCGTATCCCGACGGCTCATGCTTCGGGAGCTGGGCTGTTCGGTCGGGTTCGCGTTGGTCGCGATGCTGGCCGAAATCAGCGAGGCGCCGTGGTGGTGCAGCTGATGGATACATCGCACGGCTGCAAAGATGGAGATGCCGGACGGTGAGCAGCATCTGGGTACCCTGGACTGATCGTCGCAAGCAGTACACGGGTCTGCGCGGGCGGATCGTGTCGTGCGCAGCGGCGGTTTACCGTATCGGCGGGCCGCTGTTGAAGCGTTTCGCGCCGGTGGTGTTCTTCGGCACGGTGATCGTGGCGATCGTGGCCATCTGGCTTTTTGCGGCGCTGGTGATGCCGCTTCTGCACAAGGCGGGCTGGCCGTTCGTCGTGCGCGACGTGATCATCGCGGTGGCGGTGCTCGGGCTGGTAACCGTGCTGGCCATGTACTGCATCTGGTGGGAGCGCAAGGTGGCGGGTCGGATCCAGTCGCGGCTGGGCCCGATGCGCACCGGGGGATGGCACGGGTGGTCGCAGTCGCTGGCCGACGGGATCAAGTGCATCACCAAGGAAGACACCGTCCCCGACGACTCGGATCACCTGCTGTTTCGATTGGCGCCGTACCTGGCGTTCGTACCGCCGGTGTGCGCGTTCATGGCCCTGCCGTTCGGCTCGAGCTGGGTGTTCCGCGACATGGACCCGGGTCTGCTGTTTTTGCTGAGCCTTTTGGGCCTGGAGATCATCGGTATATTGGTGGCCGGCTGGGCGTCGGCGAGCAAGTGGACGCTGCTGGGCGCGATGCGTCAGGGCTGCCAGGTCATCAGCTACGAGATCCCGATGGGTATGGCGCTGCTCGTGCCCATCATGTGCGCCGGTACGCTGCGATTGACGGCAATCGGCGACATGCAGTCGGGAGGCTGGTTCACCTGGCTGGCGTTTCGCAACCCGTTCACGTTCGTAGCGCTGTTCGTGTACTTCATCGGCTCGCTGGCTTCGTGCAAGCGTGCGCCGTTCGATCTGCCCGAGGCCGAGAGCGAACTGGTCGGCGGGTTCCACACCGAGTACAGCGGCTTCCGCTGGGCGGTGTTCTTCTTCGGCGAGTACGCCGCCATGTTCGTGGTCAGCGGGATCACGACGATCGTGTTTCTGGGCGCGTGGCACTCGCCCTTGCCGGCCGAGTGGGGCATGGCGCTGGGGAAGGGCTGGCTGGCCGACGCGGCGCGCGGTGTGATCTTCAGCGGGCCGCTGTGGTTCTTCTACAAATGCACGTGGTTCATCTTCACGCACATGTGGCTGCGATGGACGCTGCCGCGTCTTCGAATCGATCAGGTATTGTACGCGTGCGTGCAGGTGTTGCTGCCGTTGACCATGCTGCTGCTGCTAGGCAATGCGGTTTGGGAATTGTTCAACAGCGCCGCGTATCCGGCCTTTGAAGGGCTTGCCCGAGTGATCGGCTACCTGATGGGCTTGGTGGGTGCGGTGCTGCTGGGTGGCTTTTTGGTGATTGCGGGTTACGGCTGGTGGAATCGTCGTCGGTTGGTGGGTCGGCTGACGGTGCAGGCCCTGCCGGGAGCGTAACGTGACCGAGTCGACAGGCTGGACGATGACGTTGCTTGCTTCGGCACAGGGCGGTGCGGGCGTGGCCGAGTCGCTGTGCTTCTGGGTGCTGGCCATCGGCGCCCTGGCCGGCGCGGTGGGCGTGGTGATCTCGAAGGAGATCATCCGCACGGCGATGTGTCTGCTGGCGACATTGGTGGCTATGGCCGGGCTGTACTTCCTGCTGGGCGGCTACTTTTTGGGCGCGGTGCAGTTGATCGTGTACGCGGGCGGAACGCTGGTGCTGATTGTCTTCGGCGTGATGCTGACGGCGCGGTCGCCGAAGGTGAGCTTCGAGCCGCGGTGGTTCGAGATGGCCGCCGGTGCGGTGATCTGCGCGGTGCTGTTGGCGACGCTGCTGCACGTCGTGCTGCGAACGGCCTGGCCCGGCGAGGTGGGCGCTGTGCCCGACGCCACGGTGGCGGCCATCGGCCAACAGTTTTTGGGTGACTATCTGGTGCCGTTCGAGGCGGCTTCGATTCTGCTTCTGGTGGTGATGATCGGCGCGGCGTTTCTGGCAAGGCCGGTCCGTCGCGATCGCCGCCGGTCGCGGCGCAACGTATGAGGTGATACGCGGATGTTCACCGTGACGCTGCAACACTACCTGGCGCTGGGGGCGGTGGTGTTCTGCCTGGGCGTGCTGACCATGATGGTCAAGCGCAACGCGATCGGCGTGTTGATCGGGGTGGAGCTGCTGCTGAACGCGGCGAACATCAACCTGGTGGCGTTCAACCACTACACGGCGCCGGGCGCTTTGGACGGGCAATTGGCGGCGATCTTCGTGATTGTGCTGGCTGCGGCCGAGGCGGCTGTGGCGATTGCCATACTGGTGAACTTCTACAACAACCTGATCACGGTCGACGTCGATCAGGGCGACCGGCTCAAGGGATAAACGCCGACACGCAGGCGAAACGGGACCGATAGGCGCGATGACTTTCCCATTCGAACAACTCATGGTGGCAGGGGTGGCGATCCCGCTGGCGGCGTTCGTGGTGCTGGCGTTTGTCGGCAGCCGACTGGGCAAGCCGTGGTCGGGCTACGTGGCGTGCGCGGCGCTGGGGATAACGACCGTGCTGGCCGCTGCTATGCTCTTCAACTGGTATAGCCTGACGGCCGCGCAGCAACACGAGCTGAGCGCCGCGGCGCTGGAGAACTCCTACCTGTGGGCCCACCTGGGCAACGTGCCGGTGCAGATCGGGGTAAAGCTCGACGGCCTCGGCGTGATCATGTTCTTCATGGTCAGCTTCGTCTCGTTCTGCATTTTCGTATTCAGCCTGGGCTACATGGCGCACGATAGCGACCAGATCGACGGGGTCAGTAAGTTCCACCAGTTCTTCACGTTCCTGTGCCTGTTCGTCTTCTCGATGCTGGGGCTGGTGGCGGCCAACAACCTGCTGGCGATCTTCATCTTCTGGGAGCTGGTGGGGGTATGCAGCTACTTCCTGATTGGGTTCTACTTCCACAAGCGCAGCGCCAGCAACGCGGCCATCAAGGCGTTTGTGGTCAACCGGTTCGGCGACTTCGGCTTCATGATCGGGCTGATGATGGTCTTTACGTACCTCGGCGTGCTGACGATCGACGGCGCGGCTGAGGTGTTCGCCGGGGCGTTCAACGGCACGCTGCCCCAGGGCCATCGCGCCTATAGCCTGCTCGAGACCGGGCCCTTGGGCGTGACGGTGGCCACGTGGATGGGCATCTGCCTGTTCTGCGGGGCGGTGGGCAAGAGCGCCCAGTTCCCGCTGCACGTGTGGTTGCCCGACGCGATGGAAGGCCCGACCCCGGTGTCGGCCTTGATTCACGCCGCGACGATGGTGGCCGCCGGCGTGTACCTGGTGGCGCGGATCTTCCTGCTGCTCACGCCACAGGCGCAGATGGTGGTCGCGGTGATCGGCTGCATCACCCTGGCGCTGGCGGCGGTCATCGCGGTGGTGCAGACCGACATCAAACGTGTGCTGGCCTACTCGACCATTTCACAACTTGGCTACATGATCTTCGGGATGGGCGTAGGGGCGTGGATCGGCGCGCTGTTTCATCTGCTCACGCACGCGTTCTTCAAGGCCCTGCTGTTTTTGGGCAGCGGCCAGGTGATCGAGGGCTGCCATCACGAACAGGACATCCGCAACATGGGCGGGCTGCGCAAGAAGATGCCCGTCACGTGCTGGACGTTCTTTGTAGCCGTCCTGGCCATTGCCGGGGTGGGCATACCGGGTGTGTACGTCGGCGCGACGAAGATCGGGCTCGGTGGGTTCTTCAGCAAGGACGAGATCCTGGCGGTGGCGTACTTCCGCACGCACGAGGTCGACGTGCGCGAAGCGACCGGGCATGGTGCACCCGCGCACGGGGATCAGCCGTCCAACGAGTCGGCCGATCACCAGCAGCACGGCCAGACCGCGATGATGGGCTCGGCGGACGGAGCTGTGACAGCCGAGACCGATACGGCGTGGGTGGCAAACCTGGCGCAGAAATATCCGCGGTGGTTGTTCTGGGTGCCCATCGCGATCGCCTACGTCACGCCGTTCTACATGATGCGGTGCTGGTGGCTGACGTTCATGGGCAAGCCGCGCAACCAGCACGTGTACGACCACGCGCACGAGTCGCCGCTGATGTACGTGCCGCTGGCCGTGCTGGCGGTGGGCGTGGTGGTATCGAGCTACCTGTGGTTCCGCCCGATGGTGGCAGCCGCCGCGCCGACGGGCTTGCTGGTGGCGGCCATCGACGGCGAGCACGGTCCGGGCATGCACGCGGCGCATGCGGCGCTGGTGCCGATCGTGGGCTTTGCGTTTGTGGTCGGTTTTGCGGTCGCCATCGCCATCTACTATCGCGGCCTGGCGGTGGGCGAGCGTCTGGCGACGATGCTCCGGCCGCTGCACACGCTGGCAGTTCGCAAGTTCTACTTCGACGAAGTCTACGGCTTTGTGGTGGTCGGCGGGGGGTTGGCGCTGGCCGGTCTGAGCCGGCTGTTTGACTTGTTCGTGATCGACCTGATCGTCAACCTGTCGGCGAAGGTGACGGCCCTGGTCGCGTGGTTCAGCGGTTGGGTGCTGGATTTGTGGGGGGTGGACGGCGCGGTCAACGCGCTGGCCCAGGGCACGCTGCGTGTAGCCTCGGATATCCGCCAGTTCCACACCGGCAAGGTGAGAAACTACGTGATGTATGCCGCGGGCGGCGCGGCCCTGGCGGTGTTGGTGATTATCTTCGCGTTCGGCCGCGCCTAGCGACGACGCCAAAGCGCAGGAGACTATTGCGGTGGAAGGGCATCTGCTTAGCTGGATCGTTTTCCTGCCGATGATCGGCATGATCCTGGTGCTGCTGACGCCGAACCCCCGATCGGTGCGGTACGTGTCGGTAGCCACCACGGTGGCGACGTTCTTTGTGTCGCTGCTGATGTTCCAGGGGTTTGTCGGTCCGGACGAGAGCGCCGTGTTCGGCGCCCGCTACGGCGCGCTGCACTTCGTGGAACGGGCGCCCTGGATCACGGCAGGCAACTTCAAGATCGAATACTTCCTCGGCGCCGACGGGCTGAACTTCCCCCTGGTGATCCTCACCACGCTGATCGCCATGCTGGCGGCCGTGGCAAGCTGGAACATCGAGAAGGCGCCCAAGGCCTACCACGCGCTGTTCCTGCTGCTCGAAACGGGCATGCTGGGGGTGTTTCTGGCGCTGGACTTCTTCCTGTTCTACATCTTCTGGGAAGTGATGCTGCTTCCCATGTACTTCCTGATCGGCGTGTGGGGCGCGCCGTCGCGCCGCGAGGCGGGCGTGATTCGCGGCGGGCCTTACGCAGCCATCAAGTTCTTCCTCTACACGCTGCTCGGCTCGATCCTGATGCTGGTGGTCATGCTGGCGTTCTACTTCAAGAGCGCCGACGCGCTGGGCGGCGCGGGCACGTTCGATCTGATCGCGATGGCCACCAGCGAGCAGATCCAGCAGGCCTTCAACGATCCGACGGCTCTGTTCCTGGGCGCCAAGTTCGGCCTGGTGATGTTCATCTTACTCTACGTCGCCTTCGCCATTAAAGTGCCCGTCTTTCCGTTCCACACGTGGTTGCCCGACGCGCACGTGGAGGCCCCCACGCCCATCAGCATGATCCTGGCGGGCGTCCTGCTGAAGATGGGCGCGTATGGGCTGTTCCGTATCAGCGTGCCGATCCTGCCGGAGTACGCCACCTACTGCGCCGTGGGCCTGGCCGTGCTCGGGCTGATCAACATCATTTACGGCGCGCTGTGCGCCATGGCCCAGACCGACTTCAAGAAGCTGGTCGCCTACAGCTCGATCAGCCACATGGGCTACGTCCTGCTGGGCCTGGCGGCCATGACCGAGGCTGGCTTCAACGGCGCGATGTTCCAGGTGCTGGCGCACGGTATTTCCAGCCCCATGTGCTTCTTTTTGGTCGGCGTGATTTACGACCGCGCGCACCACCGCGACATCAACCGCTTCGGCGGCCTGTGGCTGACGATGCCCAGCTACGGCTCGCTGGCGACGCTGGGGTTCTTCGCCTCGCTGGGTCTGCCCGGCCTGTGCGGGTTCATCGGCGAGGTATACGTGCTGTTGGGCACGTATCAGTCGTCGGTGCTCGGGGCGTACGCCAAGCCGTTCGCGGTCATCGCGGCGATGGGTGCGATCCTGACGGCCGGCTACATCCTCTGGATGATCCAGCGAGTCTACCTGGGCGGTCAGCGGGACGAATACGCCGGCTTTGCCGACACAACCGGGCGCGAGGTGTTCGTCCTGGTGCCGATGGCGGTTCTCGCGATATTCCTGGGCGTGCTGCCCCAATACACCTTTGACCTGATGGACGGAACGCTGCGCAACATCCTGGCGATCTTCGGGTAGACGCGCCGCCATAGCAGAGAGCACGACGAGACGCACTATGAGCACCACCGCATCACAGTTCTGGATCCCGCCGCTAACCGAGCTTTCGCCGTTTCTGCCGGTGCTGATCCTGCTGGGCGGGGTGCTGGTGTGTCTGCTCTTGCCATTGGCCGGGCGCATCGCCGGGCGAACGATCGGCGGTGTGGCCTGGCTGGCGTCGGTGTTGGCGGCTGTAGCCGCGTGGCGGCTGATCGGACAGAGCGACGAGGGCGTGTCGCTCCTGAAGAACATGCTGCTGGTCGACCGGCTGAGCCTGTTCTTTGAGCTTTTCGTGGCCGTTTTCCTGGCCGGCACGATCTACCTGTGGATGACCGGGCCCAGCCGACACGGCGCCACCGCGCCGGAGTTCTTCACGCTGCTGCTGGGCAGCGCCATCGGCATGTGCCTGATGGCCAGCACGCTGAATCTGCTGATGGTGGTAATCGCCACCGAAATGGCCAGCCTGCCCAGCTACGCGCTGGTGGCGTTCCGCAAGCGGATGCGCGTGGGGGCCGAGGCGGCGCTGAAGTACTCGATCTTCGGGGCCGTCTGCTCAGCCGTGATGCTCTACGGCGTGTCGCTGCTGTACGGCTACTACCACACGCTGCACGTGCCGGCGATTGCTGCGCAGATCGCAGCCACCACACAGGCGGGCATCGGTCAGCCGCTGGTGCTGGCGATTGCCATGCTGTCGGTGTTTGTGGGCGTGGCGTTCAAGATCTCGGCCGTGCCGTTCCACTTCTGGTGCCCCGATGCATTCGAGGGGGCTCAGATCGAGGTCACCACGTGGCTGAGCGTAGCCAGCAAGGCCGCCGGCCTGGTGCTGCTGCTTCGGCTGGTGTTCGCCACGGTGCAGCCGGCTGTCGAGATGCTATCAGCCGTGCGAGCGACCGATCTGTTCTTCGGCGCGAGCCTGCTGGTCGGCGTGACGGCCAGCGTCACCTGCACGGTGGGCAACCTGGCCGCCTTCTGGCAAAACAACGTCAAGCGGCTGCTCGCCTATTCGTCGATCGCCCACGCCGGGTACATGCTGATGGCCGCCGCCATCATGACCAGCCGGACCAACGCGGGCATCGGCGCGGTGATCGCCTACCTGACGGTGTATCTGTTCATGAACCTCGGGGCGTTTGCAGCCGTCGCGCTGATCTACTGGGCGACGGGCAAAGAGACGATCGACGCCTACAGCGGACTCGGCCGGCGGGCGCCGCTGGTGGCGGTGTGCATGGCGATCTGTCTGTTCTCGCTGGTGGGCGCGCCGCCGATGGGCGGGTTCGTGGTCAAGTGGTGGCTGCTGGTGGCGCTGTATGAGAGCGGGCTGGTGTGGCTGGTGCTGGTGGCGGTGTTCAACACGCTGCTGAGCCTGTTCTTCTACCTGCGGATCGTCAAGGCCATGTTCCTGACCGACGACGGGCAGGCGCCGGTCTACACGCCGCTATCGGGCAAGGCCATCATGGCCACCTGCGCCGTGGTCATCCTGCTGACCGGCACGGTTCTGATCGGCCCGCTGAAGAACACCTCCGACCGCCTGGCGACCGACCTCTACCAGACCCCAAGCACGCCCACGGCCGTCGCGATGCAGCGGTAGGCCGGCAGTTTCCGTGGTGCGTGCCGCGCGCATGGACAGGGCCGGACGGCGCGCTTAGAAATAGCGGGCCCCGCCGCCACGCAGCCTCACACCGGCAAGGCAGCTCCATGTACCAATCGGGTAGCCGGGTCGGTTGCCCTGACCCGGCTCCCACACCACCGTACGTACGGTTCCGTATACGGCGGTTCACGAGGAACACGCAAGTCGTCGATGCTCTTCCATCAGGCTGATGAGGCCCAGTCCGCGCAACTCAGAGGTCGGCACGGCGCGGTTCATATGGCTGGCCCCGGCATTGAACCAGGGACCACGCCCATTCCACGCCGACCGCCGGGCCCGCTCATGATCCAGGCCCCGACGGCACAGCTCCTTGAACTGGGTCCGGTGTCGCTTCCACTGCCGCCACAGAATGCAGCGCAGCTTCCGACGCAGCCACTGGTCCAGTTGCTCGAAGCTCGCTTTGACCTCCGCGAGCTTGTAGTACGCCACCCAACCCCGCAGAACGCGGGTGAGTGATTGCACGACGCGGCCCAGGTTTCGCCCTCGTCCGCGCCGAAGCATCGGCCGAAGCTTGGTCTTCAGTCGTTTCACCGACTGCGGTGCGACCTTCAGCTTCGGCTGCCGGTGAATGGTCACGGTGTACCCCAGGAACTTGCGGTTCCAGGGCCGGTCCACCGCGCTCTTGTCACGGTTCACGCGAAGACGCAGTCGCTTCGTCACGAACCGTTCCACCGAGTCGAGCACCCGTTCGCCCGCACGCTTTGACCGTACGTAGATGTTACGTCGAGTAGCGGAGGGGAATCTCACCCCTCCGCCCTCACAGAACCGGACGTGAAACTCTCGCCTCATCCGGCTCTTACCCTCCAGCCTCCGGTCTCACGCCGAGTTCCCACAGGACAAACAGCTTGGGGTCCCGTCGCGCGATGCGTCCCAGCCAATGCATCGACGCACGCTCTCGTCGTCGAAACCGTTTGTACTTCCGTTGCGCCCAGGCAGCGAGGGCTACGTTGAGATGGCGAAGGACTTGAACACACTTCGACCGGTAAAACCGACCGTAATAGTTCATCCAGCCACGCACCACCGGGTTGGTGAGTCGCGCCAAATCCTCCAGGCGCTGGTTGTTCCTGGTGGACGCCATCTGCCACTGGCGGATGGCCTGGCGGATCGCCTTGGCGGCTCGGGTGCTGATCGCCGGCAGGAAACTCACGAAGTGCTTCCCCCAGCGATTCTTCGCACGCCGAGGTTGGAAGGTGTACCCGAGGAAGTCGAACCTGATGTGTTCGAACATCCCGGGCCGGTCGTCGTCCTTACAGTACACGATTCTGGTCTTCGTGGGATGAAGCTCCAATCCGCACTGCTCGAACCGACCCCGTATGGCTGCCAGCACCGCGCGGGCCTGTCGCTCACTCCTACAGTGGACGATGGTATCGTCCGCATAGCGCTCAAACCGGACACGCGGGAAGGTCCGGCGCATCCAGAGATCAAACGCATAGTGCAGGAAGAGGTTGGCCAACAGCGGACTGATGACCCCGCCTTGCGGCGTGCCCTTCGTCCGCTCCCCCAGGGCACCGTCTGGCCACTGCACGGGAGCACGAAGCCACCGCGCAATGTACAGCCGGACCCACGGCAGATCCGCGTGGTGTGCCACGGCACGCTCGACCAGGTCATGCGGAATGGAATCAAAGAAGGCTCTGATATCCAGGTCGATGACCCAGTCAGTCTCCCAGCATCGTTTCCGCGTAGTCCCCACCGCATCGAGCGCCGACCTGCCGGGTCGATAGCCATAGGAGTCCTCGTGGAACACCGGCTCCACCAGAGGCTCCAGAACCATCTTCACGACCGTCTGCGCCACCCTGTCGGCCACGGTGGGGATGCCCAGCGGACGCATGCCGCCGTTGTCCTTCGGTATCTCGACGAGCCGCACGGGCGGCGGGAAGTACGAGCCCGACGACATCCGGTTCCAGACCTTATAAAGGTTGTCCTTCAGGTTCTTCTCGAATGCCGTCAACGACTCGCCGTCCACCCCCGCGGCACCGCGGTTCGCCTTCACCCGTCGGTACGCTTCCCAAACGAGTTGCTTCGGAATGTTGTAAGGCTTCGCTTCAGGCACCGGCTCCTCCCATCGCTGGTTGGCCAGCGTCTTCGGCCGGAGAGTCGGACCCCTTCGCTCCGCCCGCGTTACCGGGCTTCATCGCTACTACGGGCCCGTCCGTCCCTTCGCCTCGCATCGGTACTCGGCTCCTCACGGGTCTTCCGCTTGGAGTTCTTCCTTAGCATCGAGGCGAGAGGTTCCCATGTTCCGCACAAGAGCCTGCGCTGGGCTCACGCCGCCTTGGTGCCGGTCATCACTCGGGCAGTCAGCAGGCATCCCCCGAGCTTGATCCCGGACCAACGACTGGAGCCCGGTTTCGATGACGTCCCTACGCTTTCGACACGTTGCCAGCGGTTCACTCACGTTCGTCTTCCCAGCACGCACCTGACGGGTTTGTCCCGCCTTTTCCGGCTCGCTCACCACCCCGGCCATTGGACCAAAGCAGCATCCGGTGGTTTGGACCCTGGGCCTGCACCCCGAGTCCGAGGGGCCCACCCTCATCTCTTGCGCAGCAAGGCTGCTTCAAGTCGGCCTCTACATGACGGCCTCCTTTCCGCGCCGTCGTGGCGCACAGTCATCCGCGTAACGCACGAACCGATGGCCTCGCCGTTCCAGTTCTTTATCCAACTCATCGAGCAGGATGTTACTGAGCAGCGGCGACAGCGGTCCACCTTGCGGCGTCCCCTCGGCCCGGGGCGACACGAGCCCGCCTTCCATCATCCCCGCCTGCAAGAAGCGGCGAATCAAGAGCAACACCTTCTTGTCCTTCACCCGGCGAGCTACACGCGACATCAGCACGTCGTGGTTCACACGGTCGAAGAACTTCTCCAGGTCCATGTCCACCGTCCACCGATAACCCGCCGCGATGTGATCGCGGGCACGCCGCACCGCCTGGTGCGTGCTCCGTCCCGGACGAAAGCCGAAGCTCGCATCCGAGAACGTCGGGTCGAAGATCGGTTGGAGAACTTGGAGTAAGGCCTGCTGGATCAGGCGATCCAGCACGGTCGGTATGCCCAACGTCCGCATCCCTTTACCGCCCGGCTTCGGTATCTCGACCTTCCGGACCGGCTCAGGTTGATACGTCCCGGTGAGCAGTGCCTCCCGAATGCGGGACCCGTGTTCCCGGCAATACGGCATCAGGTCGTCGACGGTCATCCCGTCCACGCCCGCTGCCCCTTGGTTGCGTACCACTCTTTCGTACGCGCGGATCAGGTTCTCACGAGACACGACCTGATCGATGAGCATCGGAGCCTCGGCCCCGGCTTGTCCGTCACATGCCGTGCGTGCTTGACGCGCATGACCGGTATCCTCGGCGATTCCGTCGCCTGCCTTCCCGGCCCGCTCGGGCCTCTCAGCCCTCTTACCTGCGCCTGCTTCACGCATCGAACGTTACGATTCCGGTTCGACTCCTCGTGTTCGGCCCTTCACCGCCGTGTCCAGCGGCTATTATGGCCTCGGCTGACTTCTGCCCATCCGTCACCGCGCCTCGCGACGCCGGCTAGCCTCGTCGGCAGATGGGCAGACCTCCCAGGGTAAGGCGTTTGGCTTTCGCTCCATATACCCGCCGCATCTACGCCCGTTCGAGTCCGGATGGCATCGGGCTTTGCGTACTCTGGCCCGCTC
>DATKUK010000026.1:0-85581 GCA_035530655.1 Phycisphaerae bacterium
AGGCAAACACCGCGATCACCCCCCACCGCGCAGACGATCCATCCATTGCCCCGTTTGATCGTCCACTCTCGTATCCCTGTCGCCAAACCCGCCACGTACTACTTATCGCGTGACGAGAGGTAGCGAAGGGCGTCCAGGAGTCGCTTATCACCGGGATCAAGCATTACCCCGTCACGTATTACGGAGATGGCCTCGTCAGTGCGCTGCCTGCGAACAAGGGCCCGACTGAGATGCAATCTGGCATCAACCACCCGGGGATTCAAGGACAGAGCCCTGCGCCATTCGTCCATGGCCTCACTGACTTTGCTCTGCCCGTTGAGGACGAGAGCGTGAAGATGGCGGTTCTCAGCGGAATCCGGATCTATCTCCACGGCACGTCGATAGTGATACTCCGCCCAATCCAGGGATCTCAATCGGGTGAACGCAAGACCGAGACATAAGTGAGACTTTACATGGTTGGGGTCGGCCTCCACCGCTTTCAGCCAGAGCTGCCGAGCAGCCTGCTCATCGCCGAGCTTATCCTGGCTCACAGCCATGTTGAAAAAGCCGCTTGCCAAATCTCGTTCAGGAGCGTCGAACCCGACCCAGGCATTCACACCAGGCAAAGCTATGCCCGCCAGCACCGACAGCAGAGCCAGGATGCCCCATAGCCGATGCTTCCGCCACTCATAGAGCAAGGCACCTGCCTCAGCGGCAAGGGCCACAAGTACCGGGGTTGCAGGCAAGCGATACCTCGGTGAATACCAGAAGACTAGCACCGTCACGAAAGGAACAGCGACAAGCAGAATCTCAGGAGCGCTCTTTCGTACAGTTCGCAGCTTTCGACACCACACCAGCAGAGCCGGAAACGTAATCCACGCTATCGGCATGGGCGTCAGGATTGTCCACGTCGACAATCCAGCTTTCTTCTCCGCCTCGGGATGATAGATGTCATGGTAGTATCGGCCCGTCAGGAACCAATAGGCCTTTTTGCTTGCGAGCAGCAGAGCATCAGCAGGATTGTCGGCCCACCAGACGAGGCTCTCTCGCCAGAAATAGCGGTCCACTTCCCGCCACGATCCTTCCCTGCCGGTCGCTTCTCGATAGACCGCGGCTGCATCCTCGGCCATCAAGGTCTTGGACCGGCGCACCCCTGGCACAGCCAGATAGATACCCTCGGCTCCGTCGCCGTTGCCCTGTCGAAACGTGATACCCGAGTGGGCCGAAATTGCGATGAGTTCGCCGCATGCCCTGTAGTTCCGCAGCGTAACAGGAGCCATCGTTCCCATGGCAAGAACGACCAGCAGCAGTGCACGCTTCCATCCGCCAACCAGCAGTAACCAGAACCCCAAACCCGGAACCAGAAGGATCGCAGGCGCGTAGGCCGCACAGAGCACCCCGAGCGCCAGACCGCCGGCTGTGAGTCTGATCAGACTCCGCCTCCCATCAGAGCCGACAGTCGCTACCCATACGAGGGAGACCAGCAACACCTGTAGCGTGCCCGGCGAAATGCGGAAACAGTAGAAAGCTGGATCAAAAAGGCAGAAAAACAGGCCCGCGGACACAAGCCCAACGGCAAACCCCCGGCGGCGAAACGCGGTCCAGCCGA
Organism: Phycisphaerae bacterium; assembly: GCA_035530655.1. GTDB lineage: Bacteria > Planctomycetota > Phycisphaerae > UBA1845 > DATKUK01 > DATKUK01. Next base: position 1,589 of record DATKUK010000026.1, read on the forward strand.
TCACGATCCCGGTTATTGCATGCAGCACCAACTGAATCAGGTAGGCTGCACGCAGCCCGCCACCCATGCTGCGCAACAGGCCGAGGAGCATCGGATACAAAGGCGCCGTCAGGTAAGGCTTGTCGGCGTCAAAGCCATGCTCGGCCAGTTCCCAGTAATACAGACCGTCATTGGTCGGCAGCAGATAGTTGGGGTTCCTGGCTGCATACTCGGCGAAGATCAACAGCCTGGCTGCCAGGGCCAAAATGACGAGGCTGGCCAGGGCGATGCCAAATCGCCCAGCCGTCGTCATCGACCGATTTGCTCCATGTTCAGGCGACGCGGAAACTCTCCAATCAACGGGCCATATTCTACCCGGTACGTGCAGTCATTGCCATGAAACGTAATGTAAACGGTGGACGGGTGACAGGGTCAATCCCAACCGTGTGCCACTGCCTGCCGAACGCGTAGGGCGGGTTTCACCCGCCGTCCTGCTCGCCGTGTGCCACTGTTCTTGAACAGTGTCTTCGCTGCCGGGTGGCCCAGGTAGTCAGACCTGGGGGAGCCGATTCCCCGGGTGCCATGCCCAAGCCCGCCGCGGGCGGCGCGGGCATGTCTTACACACGTGCCCCGCTTCTTGCAGATGACGTAGGGCGGGTTTTACCCGCCGTCCTACTCGCCGCTCCTCGCAAGACCAAGCCGCCGATCCTTCAGTGGGCGGGTGCCTCACCCTTTGCGAGAGCAGCCGACAATATCAACGCACCCGTCGCCCTCCACCGCGCACCCGATCCATCCATTGTCCCGTTTGATCGTCCACTCTCGTATCCCTGTGGCCGTGAGCCACCCGACCCCAACCAGAATCAGTAGCCGAGGTCCTCTCGCAACTCGGCTGCTTCGTCCTCGTTACGTGCCTCTTTCTGATAGGTAGCCTCGATCCGGCGAAGCATCGCCGCTGTACGCGGCCAACGATTGCCTATCGCGGCCGCGAAGCGGGCATACCGCTCGGCCAGTTGGCGCTCTTCCGCGCCCCCGCCCGACGGGTCCTTCATCACAATACCCCGGCTGTTGTAGAGGCCAATCTGTAACCCTTGCTCCAGGTCAGCGCTCGCCACCTCTTCGATCACATCGCGCACCGCCGGATGTGGCCAGGCACCATCGTCACCTTCAGGCGACCCACTTAGAACCTCTCCGATGATGTAGTCGGCAGAGGCCCCACGCCCGCTCGCCAATGTGCCCTCACGCGCCCGGCGCACCCAATCTGCCAGCGCGTCAGCGTCGATGGCGCCGGCTTCGTCTCTCCCCGGGACGGTACGCCAGGATTGGAGCAGTTCACGGCCGCACTCATCACGTGCCTGTTCCTCGTCAGTTAGCTCGCGAGGTTCTTCGCCTGCCGCGCCGTACACCAGCTTGACGACCTGCGCGAAGAAATCCGGGTCCCGTGCGAGTTCGCGATGGAGAAGCTTTGGCGGGCGCTCGTGTCGCGCAATAAGTGAAAGAAACGCCCATTCCAGCGCCGCAAGCCGGTTCTCATCAACATCGCTGGACCCCGCTAGCAGGTCGAGAAGCTGACACACCTGATATACAAAGGAACCGGCTGGAGGATCCTCCTTCGGCGACGTCTTAGCCGCACCCTCAAGCGCATCGGCGACCAGCTTCGCTGGCAGCGCCTCTTTTCGCTCCGCATGGGAGGCGAGTAGGTCCACAGCCGTGTATGGTCGACCATGCTCCAGCAGCTTTCGTGCTGCACGCTCGACGTCGGCTTCCTCGATCCACAACAGGGGGACGAGTTGCCAATACTGACGCTCGGGCTCCGGGCCCGCAGCTTCGGCGAGGTCCCAAGTGCGCCCGTCTGCCGGCAGGCACGCCAGCAGTTGCGCCTGCTGGGAAGGGGACCACGCCACAGCCACATCGGACAACTTACCCTCGGCCCACTCTCGTCCCTGTTTCCAGACGCGTCCGGCGGCGAACCCGCGAGCAAAGTGCGCGCGAGCGGCGTCGCCTTCGGCAAGATGCTGTGTAAGAAGATCGTCTTCCTCGGCCACCGCGAGTTCACTACGTCCCAGTGCAAGGCCGAGCTCACCAGGCTTCTCGACGCTGCCAGCAAGACCAAGAAGCGCCGCAAGCCCACCCTGTATGTAGACAAGACGGACAACGTCGACCCGTGCGCTGACGATCGCCTGCTGCTGCGCCTGATAATCACCGGCTCGTCCGTCCAGCAGCGCGGGCGTACCCCCAAAGAGCCAACCATATCGGTCGGCCGGGTCGTCCGGTTCCAACCGTTGGTACGCCTTGTGCAGGCGATCGACGCGATCCTTCGGAAGTGACCAAGCTGTGTCGGGGAAGGATCTATGTCGTGAAATGAGTTCGCGCAGCGCGTCGCAGATCGTAACCCGGTCTGAAGAATGAAGGCGCGCGAGGTCCACCTCAGCGACCCGCTCGATCATGGCCTCTTGGTACTCGACCGGAAGCTCTGGAAGAGCCACAATGAGGTCCCGCCAACGATTCCCGCTCTCACCGGCGGCCGTGAGCAGCCGTGACGTAACCTCATGGACGCCTTTGACGTGTTCGCCTTGTGTGACACGCGTCGAAGAATCCGGTACCCACTCGCGCCAGCGCGGGGTTGACGTGTTATGCACGACGTCCCAGCGTTTGGGAAGCAGTTGACAGAGGAGCCCCCACGCCACGTCGGGCTCGCCTTTGCGTAACATATCGAGGACGCCAAGGCGCTCGAACAGGGCCGCAGCCGTCTGAGGATGCCATAGGCAGAACACCTTGCGGAGACTATCGTGCGGCCGGTTGGCGAGTTTGCCACCGGGGTCAAGCCTGCTGAGTTTCGCGAGGGCGAGCGCAGCACGTCCGAGGTGCTCGGAGCTCCACGCGACCGTCTCAAGTGCCCAGAGCAAGCCCGTATGCGGCGAGGAGTTGAAAAACCCCAACTCCTGGTCCGTGAAGAGCCTTGCCAGAACAGGCTCGTCGCCTACGAGCCCGGCATCGATGGCGTCAAGGAACGCGTCCGGCGCCGCCTCAGCAAGGAGCGGGAGCACCGGTGAGAGCGACGCCCACAAGCACCAATCGGCGTTCGCGCGCGAAAGGAGCTGCCGGATAGCTTGCTCTACATAGACGTGGGGGGAGACGCCAGATGGTGGCTGCGGCAGGTCGCGGTGCGCCCCCATGAGGGCCAGGGCGTCCGCGAGGCCCCTGTAGAGTAGCCCAGAATGTCGCGGGACATGCCCAAGCAGCCCAGCGATGGGCTGCTGCTCGTCCGGCAAGTCGAGACGCGGGTCAGGCGCGCCGAGGACTTCGAGGACGACCTTGCCAAACCTCTTAAGGTCGTCCTGCGTCAGATAGCGTGCGAGGAGCGACCAGGCATCTTCCTTCGAGACCACGAACCACGCGGCGCCAACCCGGCGCACGGGCGGGTCGGTCTCGTTCGCCCATCGCACGAGAGTTCCGCTGAAGTCTTCATACGACAACTGCGCCAGTGCGGCGAGCGCTTCGCGGTCGCCGTCCTTCCCATCGCTCCACGCGCCGGCGAGCAGGGCCGGCAGCAGGTAACGCCCTTCGCTGGGCTGGGCCCACTGCGGCTGCCGCACGTCTGGGCTCAACGCGAGCTTCCGGCGAAAAGACGACAGGCTCCTGCGGGCAAGTGTAGCAAGCTCACGGGCCCGATCCTCACCCATCCCGCCGGCAATCAGCGCCTTCTCGGCGTCTTCCCGGGAGAGTCGTCCGATCTTGAGGGTACTGGCGGACGCGCTATCGGCACGGCCCCGCGGGATGACTACTTGGTGCCCGGCACGCACGGCGCGAGTCACCGCGTCGCGGTCGTCGAAGTCCAGCACAAGAATCAGGACCTTGTCTGAGGCGATAAGGCGTTGCCACGCGCCAAGGCTTCGCACAACGACGGCACGAGAGAGGTGCGAGGTTGCCTCGTCTTTCGGCAGCTGCTGTAGCGCGCCCGCGAACACCGCAAGTGCCTCGTCCCGCGACTCGGCCTGCAGTGCGAGCGGCCCCGACGGCTCGCGGAGCCATCCGTGTACGCTCTCGACAACATTTTTCCGTCCACTCAGGACCAACCCCGGCGGCGTTGCCGGCCGGGTCGTCTCCGACCAGTCATCCCAGTACGTCCCGAGGTCCATGACGTCGTCGGGGTGCTTGCCGAGCAAGATTGACACCCAGATGTGGACGGCGGGCGCAAGCTCCAACCATTGCTCAAGATTGTCGGCGTCATAGGCGCGCACATCACGCCAAACGTCCTCACCCTTTCTGGCCTCAACCCACTCGTCTTTTCTGGCCCAACGCCGGGGGGTGACGAATACGAACGTACTTTGTGCGGGATCGACCCCGCGCGGGTCTTTGCTTCGCTTCGCAAAGTCCTCGTCCGCCTTACCCCTGATATTCTTGCCTGTGCCCAACTCCCAGGCGGACACGCCGTCAGGCACAAACTCGTTTCCCTGCTCGATGACGACAATGCCGTCCCAGCCCGCGAGCTGGACGCCCTCTCCGGCGCGAAACTCAGCGTGCTGAATCTGCTCGGCAGTTGCATGGACAAGTCGACGCAGAAGCTGAGGCAAGGTAGCCTGCGCGTGACGTCGGTTGGCCCAAAAGGCAAGGTCTGTTGCGTCGGCAAGGGTTATGGAGCGCATGTCATTTGCTCTGCGAACGGCGGTAAGTAGCACGTAACGCCCGGGTTGGCCTGGGGACCACGCGTCTGGCATTCTGGGCCGGGCCTCGCGGGACCAATAGCCAGATCCCCCGAAGCCGCCCGTGGTCAAAGATGACGTATTCTACCGGATACTCCGCGAGTTGTGCAAATTGACCCACGAGACAGGCGTCTGGAACGACTGATGCCAAGTGCTCAACACCTTGTTTTTGCCGCTACCTGACGATCCCCCCACAAACCCCACTGGGCCCGGCTGGATTCGAACCAGCGACCAGACGATTATGAGTCGGAAGTCATTGCTGCAGCAAATGCACAGAAGTCGCGCGACGACCACGACTTAACAGAAACAGCGTCACCAAGCAACATCGACAGCGCTGCGGAATGCGCTGCATTCTCAACCGTTGAAGAGTGGGTCCGCGCCTGCCCGTTGCCCCTGACCACCCAAACACAACGAGACATTGTGGCGATGATCAACGCAAAACAGGAGCGTACCGCGGATGACTCCGATGAGGCGACTGACCCCGAGGTGGAAAAGTGATGTACGCGCCAAGGCGTCGGTCAAGCGAGCGCGTCGCATGTAACTCGGAGCTTTCGAGCTGCAATGACCCCGACCTGGCCGCGGTCGTTGAGTCCTGGTCCCAACTGCCCGATCCCGTCCGAGCGGGCATCGCGGCCATGGTCCAGGCGGTCTTGGGAGCGATTGGCTCATCGGCTGAGCTGACCGCCAGTGGCACGGCGTCGCTGGGCCCTGAAGCGACGAGCCCCGTGGCTCGCGACATAGACGAGTTAAGAGCGCTGGCTGCCCAGGCCGACCCCGAGCGACTGCGGCGGCTCAGGGCGGATGTCCGCATGATCGGGACAGCCCTTCGTCGTGCAAAGGTGCCGAAGCCCGAGATCACCCGCATCGTGGAGTGGGAGACCGCGCGCCGCCTCAGGCGCCTGGCCGCTCGGCCGGCCAAGCGCCAACGGCGACAGGAGAGAAAGAGGTACAGGGATGCCCGGACCGACAAGGCCGTGCGTCGGTGGGAGCAGGCCCAGGGCCGTTCTGAGGGGGCATCCGGAGGCTGCGGAGAGACTTAACCGAGAAGTGTCGCAAACGTCAAACGAACTAGGATCGGACAGCGTGACAAGATCCGCCAAGCGACGTTACCGGTTGTCTCCAGAAGGTTTACGGAAGCTCCGCAGCGCAGCTAAGCAGAGCAAACCGTGGCGGCACGCTACCGGCCCGCGAACGTCACGCGGAAAGGCCCGCTCGGCCCAGAACGCCTTGAAGCACGGCCGGCGAACTCTGGAGGCCATCACCGACGAGCGGCGCGCCTGGGGCGGCATGCGCTTGGTCTCAGCGGGCCTCGCCTGCGAGGGAGCCGAACTGGCCTACCTCAAGGCTGTCCAGCGGCATCTGGCGACCGGTCAGCCGATCCCCCGCAGGGTGATTAAGACGTGGCGCCGCCGACGGGCCGCGGCCATGCTGCGGATGCTCAAGAACGCCATGCACGTGGTTCGTTGGGGAGAGGATGACGGGACGGGAGCACTCTTCCTGGAGATGTTTCAGCAAATCCTCCAGAGCCTCGATGAGAAGCCCCCCTCGCTGTTTTCCGAAGCCCGACGCATCCGGCTCGTTGGCTCCGATCCGAATAACCTGCGGTTCGTGCCGCTCGCAGCCGCTCCCGCTGGGACGGTCATGCGTACGTGAGTTTTGCGTCTGACACCGCCGGCTTACAGAAGACAGTTTTGACCGGCCCTGCTGGGCCTTGGCTGAACTAGGCAGGGCCGCGAAGAACTTTGGGCTAGCCTGGACGCGGAGTTCCCAGCGCGCATAAAGGTCCAAAATATTTGGACCTTTATGCATGACGTACAGAAGTACCTAGAATGCCCGCCGAGCGCTGTCAGACCTTGCGCTTTTGCAGGGCGGATACTTTACAGCCAAGCAAGCCGCCGCCGGATACAGCAAGCGGCACCTCGATGACCACGTCAAGGCCGGCAACTTTGAACGGGTCGAACGCGGGCTATTCCGGCCAAGTGAGACGGCGGCCATCGTCCGCCACAGGAAAGCGCGACCGCCCTTTATGAAGGCTTGCGGCAACTGCTCCACGAAACATACGTCGTTGGCGAAACCGATCTAGCTGACGCCGTAGGCCGGCCGGTCCTGACTGCCTGCGCGATTTTATGGGACGGCGAGAAGGTGTTGCTGTACATCGACGTGGGCGACCGGGAAACCTATGGGGCCTGTGTGAGCTACCTGCGGGACACGGCCGGACGAGGCCCGGCAACGCCGCGGCATAAGAGGACCACGGCGGCCGGAGTTGGTTCGTGGAGGCTTGAGAGCCTGCCGATCAACTATCGGACCAGCGCTGTCTTCGGGCAACCTCAGCTAAGCGTCGCGAATGAACAGCGTTGTCGGGATTCTTGGATTGATATGTTGCCGCCACTAAACATCGTGACGCAACTCAGACATGCTTCAGTTCTCGGCTCAAATGGCATTCCGCCATTGTAAGTATCGAGAGTCCAATGAGTTGCAGCGGTGCCAGGCCTTTTCTTCTGTGACAGGAGGCTTTTGGCGCGAGTTTTGCTTGGATGCACAGTGTTGGAAGAGCTAGGGCGGAGAGACCCCTCCTGAATCTGTGGGAGGGGAAGCTCACGTCGTAAGGTCAAGGGCCGAAATCCGGCAGCTCCATTATTGTGTGGACGGACGCTAGGAGGCGCAGTGTCGAGGCTACGCTGCGATTCTGAGCGAGTTCGTGATAGCAGAACACGGCCCGGCGGCGTAGCTGGGCAAGGAAGGTTCCGATAGACTTGATTGGTACTGTCTTGACGCGGCTGGCAGCGGAAGGTGACGGCGCGGACGCGGGACGTGCCGCAGGAAATGGAGGTTGCAGAAATGAAACGTAATGGTCTGTTGCGTGCCGCCGTCCTGATCGGCGCAATCGCGATGCTCGTAACCGCCTATGGGTGCGAAGGCATCCTGGGCTCAAACGCGCTCGATGGGCTCCTGGGCCGGGGGAAGATGCTGACGACTGCCGCCAGTGTAGAGCCGATAATCTTTGACCCATGGAACTGTGGTGAAGGCGATTTCGAGTGCGCCGAAGTCGACAGCGGCTCCGAGTACGCCTACAGGATCGAGGCGACGTGGGCGGAGGGCGACCCGAGCGGCGTGTACACCCACGCCGGGAACACCATCAGCATCACAGGCTTCGAGATCGGACCCGATTGCAGGACGTTCGACTGGGAGTCGGAGTACCCGGTGTCTACGGTCATCGTTGTCGGAGGCGGCATTGCCAATGTGTTCTATTACTCCGGCGCATATAGCGACACCGACCTCTACGCGCCTGACTGCGAGTGGATCGACCACGTCACTCTCTGCTTCGACGAGCCCAACATGTGCTACGAGGAAGAGACCGCCTGGGCGGCCGGCGCGCGCTATGTGAGCCGGGGCAACTGGGCGACGTACGTGGCCTACGCGGGCGTGGAGAAGACCGTGGATGTCTTCGCCGGCCGGACCATGTTGGCCGGCACGGCCACGTTCTCGGCGCCGTTCGGCGGCTTCGTGGACATCACCATCGAACTGGCCAACGGGTTCGTCTTTTACGGCGACCCCGAGGACGACAACATCAAGGTCCAGGACTACGAAAACGCCCCCAGCGGCAACCCGGCTCCTGGTAAATTCGACTCCAAGGCCATGGCCGCGGTCGGGAGCACGTCGTACACCATCACCGTGCCGGAGAACAACTTCTACGGCGTTCATCTGGACGTGGCCTACGCGGTTCCCTGCGAGTAGGCCCTCAAAATTCTGATGGGCTGCGGAGGTGGGCTTCGCACCCAAGCCGCAGGAAGATTACAAGTGCCCGGCGCTGCTCAGGCGCCGGGCACTTTTTGTGGTGCTTCTGCGAAATTCGCGGGTTGCTGAAATGCGCTTAAGAGTCCCGAGTTCCAGCCTATCTGGTGGTCTTCGGTCCGCAGCGTTTGACCACCGCCGTTGCCATTCCCAAAGCCCAGCAGTTCGTAGAAAAGATCCATGCCTACACGTATCCGTGGACCGATCGCTCGAATACTCGCACCAGGGACCTGATCGATCTGTTACTGCTCCTGGATCGCCAGCCGCCGGATCCCCAAGAGCTTCGAGCCTCCATTGCAGCCACGTTCGCCACCAGACGCACACATCCGGCGCCGGCCGCTCGGCCGGCCAAGCGCCAACGGCGACAGGAGAGAAAGAGGTACAGGGATGCCCAGGCCGAGAAGGCTTTGCGTCGATGGGAGCAGGCCCAGGGTCGTTCTGAGGGGGCATCCGCGGGCTGCGGAGAGACCTAACCGAGAAGTGTCGCAAACGTCAAACGAACTAGGATCGGCCAGCATGACAAGATCCCCCAAGCGACGTTACCGATTGTCTCCAGAAGGCTTACACAAGCTCCGCAGCGCCGCCAAGCAGAACAAACCGTGGCGCAACTCCACAGGCCCGCGGACACCACTTGGCAAGGCACGTTCAGCCCAGAACGCCTTAAAGCACGGCCGGCGGACTCTGGAGGCCATCGCCGACGAGCGGCGCGCCTGGGGCGGCATGCGCTTGGTCTCAGCGGGCATGGCTCTCGATAGAGCCGAGTTGGCCTACCTCAAGGCCATCCAACGGCACCTGGCCACCGGTCAACCGATCCCCCGCAGGGCGATTGAGACGTGGCACCGCCGTCGGGCCGCGGCCGTGCTGCGGATGCTCAAGAACGCTATGCATGTAGTCCGTTGGGAAGAGGATGACCGGTTGGGAACACTCATCCTGGAAATGTTTCAGCAAATCCTCCAGAGCGTCGATGACGACGCGCCCTCGCTGTTCTCCGAAGCCCAGCGAATCCGCCTGGTCGGCAGTGATCCGGACCGCCTGCGGTTCGTGCCGCTCGCAACGGCTCCTGCAGGGACGGTCATGCGTGCGTGAGGTCTCCGTCTGACGCCGCCGGCTTACGGAAGACGGTTTGGACCGGCCCTGCCGGGCCTTGGCTAAAGTAGGTAAGCCCTGGGAACGACCTCAAAGGCCATGCTGGATGCGAAGTCCCCCCAGCGCGCATAAAGGTCCAAAATATTTGGACCGTCAACGGTCGGGTCAAAACAGCCCACCGGCCCAATATGTTGAGTCCGAAGCGAACCTGATCTCTACTGCTTCGGCCCGAGCGGGTCGCTGAGCCCGTGCTCGTAAAGCCCGAGCGGGGGCAGCGGGTCCCCGGCGTCGATGGCGGCCTGAATGGTGGACGCAGCGCCAGCCGCTTGAGCTAACACGTCCTCCAAAGATTCATTCTTCTTGTCGTGTGGCACGACTGCAGCAGTGCATACCGCGGTAGCGATATCGCCACTGCCGTCGTCAGCAGCAACTACGAGTATGTAGAACCGACCATCTTCAGTGCCCTGCCGTTCGGCCCGAACCAGCAGGCCGCGGCCTCCGTCGTGCTCGTCCTTGAAGTCAGGAGCGTGACCGCCCGTGTCATCCCCGAGATCTGATATCTCCGGCTCGTCGCTAAAAGCCCGGATAACCAGACTGACCGGGTCTCCGTCAGGGTCTTCAACGGTGATTGCGGAGCTTATGTCAGTTAGCTTGTGGTTCGGTGACCAGAGCACAACGGGCTGGTTGCAGGTTATAACTGGCGGGTTGTTCGGGCTCGCGACCGTGGTCGTAGCGTCGGGTTCCTGGGGCGATTGCTCGCGGTTGTCGACGTTGTCCGTCGCCATGCTGTAAAAAGCGTAGGTGCACCCGATCTGACCGGGAAATGCTGCAGAGTTGTCCGCCGCGCTTACCCACAATCCAAAGGGCCCGCCGTCCACAGAAACATAGACCTCGTACGTTGCAATGCCGCAGCCACCTTCGTCGTCCTGGCCGGTCCACTCTACTGTGAATGGAGTCGTGATGCTCGCCGGCAATGGCAATACGTGGCTGCTGGGAGGCCCGTCATCGATAGTGTTCAACGTCTGGGGCGTATCAATAGGCGGGTTGGCGTCGAAGATGATGCTTGCGCCGTTCGTGATCTGCGTGCCGGTGGCCAGGCCCGGCTTCGGACGGATGCGGTAGCTCACATAACCTTCGCCACGGTGGGTCAGATCCTCCGGGTCATCCGGCGGGAGGAAGCCAGCGTATGCATCGTCCGGCTCCCATCCGGTTTCTGGATCATAGCTAATGATGTGCCAGGTAACTTGGCCTGTGACGATATCTATGTCCGCCTGGATATCCACGATCAACGGGGTTTCACCTGTATGCCATCCCTCCGTTGCATTCCAGGTCCATCCGTCGATTTCCAGAATGTCTTCGTAATGGGGCATTCCTGAAGGCATCACGAACTGATGGGGGCCAAAGCCGATCTCCAGCAGCTCGAACGTCGTCCAATCGAGATCGGAATCGAGCTGATCGACAATCTGCACCTCTATGGCTGCCGCGGTGGCATCTGACTCGTTCTCAAAGTAGATCGTATACGCCATCGAGCCATCGGACTTGAGGAATGCAGCTTGGCCGTACCCAACCGGCCTGATCTTTTCATTGGGATCGTAAGAGCCGGCGTTGTCAGATGATCCGATGTCACCCGGGCCCGCCTCCCCAAGGCCTAGCCGAGCAAAGTCATCAAGGACTCCGTCAGAAACCCCAAAGGCCAGGTCTGTGATTTCGGGAAGCTCGATCCGGTCATCAGGAATCTCAATGGGCTCGAAAATAATGTTGCCATCTCGCCATAGGATTCTTGCATCAGTTGTGTATGGGTCCCCATCACCCAGGGGAAGGACGCCCGTGACCCAATACTGAGGGTCAGTGAGCACAACATCCCAGAATTCTGAGTGCTGGCGAGAAGGGATGAGGGAGTCGTTCTCCGCCCGGAGCTGGACCTCGCTGCCCCCCCATCTGTGTCCCAGTAGAGAAGTTTCAATGAGGACAACCTGCCCCAAGCTGGACATGTCTCCTGGGAGGGAAACAATAACTGCGGCGTCGCCATTTAGGCAACGAACTGGGCCTGCAGAGGCTCCTTTGTGCCTCCGCACCTCTTGCCAGAAAGCGTGATCAACGTAGACACCGTAGCTATGATTCACATCGTAGACTGCGGCGTTTTCGAAACCTGGGATGTTGTCCAAGATGATTTCAGCTTCTTTGCGTCCCACGGCTTCTAGCCTTGTCGGGAAACGGAAAGCCAGATCTACTAAGTGCTTTCCATCCGAATCCGACCCCAATGCCGGTGCGGCATTTCGGATAAGTACCTGGTAACCCAGGTGATAGTATTCCGAGGCCAAGTTTACCGCCTTGCTACCCCCTGCACCATACGCCCCGACATTGATTCGGACGATCGGCTGAGTGGTGTCGATATCGCCTTGCTCCAACATCTTCTCGCCCTCATAGACTCCATGCTCTACCTGCCAAATTCCCCATACCCTCACGGTTGTCTGTTCTACCAGTTCCTCAAGTGCTGCTTCGCCGGTGTCTTGGCCTACTGCGACAGTTTGGGATTCCATTTCACTAGCAACTTGGTGGACTGATGGACCTTCGAGGCCCGTCATCCAAAGGGCGCCAAACATTTCGGCGAACAGGATTCTGTTAAGTGATGAGGTTGTCGTCCCAGCATCATTCAACACCATGATACGTTGTGCCAGATAGGCCGTGAAATCGGCGCCGCTGCCGCCAATCTGCGCCTGAAGTGTGGCAACCAAGGCGGCAGGATCGGGAACAGAGGCAGCCGAAAGAGCTGCTATGATCTTGGGCCAGTCAATTGGTGTCGCATCGTCAGCGGTCAGGACGCCCAGTTGAAAATCGATTTGCTCTATCTCCCACTGCCACGGTTGCTTCAACCCCCGGTAATAAACGGGTATCTGACCGGTGTCGCCGGGACCTAACACGCCTGGATCGGGGCCGGATCCGAGCGCCAACACCTGGATTGTATCGGTCAGGCCGGCAGGCGGGTCGTCCGTCGCCAGACCTGGCCCTGCCAAAGACTCGTCTGCGGTCAGCAGTGCATCGTGATCGCCATGGAGCTTCAGCAGCGGCGCCGGCATTGGCGCATCACCAATGTTGGCGTACTCGATCCAGAGCGTTGCGTGTCTGTTGAACCCTAGGGCGCTGGGCAGAATCAATTTGGTCTCCAACCGCGCAGTACCACCCTCAATCACCGTAAACGGAATGGACGCGGTCTCGGAATCGGGATTGATGACCAGCAACTCCCATATCCCGGCGGCAGCTCCCTGGAGATCAAGACCTGCAAACACTATAGTGGAATCCACCCTTGTCACATGTGTGGCTGGAATGTTGGTCTCTCCGGGCCGTCGCAACACGACGGCTGCGCCCTCGCGGAAGCATGCACCCTCGATTGTCACCGACAGCGTGTCGGAAGACGCGTTACCGCCGCGGCTTGGCGTAAGACTGGTAATCTGCAGGGATAAATATTCGGCAATGATGGAGAACTCCGACGGCGTGATTCCAGGAATGCTACTAGCGTAAGCAAGCACGTAGTACGTGCCGGCCTGGGCGTTCGGGACGGTTAGCTGCTGGTCCGTGCCGAAATTCTTACTGTCGCGGTAGTCGAACTGGCTCCGGGTGGGAATGGTCTCGAAGCTGGCGTACAGCTCGTTGGTGCCGACGTCGTCAAGGTCATCAAGACGAATCTGCAGGTCCTTCCCTGCAGTAGCGGCCACCCTGAAGTATCTGGCGCGCTCGGCATTTGTAAACTGGCTGTTAGCTGCCGTGCCGACGATGAGTTCATCTACCTCCACAAAGACCGGCCCGCTGGCCGTAACGTTGTTGTCCTCACCGCCAGGCTCGTTTACGTGATTGCCCAGATCGGTGCGAACGAGGATGTGGTAGGTGTTCGGTAGAACGCCGGGCAGGACCACATCCGCTTCGGCGTGATACCCCTGCTGGGGACCGACGGGATCGTCACGACGAAGAGTTGCCAGATGCATATCTTCCGAGCCCCACTGGTCGTCACTCGACAAGTAAACCCCATCGAAGAATCCGGCGCCGGCTGTGTACAGTGGATCGTCATTGACGACATCCCATGCCACGTGCAGGGCACGACCTGCGACGGGGGTCGCTAGAACGTCTACTGAGGTAACCACTAAGTCCCCTCGACCCACAGTCCCTGACTTGCTCGCAAACTCGGTTCCGCCAAAACTTCCCATGTTGACTGTGCTTCCATTGGGTTCGGGCTCGTCGCCGACTGAGTCGCTCGGGTCGCCAGCGTCGATACAGGGGGAGTGCACTGCGTCACTGACCCAATCACCAGCTCCAGCGTTCGCAGTCGGATCCCATCTACCAAAGTTGCTTTTCAGGTGGTAATCTCCATTGGCCGGATCTGCGAACAGCGGATCGCAGTCAATGTTACCGACGCCAAGCCAGCCGGCCTGGACGTCGCTGTAGGTGATCACGATCGCTGAGCCGTCGTTGTTCCAGACTTCGTTGCCGCCATCCCAAAGGATACAGTTGGTGACTTCGAGGGTGCTTGGGACCTGCTGCCCGGTGGAATTGCAGGCCAGAGCGTTTCCAAGAGGCGCCGAGTTCGCGCTGAGCGTGCAGTTGGTCAGGGCCGGGGTGCAGTTGTTCCAGATATGCATCACGCCTCCCGCAGATTCGGCACGATTCTCGCTGAAGATGCAGTTGGCTAGAACTGGGTTGGAGCGGGAAGCATTATTCAGAGCGCCGCCGTCGCGCCCGGCATGATTGGCATGAAACATGCAGTTTGCTAGTACAGCGTCGCTGAGGTTGTAGTTGAACATTGCCCCGCCACGGAAGGCCTCGTTACCGCTGAAGGTACAATTGATCAGAGTCGGGCTGGCCTCGTTGACGTTCGTCATCGCCCCGCCGTAGTCTCTGGACGTGTTCCCGATGAAAGTGCAGTTGGTTACAGTTGGGCTGCTGAGGTCCTGGCTGGCCATCCCGCCACCATAGGCCGTGTAAACGTCCGTCCCCAAGGCCGTGTTGGCGATGAAGGTGCAGTCGGTTAACGTCGGGTTGCTGTTGTTGTAGTTGGCTATTCCGCCACCTTCCCTGACTGCCGTATTGCCGCTGAAGATACAGTTGGCCAGCGTCGAGTTGCTGAAGGAATTATACATACCGCCCCCGGCGAAGCCCTCAGCCGTGTTATTACTAAAGGTGCAGTTGGTGAGCGTGGAATGGCTCTCGCTGCTGTTCTTCATGCCACCACCGGAGGCCGCTGTCGAGTTGGCGCTGAACGTACAGTTGGTCAAGGTTGGGATACTATTCTCGTTCTCCATCCCGCCGCCGCTGCCCGGGACCGCCGAGTTTCCGGTGAACGTGCAGTTGGTTAGTATGGGGTCGCTAGATAGGTTGCGCATCGCTCCCCCGGCCCAGGCCAGGTTCCCGGTGAAGGAGCAGTCGGTTAACGTCGGGCTGCTGTCGTAGTTGCGCATTCCGCCGCCATGGTATTTGGCTGTGTTATTGTCAAAGGTGCAGTTGGTTAGCGTTGGGTTGCTATACGCGCTGTTGAAGATCCCGCCGCCGGATTCGGCCCAGTTGCCGCTGAACGTGCATTGCGTCACCGTCGGGCTGCTTTGTGAGTTGTACATCCCGCCGCCGTAGTGCACGGGCGCATTGCCGCTGAACGTGCAGTCGGTCACCGTGGGGCTGCTGTTTTCGTTGCACATCCCGCCGCCGTCGTAGGCGCTGCCGTTGGTGATCGTGAATCCCTCCACCACCGCCGCCGCGGTCTCCCCGTTGTGGAAATAGAACCCGCGGCCCAGGTCCTGGCAGTCGATGACGCAACTGGCCGCGCCGTTGGCCGACCGAACCGTGATCAGCCGACCGCCGAAGTCGAGCTCGCGGTTGCCCACCCCGGTGTACGTGCCGTCCAGCACCAGCACCGTGTCGCCGTCCACGGCGAGGTCGATGCCCTCCTGGATGGTGCAGAACGGGTCGGCCATCGTCCCCGACCCCGGGCCGGGGCAGTTGTCGTCGTCCACATACCAGGTGGTTTGGGCGCATGCGTCGCCCGCCGCTGCGAGCACGCCGATCAGCAGAACCACGAGCATCCGATGGGAAAGCAGGCCACGCATGACACGGTCCTCCGTCATCCGGTGGGCACGAACTGAACCCGCGAAAGGTAAAATACCCCACGCTGATGGGCGGTATCGGGGAAGTGCGGCGGTCTCCGGCCCGGCGCGGCATGCAGCAATTTGGGCCGCCGCGCCCGTATGGCCGTCGCGCCCGCCGAAATCTCCCGTCAGCGGACAAGCTGACCGTATTCTACAAAAGTAGGTGCCGGACAACAAGGGCAACGCCGGGCCCGCCCTGCCCGGCCAAAAGCTCAGCGGGCCGCCGCAGTCAGCCTTTAGACCGACAACTGCCTCCCCCGGTCCGACGCCCAGCGTTCATCACCGTAGCGCCTTTCCCGCACCTAAGTCGGCCTTTGTAGGTCCTAAGTTGCTAACGAACAATGATTTGCGCATCAATTAGCCGGCTGGTCTCCCATTGTCTTGTTTCGCAACTGACACTGCGAGCCCGATGGAAGAGTCCCAGAGTGAACAATCAAAAATGTCGTTGATTTTGACAGAAACTTCTTGACCAGGGTCGCACTGCACGGTATCATCAGCCTCGCCAATCGGCTTGGGAACTCGGCATCGGTAGGGACGCCTGTGCCCATCAGTTCAGCAGTTCGGGTGATGCCGAGCGTAAATAGGCGATAACGGCAGCGAGGTCAGGCGGACAAACCCACGGCACACACCGGCTAGTTTGCCGGTGCCGGGGGCTTTCCTCCGCGCTGGCGATACGTGCAGGACTGGCTAACGCAATCTGCGTCGGTTGCTCCGGGAAGATAAAGGTGCCACGATGACGTCTCTCAAGACACTGGTGATCGCGTTAGGGTATGCGGGCATTCTCTGTGGGGCGAGCTTCGCCTTGCCCACGAAACAGCCCCGGCAGGCAGTTCTCAGCGAGTTAGCCCGTTTCGTACGCGAGAATGGGACGCTGCAGGCGGACTCGCTATCGGTCGGTGACCTGCACGCAAAAGCCGAGGAAGCGTTATCCGCAGGCGCTCCTGAATGGCAGCTTGAGGAACTGGAGTGCGTCGCCGCGACGACCTGGTCTGCCGCGGTTGAAGAGCGTTGGCGCCGTTTCCTGTTGGCAGAATACGCCGACGACTTTGGCCGATCTGTCGAAACTTGGGTCGCTACACTCATGGAAGGGTGGGCTGCCAAGGAGGGGCACACG
Source organism: Phycisphaerae bacterium (assembly GCA_035530655.1). Taxonomy (GTDB): domain Bacteria; phylum Planctomycetota; class Phycisphaerae; order UBA1845; family DATKUK01; genus DATKUK01. The sequence goes on from DATKUK010000026.1 coordinate 18,388, forward strand.
GCGGTCATGTTCTGGCAAATCAGCAGCTCAGGGGAGCAGCGGATTGGGACGTCATTGGCGGTGTTCGACTCAGATTCCCACACTCTCTATGATAGTGTATTGAGTGGCATACCTGTTACAGTCACTGCTATTGGGACACCTGAGCAGGAAAAAGAACGTCCCTCAACGATCGACGCCGTTGACCCTGACGACCAGTCCTCAGTCTATGCGTCGGCACGGGTATATAGCCTGTTGGGCGCAGTCACTCTCCATTGGCGTGTCGATGCCTCAGCGGAGGTGTCTGCCTATATCGCACCTGTCACGAACGACGGCGAACTGGCGGGAGGAGCGACCACCTCATGCTGGAAGTCGGATCCTACAGGGATCCCCCCTACTGGAACCCCTGTGCTGTATTTCGGCCTCAACGGTACGAAAGACGACGAGGATGATCCTTTTGAAAGTTGGATCCAAGTGACGGGGGCCGTTGACCATTTCCACGACGGTACCTACCGGATCACACACACGGACGGCGCTGGAGGTAGCTGGCTGGTATCCTTCGGCGTTAGCTACTATGGTAGTCTCTCGATCACGCCACCACCCGACACCACATGCCCAATCTCACTGAGGGCGCCTTCCGGTACAAGCGGCCGCCAAATCAACGTCACAGACAAAGTGTACGGCGATTTCCTGTCGGGGCGTTACAAGGGCGTATTCTACGACGGCGGGAATGTGGCATTCGACGATTTCATCTTGAGGATCGAGGATGGCGGTACAGAAACGGGAAGCTGCGCTGTGTCGCTTTTTGTCAACGGCGCTTACGCATGGTGGGATATCATCCCAGTCCTTCAGGATGTCATATATGTAGGTGGTATCGCCCTGCACGTGGACTACGTACGCGGGAACAAAGTCCCTGACCCGGGGTGCAGTGCGACAGCGAATGACTACAGCGTTTGTGTGGGCGATAGGACCGTAGTGACGGTGACGGTACAGAATCGCAGTACCGTCGTGAGTTTGGAGGAGGGACAGGTCAGTCTGGACACCGCAGTGTGTAGCAGCGTGTTAGACATTATAGGCCCTGCGACGCAATCGCTGGGGACGATTCCTGCGGGTGGATCGAGGAATTACTACTTTACGCTGGAAGGGTCGAATGTTGGTAGCTGTACGCCTCAAGCATCTGTGACTGGGCGATGGGGCTGGCCTGCTAGTGACGCTGGCAAGACGTTCTCTCGAATGTGTGCGCTGGATCGAGTTATAGCGGTCAGCCGACCATGCCTCAGCGTGTCGCCGTCCGGCGGATTGGACTCTTCGGGCTGCCAAGGCGGACCATTCAGCCCCAGCAGCAAGAGCTACACGCTCAGCAATGCAACCGCTTGTCCGTTCAGTTGGCAAGCTAGTCCCGAGTGTAACTGGGTCAGCGTCTCGCCATCGTCGGGGACACTCTCCGGCGGAGGGAGCAGAACAGTAACACTCAGCCTGAACGGCAACGCAAACGGCCTCGCATCGGGGACCCACACATGCACCGTTTGCTTCAGGAATCTGACCAACAACTGCGGTGATCACTGCATTCAGGTGCGACTGACGGTGGAGCCGCCGGGAAGGTTAGAGGTGTCACAGGCCAGTGATCTCGACTCGTCCGGCTGCCAGGGAGGGCCCTTCACTCCCACGACCAAGACCTACACCCTCACAAACACAGGCGCATGCACGATCAATTACAGTGTTAGCCCTCAGTGCAACTGGGTCAGCCCATCGTCCTCATCGGGCAGTCTCTCGGCGGGGCAAAGCACCAGCGTAACGATCAGCCTTAACGGCAATGCCAACGGTCTGTCACCGGGCAGCCACACGTGTACTGTCCTATTCACCAACACGACCAACGGGTCCGGCAATACGTCCCGCCAAGTGTCGCTGACCGTATATGAAGCTGCGTGTTTGGAGCTATCACCTGCAGGCGATCTCCAATCTTCGGGCTGTCAGGGCGGGCCGTTCAGCCCATCACAGACAAGCTACACCATCCGCAATACGGGCAGCTCGCAGTGTTCGGCAATGTCCTGGTCGGCCACCAAGGACTGCAACTGGGTGGACGTCACGCCGTCCGGGAGTGTGCCAGGCGGTCAGAGCAGCTCGGTAACCGTGCAGATCAACAGCAACGCGAACAATCTCTCGCCGGGGACACATACCTGCACGGTCAGCTTCCGCAACGACACCAACGGCTGTGGAAATACATCCCGGTCTGTCACCCTGGTAGTGGACGCGACAGCGTGTCTGGAAGTGTCACCTCAGACCGACATGCCGTCAGATGGGTGCCATGGCGGGCCGTTCGACCCGTCACAGACAAGCTACACCATCGGCAACACGGGCAGCTCGCAGTGTTCGGCAATGTCCTGGTCGGCCACCAAGGACTGCAACTGGGTGGACGTTACGCCGTCGTCCGGGAGTGTGCCAGGCGGTCAGAGCAACTCGGTAACCGTGCGTATCAACAGCAACGCGAACAGTCTCTCACCGGGAACGCACACCTGTACGGTCAACTTCCGCAACGACACGAACCACTGCGGCGACGATTCGCGCACAGTGACCCTCGTTGTGGGAGATCCCGCTTGCCTCCAGATTTCGCCGTCTGGCGGCTTGGACGCGGCAGGATGTGAGGGCGGACCGTTCGACCCGAATGCCATTGCCTATACGCTCACCAATACAGGCAGTCCCCTCTGTCCAGCAGTGTCTTGGTCGGCCAGTGCGGACTGCAACTGGGTAACGATCAGTCCCTCGTCGGGAAGTGTGTCCGGCGGGCAGAGCGCCAGCGTGACCGTCCGCATCAACAGCAACGCCAACGCCCTGGCTTCTGGCGACCACTCTGGTACGGTTACATTCAGTGCCGATCGTCAGATCTGCGGACCACCCACTAGGTCGGTCGCTCTCACTGTTGTTCCCGGCCCATGCTTGGCAGTTTCACCGGCCGGCGGGCTCACCCCATCGGGCTGCGAGGGTGGCCCGTTCGTCCCTGACTGCGGCATGTTCACCGTGCGGAACATTGGCTGTGCCGGCGGTTCATCTATCGGCTGGACTGCCGCTACTGACCGCAACTGGATCAGCGTCTCTCCTGCTTCGGGTAGCCTCAATATCGGGCAAAGCCGGGACGTGGAGGTGTGCGTCAACGCCAATGCGGCTAATCTGCCTCCTGGGACCCACGTCTGCAACGTAACCTTCACAAACACGACCGATGGTTGCGGGAACACATCACGGTCGGTGACGCTGACCGTGGATGGGCCCGGCTGTCTGGCTGTTTCGCCGGCCGGACCGTTCGCTTCGTCTGCCTGCGAAGGAGCTGAACCCAATCCAGGTTCCAAGACGTACACCATAAACAACACAGGTGGCGCCAGCTGCCCCCCCATCTCATGGTCCGCTACGCCAGACGGCGATTGGGTGGATGTTACTCCCAGCCAGGGCCAACTTGCCGGCGGAGCCAACCGAAATGTTGTTCTATCTCTCAACAGCAATGCTCAGGGGCTATCTGAAGGCACCCACGAGTGTATCGTGACCTTCGCCAACATGACTAATGGTTGTGGCGATACGTCACGCAACGTGTCTCTGGCGATCGACGTCCCACCGGACATGCCTGCGGGCCCGTCCCCGCAGGATGATGCAGACACCGTCTCTACCGGAACGACTCTCGACTGGGCTGACGCGTCTGGGGCGACCAAGTATGACCTCTATCTGGACACAGCCTGCCCGCCGAGCCGGAAGGTCGCCGAAGACTGGCCGGATAGCCGCTACGACCCGGGCGATCTTGCTTGCGACGAGACTTATTGCTGGCGGGTGGTGGCAAAGAACGACTGTGCCAGCACCGAGGGCCCGGTCTGGCGCTTATCTACTGGCCCGTGCCCTACCGTAGAGCCTCGCTGGAGCCCAAACGAGCTGGATTTCGGAACCAGCTCGACATCACTGACTTTCGAAGCCTGGAACGCGGCGGAAGCGGAAGGTGACTGGACCTTCGACGTATTGCCAGATCCAGATGCGTCCTGGCTTTCGGTGAGCCCAGACACCGGGTCAAGTTCCGGCTCGTCGGACAGACAGACCGTAACTGTAACAGTTGATCGTACGGGATTGAGTCCCGGGACCTATAACGGAGAAATCATCCTGTCGGGAGAGACTCCTGAGGACGCGGTCGTGCCCGTGCGAATGGAGGTCGGCTGTGCCTGTGGGGCTGTGGGTCCGCTGGCGCCCCTCGGCATGGCAATTGGATTCCTTCTGCTTGCTCGCATCCAGCATTATCACGGCTGGGCCCGTAGGCGTCGAAAACAACCGTAGTCATGTCCCCGGCCCACCGGGGTGAGGTCGGCAGGCGGGATTTGACATGATGTTCGTCGTTGTCGTGCTCTGCTCGTGGCGCACTGTTGAGATGAGTTGGGCATCAGGCCCGGCGTCCGTGCCACAGCCGAACAAGCGTCGCTGGTAGCAGGACGAACAGGAGGTCCACTAACCCGAGTGGCATACAGGAGGCTGCGGTCCCGCCGAGCGTGTCTTCATCCATCATCCCCTGGCTGCGGGAGCCACGCAGGATGCCAAGCCCGAGTTCGGAGTCCTCAGTGCCCACGACGTAGGAGCCTGGCAGTAGCTCCTGTAGTGCCTCATCCACCAGCCAGAGATGGCGGGGGTATACGCTTTCTGAATCGGCGACGCCCATAAGGCTGTCCGTGGCGCGCCACGTCTCCGGCGCCTCTGGGTCAACTGCGCCGCTGGCATATTCGTCGAACGCGCCGAGCATATGCCCCACCTCGTGAGCGACGATCTGTCGGCAGAGTTCTTCAAAAGTCAGGCCAGGAGCATACAGACACCAGTCCACTACGCTGGTCGTACCCGGTTCAAGGAATACGCGCACCGTGTAATGAGCCTGGGTCACCGAAGTAAAGACAAGTTCGAGCCGAATCGGAATCTGCGATCCGCCGTCCTCTACTGCCAGCTTGCCACTCCATACATCCTCTATTTCATGCTTGATCGCGCTGAGAAGCCCAACCACCTCCTCGTCCGCATTTGCGAACAGGTACAGAACGAGCACCACTTCGTCGCTCGCCGCCACGATGTCGAACCTCGCAGTCCATCGCCGCTCCGCCTCTTGTCCAGCCACAATGGTCCGTTCTACGTGGATCGTGTGCTCGGCATCGCTGAGAAGCTCTTCCCCGAATAGGGACTGTGGCAGTCCAGCCAGCAGCGAGGCAAAGAGAATAGTGAGTACCAAGTGTCTTAGCATCTTCAGGACGTTGGAGTAGGTCGATAAAGCCGTCGCTTACAGCGCGGCGCCTGCCTCCCGCTGTTGCCCCGCCGGGTCAGGTTCTGACGCTTCGCCTCCGTCGCGTGTCTTTCGGCGAACTGCAAGACCCACTTCAGAAGCACTTATGACTCGAGAGGTGTCGGGCGGGGTGATGGGCAGGTGCCCAGCACTAATGGTGAACTGAGTCGCCAATCATAGCTCTTACAGGACGTGAATAGTTGGCAGTTTTGCCGCGCGTGCCAGATTTGCCGTCTGGTTTGGTCGTGCCGACACTACTGGCGGCGGCGCCGATCGGACCTGCGACCGGACGACTGCCGGTCGTAAATCATGTCCGGTGGAATGGATCGTAAGTTGCCTAATGACGCAGACTTGCTGAAGACGTCTGGGACACCGGTAGGCGAGGCGCTGCAAAATGCGCTGCATTCGAGTCGGTTCAGGCGTGGATTGAGGCATGTCCTGTGCGGCCGACCGTCGAACGGCCCGACCGCATCAAGGTGAGACTCCAAAGCAAAGTCGCACCGAATCGCACCGAATCGCAGAACTGTCAGAACGGCTCTGAGACGATTTAGGCCGACCGGAGGTAGGGCTCGGACACGCTACGTTCACTGGCAGGCGAGCCAGACCCCTTCCCAACGATCTGGGCACATCGGCCGACCTAACGGTCAGTCTGCGGACAAGCGACCCAATGTCGGCGCCTTCTGCTGTCTCACGGTCTGTTCACGCCCGCGTCAGTCGCGCCGGCAAGACACCTTTCCGAATTGCCGCCTGCAGGGCAACTGAGTGGATGATCCGTGGCTGTGTGGCCGAGCCCGTCGGGTCCGGCTGATCAGCTCGGGGCTACGAAGTCTGCGTGTAGCGACATTGGTCAGGCGGCAGCCGGCCGATCCGGCTCGGTCGCCGCATCATCGCTGTCAGAAATGGGGGCCTGGCGAGATGATTGTACAGGCCCGACGCTATCAGGTAGGATACATCGTCTTTGATCACGAAAGGCCCCGGGGGATCTGGCAGTTCGTCCTGCGAGGCCCGACCCAGAGGAACGGCTTTGCCCGCGGAAGAGAAGGCCAGGCAGAAGATCGATCGCCAGTTGGGCGAATCCGGCTGGCTCGTCCAGGACCATGCCGACATGAACATCTCGGCCGGTCCGGGCGTAGCCGTGCGAGAGTTCCCGCTCAGGACCGGCTCGGCCGACTATCTTCTCTACGCCGACGGCAAAGCCATCGGCGTGGTCGAGGCCAAGCCCGAAGGTCACACGCTCACCGGGGTCGAGACCCAATCGGCCAAGTACACCACGGGCCTGCCCGCAGGCCTGCCCCACTGGCACCTGCCGCTGCCCTTCGCGTACGAATCCACCGGGGTCGTCACGCAGTTCACTAACGGCCTCGATCCCAGCCCTCGCAGCCGCGAGGTGTTCGCCTTCCACCGCCCGGAGGAACTGATCCGCCTCGCCCAGCTCGGCGCCGACCAGCTCCGCGCCAAGCTCCAGCGGCTACCCGCACTCGACACCGGTCGCCTGTGGGACGTCCAGGTCGAGGCCGTTCAAAACCTGGAGCGGTCACTCGCCGACAATCGCCCGCGAGCCCTCATCCAGATGGCCACGGGCAGCGGCAAGACCTACACAGCCTGTGCGTTCTGCTACCGGCTCATCAGTTTCGCCAAAGCCAAACGAATCCTCTTTTTGGTGGACCGCAACAATCTCGGCCGCCAGACCCTCAACGAATTCCAGCAGTACGCCAGCACCTACACCAGCTACAAGTTCACCGAGGAATTCCCCGTCCAGCACCTTCGCCGCAACACCATCGACCCGGCCGGCAAGGTCTGCATCACGACGATCCAACGCCTCTACTCCATGCTCAAGGACGAGGAGGAATTCCAGGAAGAGAACGAAGAGCAGTCGATGTTCGAGTCGGCCTCGCCGCTCGTGCACGAGCCGCTGCCGGTCGTCTACAATACAAAGATCCCGCCCGAAACGTTCGACTTCATCGTGGTCGATGAATGCCACCGGTCGATCTACAACCTCTGGCGACAGGTGCTCGAATACTTCGATGCTTTCCTGATCGGCCTGACCGCCACGCCCACCACCCAGACGATCGGCTTCTTCAACGGCAACCTCGTGCAGGACTACTCCCACGAGAAGGCCGTCGCCGACGGGGTCAACGTGGGCTACCAAGTCTACCGCATCCAAACCAAAATCACCGAAGGCGGAGCGACCCTTGCCCACGAGCCCGGCCACTACGTCCCCCACCGCGACCGCCGGACCCGACAGCGGCGGCTTAGGGAACTCGACGACGACCTCACCTACACAGCCAACCAGCTCGACCGCGACGTGGTCAACGAATCGCAGATCAGACTGGTCGTACGGACTTTCCGAGACCGTCTCTTCACCGACATCTTTCCGGGCCGGACCGAGGTGCCCAAAACACTCATCTTCGCCAAGAGCGACCTCCACGCCGACGACATCGTCAAGTTGATGCGTGAGGAGTTCGGCAAGGGCAACGACTTCTGCCAGAAGATTACGTACAAGACGACGGGCAAGAAGCCCGAGGATCTGCTCAAAGAGTTCCGCAACAGCTACAACCCCCGCGTCGCCGTCACCGTGGACATGATCGCCACCGGCACCGACGTCAAGCCGCTTGAGTGTCTGGTGTTCATGCGGAACATCCACTCCGCCTCCTACTTCGAGCAGATGAAGGGACGGGGCTCGCGCATCATCGGCTCGGACGACCTGCTGCAAGTCACACCCGATGCCAGGCACAAGACCCACTTCGTCATCGTCGATGCCGTGGGGGTCTGCGAGAACGACAAGACCGAGTCCAAGCCGCTCGATCGAACGCCCTCGGTCCCGTTGGATAAGGTCCTCCAGTCCGTCGCCCAGGGCATGGTCCACGCCGACGTGGTGTCCACCCTGGCCTCGCGGCTGGCGCGGATGGAGCAGCAGATCACACCCGACCACGCCGAGCAGATCGCCGCCCAGGCCGACGGCAGGTCACTGGCCGCGTTGACCGCCGACCTTCTGACCAGCCTCGACGCCGATGCTAACGCGGCCAAGGCACGTGAGAAGTTCAGCCTTCCTCCCGATCAAGAGCCGACCGAGCAGCAGCTCGACGAGGTCGAACGCGAGAGCATGGCCCACGCCCTCCGGCCCTTCCACAACCCACGACTGCGGGACACGATCCTCAGCATCAACTCGTCGCTCGAACAGGTCATCGACGAGAGCACGCCGGACGAACTGGTCAGTGCCGGGTTCGATGCCGCCGCCCGAAGGAAGGCACAATCAGAACTGGCAGACGTCCGTGCGTATTTGGAGGACCACAAGGACGAAATTGAGGCCCTCCAGATCCTCTATTCCAGGCCCTACCGGGCCGGGCTGAGGTACCGCCACGTCAAGGAGCTTGCCGCAGCCTTGGAGCGGCCGCCGCTGTCGATCCACCATCCGCAGCAACGGCTGTGGCGGCTGTTCGAGGTCGTCGAGCCGGACAAGGTCAGGGGCCGCGGCGGCAAGGCGTTGGTGGACCTGGTCGCCATCGTCCGTCACGCCATCGAGCCCGACACGCCGCTGGTGCCCGTGGCCGACGTGGTCGAGCAAAACTATCAGCAGTGGCTCGGCGAGCAGCAAGCCGCCGGCGTGACGTTCACCCCCGAACAGCAAAAGTGGCTCGATGCCATCAAGGACCACATCGCCAACAGCCTCAGTATCGAGCAGGATGACCTGGACGATGTGCCCTTCGCCCAGATGGGCGGCCTGGGCAAGGCCCATCAGCTCTTCGGCGAACGACTCACCGCCATTCTTGACGAACTCAACGGGAGGCTGGCGGCATGAGCGCGGGCAACGATCTGCCGAAGGGGTGGAGTGCCTGCACGCTCGGCGATCTAGTCGAGATCATCCGTGGTGTGTCATACAAGAAGCAACAGGCCACCGCGGAGCCGGGCGATGGTCGAGTGCCTATTCTCCGGGCTACCAATATAAACCAGTCAGTTGATTTTGACGGGCTGGTATACGTCCCGCAGGAATGTGTCTCCGAAGAGCAGATGCTCCAACCAGGCGATATCGTTGTCGCTGCATCAAGCGGAAGCCGAAGTGTTGTCGGCAAGGCCGCACAAGTGATCGAACAGTGGCTGGGTTCCTTCGGGGCTTTCTGTATGGGCCTGCGACCAAACCCGGCTATTGAGTCAAACTTTGTTGCCTTCTTCCTCCAAACGCAGGAGTATCGACACACCGTTTCACTGTTGTCGTCCGGGTCAAACATCAATAACCTCAAACGCGATCACATCCAATCATTTCCCTTCCGCCTCGCACCCCTCGGCGAACAACGCCGCATCGTCGCCAAGATCGAGGAGTTGTTCTCCGACCTGGATGCAGGTGTAGCTGCATTGGAGCGGGCCAAGGCCAACCTCAAGCGTTACCGTGCGGCCGTCCTGAAGGTCGCTGTCGAGGGCCGGCTCGTTCCCTCCGCAGGTGAGGCAAGCGTTTTCTCCAAGCCAGCATGGCATGTGATTAGCACGGCAATCGAGTCTTTAGAGCAAGGCTGGAGCCCACGTTGCGAGCGAAACCCATCCGGGAATCCGGAGACCTGGGGTGTCATCAAAACGAGCGCGGTTCAGCACATGTCCTATGTTGCAGATGAGAACAAGAAGCTGCCAGACTCCCTACCGCCGCGGCCCAAACTGGAGGTTGGCAAGAACGATCTACTGATCACGCGTGCTGGCCCTCGTAAGCGTTGCGGCGTGTGCTGCCTGGTAAAGAGAACGCGGCCTCGGCTTATTGTGTGCGATAAGGTATATCGCTTGCGCGCTGACACCAAGAAGGCTACTCCGGGTTACCTTGAGGTAGCTCTGAACGCACCACAGATCCTTGATGAATTGGATGTGTTAAAATCCGGGATCTCAGACAGCGGTGTCAATCTAACGCAAGGACGATTCCGCAAACTGCGAATACCGCTTCCTACTTTGCAGGATCAAGTTGTCATCGTCTCGGAGGTCGAACGCCTGCTATCTCTCGCTGACAAAACGGCGAATGTTCTGGATCGCGCGATATCCATGTCTGAGCGGTTGCGCCAATGCCTATTGAAGCGAGCCTTTGAGGGCAAGCTCGTACCGCAAGATCCCAGTGACGAGCCGGCCGACAAGCTGCTGGCATCCATCCGGCAAGATCGCGAGCGGCGTTCCGCCAGGCCAAAGCCTCGGACCCGAAAGGCACGGCGATCAGCAAAGAAGACGAGGGCGTAGATGAGTAAACGCTACGTATTTTGGCGAACGCCAGCAGGGAGGCCATATAGAGGTGGTGACGAGAAGCACGCACCGTTAGAATTACTCGCCGACATCGGCACGTCTGCGACCATCAACAAGGAAGGGAAGCCGACATGGGAGGCTTTTGGGTTCCACAGGCTTGAGACGGCCATTCGTGCCAGGTTCGTGGTCCTCAGCCCCAACGGCGTTGAGTTGAACGAAACGGACTCATGGGCGATCATCTGGTCCGCCATCCGATCAGTCGTACAGAAATCTGGCGGGCAGTCGCCGATCCGACTACGAGCCTTCATCGAGAAAGCCAACGCCAGTGCGGCGAGCCACTTCCGCACCAGGCCAAAGGAGTACGTGCTAGTAACGTCTCTATCGGTCAAGTCATTCCCGGCGACCCGCCTGAAAGTCAAGAACTGCGAGATTGTTCCCTTGAAGCGACGAGGCCGGCGTTATCCGTATCCGGGTGTGCTCAGGCTGCAATCTCGGCGAACCGCTTTCGGCAGACATGTCGACACGACTGAGTATCAATTCGTTCGAGTAAGAACGGCCGAACGTACGATCCACGAGGCCGCTCAACGTGCTCTGGAGGCGCTGGATCTTTTACGGGGATTGTGGACCCTCCTCGCGACGTATGGCACGTGGGGGATGCATTGGGGCTCGCCTGAACAGAAGCCGCTCGGCGTGATCCATATCGGCCCAGTTCACACGCTACACTTCCCAGACGGCCGACTGGTAGGGAACACCTACTGGTATCAACCCCACTTCGCCGAGGACCGCAAGCTTTTTGAGCCGAAGAAGGGATGGGCCGATATCGAGAGGTACCGTCGATGGGCGACACGTCGGTTACATCGTCTGCCCTTCCAGCAAGATATAGAAGACCTCATCATCCGATATGTGAACGCCCTCGATCACGCAAATCTGGACGTCGCATTCCTCCAAATGTGGAGCATCCTCGAAAAGCTGACGAACACGGTGGGAGCCAACTACGACGAGACAATCCGTCGAGCGGTCTGGCGCTTCACGGATCGCCGGCTTGCCGGAGAAATGCTCGAATCGCTACGATTACGACGGAACCAGTATGTCCATGCCGCCAAGTCACCCGAGGATCGCGAGCAGATCACGTACATGGTCAAGGATCTGGTTGATCCTCATCTTCACGACCTTATCCGCAACGACTTTCGGGTTGAGAGCCTGGAAGAGTACGCGGCGTGTCTGGCCCTACCTACGGATATCAAGACATTGGAAAAGCGGCAACAGCAAATGCGACGAGCCGCGCGAATGCTCAAGAGACAGGGGAACCGTTCGTGAGCACCGCGGTCCAACAGGTCGCCAGAAAGAGGCCAGCTTCGCCCATGTGTTGTGGGATTACAGGCGGCCGGCGTACGAAGGAGCACACGAATGAGCATACTCACTCCTGAACAGCAACAACATGCGTTAGAGGTCATGCGAGAGTACCTGGCCGCCCCGAGAAACGCGGACGGCCGAACACCGGTGGATCTGGAGGCCGAGAGCGACCGGAATCGAGCTGAGATCATCGACGGGGAATTGAAGCCTCTGCTGGATGCGTACCTGGCCGGGCAGGTGCCGCTCGACGAGTTCAAGTCGAAGGTGGACAGTATCAACAAGCGGCATGAGCACTGGGGTTTCAAGGGCAGTAAGGGCCAGATGTTCTTCAACGTGGTGGTCAACGTGGCTGCCGACGATGCCGAGTGTGACCAGGAGCTCAAGGCAGCCATCTCGCTTCCGGCCAGCGAGGATATGGCTCGCAGCCGTATCAGGACCTTTGCCAGCTACGTCAACCGAATCGGCGAGCAACACATCGAGCGAGGCGGAAGCAAACACGCACGGCCCAGGGTCAGCAGCATACCGTTCTTCTTGTCCTATTTCTGGCAGATTCATGACCGCCGGGTGTGGCCCGTCTACTACACGAACGGCGTGAACACCATGGTGGACCTGAATCTATGGCAGCCGGGAGATGATCTTGCGGACAACTACGTCGCGTTCAAACACATCCACGAGGAGTTGGCCGAGCTGTTCGCGCGAGAAAGCGGCAAATCGTTCGGTCTGTACGAAGTGGAGCACGTCTTCTGGTTCAGGGGCGGCAATCCTTACGAGCCCGTCGTGAGGCCGAAACCTGATGGAGGTGCTGGAACCACCGTCGTGCTACCGCCACCCATTTCGCGGTTACCGGACAGCTACGTGCCACCCATTGTGGCCATCCTTCCGCGGATGGCCATGAACGAGCCGGAGCTGATCCAGGCAGCCAAGGCATCAGGGACCAGTTTGGAGCGAGCTTTCGAGAAGAGTGTTAACGCGGCGTTCACCATCCTCGGCTACGACACAACGCTTCTCGGTCAAGGGCAGGGCAGAGTGCCCGATGGTCGGGCCGTGGACGTGGACAACGGCTACGCGATCCTATGGGATGCGAAGGTACGGTCCGACGGCTACAGCATGGGCACGGACGATAGAACCATCAGGGAGTACATCAGGACACAGAGCCGTCAATTGAAGCATAAGCGGTCGCTTCGGAACATCTACTATCTCATCGTCTCCAGCAGCTTCCGGGACGACTATGATGATGCGATCAAAGCACTGAAGATGGAGACGGACGTCAACGAGGTTTGCCTCGTAGAGGCAGATGCGATCGTGGCGATGGTGGATGCCAAACTTCGCGACCCTCAGCAACTGACCCTCGGGCCAGACGGACTCCAGCGGCTGTTCAGTGGCAGCGGCGTGCTGACCAGTGACATGGTTCGGGAGACACTTGCATGAGCAACGCAACCCAACAGATCGTCAACAAGGCCTGGAACTTTGCCCATGTGTTGCGGGACGACGGGCTGTCTTACATGGCCTATACGGAGCAGATCACGTTCCTGCTATTCCTCAAGATGGCCGACGAGCAGACCAAGCCGCCTTACAAGCGCAAACCGATCGTGCCGCCGAAACTGGGCTGGCCGAGCCTGCTGGCCTTGGACGGAGACGAACTTGAGGTGCACTACCGGCACATCCTGGAGGAGCTTGGCAGGAAGCCCGGCATGTTGGGCGAGATCTTCAAGAAGGCCCGGCAGGAGATACAGAACCCGGCCACGCTGAAGCGGCTCATCGTGGACCTGATCGATGCCGAGCAGTGGATGCCGATGGAGGCCGACGTTAAGGGCGACATCTACGAGGGACTTCTGGCCAAGAGTGCGGCCGAGTCGCCCAAGGGGGCGGGTCAGTACTTCACCCCACGTGAGCTGATCAAGGGGATCGTGGACGTCATGCGGCCCAAGCCGGCCGACACGCTATGTGATCCGGCGTGCGGGACCGGCGGGTTCTTCCTGGCCGCACACGACTATGTGACCCGGCACCACGGCAGGAAGCTTGACCCCGACCAGAAGAAGCACCTTCGTACGCGGTTTGTGAGGGGTTGGGAACTGGTGCCGGCGACGGCACGGCTGTGCATCATGAACCTGTATTTGCACGGGATCAACGCCAGCCCGTGCCCCGTTAGGTCGGGGGTGGACAGCCTGGCCAGCGACCCCGGTGACCGTTTTAGCATGGTGCTGACCAATCCCCCGTTCGGCAAGAAGAGCAGCATCTCCATTGTCAATGAGGAAGGCGAGTTGGAGAAGGAAGACCAGGCCTACGAGCGGCAGGACTTCTGGACGACCACGAAGAACAAGCAGCTCAACTTCCTCCAGCACGTCAAGACGTTGCTCAAGATCAACGGCCGGTGTGCGATCGTAGTGCCGGACAACGTCTTGTTCGAGGGTGGAGCCGGTGAGAAGGTCCGTCGCAACCTGCTCCAGCAGTTCGACGTGCACACGCTGTTGCGGCTGCCGACGGGCATCTTCTACGCCCAGGGCGTGAAGGCGAACGTATTGTTCTTCGACGCCAAGCCCGCCCGGGAAAGCCCGTGGACCCAGCGGGTGTGGGTGTACGACCTGCGGACGAACATGCACTTCACCCTGAAGACCAAGCCCCTGAAGCGGGCCGACCTGGACGAGTTCGTCGAGTGCTTCAAGCCCGGCCGAATCCACGACCGCGAGCCGACGTGGAGCGACGACAACCCCGAAGGGCGATGGCGATGCTTCGAGTATGACGAGTTGATCAAGCGGGACAAGGTGAACCTGGACATCTTCTGGCTGAGGGACAAGAGCCTCGAAGACAGCGACGACCTGCCCGAGCCGGATGTGTTGGCCCAGGAAATCGCCGACGACCTTCAGACCGCCCTGGAACAGTTCGCCGCGATAGCCGAAGAGCTGCGGAAGTAGGTCACCATATCGAAGCCGACCGAAAGCCATAGCTGGGCCTTCTGACTGCCTGCGGCAATCGTGTAGGACACCGCCGAAGGAGGAGCAATATGGCCAAGAGCAAGAGCAGGTCTTCCCGCGACAGACGAGCGGATGTTCTTGAAGGTGCCCCCCTTTATCACGCTCCGGAGAACGAACTTGGCGTTGTTTTTCTGTTCGCTCACTTGCTCAGGAGATGGCGACTGAGAGTCGAGGAGATCAGGGCGGGATTTCCCGACTGCATCGCCTACCAGAAGACTCAGAATGGCGAAAAGCGAATCCGCATTGAGTTCGAATACAGGTCGAAAAGCTTCAAGACCCATGGGCACTCGGCCAGAGGATGCGATTGGCTTGTCTGCTGGGAACATAACTGGCCTGATGCACCGCGGAGTATTCATATCAGGGAACTCCGCCGCGAGTTTGGGCTCGGGTTCAACGTGTGGATTATGCCGGTCAACAGCCCATATAAAGAGGCGCTGGCCTACGAGCGAACAACTACTTGGAGCGTTCCGAGTCAAGCTCACAAAGGCGATCTCGTCCTTTTCTACTTCACGTTGCCGGAGAAGGCTCTCACGTATGCCTATCGACTGCGGGAAAGGGCGGCAAAGGTGCGGGCGGGCTGGAGGCCCGGCATGGACTACATGGCTCCGATTTCGCGGGTCTGCAGGCTTAAGAGCCCCATCTTCCTTGAAGACATCAAGCGGGACAGGATCTTGAAGACCGCGAGTTTCGCACGTTCCCAACGTGGTCGTCACAATGCTACGGAGTATTGGCCGTACCTGTACGATCTGATCGTGAGGCGGAACCCCTCGCTGCGGTCATCGTTGGCGAAGTACTCGCCTGACAGACTTGCTTGATCCCGTCTGCAATAGCGTAAGAGCATATGGGGACGCGCCATCGCAATGCACAGGATGCAGGCCGAGACGGGTAAACTCTATGGCCTTTGACTTGGCCCGTTTTGGACCGACGCTTCCTGGTCGATCCTCAAGTGAACGGTGACAGTGTGGATACTCATCTTTCTCCTGCTCTTCTGTTCGACTCCTTGCTGGCTTCCTGCTCGAATTCCGCAAGCACCTGGTCTAGTCTTTTCTCTTGGTCCCCGTCCGGCTCGGGAATCGACTCGGCCGGCAAGTACGTGTCCTTACCCGCGCGGCGCAGCGCTGCATTACATCCCAGGGCAAAAGGCAGGCTACGTGGGTTGAATACCTTTCTGTGTTTTCCGAGTTCGAACATGATTACGCTATGGGGCACTGGTCGGCCTGTAATCCGATGTCTGTCCCTCACTATCTTCGCCACTGTGTCGTAAAGCCCTTCTGTGGGCCGTTCCAGCCCCCATTCCTTAAGCGCAAACGTGCCTTTCATCCCCACCCATACCACACCATGCTTTTCGCGTCCGAGTGAAGCATGGACATTAGCCTCAGACTTAACCTTGTCGGGCCACATTGTGTTATGCACGTCTGCCACTTCGGAGTAGTGTGCGGGTTTACCTATCTGTTCCAGGGCGATATACAAGCGCTCGGTGAAACGCAGCGAATTCGAGCGTTGTCGCGCTGCCTGTGCAGCCAGTACGCGGACCTCTGTCGCGCTCAGGCCGATGCGACCAGATTGATAGAGGGCGTCCGTCAAAAAGTCAGCGTCGATCGCGCTGGCACAGACACGCTTCTCAGTAAGACTCGCCAAGTCTTTGAGCGTGTGCCCCAACACTACCAATCCAAGTTCCGCAAGCTTGGCTTCCGGGATGCCCGCACATCTCCATACAAATCGCCGCAATATGGTCTCTGAAGACTCCAGCAAACAAAGCACATCACCACGAGTTCGCAACGCGTCCAAGGTCAGGGCGGCGATGAACGGCCGTCTCCGGGCCAGCGGTGCCGTGGGCAATTCCTCCCAGAATTGGTGTTCACGCTGTCTGATTCGCTCCTTAGTTAACCGGTACTTATGTCCCAACTCCGCTAAAGTGGGCCTCCTGGCCGATGAGAGTTTCGCCCGGGCCCGTGCGATCTGCACATCGACAGGATCGCACCGATTCAAGCCTTCCTGCAGAGCGGCCATCACCTGCTCATGCGAAGGAGGGCACCATGTACCCCTTGGTTCGGTTTCGCGCAAAGTCTCCAGTGCTATGCGGCGATTTGCCCTGGATAACCAGGAGAAGACGCGAGCAAACGGAAACACAAAACCACCCAACACGCCCTGCCGAAGGAGTCCCGTTTCTTCCCCTAGCGTGCGAACGGTTTCGGTCAGGCCCCACGAGTGATCCAGGCCCAATACAGCGCTGAGGTAGCGGGACAGTAATTCCTCAGTGAGGCAGAAGAGCTTGGCTTCGGCAAGTCGGATGTTTAGAGTCGCGCACTTCCTGAACAGTAGGACCCTGGGGACATACCATGGGTTACCCAGAGCCTCGTTGGAAATTCGAACCAATCTCTCGCTGGCTGCAAACACTCGTGAGAGCGATTGATGCTCAAGCTCAGGAGGCGCGAAGCGCAGCGCCTCTGCACAGGAGAACGCCTGGGAGTGCCCTACCCAGTAACTCAACTCCGCTTCGAGTGCATCGTCCGTCGCCATGGTTCATGCCAGCGGTTGGCCTTGGGCGATACGTTCGGCGATCCGGCGCGTTCCCTCGATGCAGCGACTCCATGTCAGGGTGCGAGGTATGAGAAGCCGACTAGGTATGTATCGCCGAAATGTGATGATTCTTTCGAGGGTTTTGCGATTGATGCCAACGTCGCGCTCGAGGTGGTCATAGAGGCCGTCAATCTCCAGCGATAATTGCTGCAGCTGTCCAGCTAGCTCGAAGACTGTGTTGCCAATGGTCCACATTCGCCGGGCGGGAACTTTCCTGCCGCCAGCCTTGATGGCCTCGACCTGATCGCGGAGTTTGCGAATCCGTGTAACGTATCGGGTATACAGCCGTCCGGCCTCGAGAAGAACAGCCTCTGGATCCTTCTCAGTCGGCGCAAAGGCGTCGATCGTCGTGAACGCTCGGTACCCACAACCGGTCTGTTCGAACGACACGAAGGACGGCATACTGAGTCTCACTTTCGTCCCCATGCGGCCATCATTCGATCGACGAAGCGGTCGTCGCCGTCGGACGCCACGGTATCCTCCGGAAGTACGCGCTCGATGGCTTCCGCAATCGCGAAGAAGTTGTGTACGCGCCTGGCCAGGTCATTTGATCGCACCTTACGGTAGGCGGGATGACCCGAATTGATGATGATCTTGCCGCCTTCAACCCACGCCAAACGGGCTTGCGCCGGGTCGTCGGCAAATCCAATCTTGGGGCCGCCGCGGGAAGTCCTTGAGATCGGATTCGCTTGTTCTCTGCCGTCGTTCGAAACCGCTAGCGCCGAACCCTCGGCTGACCCTTCGTCGGGGCGAGCAGGACCTTGTCCCCGCTGCCCATCTCCTAGAGGATAGGTAGCTTCAGCGCCTTCGACCATCGTAGCCGGTATGCCCTCCACACCTCCGGCGGCTAGTACGTCTCGAGGCGACCGGAGCCCTGGGAACTCGGCCAACTCCGGCAGCTCATTCCGCAGCCGCTTCAGCTCGCGCTCAAGCTTGATGGCCTCATCGCCACTTGTGGCCTCCATCGACTGGATGCCCAGTTCGCCCAGCCAAGACCTGAACTCTCGTCGAAGCGGATCATACAAAGCCTCAAACTGTTTGTGCCTTCCCTTGCGGATGAAGTCCGTCTTGGCCGTAGTCAAGAACTTCACAAAATCCGGCATCTCCACGAGTCCGAATATGCGCGGACCTAAGCGCGCAGGAAACTGGTTGAAGAAGTCCGCCTTTATGACCTTTCCTCGTGTACATAGTAGCACACCGCAGAGGTCGCCTGCCACTGGGTACTCCTGCTCAGCAACCCCTAAGATGCCGTAGCCGATCCTGTTTCGACCACGCCTGGGCATAAATCTCTTGATGGTAGCCAAGTGCAGCTCGTCCTCCACACTCTGTGGCGCGACTAACCGGCCGTTGATCCTGAAGCGAAGGTCAGTCGAGTAAAGGCCAAGCTTATCGTAAAGCTCCAAAAATGTCCGATCAAAGAGTGGTAGATAATGGCGACGCAGTAGAGTTGGCAGATCATCCGCGCCGCCATACGGTATCTTGGTCTGGGAGCGGAAGTGGACCGAAACGCGGGTGCCGTGGCCTGTTAGCTTGACTTCCGGGATTTCTTCCCAGAGAAGCTTCCGCTTCGTTGCCAGATACCAGTTTGATCCACCGACGAACCGAGGGCTTGTTGTCTCCGTCACTACTCGGTCCGCAACATTGAAACTGATCTTGGCACCGAGCCCAGCGAATCCGATACCGGCACCCCGTACCTTCAGGCCTGCCGCGAAATCATGATACTCCTCGAACTGACCTTCATCCATGCCACTGCCGTTGTCGGCGATGGTTAGCACCTTGTGTTCGCGGTCGAATGATACTGAGATTCGCGTCGCGCCCGCATCCAGAGAGTTCGCAACAAGTTCAACTACGATCACCTCCGCCACGTCATATGGATACATCTCGGCTAGGTCGCGGATGAGGTTTCGGAAGTTGATACTGCTTTGGTGGATCGTCATCTTGGTTGGCTCCAACTGGCGCACGCGCGCTCGACCCTCGGTTTGCGACTACCATAATCCACCGGTGCCCCATGGTGGTGTCTCAGCGGCAGCGCATCGGTTGCTCGACCTCGTTCCGACTCGTTGTGCACACGCTGCAACGACAATAAGTATTAGCCTTGGTGCACTCCCGTGACGGACGGTCGCCGTCTCGCGATAGAACATCGTCAACTTGTCGACTTATACAGTCTAATGGTAAACTGCGGACGATGCAAGAAACCGTTGACGATTGTCCGCGACCGCCAAAGCCTTTCCTCCGCAGACATGCCTCCCGTGAACCTCAGCCGGCGGCCCCGCCGCGCTGGCGTCTCCTCCGAGACGGTGGAAGGACGTCCGGCGCACGGCTGCCACGGTGCGACAGATCGTTGGCGAACGCGCTCATGTGCACGCAGACGTTCTCGAACACCAGTGCCTGGCCTAGCAGGTCCTCCGCCTCAAACCGCCAGTCCTCAGCCAAGCGTACCGACGGACACGGCTGGCATTCGATCTGCCCGAGCCGAGCGGGCGTGCCGTATAGTCCATGTGACTGCCTGGGAGGGGCGACCATGAACCATCACCAACCACCGGATCTCTTCGAGTCCGACGACGGCGTGGCGGCCGACCGGCGGATTCTGCACCGGCTGATCGACACGCTACCCGACGGGCGGATTCCGCTGGTAACGGGCCTGTTGCTCCGCTATGCCGCCCGCATCCTGCCGGCAGGGCAGCTCGCCGAAGCGCTTCGGCGGGTCTTGTCCTCCGTGTCCCGGCCCGGCGAGAACTAGCCGCACCGCCAGCGGCAGAGCAACTGACCGCCCCGAGGCCCCGCCCCTGCGCCGACGGCAGCGGGCCCCCCGACGCGCTGGCGTGCATAGGGCACAGCGAGGCCGAAGGCCATGCAGTGCCCGGCTCTGGCGATGCGGGGAGCGTGCTAGGATTCAGACAGGTCTTGCGGGGACGCCGAAAAGCTGCTGGCGGGTAAGTTCTACTTGCACGGTTGCCGCACTGTGCTATAGGTTCATAGGTGGACGTTTCGGTGGTCGGAAAGCCCTGGGCAGGCGGACATCGCCAGGGGCCAGGGGGTTAGTATAGGCTAATCGGCGTTCGGGCGCACGTTGTGTCGGCCGCTCGCTGATGGGGTTTTGATATCGGCGGCTGGCTGACGAGTCAGCCGACACGTCACGGGCAGGTTGCTTTTGCCCACGACCCGGTAGCCTGTCCCGTGGCGGACCGGTACGAGGGTCGTGGTCATGCCTCCTTCCGATGATTCTGGGCCCGATGCCACGCAGAAGATTCGCCAGGCTGCGCGGCGGCTACGCGACGCTATGCCCAGACTTCTCATCGCCCGGCCCAAGGACAGGTACGAGGTGCGACAGGACAGGGCGCGCACGGCCCGCAGGCTGACACGCCGATTACTGCGGTCTATTGCTGAAACGGATTCCGCTTGCCTTTCCGTACCGATGGCGAATGCAACAGTTCTGCTATGCCACATCTTGGGGGGAGCAAAGGGGATTGCAGCAACCGAGACCATAGAAGTCGGACAAGGAGCGTGGTTCGCTAGACCCATGCGGGTAGATCAGTGCAACGCACTGATTGTGGCCCTCAAGGCACTGGCAGGTGGGCTGGACCATGTCAAGCTCGGCGCCGTGAAGTTGGGTGACGCTAGCCGAGATCCGTACGCCCTTTGTTGGCTCGTCTCGATATTCAATACCGAGGCCTACGAAGTCTTGATGGAGGATCCAAAGCGCCGCGCATCGGCCTCACAGAAGACTTTGAACGGATCACGGTTCCTTGGACTATTCTTGAAGCAGGATCCAGAGAGCCCCATATCCTACATATGGCGCCCACAAGACGGATCATCGTTCCCTTTGCTGGGGACGCCTCCCCCTTCCATAGTCGCCATTCGCGCAAAGGAAAGTAAGAAGGGCCCCGTCGTCGTTCTTCAGGAAGGGAGTATCCCTGAGGCGGATGACAGTCCATTGGCCTTTACGAGGGATTGGAGTTCTTCGTATGCGACAGTGCTGTCGAGGCGAATGCTTCTAGACGAACTCACGGTCAGAATTAAAAGTGGTTCGCAACACCCTACAGACTGGGTTCATTGGTACCCACATCAAGCAGCCATGTCTATTGGGTCGCCGATCACCATCACTGATAGCAAGACGCTCCTACGGGTTCTTCAAGTCGTCAAATGGTTCCTGCGGCAATGGTCCTCACTTGGGCATGTGGACCTCAAGACGCGAGAAGAATTGACTCAGGAGTACGCCATTTTGCATGGTCCGATTGCCCGCTATGGGCCGTTGGGCAGGAAAGCCAGCACTTTGCTCAGGCTCACGGCGAACATGTTGCCCTCCGCCAGGTTTTTGCTAAGCGGGAGTCCTGAGAATCATCGACAGCAGTGTGAGTACTGCTGGATGCCGGTGCTGCAAATGGCTATCGTCGCCCTGGAGAGAGCACGCGCCAGCAGAGGCGATGCGCTGCTTCCCCCACGTGAATGGTTGCGACGCACACGGGTGACGCCAATCTTGAAGGGCGTGCGCGACCGGGTGGGCCAACTTACCCGCCACAGCACCGGCGGTAAGTCGCCTACGAAACGGCCAGCGGTCGTACTCGGTGAGCGGTATGATTCGCCAGTCGTACTGGGCAAGGAGAAAGCCCGACTGAGCAACACCCGGTACGATGTCTTGATGGCATTGCTTGCGGCCGGGGATCGGGGACTCAGCAAAGACGATTTAGTCAAGAAGAGCGGGCACACTGACGCGGTCGCGGTCCTCAAGCGGCTGGCGGCGAAAGATCCTGACTGGGCTCGAGTTATTCTCCTGGCGGAAAGGACGGGGGGCGGCTATAGGATTCGTCGCTATTCTTAAGTCCACACCAATCCACACCTTTTCCCGCACGAACCCACACCTGCACATCGGGTAGCCTACCACCAGCATCAGAACGCGACGGAGGTAGGCTGATGACACGTGAACTGATTGACGCCAGAGAAATGGCGAAGCGGCTCAGGGTAACGCCGGCCACGGTGCTGGCCTGGCAACGCCGGGGGTGGATCCCTTGTCTACGGGCAGGGCAGCGCCCCGTCCTCTTCGATCCTCATACCGTGGAAGAGGCCCTCCGACGGCGAGGAGCACGGCGATGAGCGACACTGGACAGCTCAGCACGCCGCGACCGCTGCTACGGCCCCGTGAGGCGGCGAACATCCTCGCCATCTCTGCCCGTAAGCTTTGGGGACTGACGAACCGCGGTGAAATCCCTTGCGTTCGAATCGACCGGGCTGTGCGCTACGACCCGGCCGACCTGGAAGCATATGTCGAGGCACAGAAGAGGTAAGGAAGCGATCTATGCCATCTCACCCCGAGTGGAAGTGTTTGCGTCCTGATGGTGAACACCAGCCACGGTGCAGCGTGCGCAGATGAGCGATCGGCGACCATCGAAGCCCAATCATCCCAACGGCAGCAGTGCCCCTTCGAACACTGTGCAATTCGGCAAGATCCCATACGCGATGGTGGAAGCTGGGGCAATCCGAAGTCTGAAGCGAAACGAAGCGCGCGTATACGTTGCGATCTTAGCCCATCTCAACAACGAGACGTGGACCGCCAAGCCAAGCATTCCGACCCTCGCATGGGAGGCAGGGGTCTGCGACCGAACCGTCGAGAGGGCCGTAGATCGTCTCGTAGACAAGCGGCTAATTGCGGTTAGGCGGCGACGGGGCAGAAGCAACTGCAACATCTACACAGTGGCCACAAAACCCGACACCCTGGGCGACGGGTTTTCCGAGTGCCAAAAACCCGTCAAATCAGCCGGCAAACCCCGTAAGCCACATGGAAAAACCCCGTCAAACCAGGCAGAAAAACCCGACGCGCAATGTGACGCCCGAACAGAGGAACAGAGTGAACAGACCAACAGCAGGGCTGCTGCTGCTGACGTGCCGGAGGGGGAAGCTCTCAAGCCAGCCGGGCCGGATGAGGAACTGCGTGCAGCGTTGACAGAGGCTGGTATCGGTGGGGCCAAGCGGGAATCCCTGGCTCGCTTGTGGTCAGGGATCGACCAAGCGCCGGCCACGATCCGCGAAGTGGCCGCCAGACTGGGGGAACGCGGCAAAGGCACAGGCGCTATCATTCGCGAGCTGGAGCACCAAGCCGACGCGAAGCGGGCGTGCGCTGACCAGGACCAGGTACGCAAACGGGTAGATCGCGAGCGTCGAGCAGCAGAGAAGGCAGAAAACGAGCAAATCGAACGCGAGCGACTCGCCAGGAACCAAGTGATTGATAGCCTGAGCGATGAGGAACTGAACCACTACAAGGGCAGAGCGGTCGAGCAGGCCCCATTGCCCTTCCTTGGCTCCAGGTACCGAGAGGCCGACCCGCGAAGCCATGTGCCGCTGATGATTGAGATTTGCCGGCTCGCAAGGGAAGACCGTGCCGCGAGCGTCGCGACCGATGGAGGGCAGCAATGCGATGACCAGACCCGGTGAGGCCCCCAGCCCTGGGCGGCCGCAGCTACCGTTGACCGAAGCGTCTCAGACGGGACCACGGTGTACGAGCACCCTCACTTTGGTAAGCAAACTGGCGTGTGTTTCGCAATAACACTTGACAAGCGCAGAAACATGCGCTATACTAGGAATGATGGCCATGTCCTTTCGAAAGACCATTCAGACAGAACTGCGGGGCCGCAAGTGGTCGGCCTACAGGCTGGCGAAGGAAGCAGGCCTGTCGATCCGGACTGTGCAGGCCTATCTGGCCGGCGACCTGGACACGACGGGCGAACGCATAGAAGCTATGTGCGAGGCGCTCGGTTTGCAGCTACGACGCAAACGTAAGCCAAAGGACGGGTGAGCCATGGCATCCTTGATTCGACTCAGCCGCGGGAAGGTACCCTCGCGGGCGATTCAGTTCACGGACCCGCAAGGGGACCGAAGAACGATCCATTTGGGAAAGGTCGGGCTCGAAGCTGCCCGGGAGTTCAAGCGGAAGGTCGAGAAGCTTCTGGCCTGGTCCATCACTAACGACGCCCCCGACGCCCAGACGTCGGCCTGGCTTGCCGGACTGGCAGACCCGATGTACGCCAAGTTGGCAAAGGTCGGGCTCGCCGCACCGCGCGAGCCGAAATCGAGTGCGCCGGGCCTGGGTGCCTGGCTGGATAAGTTCCTGGCGGAGCGCGTCGATCTAAAGCCCTCAAGCCGCAAGAACGTCACCCGTACGGCTGACCTTCTGAAGGAGCATTTCGGCGAAAGCGTGCCCATCGACGCCATCACGCTGGATGCGGCCAAGGAATGGCGGTCGTGGCTGGCGTCGCGAAAGCTTGCCGAAGCGACCATCCGGCTGCACTGCCGCAACGCCAAAGCAGTCATCAACGAGGCCGTCGAGCGAGAGCTGATCGAGAGGAACCCCTTCCGCAAGCTGGTCAGCACGGCCATAGCCGCCGACCGGGACCGCTACGTAGCTCCAGACGAAGCCGACCGCATCTTGGAAGCCTGCCCTAACGTCCAGTGGCGGACGCTGTTTGGCCTGGCCCGGTTCGCCGGGCTGCGCGTCCCGAGCGAGACGCACGTATTGACGTGGGCAGACGTGGACTGGCAGCGCTGCAGGCTAACCGCTCGCTCGCCCAAGACCGAGCGGTACGAAGGTCGCGAGCGCAGAGTCGTGCCCATCGTACCCAAGCTCGCAGAGGTCCTGCGAGAGGCATTTGAGGCGGCCGACGAAGGCCAACAGCACATCATCACGCTTTCCCGCAACAACCTGCGCCGCAACCTGCACGTGGTCCTGGAACGACTGGGCATCAAGCCGTGGCTGGACGCCTTCCAGACGCTACGCCGAAGCTGCGAGACGGAATGGTCGCAGACCTTCCCCCAGCACGCCGTATCACACTGGCTTGGCCACAGCGAGAACGTGTCGCGCAAGCACTACTTGCTCGTGCCCGACGACCTCTACGTTCGAGCGGCCGGACTGCTGAAAAAAACCCCGCAGCAATGCGCTGCAGAATGCGCTGCAGTAGGCTCTCGCATCGACGCGCAGACGGCCGCAGAACAGCCGTCGGCAGCCGACGCTCGCGCCGAGAAAAAACGCGCCAGCACAACCGCGCGGGCAGACAGAAAACTCGCAACACACGATGACATCACGCCTTACCGAAACGCCACCCCCGATATTTCCGACTGGGCCCGGCTGGATTCGAACCAGCGACCAGACGATTATGAGTCGCCTGCTCTAACCGCTGAGCTACGGGCCCCAAGCCAATAGCCATACCCCGATATTCTACCACGCCGGCGCCGAACGGGTATGCCCCACGCCCGATTATCGCACTGCCGTTGCCCCGCGTGGTGTCGCAACACGCTGCGTCCCCAAACTCCGCCGGGCGTGCGGCCGAGCGCGTTACGGGCAGCGATTGGCCATGCCCCTGCCGCACGGGTGCCTCGCGCCGCCCATGTCGATCTCCAGGCCGTCGCCGTCCGTCAACGCCGGCCGCGGCGGGCACCGCCTGCCGATGGGCGACTATTGGTCGGCCTGCGAGGCGGACTGGCCGTTGTGCTCGTTGATCAGGTCGAAGAACTTGCCCGTGGCCGAGCAGAGCTGGGCGATGGCGTCACCCAGGCGCCGCTTGCTGTTAATGATCTCGCTCTGTTGATTGAACAGCTCCTGTCGCCGTGAGAGCAAATCGTCGATGTTCAGCTCGCCCCGCCGATACCGGGTGAGCCCCTCGTCGTAGTTCCGCTGGTAGCGGTCCAGGTTGCTGGTCAGGTGCTTGATGTTCAGCGTGAGGGTCTTCATGCGGATCATCGGGTCGAGGGTGCCCACATAGATGTTGTTCTCGCGAGCCCGAATGGCCTGCTGATTCCGCTCGATATTGGCCAAGGCCTCGCGCTCCAGGCTGGTGGTCACGCGCTCGTCCACCCGGCGAAGCTCGACCGACGCCGACACCTGCCACTGCGAGCTGCCCTGATCGCCCTGGTCGCCCTCGAGGGCCGACTCGCCCGAGAAGATCAACGCGGCGTCCCATTTGCCGCGGCGAGCGAGGTCCAACTGGGCCTGTGCGTTGCGCACGCCGTTGCGCAGGGTGGCAATCTCCGGATCGGTGGCCAGGCTCAGCTCGAGCAGCCGTTCGCGCGACACACCGGCAAACGGATTGAACGACTCCTCCATCAGCTCCAGCGTGGAGTCGAACGACAGGCCGATCCCCGACTTGAGTTCGTCCAGCCGCACCTCGAGCCGCCCGCTGAGATCCCGCCAGTCGGCCTCGACCGACGCCACCTCGGCCTGGACGCGCTGGAGATCGGACTCCACATCGCGATCGGTCACTCCTCTGATCTCGACGGTCATGGCCCGCAGATCGTGAAGCCAGCGGCGGGTCATCTCGAGCCGATCGCGCGTGTCGATCGTGCCGTAGTAATCGAACAGCGCCCACAGCAGGCGGGTCCGCACGGTCTCGAGATATTGTAGTTTTGCGTTGTCGAGATCGTTCTGCCGGACGATCTGCTCGCTCGCGCGCTGCAACGCCTCACGCGAGGCCGACAGCGGATAGCGCAGCGAGCCGGCCACAAACGGGTGGTTGGCCTGCTCGCCGGTCCACTGCTCACCCGTCACGTGGTAGCCCGTGCTGAAGCTCAGGCGGCTGGTGTTGAAGAACCGCTTCTCGACGAACATCTCGGCCACGTGCTCGCGGTCGCGATACTGCCCGTCGATGGAGTCTCGCTCGCCCGCCATTTTGTTGTACACCCGCATGCCCGGGGTGAGGCTGTCGCGCGAGGTGTAGAAGAAGTCGTAGCGGGCCTCTTCGGCCTTGAACGACTGGTAGCGCTGCTTGATGGCCGGCTGGTTGTTGAAGGCCAGGTTGATCACGCGAACCGGGTCGAGCACGTAGTGAGCACTCGGCGATGGGGCAGGCATATCCTCATCCGAGGGCTGCGTGGCAGCAGCCGGCAGCGAGGTCGGCGTCGGCGTGTCGGCTACGCCGCCGCGGGGAACCGGCATGGCCAGGCCCGACTCCACCGTCTGCGAGGGCAGCTCGCCCTTCAGTCCCGCACAGCCGGCGACCAGGCACGCAGCGCCTGCGATCAGCAGTGCTACGGGCAGACCGCGCCAACCGAATCGCAGTCGCAGTGCGAATGAGGTGCGTGTGGTTGCTGGGTGGCCTTCGCCACAGCCAGGCACGGGCACAACTTTCCTTACGCACTTGCGTGGCCGACCTACCCGCAGCAACACCCAGCGGGATACCCCGACCGTCACAAACATCGGCTGGTTGCAGGCGGAAAGCACAACGGCGAGGCCACCTGTCGACAGGGAACGGACCGCTTACCGGGCGAGGCGTTTCGTGCCCTGGCTACCCACCACCTGGCAGTAACACTCGGCCGACGAGTTTCTGCAACTCTCGATCGGCACTGCAATTATAAAATGCGCCGCCAGGGACTCGAACCCCGAACCCGCTGGTTAAGAGCCAGCTGCTCTGCCAAATTGAGCTAGCGGCGCATCGACCCGCCTACCGCAGCAGCGAGCCACAACTACATCAAGAATGAAGATTGTAGCAGCCCATGCATTGAACTCAACCCCCCAGTAAGCAAGCCGCCCGATCGGCCGATGCGTATCAACTCGAAAAGAGGCAGATGGCGGCAACGACTCTGTGCCGCGTCGGTGGACTCTCTCAACCCAGAACTCCAGTGTCGGCGGCTCAGCCAGAGGACGCACACGCCCGTATGGGTTGCCGACCGACGCCTGGGGCCCACGAGTGGACCCGGGCGGCGCGCGTGCAGCGGCCAAAAACCGTTCGGCGCTTGCCAACGAGGCCATAACAAGCTATGGTTCCAGGAGTTATTGGCGGCGGTCGACGCGGAGGGACGGGTCGGCGCCAGGCGTGGGGCGCCGTGTGGGGCCGGGCCGAGGTCGTTGGTATCGCCGCGGAAAGAACCACCTGACCTTCTTGTTTAGGGAGGGCTTCGATGAAAAACTCGTGGCCCGCGAGCCTGAAAGACCGTGAAGGTCCCTTGTGCTTGGGGCTCGATGCCGGGTCGGTCAGCCTGGACGTTGTCGTCACCGATCAGCAGGGCAACCTGCTGGCGCAGTCGTATACGCGAACGCATGGCCGCCCTGTGGAAACGACCTTGTCGGTGTTGGAGGGGTTGTTCCAGCACGCCGCACCCGACCGATTCGAGCTAGTCGCCGGCACGGGCTCAGCCGGCCGGTTGATCTGCCGGTTGCTGGAGGTGCCGTTCGTCAACGAGTTGATCTGCCAGGCGGTGGCCATCAAGCGGCTTCATCCGGAGGTACGGACGCTGATCGAGATGGGCGGGCAGGACAGCAAGATGCTGTTCCTGCCGGCCGGCGACGCGAAGGACCGGCCCATGGTCGACTTCGCGATGAATACGAACTGTGCGGCGGGCACGGGCAGCTTCCTCGATCAGCAGGCGTCGCGTCTGGGGATCCGCATCGAGGACGAGTTTGGCGAGTTGGCGCTCAAGAGCAAGAATCCGCCGCGTGTCGCCGGTCGATGCAGCGTGTTCGCTAAGAGCGACATGATCCACCTTCAGCAGCAGGCGACACCGCTGTACGACATTGTAGCTGGACTGTGTTTGGGCCTGACGCGCAATCTCGTGAGCAACTTTGCGCGCGGCCGCGCGTTGGAGCGCCCCGTCGCATTCTGCGGGGGCGTGGCGGCCAACAAGGGCGTGGTCCGCGCGTTCGAGCAGGTTTTGAAGCTGGAGCCGGGTGGGCTGATCGTGCCGGACTGCCATGCAATGACCGGCGCGCTGGGTGCGGTGCTGGTGCAAATGAACGAAGGCAAACGAGTGGCCTTTCCCGAGGCGGGGCTGTCGCGCCTGCGCGAGCATCTGGCGGAAATGCGGACCATCGGTCACCGTCTGGCTGGGCTCGCGCCGCCGTCGGACGGATCGCCGGAAAGCACGATCTGGGCCGAGCATCTGGTGGGCCGGCTCAAGGCGGGCGAGAAGATCGACGCCTACCTGGGCGTGGACGTCGGGTCGATCAGCACGAACGTCGTTCTTCTCGACACAGAGCAGCGTGTGCTGGCCAAGGCATACCTGATGACGGCGGGTCAGCCGTTGGAGGCGGTTCGCCGTGGCCTGGCCGACGTGGGTCGGCAGGTTGACGATCATGTGGCCATTCGGGGTGCAGCCACCACCGGGTCGGGCCGCTATCTGACCGGCGATTTCATCGGCGCGGACCTGGTCATCAATGAGATCACCGCGCAGGCAACCGCGGCGGCGATGATCGATCCGAAGGTGGACACCATCTTCGAGATCGGCGGCCAGGACTCCAAGTACATCAGCCTCGACAACGGGGTGGTAGTCGACTTCGAAATGAACCATGCCTGCGCGGCCGGGACGGGCAGCTTTCTGGAGGAGCAGGCCGAGCGGCTGGGCATCAGCATCAAGGAGCAGTTCGGCAATCTGGCGTTGCAGAGCGGCGCGCCGATCCGTCTGGGCGAGCGCTGCACGGTGTTCATGGAGTCGGACCTGCTGAGCTATCAGCAGCAGGGCGCCGACCGTGACGACCTGGTCGCGGGACTGGCCTACTCGATCGTGACCAACTACCTCAACCGCGTCGTGGCTCATCGCCGCATCGGCAAGCGGGTTTTTTTCCAGGGCGGGACGGCCTTCAACAAGGGCGTGGTGGCTGCGTTCGAGAGCCGTCTGGGCCACGAGATCACCGTGCCGCCGCACCACGAGGTGACCGGCGCGATCGGGGCGGCGGTGCTGGCCAGGCGCTGGCAGGATCGTGAGGGGCATAGCGAGAGCAACTTCCGCGGATTCGAACTGGCCAACATCGAGTACAGCGTCCGCAGCTTTGAGTGCGAGCACTGCGCCAACCATTGTGAGATCAAGGAGGTAACGGTCGCCGGGCGCGATCCGCTGGTCTACGGCAGCCGGTGCGATCGCTACAACGTCAAGAAGGACACGGTCGATCTGAAGGGCACTCCCGACCTGTTCAAGGAGCGGCAGAAGCTGCTGGAGCAGCACTGCAACCTTTCGAAGGTGCAGGATGACGGCGCGCCGACGATCGGCTTGCCCATGGCACTGAGCAACTACCAACTCGCGCCGTTCTGGGCAACGCTGTTGGGCGAGTTGGGCTTGAAGGTGGTACTCAGCGGGCCGAGCACGAAAGAGGTGATCCACCGCGGGGTGGAGAGCGTGCTGTCGACGCCGTGCTTTCCGGTGAAGGTCGCGCACGGACACGTGCTGAAGTTGATCGACAAAGGTGTGGATTACATCTGGATGCCCAGCATTGTGTCGATGCCGCGCGAGCACGAGGAGGTACACCGCAACCACCTCTGCCCGTACGTGCAGACGATTCCCTATCAGGTCATGGTTGCGTTGGAGGAGCCTTTACGCAGAACGCGCCTGCTGAAGATGCCCGTTCGGTTCGAGGAAGGTCGGGCGGCGCTGTTGAAGTGTCTCGAGCCGTTGTGCGAGCAGTTCGGCGTGACCAATCGCGACCTTCGGCGCGGCATTGAGGCGGGCGAAAGGGCGCAGAAGGCGTTCGAGGCGGCCTGCCGCCAGCGAGGGACCGAGATTCTGGGCAAGCTCGACAAGTTACCCATCCAACGGGCGGTGGTGGTGGTCAGCCGTCCGTACAACGGATGCGATGCGGGCGTATCGCTGGAATTGCCGACCAAGCTCCGCAAGCTGGCGGTGCTGCCGATTCCGATGGACTTTCTCAACCTCGATCAGGAGGGCATGCCGCACGATCGCGTATTCGCCAACATGTACTGGAAGTACGGACAGCAGATTCTCCGCGCGGCTACACGCGTGCGGAAGGATCCAAAGCTGCACGCGGTGTTCCTGTCGAACTTCAGTTGCGGGCCCGATTCGTTCATCATCAGTTACTTCAAGAAACTGATGGGCGAGAAGCCCGCGCTGGTGCTGGAGATCGACGAGCACTCGGCTGATGCGGGCGTGGTTACGCGGCTGGAGGCGTTTTTGGAGAGCCTTCGGGGCGCCGAAGCCGCCAGTCGCGCCCAGGGCGAGGCCAGGCCGCTGTACGGCGATGGGCAAGTCGATTGCAGCCGCCGGACGCTCTATATCCCCTGGATGGGCGACGCATCGTACGCGTTGGCGTCGGCGTTCAGGGCGTGTGGGCAGCCAGCGGAGGTGTTGCCGATCGGCGACGACCAGACGCTGGAGGTGGGAAGGCAGTTCACCACGGGCAAGGAATGTCTGCCGTGCATCATCACCACGGGCGACATGGTCAAGAAGGCTTGGGAGCCGGGCTTCGATCGCTCGCGGGCGGCGTTCTTCATGCCGGGCGGGTCGGGGCCTTGCCGATTCGGCCAATACAACTGTATGCAGAAGCTGGTGCTCAAGGATTTGGGGCTGGACGAGATTCCGGTGGTGGCGCCGTCGCAGGACAACCGGTTTTACGAAGACTTCAAGCAGTTTCGGCGCGATCCGACGCGGCTGGCGTGGAACGGCATCACGGCGTGCGACCTGCTCCAGAAGGTGCGACTGAAGCTGCGGGCCTACGAGGCCGAATCGGGCGAGACCGACAGAGTATATCAGGCGTGTTTGGACGATCTGTGCCGACTGATCGAGACCGACCCGAAGGAGGAGCAGATCGTGGCGTTGATGGAACGCATCGCGCCGCGGTTCGGGCGGATCGAAACCTCGCGGCAGGACAAGCCGCGGATCGGCGTGGTGGGCGAGATCTACGTCCGCTGTCACGACTTCGCCAACAACAACGTGGTGCGGCAGTTGGAGAGCATGGGGGCCGAGGCGGCGCTCGCCAGCTTCAGCGAGTGGATGTACTACACCAACGTGACGCGGAAGTGGGCGGCGCGGCGGACGGGCAGTTGGCGCGAGTGGATCCAGAACAGCCTGAAGGACCGGGTGCAGCACAAGATCGAGCGGCGACTGGCCCAGCCGTTCGAGCGGATATTCGGTCCGCTGGCGGAGGTGTCGGTCTGGCACGTACTGGAGCTTGCGAGGCCTTACATCCACGAGAGCTTCGAGGGCGAGGCGGTGCTGTCGGTGGGCAAGACGATCGAGTTCTGCCACGAAGGTTGCGACGGTGTGGTGAACGTGATGCCGTTCACGTGCATGCCGTCGACGATCGTCAGCGGGCTGCTCAAAAAGGTCAGCGACGATCTGGGCGGGATGCCGACGGTGTCGATCAGCTACGACGGGCAGCAGGACCCGACGCTGCACACGCGTTTGGAGGCGTTCGTGCACCAGGCGAGGGCGTACCGCCGGCTTCGCGCGAAGCGGGGTGCGCTGGGCGAGGGTGTGGCGGCGCATTGACCGGTACTGCGTGCCGCTGGTTTGCACGGACGGGCCCTATCGGCTTACATCATCCAGCCGACAGGTGACGCACTGGCGGACGAGCCGTTCGGCTGACTTCACGGCCGAAGCCGCCAGAGGCACACGGCACGTCACGCAATTCACCGGGTCGGTTCAAGCTTCATGATTACGCCGTCGTGATTACCGTTGCGCGTGCGCTGGGCCGCGTGGGCGGAGACGGGAAAGTCGTCGGAGTTGGAGTTGCCGGCCAAATACAGCGTCCCGTTCTCGCCCAGCGTGACCGAGCGGATCAGATCGTCGCCGGAGCCGCCCAGGTAGGTGGCGTAGAGCAGCTTCGAGCCGTCCGAACTGAAGATGGCCAGGATCGCATCGCTCTTTCCGCCGCCGTAGGTTTTCTGAAGGGCGTCGGGGGTGACGGGGAAGTCGTGCGAATCGGTCTGCCCGACGATGCAGATGTTGCCGTCGGCGTCAGCCGTGGGCATCAGGAAGTACTCACCACCGCTGCCGCCCAGCAGCGTACAGAAGGTCAACTTCGTGCCATCGGGCGAGAGCTTGGCGAGAAAGCCGTCGGTCTTGCCCTTGAGCTGTTTTTGATAGGCATTGTCCGTCGCGGGGAAGTCGGCTGAACCGGTCGCGCCGGTCAGCAGGACGCTGCCATCTTCAAGCAGGGCCGGCCGGTGCTCGGCGAACTCGTTGCTGCTGCCCGCCAGGTATGTGCAGTAGCCCAGCCGTCGCCCGTCGGGCGACAGGCTCGCGAGGAAGCAGTCGGACTCACCGCCTGCGGCCGGCTGGGCGGCGCCCGGTGTAACGGGCAGGTCGGTCGAGCGCGTGTGGCCGGCCACATACACGTTGCCGGCCGCATCAACGCGCGCACCCAGCAGGCCGTCCCAGTTGCTGCCGCCCAGAAGTGTCGCCCAAACCAGCCCCGTGCCATCGGCCCTTACCTTCACGATCATGGCGTCGCCCTCGGCACCGCCGACTCTGGCCCGCACGACTCCGTCACTGCCGGGGAAGTCGGGCGAGTCGCTGCGGCCGACGATGACGATGTTGTCGTCCGGGTCCAGGGCGATGCCGCCCCGCGGCCAGTCGTTTCCGCGACCGCCGACGTAGGTGCACCAAACAGTGCTCTTGGCGTCGGGCGCGAGCTTGGCGAGGATGACGTCAGCCTCGCCGCCCCCGTACTGACGCTGATAGGCTCGGTCGGTGGTGGGCAGATCGTGCGACCGACACGCGGTGGCGATGATGATGTTGCCCTTCTTGTCGAGGGCCATGCCGTAGACGGCCCGCTCCTGCTTGGAGCCGCCGAAGTAGGTGACGAACTGAAAGTGTCGGCCTTGCGGGTCGAGGCGAGCCACAAAGCAGTCACCGCTGGAGACACCGGGGTGGCCCGTGCCGGCCGGCTCGCCGGCGTAGGTAGGCTGGACCACGCCCTGCGTGACGGGCAGATCGGGCGAGCAGGTCTGCCCGCCGACCAGTACCGACCCCTCGGGCAGGCGGATAATCTCACGAAGCTGATCCCACTGGCTGCCGCCGATGAACGTGGCGTAGGCGATGCGGTAGCGGCCGGCGGCGGCAGGCTGCGTGTCGGCCGCGGTCGCATTGGGCAATGAGACGCTCGCCGCGATAAGCAGCGCAAACGTGATGCATTTGGACGTCATGGGAACATCCTCCATAGGCCAGCCGGGCGGAGTGGCTCGTTGATCCACCAACAGCATCTGTTCTCAAAGAAGCGAAGCGGCAGAGCACTCATCGTGTCCGGCACCCTTAGAAGGGTGGGCCACGGGTCACGCGACCTTCCGTCGCCCGCGCGAAACATGCCCGCGCCCGCCGCGGCGGTCTTGGACATGCCACCCGAGAATCAGTCCCCCGCTCCTGGAAGGAACGGGGCACCCGTCTATCGGTTCACATCAGAGAAGACACTGTTCAAGAACAGTGGCACACGGGCCCGCCGCGCTGCTCGTGCCACTGTTTCATCAGCTTCATGCCCTGCTCGAAGCTTACCTCGGGTCGCCATCCAAGTTCGTCGCGGATACGACGGGTATCGACGGGCTGGTCCACGCTCATCAGTACGACCAGCCAGCGAGTGACCAGGTGCTCGTGTCCCCGTGCCCGAGTCCACAGTTCGATCAACCAGGCAGCGGTGTAAGCCACCCAACGGGCAACATGTCGTGGTGGTCGTGCCACGCCCAGCGCGTCGGCGATGGCGTCGACGAATTGACGTTGTGTGACGGGCTCTTCGCTGGCCACGTCATAGATTTTGCCTGCCGCAACGGAACGAACCCCTGCCAGGATGACCGCCCGGGCAGCGTCGTCCACGTAGGCGGTGGCAAATTGGTTCCGCCCGCTGCCGATCACGTATAGGTATCCGCCCTCGGCCAGGGTGAGGAACGTTTTGGCCAGCGGGCTCGGGCCGGGGCCGTAGATCGTGCAGGCCAGCCGCATGATCGTCCACGGCACATGGGCCCGCTCGCATTCGCTGCGGACCAGATTCTCGGCTTCCAGCTTCGCGCGAGCATAATAGTTGTGCCGCAACGGCGCGACCGGGGTGCTGCCGGCCGAGATCCCGCCGCCGACGTGCCTGGCTGAGTAGACAGCGCCGGTGCTGACGTAGACGAACCGCGTCGGTCGGCAAGCCAAGGCTGCGTCGAGCAGCCGTCGCGTGCCCTCGACGGTCGTCCGGCGGAACTCGGCCAAGCGACCGGTCGTGCCGACCAGGGCGGCCGCATGGTACACCACATCGCCGCTGCGAACGAGATCATCGCAGCCGCCGGGCGCCAGCAGGTCGCCGCGAACCGGCTCGGCTCCCAGCGATCGGATGGCTGCGTCGGCTTGAGGGCGTCGAACGAGCACGCGCACCTGGTCGGCCAGCGGCACGAGTAGCCGCACCATCGCCCGGCCCAGGAACCCCGTTCCGCCGGTCACCGCGACGTTCAACGTGTTTCCCTTCGCAGAAGCCGTGGGATCCACCGCGGCACGCGCGAGAGATAGTCCTCGTAGGAAGGCCCGAAACGCCTCCGCAGAAGCGGTTCCTCCACAAGCACAACCTGAAGGTGAGCGATGAGTATGGCCAGGAGAAACAGCAGAAACACGCCCGTGGAAGACAGCGCGACGGCCTCACCCAGCAACATGCCGAGCACACACGCTGCCACGGGGTTGCGCACCCGACGGTAGGGGCCATCGGCGACAAACTGCGTGGGCGGGTCGAACTCCACATAGGCGCCGCGCCCGCGCCGGCTCAGCAGGTAGGAAGACCATACATAGGTAACGAGGCATGCGGCAAATACCAGCCACCCCAGAATTCGCGGCCAGCCAATCTCGACGTGACAGCTCGGCGCGTACACGTCCAGCCGATACGCCGCCCACGGCAAGGCAAGCAGGACGGCCGACAGGAAGACCACGCCGTACACGGCCATACGTAGGGCCAAGGGAATGCGGCGCAGCAGGTTTCTCACGAAGTCCGACTGCCGGCGGGATGGATCGTCGAATTCTCGACGGGCCTCGGCCATGCTCATCGCCGCAGAAGGTATTGGCGCGTGCGAAGCGGACGGCAACTCGGCACTGGCGCGTCCGCCGGGGACGGTTACCACCGTACGACAAAGCCGGCCGACATCCACTTACTCGATTCCACCGAATGGAGAACGACCAACTGTCCGGGTTGCAGTTCGCCCGAGCGAGCCATCTCATCAAGGTGCAGCAGAAGCGACGCCCCACCGCAGTAGCCCGTGCGCTGCGCGCGGAACTTTATCCGCTCGGGCGCAATACCGAGTCGCTCGACGAAGCGATCGATGTTTTCCTCATATAGCTGCTTCGTCGGGATCGAATAGACATAGTGAGGCACGGTCTTCGGATCCACGTCGAGCGAGGATAGCATTCGCTCCACACCGTCACACAGCAGCGGACCGGCGTCACGATTGACGGCCGTGAAGTCCTGACTCAGATGGTGTTTTCCGCGCCCGTAGATGCTCGTGATCGGATCACCGTCCTCGGTGAGATCGGCGACGCTGCCGCCCGCGGTCATGCCCGGCTGACGTTTGCCCCCGATCGATTCCACGAACGTACCCATAACTTCATGTGGTACGTACTCGCGGCCATCACCCTCGATCGCTTCCAGGAACACCGAGCCGCTTGCATCGGCCAGGATGTACCGCAACGCCGCCTGCGTCTTGGTCATCTGCTTCTGGTTGAAGTAGCAACTGCGGAGATTCACGCTTGAAAACTGCACGTAGCTAACCAAAGCGGTCTGATATCGGCCGGTTCGCAGGGCGTCGTAGGCCACCTGGACCGACTTGCCCACCCCCGTGCAGTTGGAGTGAATCTCCATCTCCGCACAGCTTTCGATGCCCAGCAACTCCTGGAGGATGGTCGAGGTGGGCGGCGTCATCTGATCGTAGTTGGGGCTGGACAGAACCAGTAAGTCCACCTCGGCAGGTGTCTTGCCGGCGTCGGTGATGGCACGACGTGCCGACTCCTCCGCCATGGTGGCTACGGTGTGCGTGAGCCTGTGCGTTTTCGGATCGATGGCGAAGTGCCGACTGTCGATGCCGCCGCGCGCCAGGATTTGAGGCCCGACCATATCGATGAACTTGCGGACGCGAGGAGGCGCGTCGTTGAGAGGTCCCAGCACCTCCTCAAGCCGGTCGTTCGGCACCGGATCGTTCGGGAGAAAGGAGCCCGTTCCAGTAATGCGTACCCGTATCAAAGGCGTGCTCTGGCTTGAGTTAAATTGTCGTCCCACAGTAGTCGCAAGGTTCTGACTTCTAAGAGCTTACAACCACCCGTTTCACGAAAGCTGTGATTTTTGCGTGACGCAAACGGATTGTCAAGCGAAGGCCGCCAGCAGGCCTTCCCCCGGCCCGGCGTATCACCAAGCCCTCGCAGCTAAACGCCCGGCCTCGCCACCTTCATGTCGGTAAAAGTTTGCAAAAAAAGGACTTATAATGGCATCACGGTGCCAGATCGGCAGGCGGGCGTCCGCCCAAACGACGGTGCCATTCTCCCGGCGATTGCGGTATTCTGGCCGGATGTCGGTCGGCGCGACGCGGATTGTCCGATCTGCAGCGAAGAAAGGTGCCACGCTTTTGTCCAGGCTGCAAACGCTTCTGCTCCACCGTGGTTTGGTACCCCTGCTAGCGACCGCCGCTGTCGTGCTGTCTTTGCCGGCGATGTGGGTCGGGTGGCTGGCCGATGATCACTGGCATCGCGCTGCGGTTCTGGAGCCTTCCGCATTGCCGTATAGCGCCCGCCTCGCACCCACATGCCCTCTCGATCTGTTCCGCTTTCTCGACGGTGATCCGCAGCGTACCGGGCTGATGATGGACATGGGCGTGGTGCCCTGGTGGACGTATGCGAAGGCTAAAGTAGCATTCTGGCGACCCCTTGCTGCGGCTACACACTGGCTCGACTTTCGTTGCTGGCCCGGCAGCCCGGCAGCAGCCCACGCGCAAAGCCTGCTCTGGTTCGCTCTTCTGGTAGGAGGGGTAGGTGTACTTTACCGTCGAATCATGGGCCTTACGGTAGCCGCAGGACTGGCGACGGTGCTGTACGCGATTGACGATGCCCACGGCACGGCCGTCGGCTTTGTGGCAAATCGAAACGCACTGATGGCTGCATTCTTCGGTGTTCTGGCCCTGGTGGTGCACGATCGATGGCGTCGCGACGGGTGGCGTGCCGGCGTGTTGCTCGGTCCGCTGCTGCTTGCGATGAGCCTGCTATCGGCCGAAGCGGGGGCGGCGACCGTTGCCTATCTGCTGGCCCATGCCGTCTTTGTGGACCGCGCGTCGTGGGTACGTCGGCTGCTGGCCTTACTGCCGTACCTGCTCGTCGTCGTCGCATGGCGCGTTCTGTGGGTGCTGGTAGGCTACGGAGTGTATTCCGGCGTGCAGTTCTACGTCGACCCGACCGGCGAGCCGCTTCGCTATGCATTGGCGGCGGTGCAGCGCGCGCCGCTTCTGTTGCTCGGACAATGGGGGTTTCCACCATCGGACGCGGCCATCTTTCTGGGCGACTACGGTCAGCGTCTGCTGTCGATTGGTGCGACAGCACTTGTCGTGCTGATCGGCTTGGCCGTCGTGCCGGTGCTGCGCAGGAGCAGCAACGCACGTTTCTGGGCAGGCGGTATGATCCTGTCGCTTCTGCCGGTCTGCGCAACCCTGCCGATGGATCGCTTGCTGACATTCGTCGGAATC
Organism: Phycisphaerae bacterium; assembly: GCA_035530655.1. Classification (GTDB taxonomy): domain Bacteria; phylum Planctomycetota; class Phycisphaerae; order UBA1845; family DATKUK01; genus DATKUK01. The sequence goes on from DATKUK010000026.1 coordinate 57,135, forward strand.
GGCGCCTTCGGTTTGATAGGCGAGTTCCTGCATGCGTGGTGGAGCGGATCGCGGCCACCGCGGGGGCGCTGGGCGCAGGGCGCAACCCGTCCGGTCGCGGTGGCGCTGGTGGCGGTTCACCTGATCGCGGCGCCGATATTTCTGCCGTTTCGGGCGGGCAATCCAATGGGCCCCAACAGACTGGTGAAAGCCTTCCACGTAACCACACCGATGGGTCCGCAAGTCGAACATCAGGATGTCGTGATCGTCAACGGGCCGGTCGCGATGCTTGCCGGTTACGTCCAGCCCATGCGGGCGCTGGAAGGCGAGCCCGTCCCGCGACATGTCCGCATACTTGGTCCGAGTCAGGCAGCCGTCGACGTGCGTCGCGTCGACGAGAGAACGCTGGTGCTGAGACCGGACGGCGGATATCTTGCGTGGCCTTATGACGAGGGCTTCCGCGGGACAGACCATGCCATGGCGCTGCACGAGCGTGTGGAGCTGCCCGGCATGACAGCGCAGGTGACCGATCTGACCTCCGACGGGCGCCCGGCCGAGGTGGCCTTCCGCTTTGCGGCGTCGCTGACAGACCGACAGTTTCGCTGGCTGTGTTGGGATACGCAAAGCCGCACGTACGTCCCATTCGTGCCTCCGCCGGTCGGTGAAGCGGTCAGACTGCCGCGTTGCTGGTGGCGGCCACTGTCGTAAGTGTGACGAGCGCGTTTCGCAACGGGCCGCTGGCTGGCCCCGTGCTCGCGTTGGGATCGACACCGGTGATACCGATCTTGCCCAAAGCTCGCCTCGGGGTGCTCGTGCTGGTAGCCATTCCCTGCGTCGCGAGCCTGTGGGCGGGCTTCTTTGTTGACGATTACGTGCTGATCGAGATCGCCCACGACACACCGTGGGGCGCCGATCTGGTCGCCAGCAACTTTGACATCGATGCGACCCGACTCACTGATGGATGGCTACCCGATTCCCTGGCGAGCTTCCGCCTCCGCTTCTTCCGCCCTGCGGTTATTGCCCTGTTCAAGATCGATTGGGTGCTCTACGGGCTGCACCCGGCGGGTTACCACCTTACCAATCTCGTGCTGCATCTGCTGATGACCTATTCGATCATGGTGCTGGTGCGGCCCTGGGTCGATGGCGAAAGACAGGCGTTGCTGACGGGACTGCTTTTCGGTCTCATGCCGCACAGCTTCACGGCCGTGGTGTGGCTGGCCGGGCGGACGAGCCTTATGGCCAGCCTGATGGTGGTATGGTGCTACCTGGCCTTTCGACGTCACGTCGAAACGGGGTCGCGGTGGGCGGGCGCGGCGTCGGTGGTTGCGCTGCTGGTGGCGCTGGCCAGCAAAGAAACGGGGCTGGTCGCACCGCTGCTGATCGCGACGTGCATGCCCAAGCGGCCCTGGAAGCGAAAGCTGTTTTGGGTGTTGACCGCATTGGCGCTGCTATACCTTCTCGGGCGAGCGACCGTCTGGGGCTGGGGCACCTTTCAGGGACTGCCCACATTCGGCATGCCCGACGATTGGGCGGGCAGAATTTGCTTTGTGTGGCTTAAGGCGGCTGAAACCTTTCTTTCGCTGGCTCTGCAACTTCCGCATCACCACGTGTTTCACACCGAGGCGGCGAAATCGGCCTGGCTGTTTGGAGGTATCTCGGTTCTCGCGGTCGTCGTCGGGTTCATCGTATGGCGGCGGTTGCGGCGAGAGCCGGCGGGCCGTTGGATCCTCGGTTGGTGCGTCGTGTCATCGCTGGTCACGTTTCCGGTGGCCCCGATGGCCCACTATCTCTACCTGGCCCAGGCCGGTGGGGCGCTAGGCATGGTGCTGTTCTGGCAAGCCAGGCGCGGTGATCCGCGATGGCGCGTCCGGTTGGGTGTGGCCGCGTGGGCCCTGCTGCTGGCAATCGGGGCGACCTGTTACGTGGGCTCCAGCATGCTGAGTCGCAGCCAGGCCGCCATGGTCACGGGTGCCCGCGAGCGGATGGCCCGAGCGGCGAAGGACTTGCGCCCAGGCGGGACGCTCGCGCTGGTGGATCCGCACCTGCTTCACATTCACCTTGCCCCGGCGTTTCGCCTACAGACCGAGCGCAGCGACGTGAAGATCGTGTGGCTAAATGTGTCCAACACGCTTCTGGTGCCCAAGCCTTCAGAACTTCAGCACATCGACGAGCACACCGTTCGTCTGACAGCCGTCGGACAGCCCTACCTGACCGATCTGGTAACTTGGGCGCTGCTGGAGGGCGTCGAGGTTGCACCGCTGGCGGAGGGGATGAGCGTGACGTGGCCGGACCCGCCCTACCGACTGACAGTGGCCAAGCTGGGCCCGCCGACGGATGCCCCGGTGCGCGGCGTGGAGCGGATTGACGTTCGTTTCGCCGACCCCATCGATGGGCAACACGTCGCTCTGGTGTGGTGCATCGAGCCGGGAGACATGGACAACGCGTTTTTCCGGTGGCTCTTGCGACGAGGCGACGAACTTAAGGACCGACACCGCCGTCGATCCACCTCGGCACCTTGATCGCTTACGCGGGCAGGCTGGGATCGTCAACCTTGGCAGCCGCTGTGCTTCCGTCTGTCGTTGCGTTTTCGGGGGCCGGGCCGATCTGGGGATAGTCACCGCCCAGCACCGGTATCTTGGCCACGCGCTTGGCCGGCGAGCCCTCCCAAACTTCACCCGGGCCCACCTGCGTGTAGGGCAACAGAACCGCAGCGGCTGATATTACAGCTCCCTCGCCGATCGTTACACCAGGCGCGATCATCGCACCGGCGCCGACCATCACGTTGTCGTCCATTTCGACCCGCCGAATCAGCAGTCGTTTGCCCTCGAACAGGTGGGCCGAGATCACGCAGTTGACGCCGATGGTCACGTTTTTGCCCAGGTACGTGTAGTGTGGGTCGGTCATCAGGAAATTGTCGCCGACAATGACCGTTTTGCTGTGCGGGCCGAAGAGCCACCGGTAGAGAATATTGAAGGGGAAAATGAGATTCGTGATCGCCGGGGCGAACAGCAGCATCCACGCCGGCTCAAAGCGGGCCTTAATCAGCAGAATGTTGAGCATGAAGATCACTACGTTGGGATCCTGAGCCCGATTTTCGTGGATACGGAACACGCCCTCCCGTGGTTTGGGCACGATCACGCGTAAGACCAACAGGCCCACCAGGTAGGCGAAGTTGAACAAAATGACCATCGCCAGGACGAAGAGCACGCGCTGCCAGTTGGCCGCCAGATCCGGCCACCAGCGCCGCCACGCGACCATCACCGGCCACACAGCCGCGCCGACCAGCAGCAATTTGACCGTCAGATCGAGCGCAACGAAAGCGCGCAGACCGAGGTTGGCCTCCAGATCGGCCCCAATCCATTTGCGGCGGTTTCGAGCCATACGCTCGTGTCTCCACGTTGCGCTGCTGCCATCCAGCGCCCGCAAGCATCGCGGCGCACGGCCAACGCGCTCGGGGTGTCAGCGGCGATGATAACCCAATTGCGGGGCCACAAGCCAGAGTCGCCTGCATGGCCAGCAACTTAGTCGCCTCCAGCTCCAAGCCGGCGCGGTTGGGATGCACCGGTATCACGGCGTTGGCAGGGCATGGGCGATACGGGTACGATTCGAGCCTGCCGATCATCGGATAGGCCTTGGCGAGCTGTGTGCACCCACGCTCGGGCGTCGGGCTATCGGCGGGCTGACGAATGGCGGATCACGAACCAATCGGCAACCTTGACGGCACGGACGCGGCTGTGATGGACACGACGACCACGCCGCACAGCAGCATGCTCAAGACGGTTCTGATCGTTCTGGGCGTGGCGGGGCTGCTGGCGATCACGCGGCTGCCGAGCATCGGTTTCTACCCGCTCAACGCAAACGAGGCCATCCACGCGGCGTCGGCTGTGCGATGCAGCCAGACGGGTCAACTGCCGTACGTGGGCGCCGTCGGCAATGGGGGTCCGCTGCAAGACTGGCTGTATCAGCTCATCTTCTGGTTTGCCGGGGACTACAACATCCCCGCAGTCCATTGGGTCGGTGCGTTGGTGGTTGCACTGAACACGGCGATGGTGTGGCACATCACGTCGCGCTGCTTCGGGCGCTATGCCGGTCCGTCCGGCGCGGCCTTATATCTGCTGGCGATGGGCAGTCGTTGGGAATACCTCTCGTTTACTTGCGAAATGCCCGCGAGCCTGTTTCTGGTGGCGGGCGCATGGCTGGTGCTGACGGCGCGTCGACCGGTTGGCCCGATCGGCTGTTTGCTGGCCGGCGTGCTGACGATGGGCGCAGCCGCTTTCCGACAGAACTGTCTGGTCGCTTATCCGGTTGTCGTTCTGGGGGTCGGTGCGCTGAGTTGGACGTATGACCGCCGTCTGTGGCCTGCGATAGGCCGGGCCGCCCTGGCTGCCTTGGGAGGAATGCTTCCCGTCGCTGCGGTCGTTCTGGTGTACGCGCGACACGACGCGTTGGGCGAACTGGCAGGCGGGTACTTCGGCTTCAACACGATGTATTACGTCAAGGCCATGCCGCGGGCTGCGGTGTGGGTGATCGTATCGCTGTGGCAGTTCTCGAAATGGCTGGACGACGCGGCGCTGATCACTCTGTTGGCGCTGATGGGCCTGGTCCCGGCCCTGTGGCGGGTGGGCGCAAGCAGCGGACCGCCCGACCATGTGCCGAACGTACACACACCGCGACCGCAGGGGCGGTATCTGGCGATTCTGACAGTCGCACTGTTTGCGGGCGTATGTATCGGCCTGCGGTTCGGTCGCCATTACCGCATGCTCGACTGGCCTTTCACCGCCGCGCTGGCGGCCGGCGGATGGGTGCTGCTGCTCGGTCAGCTTCGCGAGCGCTACGCGCGTCTGACTTTCAGGCTCGCGGGCACCCTTGTGCTGGCTGCGCTGGGCCTTTGCGGCGACCACGCAATCTATGTGCCCGGACCGTGGGCGATCGTGATCGGCCCGGTCGACGCCGCGCCCTACGTGGCTGGGACCGCGTTTCGCCTTCGGGCGAACACCACGCCGCAGGACAGCCTGTTCGTCTGGGGCTGCCAGCCGCAGATCTACTTGCTCGCCCAGCGAAGGATGGCCACCCGCTTTGCCGACTGCAACCCGCAGGTGGGTCTGATCCAAATGGAAAACTCCTTCCCGCTCGATCAGGATCGCTCGGCCTGGGTCTGGCCCGACAGCTTCGAACAGATGATGGCCGACCTTCGTGCGGATCCGCCTGCGTACGTGGTCGACGCGTCGCAGGATATGTCTTTTGCGTTGGGGCGCTATCCCATCGGCAAGTTCCCCGCGCTGGCGGAGTGGTTGGAGGCGGGTTACGTCTACGATTTTCAGGAGGGTGGCCAAGCGGAAAGCGTAATGGTCGTGTATCGCCGTCGCGATCGCGCCCCAACCGATCTGAGCCGCCCCGTGCCCTATAAGGCACATGGACGCCCCACATCGCCGGAGTGGAATCGGTGACCGCGCACGTCGACCAAAGCGAAACGACAACCACGCCGCTAGACGTGTGCGGGCCCAGCGTGCAGACCGGCAGACGACGCATGCTGCTTTGGGGGCTGGGGCTGGCCGTTCTGCTGGCTGTAACCCGTCTGCCCAGCATGGGCTTTTACCCGCTCAACGTCGACGAAACGATCTACGCAGCCGTCGCCGTGCGCTGCAACTATCTGCACCAGCCGCCGTACGTCGGCGCGGTCGACAACAAGGGCCCGCTGCTGTTCTGGCTGTACCAACTGGTGTTCGTGCTGACGGGCGACTACAACATTGCAGTCACTCACGTCGTCGGCGCCATCGTCGTGGCGCTCAATGCCCTGATGGTCTGGCACATCACTTCGCGATGCTTCGGCCCGCGGGCCGGTCCACTGGGGGCGCTGCTTTATCTGCTGGTGATGGCCAGCGACTGGGACTTTCTGGCTTTCAATGCGGAACTGCCGGCCAGTCTGCCGTTGGTGGCGGCCAACTGGCTGGTGCTGACGTCCCGCAAGCGACCGAACGCGGCGCGATGCCTCCTGGCCGGCGCGATGGCGATTACGGCCGCCGGTTTCCGCCAGAACTGCCTGATTGCGTTTCCGATCGTCTGCATCGGCGCCGGCGCGATGAGCTGGGCCTGCGACCGGCGGATGTGGCCGGCCTTCGGTCGCGTTGTCCTGGTCGGTGTGGGCGGGCTGATTCCCGTGCTTATCGTGGCCTGGGTCTACCACCGACACGACGCGGTCGCTGAGCTGATGTTCTACTACCTCGGCCACAACACCAAGTACTACATCAGCGCGGTGCCATGGCACCCAGCCCGGCTGGTGGTGGCTTTGTGGCAGGGCGCGATGTGGCTGCACAAGGCGGCGGTAATCAATCTTCTCGTGATGATCGGGCTGCTGCCGGCCCTATGGCGGCGAGCTGCAAACGCCGACACGATCGACGACACGAGCGAGTTTGCCGTCGTTCGCGCGAAGCGAGTCTATGTGGCGATCCTCGCGATTACCCTATGGGCGGGCATCTGCGTCGGCATGCGGTTCTTCTACCACTACCGCATCCTCGACTGGCCATTCAGCAGTGTGCTGGCTGCGGGCGGGTGGATGTTTCTGATCGATCAGCTTCGCCAACGCCACGCCAGAGCGGCGCTAAAGGCCGCCGGCGCGGTATTGCTTGCAGCGTTTGGTGTGGGCGGCGACAGCATGACCTACCTTGCGGGGCTGTGGGAACCCAAAATGGCGCCGATTCACGTCGAATCGCACGTGCTTGCAACCGGCCTGAGGCTGCGGGCCAACACCACCCAGGCCGACAGCGTGTTCGTCTGGGGGATGCAGCCGCAGATCTACACATTTGCCCAGCGCCGCATGGCCACGCGCTTCCCGCAGTGCAACGCGCTGGTGGGGCTGGTGCACTTCGAGAACTACTTCCCGCTCGATCAGGATCGGTCGGCCTCGGTCTGGCCGGGCAGTTCGCAGCAGTTGATGACCGACCTGGCGGCCGACCCGCCGGCCTACGTGGTCGACGCGTCGGGCGGGCTTTCGTTTGCGATGGGGCGCTATCCGATCGATTATCTTCCGGAAGTGGCGGCGTGGCTTGAGGCGAACTACGTGTTCGATTTCGAGCAGCCCGCCCCAGCGGCTGACGTGCTTCGCGTGTACCGCCGGCGCGATCGGGCCCCGACCGATACGAGTGAGCCTCTCCCGTATTGCGTATTGGGCCAGCCGTTCCCCAGTCCGTCCGAACTCATCCTGGAGCCAAGCAACTCGTCGGGTGGTGACGAAGCGTCTCCCACCCTCAAAGGGGCAGACCAACCGTCTGACATGAGTGGGTAGGCGTCCGCAACTCGTAGCGTGGGCCGTTGAGCCACCAATTGGCTCTTTTGGAACGGACGCGGCCTCGGTGCACTCATCGTGTCCTTCACCCTTAAAACGGTGGCCCACCCGACCGCTCACGCCTTCGTCACAACGAGTTCGTTGCCTTTGACGGCGATGACGTCGACCGCCTCGCCGGAGTGGATGAAGTCTCCCTCGCTGGTCGCCGCCAGGCGCTTGCCGTCTATCACCACGAAGCCGCTGGGCCGTAGTGTCGTGGCGGCCGTGCCTTTCGTGCCGACCAGTTCGGCATGCTCGCTGGGCTCAGCCGCACCCGACGCAGCCCCTTCGTCTTCCTGCTTGCCGGTACCGAAGAGCATCACCAGCACATCCCTGGAAGCCAGGACGACGGCAAGCAGCAGTATTATGAGGATCTTTGTCCTCTACTGATTGTGCCAAGCGGACTACGTTTTCCACGGCTTCTCGATAGCACCCATGAGCAGTACATTGGCAGCATAGCACCCCTCAACGCCGAGCCATGATCTTCGCCGGGCCCGGCCCCGAACTGCGATGCGGGCCTCTACGCACATCCCAATTATGACCCGTCCGAAAGAAAACGTCAATGCCGTGGCGAGTGGTTTGGGAGAAGACACTGTTCGAGAACAGTGCCACACACCAAACGGTGAGCCACTCGTCACCCGCGCGGAACATGCCCGCGCCCGCTGCGGCGGGCTTGGACATGCCACCCGAGAATCAGTCCCCCGCTCCTGGAAGGAACGGGGCACCCGTCTATCGGTTCACATCAGAGAAGACACTGTTCAAGAACAGTGGCACACACCCGTTTACATCACAGAAGACACTGTTCGAGAACCCGCCGCGGCGGGGAACACGCCAGGGGGCAGGCCACCCGTCTCAGCGCAGTCATCGTGTCCCCCACCCTTGAAAGGGTGGGCCACCCATCAGTCTCACACGAGGGCGCCTAGCGGGCCATCGTGCGTGGGACGAGGATCTGGCCGTCGAGGCCGGGCGGGACCGATCGGCCCAGCAGGTGCAGCAGCGTGGGCACCAGGTCGACGGTCTGGGCGACGTCAATGCGTTTGTGCGGCACGCCCGGACCGACCAACAGCAGCGGCGTACACATGTCTTCGGGCCGCAGGCCGCCGTGACCCGCGCGGTTGCGATTGTTGAAGTCCCACTCCGGCGCGGCAAAAACACACAAATCGCCCGCCAGCCGCGAGCGAAAGTAGGCCACCATCTGCGCCGGCAGGCCGGGAAACTCGGTGTCGACCGTTTCAGCCAGCCAGTCGTGCGGCGAGGCCGGCTTGCCCTCGAGCATATCGGCCGACACCTTGCCGGACCAGCCGAGAGGATCGGCCCCGTCGATGAGCGTGTAGCGAACGGGCGCGCCCGGTCCGCCGTCCTGACGAAACTCGACCTGTCCGCTTTTGCGGACCACCCGAACCGCATCGGGCCCGACGGCGTAGGCGACGGCGTCGACAGCCTCCTGCTCGATCAGCACAGCCGGCAGATCGACCTCGCCGTCGCGCGTCGGGTACGCTCGCAGGTCGTCCGGCGCAGGCCGGACGGGCCACGGCTGATAACCCACCACTTGGCCGGGCTGGCGGATGGGCTTTCGCAGGCAAATCGCCGAGTAGCGATCGCCGCTGCCATAGAGCACGCACGAGTGCTTCTGGTAGGCCGATATGCGGTCTCGAAATGACGTTTCCTCCCAGAGCTTCTTGTCGGCCACGTCGAGGCCGACCTGCGTCTTGAGGAACTCGCCGACGTGAAAATGCTGTTTCACCTCGGTAAGGCTGTGGTCGGACACGATGGCCACGTACAGCCGATCGAGCAGGCCCGCGCCGTCCAGGTCGGCCAGCACGCGCCCGAGCTGCGCGTCGGTGTGGCGTATGGCTTGGCGATATTGGGGCGACTCGACACCGGACGCGTACGCTCGAAAATCGGGTGCCAGCAGGTATGCAACGGTAACGGCGGGGAACTCGCGCCGCTGTCTGGCGATGTCGATGAGGACGTGGAACCGGAAGAGCGTCAGCCGGTCGACAAACTCGTACCAGCCGAAGAAGAACGGCGGGCCGGCCGACATCCAGTTCTCCACGAACTTGGTCGTGCCGCGATGGGGCTGGAAGAACAGCGACATGGTCGTTCGGTCCGCGAGGTGCTCGAAGATGGTGGCGGCGGTGTAGTCGCCGTCGAGCGTGTTCTTCTGGGCGATGGTCTCGTAGTCGCGCCAGATCAGGCGGTTGCGATCGAACCAGTTGATGCCCGTGATGCCGTGATGCCCCGGATACAGGCCGGTCGCGATGCTCGTCTCGTTGGCCAGCGTGACCGATGGGATGTTGCACACCGCGCGAGGCGCGAACAGCCCGCGGTCGACGAAATACTTGCGGATGTTTGGCAGCTCGCCGGCCTCGAGCATTTGCTGAAACACCGACGCACTGACGCCGTCGACCATAAAAACGATCGCCCCGTCGGCCCGTTCGGCGTTGATCTTCGAGAAATCGAGGTTGAACGTGCCCTCGGGCGTGGTCGGTCCGGGCACCTGGCAGCCCGCCAGTAACGCGCACATCGCCAGAAGTGCAACGATGCGATAAGCGGAGTGTGTCGTTAAACGCACTGCACGTCCTCTCATGACGCCACCGAAACATCCACAGTAGCCAATCGCTCCTGTGCGAAGTTGGTGGATCATAGCCACCCCGAACCGTATCTGCCACGTGATGCGGCACTATGCGGATCGCAAGCCGCTACCTCGCTGCCGCAAAGCGGTCGAGGCGGTCGTCGTGTCGCCGTCAAGGAGACACTGTGGTTTCTAAAGATGCTGTACGTCCCAAAGTACGTTAGCCGTTTGTCAGGGCGAGCTGTGTTCTGGCGCGGGCGAGTGCGTCGGCCCGTGCCGGATCGCCCAGCGGCATGTCCCCGGCCTGTTGGAGCAGCTTCTCGGCTGCGGCGCGGTCGATCTGATCGTCGGCAACGGCCTTGGGGGTGAGGATCGACAACTCATTGCCGCGCACGCGGGCAAAGCCGCCGTCGACGAAGTAGTGTTGGCTGCCGTCGGGTGAGTCCACCCGCACCGCCCCGATGCCGAGCTTACAGACAAGCGGCGCGCGATTGGCCGCGATACCGATCTGCCCGTCGTGCGCCGGCAGCACGACAAAACGCGCCTCACAGTCGAGCACCACCCGCTCGGGGCTGATCAACCGACAGTGAAAAGTCTTATCTTGCGGTTCCGACATCGCTCTATGCCGCCTGCTACGACGCGGCGATTATTCGCCGGTGAGCTTCTTGGCTTTGGCCTCGGCGTCTTCGACCGAGCCGACGTACATGAACGCCCCCTCGGGCAGGTGATCCCACTTGCCCTCGCACAACTCCTCAAAGCTGCGGATCGTGTCCTCCAACTGGGTGTAGTTGCCCGGCATGCCGGTGAAGGCTTCGGCCAGGTAAAACGGCTGCGACATGAACCGCTCGATCTTCCGTGCCCGGGCGACCACGAGCTTGTCCTCCTCACTCAGCTCGTCGACGCCGAGGATGGCGATGATGTCCTGAAGGTCGCGATACCGCTGAAGGATCTCCTGAACCCGGCGGGCGACGTTGTAGTGCCGCTCGCCCATGTACTGCGGATCAAGGATGCGGCTGGACGAGCCAAGCGGATCGATGGCTGGGTAGATGCCCTTCTCGACGATGCTTCGCTCGAGCACGACGAATGCGTCGAGGTGTGTAAACGTCGTCGCCGGTGCCGGGTCGGTCAGGTCGTCGGCGGGCACGTAGATCGCCTGGATGCTGGTGATGGCCCCGTGCTTGGTCGATGTGATCCGCTCCTGCAACGCGCCCATCTCGGTGCCCAGCGTGGGCTGATAGCCCACCGCCGACGGCATACGCCCCAGCAGCGCCGAAACTTCGCTGCCGGCCTGGCTGAAACGGAAGATATTGTCCACGAACAGCAGCGTATCGGCGCCGCTCTCGTCGCGGAACCACTCGGCCATGGTCAGTGCGCTCAGGCCCGCACGGAGCCGGGCCCCCGGCGGCTCGTTCATCTGGCCGAAGGTCATGGCCGTGTGCTCGATCACCTTCTTGACTTTGCCCTGGTCGTCCTTGAACTCGGACTCCTGCATCTCGATCCACATGTCGTTGCCTTCGCGGGTGCGCTCGCCCACGCCGGCAAAAACCGAGTAGCCGCTGTGCTCCCGGGCGATGCGGGCGATCATCTCCTGGATGATCACCGTCTTGCCCAGACCCGCCCCGCCGAACAGGCCGATCTTGCCGCCGCGAACGAACGGCGCCAGCAGATCGATGACCTTGATGCCGGTGACCAACTGCTGCGTCTTGGGCGTCAAATCGACGAACTCGGGCGGATCGCGATGGATGGGGCGACGTTCCTTTGCGTGGCAGGGCCCGCGCATGTCGATCGGGTCGCCGACCAGGTTGAACACGCGCCCGAGCGTCTCGATCCCTACGGGCACCTCGATCGGTCCGCCCGTGTCCTCGATGGCCGCGCCGCGCACCAGGCCGTCCGTATTGCCCAGGGCGATCGCGCGGACGTGTCCGCCGCCCAGATGCTGGGCGACCTCGCACCACAAGACGGCCTCCTCGACGTAGTCGCCCGCGGGACGACGAACCGGCACCTTCAGCGCATGGTACAGGGCCGGCAGACGAGTCTGGTCGAACTCCGCGTCGAGCGTCGAGCCGATCACCTGAACGATTCGCCCCATGTTTTTTCCATTGCCGTCAGCCATTGTGTCGCTCCATGCGGGCCTCGCCGCCAAACCGCTACGCCAACGCCTCGGTCCCGCCCATGATGTCCAGCAGCTCCAACGTGATCTGGCTTTGCCGCGCCCGGTTGTATCGTTGCGTGAGGTACTTGATCATGTCGCCGGCCGCATCGGTCGCCGACTTCATGGCCACCATCCGGGCCACCTGCTCGCTGACCGCCGCATCCATCAAACACTGATACAGCCGAACCTTCACCGTCATCGGAAGCAGGTCGGCCAGAAGGGCGTCGGCCCCGGGACTGAAATCATAGTGCTCGGCCGGCACGGGCGCTGGCACCATCGCCGGATGCTCGGCCGCCGCGCGGCCTGCGGCGCTGATCTGCGCGATCGGCAGCAGACGCAACACCTCGGGGCGCTGCGAACCGGCCGAGAGAAACCGCATGTACACCACGTCTGCTCGATCGATCCTGTTGTCTTCGTAGAGATCGATAAAGCGCTGGGCGATGGCGTCGACGTCGGCATAGGCCGGACGGTCCTCAAACTGCGTATACGTCTCCGCCATCGAACGCCGCAGAAAGCGAAAGTAGCCGATGCCCTTCTTGCCGACCACGTGAAGGTCGACATCCAGACCGTCGCGCCGGCAGTTCTCCAGCGCGCCGATCGCGGTCCGCAGCACGCTGGCGTTGTACCCGCCGCACAATCCACGGTTCGACGTGACCACCAGCATGACCGATCGGCCGGTCCCGCGATTAGCTCGCAGCAGCGGATGCCTCATCTGGCCCGACAGGCTGCCAAGCTCGCCCGCCAACTCGGCCACGCCGCCGGTGTACGGCTTGGCGTTGACCGCGTGCTGGTGCGACCGCTGGAAGCGGGCCGTGGCGATCAACTGCATCGTCCGCGTGATCTTGCGGATGTTGCCAACGGCCTTGCGGCGCTTGATGATGGCTCTGGCCTTACTCATGGACCCTACCCGCCGGTCTGCCCGGCGCGAGCAAACTGCTTCTTGAAGTCCTTGAGGATCTTGGTGAGTTTCGCTTCCAGTTCGTCCGTCAACTCGCCCTTGTCGATCAGCTCCTGCCGAACGTCGCCGTGCTGCGTGCGGACGTGCTCGAGCAGTTCCCGCTCGAAGCGACCGACCTTGCTCACCGGCTGGTCGTCGAGAAATCCGCGCGTGCCGGCAAAGATGCTGATGATCTGATCGACCACGTAGTACGGCTGATACTGCGGCTGTTTGAGCAACTCCACCATTCGCTCGCCGCGGTCGAGCTGTGCCTGCGTCGCGGCGTCCAGTTCGGTACCGAGTTGGGCGAAGGCCTCGAGTTCACGGTAGGCCGCAAGGTCGAGGCGCAGTGTGCCGGCGATGGATCGCATGGCCCGCTTCTGGGCCTTGCCGCCGACGCGACTGACGCTGATGCCCACGTTGATCGCAGGCCTGACACCAGCAAAGAACAGATCGGGCTCGAGGTAGATCTGCCCGTCCGTGATGCTGATCACATTGGTCGGGATGTAGGCCGACACCTCGCCCTCCAGCGTCTCGATGATCGGCAAGGCCGTAAGCGACCCGCCCGATTCGGGCAGCATTCGCGGCTCGAGCTGGTCTTTGTCGTGGCGCTGCTCGAGGTCCGCCTTGAGCTCCCACTGGCCCGGCACGCCGACGTAGACCTTTCCATTGACGCCTTCGCGCATGTCAGACAGTGCGCTCTTCGGCGCGAGGATTCGTTTCTCCGCCAGCTTGCACGAACGTTCCAGCAGACGGCTGTGCAGGTAGAACACGTCGCCCGGATAGGCCTCTCGGCCCGGCGGACGACGCAGCAGCAGCGACAACTGGCGATACGCAGTCGCCTGCTTGCTGAGATCGTCGTAGATGCAGAGCGTGTCGCGCCCGTGTTCGTACACGAAGTACTCAGCCATCGCGCAGCCAGCATAGGGCGCGATGTACTGGAGCGGCGCCGAGTCGCTGCTGCCAGCGATCACCACGATGGTGTAATCCATCGCGCCGTGCTCCCGCAGCGTCTCGACAAGCGTGGCCACCGTCGACTCCTTCTGCCCGATGGCGACGTACACGCAGATTACATCTCCACCCTTCTGGTTGATGATGGTGTCGGTCCCGATGGCCGTCTTGCCCGTCTTGCGGTCGCCGATGATCAGCTCGCGCTGCCCGCGGCCGATCGGGATCATGCTGTCGATGGCCTTGATGCCGGTCTGCAAGGGCTGATCAACCGGCTGTCGCTCGGCGATGCCCGGGGCCGGGGTCTCCAAAGGGCGCCGGTACTTGTCGGGAATCGGGCCCTTGCCGTCCAGGGGCCGTCCGAGCGGATCGACCACGCGGCCCAGCATCGCCTCGCCCACGGGCACCGACAGCAGACGGCCCGTGCTGCGTACCAGGTCGCCTTCCTTGAGGCCCAGGTAATCGCCCAGGACCACCACGCCGACCGAGCTTTCCTCCAGGTTGAACACCTGACCGATCGCCCCATTGGCGAACTCGACCATCTCGCTGGCCATCGCCGTGCCCAGACCGTAAATCTGGGCGATGCCGTCGCCGACCTCGATCACACGCCCAACGTCGGAGATCTCGAGTTCGTCGCGGTATTGCGTGATTTCCTGTTGGATGACCGACGTGATCTCATCGACCTTGAATCTCATGGTCACTTGCCTCGACTATGCGACACCCGACAATGTCGAACGTCCCTGGCGGATCAGCGTTTGCTCGTCTCTGCCAACGACCGCCGGCCCGCCTGCACCTCACGCATGCCCGACCGTCGTATGTGTTCAGCCAGCTCGTCCAGCCGATGGCGGATCGATGCGTCCATCCGCCGATTGGCCATCTCCAGTACCAGCCCGCCCAGCAGGCTTGGCTCGACGCGCTCGACAAGGATCGCTTCGCGTTCGATTGTCCTGCTGACGGCCTGCTGCACCTGCCGCCGCTGCTCGACCGTCAGGGCCACGGCCGTAGTGACATGCACGTCCTGCCGGCCCCGCAAGACATCCAAGTGCCGACGGTACGATTCGTAAACCGCCGACAGCAGCGGCAGACGCCCGCGATCGTTCAGCACCAACAGAAAGTTGCTCAACAGGTGGCTCAGCCGTTCGTGCCCGAAAATCCGACGCAGGCTCTCCCGACGATTGTCTTCATCCACCACCGCCGACTCGAGAAACCGCACGAACGTCTCGTCGCCCCGCAGGTACTGGATCAGCTCGGCGAACTCCTCGGCAAGCGCGTCGGCCTGGTCCTGCTGCTGGGCCGCGGCCAACAACGCCTCGGCGTAGATGTCGGCTACAACATGTGCGGTTTCGAGTTGCCCTGCCACGACAAAGCCTCGACAGCTACATCAGACGGTCACGAAACTGACCGCTCCGCCTGCGAACCGGTCTTGAACTGATCCAGCGACTGCTGAATCAGGTCCCAGTGGTCTTCCGGCTTCAGCTCACGCTGAATGATGCGTCCAGCCACGCCCGTGGCCAGCGCGCCGGCCTCGGCGTAGAGGTCCTGCACGGCCTGATCTCGCGCCAGCTCGATCTCCTGGCGGGCCTCGTGGATCATGCGGTTGGCTTCCTGGCGGGCCTCGGCCAGCGTCTGCTTGCGAGCCGCTTCGGCGTCTCGCCGGGCCTGCTGCAACAGGGCCTCGGTCTCCTGCCGCGCGTGGTCGAGCTTCTGCGTGTAGGCGCTGAGGCGCTGCTCGGCCTCGCTGCGGTCCTTCTCGGCCTGCTGCAGTGAGTCGCGAATAAACTCCTCGCGCTTCTGCAAGTTGGCCAGGATCGGCCCCCACGCGTACTTGCGCAGCACCACGACCACCAGAACGAAGATCACCAGCGTCCAGATGGCGTTGCCGATGTTGCCGGCGAACAGGTTTGCCGTTTCTTCAGCCTCGCGCTCTGCCGCCGACGCCGCACCAGCCGTCGCCAGCGCAACGGCCGCCGCCATACGTATCAGCCACGGTCTCATGGCCATCTGCTCCGTTCCATGCCGACGCCCTGTTACTTCAAAACACCCAGCAGACAGACCACCACGGCAAACAGGGTCGCACCTTCGATCATGGCCGCGGTGATAATCATCGCCACGTTTATGTTACCTGCGGCCTCCGGTTGGCGGGCCATGCTCTCGACCGCCGAGCCGCCCACGCGTGAGATGCCTTTGGCCCCGCCGATGATCACCAGAGCTGCCCCGATGCATGCGGCGAAGTAGGCGGCGCCGTTCGCATCGAAGAGCATGAAGCCGCCATTGCTGGAGACTGCTTCTGTCTGGCCGTACTCACCTGCTCCCTGCGCCGCCGCGGTGGAACTCCACGCCAGCAGCAGGCAAGAAGCCATACACAGCGCCCATGCCTGCGTTCCGTTCAGCTTGAACATCGTTCGGTTCTCCCTTGTCTGGCTCCGCTGGGGACGAAGCCTTCGCTGTCTTCAGCCATTGCCGCTATGGCGATTGGCCGGTGCCCCACACACCAACCATGGCTTTTATACCTTCAGATACCTCCGCAAAGCGTACGCACGATGTTCCACGCGCGACCCTTGCACGGTCAGTGATGCTCCCCGGCTTCATGGACCACGACAGCCTGTCCGATGAACAACGTCGTCAAAAACGTAAAGATGAATGCTTGCAGGAACGCCACGAACAGCTCGAGCATGTTGATGGCCACGCTGCCGATCACCACCGGAATCGCAATGCCAAACGCACCGATGCCCACACCCATCGCGCCAAAGGCCATGGACACGAACATGAGGAGTACGGCAAGCAGAATGTGACCGGCTACCATATTGGCGAATAGACGAATGGCCAACGCGCAGATCTTCGCGATCAGCCCCAGAATCTCCACGGGCACCATCACCGGCGCCAGCCAGAGCGGACCGGGACAAAAGTGCCTGAGGTACGCCGCCCCCTGTAAGCGCAGACCATTCACCACGATCATCAAGAACGTACACCCTGCCAGCGCGCCGGTGGTCCAGATGTTCCCGGTGGCGGTTGCCGAGAGCGGAATCAAGCCCAATAGATTGCAGAACAGAATGAAGAAGAAAATGCTCCAGATGTACGGCACGAAGTGATCGGTGTACGGCCCCAGCGCCGGCCGAACCACGTGGACCCGGAAGTACTGGCAGATCGCCTCGACAAAGTTCGCCAGCCCCCGGGGCACCCGTTCCTGCCGTCGCGTCACCGAACACACCACCGCCACCAATAGGATCGCCGCGATCAACTCGGCCACCACGTGCTTGGACAGGATGGTGACCTCCATCCCGCCGATGTTCACGCTTCGCCACACGTGATCGACGACATGTTCCAAAGGATTGTGTGCTGCCAGAATGCTCATGCCATACGCCGTATTTGGCTCCTGTGAATCACGCGGACCAGCCCCACCGTCTCCGTTGCGAGCATTACCACGTAGCTGACGGCCACCCATACCAGCATGGGGGCAGCGGGCACGCACCGGGTCCAGGCCACCACCCCAGCCAGCACCACGACCGCCGCGAACCGGACCGACGCCCCGGCCATCACGCTATGGCCGGCCAGCTCCGGACGACGCACAAGCACCACGCCGATCACGGCCGAACCGAGCACGCAGCCGACCAGGCTGATCGCCCCGCCAACACCCATCGCCGTCACAGCCGACCATCCCGCCAGGCGGTACGTCGGCCACACACCCCCCACGCACGCAACCAGCACTCCCGCCAGCGCCCACGCCAGCAGGCCCATGGTGATCCTGAACGGACTCAAGCTGTTGCCGGCACCTTCGGGGCGCATCACGAGTCGCTCGGGCCCTGCCGTTTGCTTGTGGGCTGGTTACTTACCTCACGCTGCAAGGCCAACCCCCGGCGAATCAGGTTGAACATCGAACCGATCAGACCCACGCCCGATCCGATCAGCACCCCCCACGGCGACCAGCCGAAATGACTGTCGAGCCACATGCCAATCAGCACGCACGCCAGCAGGCTGGCAAAGAACTCAAAGCCCATACCGGCATATCGCAGCCAGTAACGTTGCTGCTGGGCTGGAGTTAACTTCGCCATGGCTCCCCGCCGCCATTGCCGCCGGACCGTCAGGCTCCGCTCGGACGGGCGGGACCCGGATATCCTAGTGTGTATATTATCGGCCCTGTGGGAGGTCAAACTCTAGTGTGCGGCTATGCGCAATTGGCGTGACTCACCCGCCGAGTTGGCTGCTCGGCCCCAAGCGGCAATTGCCTAACCTCCGTAGCCGGCCTAACATAGCGCGAAAGTCAGCGTTCGGGACGCCACATTTCCAGTCATGGGCTCGGCAGCCGGGCCAAACCGGGCCACCCGGGAGTGATGCACACGGGAGGTGACGACGTGTTAACAGCCAAGGACATGGTGGCCGCAAAGGGCGGGCAGGTGTACAGCATCGAACGGGAAGCCAGCGTATTGCAGGCCGCCAAGCTGCTCAGCGAGAAGCGCATCGGGGCCGTCGTGGTGGCCGCTGGCCCGAAGGTGGTGGGGATCTTCACTGAACGCGACCTGGTGAACCGGGTGGTCGCCGCCGGCCTCGATCCATGTCAGACGATAGTCGGACAGGTCATGACCTCGCCGGTGGTGTGCTGCCAGCCGCAGACCTCCAAGTCTGAATGCGTGAAGGTCATGACCGAGCGTCGCATCCGCCACCTGCCGGTTGTGGATCACGAGGAACTGGTGGGGATCATTTCCATCGGCGATATCCTTGCCCAGGAGGTCGCCGATCAGAAAAGCACCATCCAGTACCTGCACGAGTACATGTTCACCCAACCCCGATAACGTCCGCGTGCCAGACCTTTGTAGGCCAAGCCGGCCTACAGGGCGCGGAACCGGCGGTTTTGGGCTCTTACCAGGGCTGGAAACGGGGTGGTGTACGCGAAGGATGGCTACGCCATCACGTCCAGAGAGGCGCCAAGCTGCTCGGCGGCCCCGAGCATGTCGGTTGTGGCCTGATCCATCATCTCCGCAGCCGCCTCGATGAGTTCAACCGCAGCCTGGCCCTGCTGGTCAGCGACGTCGAGGATCTTGGCCGCCACCGCGTACTGCACCTGCGAAAGGGCAAGAGCGGCGCTGAAATTCACGACAGCGCTGACCAAGTCCATCTGGGCACCTCAATCATCTACCTCGGCGCACTGGGCGTGCAACTTGACCGCCGAGCCCTGCTCCCATCGCAAGTTTACGATACATCCTCGCCAGGGCGAAGATGGCGGCTGGCGGCGCGTGCGTTTACAGCCTATAAACAAGCATTGCTGTACTAAAACCCCGCTAAAGGCCTCATGTGGCATGGGATGGTCGCGCAGGCTGCATTGGAAGCACGCCTTGGCGAGCGCAGGCCAAACGGCTATAATCTATGGTACCGATTGCGGATACGGCAATTTCATGGCCGATAAGCAGCTCGGCTGGAGGGGTACGTGAGGCGGGTGGGTCATCTGTCACGTCGCGCAGGGGGCGTCCCGTGTTTCGGGGTGTCCATCGTTCAGATTGGAGGGCGATCTGTACGCATGTCAGGCGTAAGCGGGGTTCTGGCGGGTCTGACGGTTGCGGTCGTCTCTCTAACGGTTGTTCCCGGTTGGGCCGCGACCTACTGCATCGCGCCGACCGGTAGCGACGCAACCGGGGATGGCTCGCGGGACAACCCCTGGTACGAGTTGGAGGTGGTCATCGACGAGTCGCACGTGCCGCTGATCCAGAGCGGCGACGAAGTCGTCCTTCTCGACGGGGTGTACAACTACGGCGACGACAAGCAGAGCGTGTATCAGCGTTACTTCGACCCTAACAACCCGGTGGTGATCCGGGCCGAGAACCGGTTGGGGGCGATCCTCGAGGGAGCCGGGGACCCGACGGGCGGCAACAGCAACAGTGAGGGTGTGGGCATCCTCTACGCCAGCGGCGTGGTGCTGGACGGCTTGGAGATCCGCCACAGCGGCGACAACGCGTTGCACATGGGGGTTGACGCATCCTACATCACAATTCGCAACTGCAAGATTCACGACGCCGGCAGCGACGGCGACTCGATCAAGATCAACCATTCGCATCATATCGTGATCGAGAACTGCGAGGTTTATGATCCGGGCTACCGCCTGTCGACACCGACATGGCAGGAGAACATCGACTTCATGGTGGCCGAGGACTGCGTGGTCCGCTACTGCCTGCTGTATCACACCGCGCGAGGCGGCGACGCAATGCTGTACGCCAAGGGCGACAGTGGCGGCATCGTCTTTGAGAACAACGTGTTGCGCGATCAGTACGCGGGCGCCTGGTTTCCGCCGGTGACGCTGGGTGGCACGTATCATGACCAGCCCTCGCAGATGATCGACAACGGGGTCATGGGTGACGACGGCCCGCCGCCCGATCCCGACCTGAACACCTACTCATGCTATGACATTGTGTTCCGCAACAATCTGGTGATCCGGGCAACACACGGATCGGTTGCGTTGACGGCGTGCAACAACGGGTGGGTCGTCAACAATCTCTTCTACGATTGCGCGGGTGGGGGTGTGTGGTTCCTGTCCCAGACGAATGACGTTCGCACCAGCCGCGATTGCCATGTGTACAACAACATCTTCTACGACCCCGACGGCGACATGGGAGGGATCTACCGTCGCGGGATGACCGCCGATAACCAGCCTATGGTGGTGTACAGCTTCAGCGCCGGCAATAACCTGTTCTACAACGGCGGCGCGGCGATTTTGTCGACGGGCTTCCTGGACGCGAACGCTGAGGCCGGGGCGGTGTTCGACGATCCCCATCTGGTCAGTCCCGGCGCCGGCGGCACGACGGTTGAGCAGATCGCCGGCAACTATCGCCCGCTGGCGGGCAGCCCTGCGATCGACGCGGGCGCCGACATGAGCGGCTCGCCGTATCCGGAGGTGTGGGCCGACTTCGACGGCGCGGACCGCCCCGCGGGCAACGCATACGACATCGGCATGTTCGAGTATCGCCCCGGGCTTCTCGCCAGCGAGCCGCCGCCCGACGGAACGCTGCCTAAAACGCAGAGCAATGTGATCCTGCTGACGTTTGATGGGCCACCCGCGCTGCCGGGCGGCAGCCCGGCACTGAGCATCATGCCGCTTGCCGGGGGAATCGACGTGGGTGGCAGCTTCGCGTACAGCGTCGAACCGGATGGTGTCACACTCAAAGCCGTCGAGGGTGGGGCCGTGCTGGCCGATCAGACATGGTATGGGGTTACGCCTGCGTCTGGTTTCGAGGTTGACGATTTCGCGCTGGAGGTTTGCGCTCTGGTCGGCGACGCCAACGGCAGCAGCCGTGTTACTACCGCCGATTACAGCGAGGTCAAGGCGCATATCGGCCAGTATACCGATGCGCGATACGACCTGAACGGCAGCGGGCGGATCACGACGGCCGACTATAGCGTCGTCAAGGCCAACGTGGGTCACCGAGCGCCGACCAAGCCTTGACGTGCGACGAGCGGCCGGACACGACGGCTGACGCGAAAGGGGACGACTGCGGCCAGAGCCCGGGTTTGGAGGGCCCAGCGTCTTGTCAGCATCGTGCAGGATATTACTGATCGCACTTGCCACACTCTCTGGCGCTGCGCCGAGTATTGCCCAGCGTGCGGTACGGATAAGCCTGGGCCCGGAAGGCCAGCAGGGCGACGGTGATAGCTGGTACAACTGGATGAGCTACGATGGTCGGTTCGTCAGCTTCCACAGTGTCGCCGGCACCTTCCTCGACAACGACACCAACAGCGTGGACGACGCGTTTGTCTACGATCGTCTCACCGGATCGCTGCGATGCGTGAGCCTCGATCCGTTCGGCGCGGTCGGCAACGGGCCGAGTCAAAGGGTCCGGGTTAGCGGCGACGGGCGATTTGTCACCTTCCACAGCCGAGCCACTAATCTGGTGGACAGCGATACCAATGACGACAAATCCGACATCTTTGTTTGCGAGCTGGCCACCGGGCAGTTGACGCTGGTGAGCGTCAGCTCCGACGGCGAGCAGGGGAACCACCACAGCGAATACCCTTCGATCAGCGCCGACGGTCGGCATATTGCATTCATCAGTCGGGCCACCAACCTGATCGCTGACGACACCAACGGCCCGGTGTGGGACGTCTTCGTCCACGACCGTCATACGGGGCAGACAGTTTGCGCCAGCGTCGACTCCGGCGGCGTGCAGGCAAACGCCAACAGCGCCTACCCGGTGATTTCAGGCGACGGACGACGCGTCGTGTTCATGAGTCAGGCGAGCAACCTGGTGCCCGACGACACCAGCAGCGGGTTCGACATCTTCGTTCACAACCTCGACACGGGCGAGACCGTCCGCGCCAACGTGGACTCAGCGGGCGTCCAGGCGCAGGGCCCCGATCCGAACGCACCCGGAAGCTCCAACAGCTTCTACCCGACCATCAGCCACGACGGGCAGCGCGTTGTGTTCATCAGCAACGCCATCAACCTCGTCTCCGGCGACACCAACGGCGCCGACGACATCTTCCTGCACGAGCTGAGCACCGGGCTGACGACACGCGTGAGCGTCAGTTCCGCCGGTCAGCAGGGCGACGACGACAGCGCCTGGCCTCGGATCTGCCCGGAGGGCCGATACGTAGCGTTCAACAGTTACGCCGGGAATCTTGTAGCCGACGACACGAACGACCATTCCGATATCTTTCTGCGCGACCTGGAGACAGGCGGCACGTGGCGTGTCACCCGCACGCAGACAGGCGGCCAGGCCAACCGCAGCAGCCGAGTGCCAGCGGTTTCTCAGGGGGCGCACTTTGTGGCCTGGTACAGCGAGGCGACCAACCTGGTTGCCGGCGACACCAACGACATGCGCGACGAGTTCCTTTGCGACCGCCGCGGCGATCTGGACACCGACGGCGACATCGACGTGGACGACTGGGTTCTGCTGGCCGATGCCATGACGGGCCCAGGGGTCGCCCCGACGGCTGAGGACGCTGACCTCGACAGCGATGGGGATACCGATCTAGCCGACGTGGCGATCCTGGCCGCTAACTTCACGGGACCGTGACTGAGAAGAGGCCTCGTGATCCTTGATTGGTGACCATCATCGCCAATTACGTTTGCGGGGTGCGGCAGCCATGATACTCATGCACGATGCTGCGCGCCCGCGACTTGCAGACCAGGCCCGACGCCATCAGAATAGGCACCAGATATTGATCGAGCCGAGGCCTATGAACTGTCGATCAGTCAGAAAGCTCGTCAGCCTCGTCGCTATGGTGGGGATACTGGTCTGCGCCGCACTCGTCCCTGGATGCATGTGCGGGTACGCAGTTTCGGCCGTGCTGGGCGAGCTCGATCTGCTGGCCAACGTGCAGACCATCGAAGAGGCCTTGGCGGGCGACGATCTGACCGAGCATCAGAAGCAGCGGCTCCGCTACGCCGTGGGGGTTCGCGATTACGCCGCGGAGCAGATTGGCCTGTACGTCGGCAACAGCTACGAGACCTTCTTCAACACCCACGGGCAGCCTCTGGCCTACAACCTTTCGGCCTGTCCGCCGGATCAACTGGAGCCGCTGACCTGGACGTTTCCTATCGTCGGGACGTTCGAATACCTGGGTTTTTTCGATCGAACACAGGCGGAGGCCTTCCGCGACGCCGTGATCGACGCCGGTTTCGACGTTTTTTTCTACGAGGTGGACGCCTACAGCACGGTAAACATCGTGCCGGATCCCATTTACTCCAGCATGCTCGAACGCGATGACATCGACCTGGCCGAGGTCGTCCTCCATGAGCTGACGCACAACACCGTGTTCAGCGGCGACATCGTGTTCAACGAGAGCATTGCCACATTCGTTCAGCGAGCGGCGGCCTTGCGGTTTCTGGCGGATACGTACGGCGACGAGGACGCCGAAATCGTCGACCGTGCCCGCGGGCGGCACGCTGACGAAGACCTGTTTACCGAGTGGATCGACGAACTCTACGACGAACTGCGTGCGTTGTATGGCAGCGAACGGTCACGCGAGGCCAAACTCACCGAGCGTGAAGATATCATCGAGCAGGCCCGCATCCGCTTCGCGGATGACTACCTGCCGCTGTTGTTCGAGCCGGAGAACTACAGCGGCGTCTTGAGTGCGGAGATCAACAACGCCGTGGTGCTCGCCTACCGTCGCTATCACAGTAACTTCGACACCTACCAGGAGGCCTTCGAAGAACTGGACAGCAGCTTCCCGCGGCTGTTGTCGCTATTCGCCGAGGCCAGTCAGGCACCGCGGCCTTCGGCCTTCGTCCAGGAGTGGCTTAGCGAGCGTCCGTAGTCCCCGCCGGTCGATCTTGCCATCCGACGGCCACATCTTTACTCTCGCACTGATCGAGAACGAAGGATTGGGCGGCAGGAGTGCAAATATGCCGAACAGCGACGCTTTGGATCCCAGGTTAAGCGGTTTCGACCTTGGCGCACGGCGGGCGGCACCCGTCGGCAAGCTGATCGACCCCCACGTACACTATCGCGGCCAGATCGGCGACCTCGAGACGCTGGCCGAAGTGTTCCGTCGCCATAACGTCGAATGCGTGTTTCTTATCTCAGGTCGCGACGCGGGCCCCGAGTGGCTACGAGAGGTGGAACGATACTTCGCGACGGGCCGCCAGGTTATTCCGTTCTATCGGATCGACATGACGCGGAGCGATCCTCAGCACGTGCGAGCTGCATACGACATGGGTTTCTGGGGCATCAAGTGCATCGGGCCCAGCCACGCCTACGACGACCATTTCTACGATCCGGTCTACGCCGAGGCTCAGCACCTTGGCATGCCCATGTTGTTCCATACGGGGCTGCTGGCCAAGTCGGGCGCCGACCCGGAAACGGGCACCGGCATGAGCCTCATGCGGGCGGATGCACTCGACACGATTGCCGCGAGGTTTCCGGATCTGCTGATCCAGGGCGCCCACCTGGGCAACCCCGATATTGCCTCGGCCATTCTCTCCAGCGTGTACTCGGACAACGTGATCTGGGACGCCTCCGGCGGCTGTCGACATCTGCTGCGCGTCGATCCGAAGATCCTGGCTGCACCACTGTGCGGCCGAGCGCAGCTTTGGGATCGCATCATGTTCGCTACCGATACCACGTCGGGTGTATTCCCTCCCGAGCACGCGGACGGGTGGCCTACGGTGTATGAGTACCAACTCGCCTTCTGGCAGGACATTCTCTCGCGCATGCCCGACCCGCCGAACAGCAAGCATCTCGACGGCTTCTTCTATGCCAATGCTTTACGCTGGCTGGACCGCATCAAGCAGCAGCGCCAGGCGTGAGCGGCGCAGTTCGCCCGTCACTTGGCCTGCATATTCCCTATCGTTGCGCAGCACCCACAAGCTACGCTTGAGGGTGCCACCCGAACGCTGGATGAAACGACCGAGGCCGTCGGGGGCGGGTCGCACCCGACGGCCTCGGCTTCGATACTTCGTTTGGACGTATCCGTCCGGTGAACCGCGCGGGTCAGAACGGACAGCCGAGCACGATGGTCGCTCGGCTGGCTGAGAGGGGATCAACCTTGGTTGACGTTGTCGAT
Source organism: Phycisphaerae bacterium (assembly GCA_035530655.1). Taxonomy (GTDB): domain Bacteria; phylum Planctomycetota; class Phycisphaerae; order UBA1845; family DATKUK01; genus DATKUK01. Next base: position 82,537 of record DATKUK010000026.1, read on the forward strand.
GGGTCGCCAACGGTCGGGCAGGAGTTGGTCGAGCCCACTGAGCGGGGTGGCGGCGATGCGGGTGAGCACGTCACGCAGGTAGGCCATGGGCTCGACCTGGTGACGCTGACACGTGGCGATCAGGCTGAAGAGGGTCGCGGCGGTGTGGCCGCCGTTGTCCGAGCCGGCGAAGAGCCAGTTCTTGCGCCCGACGGCCACACGCCGCAGGGCGTTTTCGCTGGCGTTGTTGTCGATGGCCAGCCGGCCGTCGGTGGTATACACGCACAGGGCATCCCACTGATTGAGCGCGTACTGGATCGCCTGGCCCATCGGACTCTTGGGCAAGATCGGGCCACCACGCTCGGCCTGCTGCGATTCCAGCAAGGCCCGGAACTGCCCCAGCCGCGGCACGGCCGACTCCTGCCGCAGACGATACCGTTCTGATGCAAGATCGTTCCCGTCCTTCTCGGCAGGCCTCTTCGCCTCGGCCTCGACGTCATACAGCAGCCGGATGTACGCCAGTGCTTGGGCACTGCTGCCCGGATCGCTGTGGCGCGCGTCGTAGAACTTCCGCCGCGCATGCGCCCAGCACGCCACCTCCGTCACCAGGCCACCCGCGTCGCCCGCGTAGATGCCGTCATAGCCGCCGAACGCATCGGCCTGCAGATACACCCGTTGGTCCCGGCCCCAATCACGCAGAAACTCCATCGGCCCATCGCGACTGCGGCTCGCCGTGTACACGAAGACCGTCTGCGGATGATCGTGATCCCCCAGGTACACCCAGAACCGACCGGTCCGCGTCTGCGTGCGGCGGCGATCCTGAACCTTCACCGGGGTATCATCGGTATGGATGATCTCGGACGCCCGCACCTCATGGACCATCCGGTCATACAACGGCCTCAGCAGGTCCGCACACTGGGCGGCCCAGTCGCACATCGTCGAACGGGCGATCGGGATGCCGTGCCGCCTCAAAATCCCTTCCAGCCGGTGCAGGGGCAGGTGGTCGGCGTATTTACTCACCATCACGTAGCTGAGCAGCCCCGGCGCCGCCAGGCCCTTCTCGATCGGCTGGAACGGCTTGTCTGCCGTGACGATCTGCGGGCCGGCCGGCGAGCCGTTCGCTTCACAATACCGGCAGCCGTACGTCAGGCGGATATGCTCGATGACCTTCACCTTGGCCGGAACGTAGTCGAGCTGCTCGTGCGTCTGCTTGCCGATGATGTGTCGAAGCTTCCCGCAGCACGGGCAGGGCTTCTGGTCTTCCGGCAGGTCGTGAATGACCTTCTCACGCGCCAGGTGCGCCGGCAGTCGCCGACGACCGTGGCCCTTACGCTGATGCGTCAGCGGCGCCTGATCCTCGGCACCATCCTCCGCCGGCATCTGAGGGATGGCCTTGTCGATCAGGTCCTCGAACAGCAGCCGCTGCGCCGAATCCATCTTCTCCGAAGACCGCCCGTAGTAACGACGCAGCAACGCCTGTAACTGATGCTGCAGGCTCTCGATCTCACGCAGATGACGATGTTGTTCTTCGAGAAGTTGATCGCGCTCGGCGCGAAGCCGTTCGTTCTCGCGTCGAAGCTCATCCAGGGATGCCGCCGAAGTGTCCGGATTCTCCGTGACCACGACTATATTATACAGGACACCAAGTGTCCGGCCACTTCTTCGAGATGCATCGAGGATCTCAGCGGGTGTATACCGGACGACGGAACCGCCGCCGACGCCTGAGGCTCCGCAGGTCGATCCCCTCCAGCAGCATCGCCAGCTCGCTGGCCTTCAACTGGATGCTGGTGGCCTCCGGCCTGGTCGCCGGCATGCGGAACGTCCCCTGCTCCAGCCTCTTGTACCACAGGGCAAAGCCGTCGCGGTCCCAGTAGAGGATCTTGAGCCGATCCCTTCTGCGCCCGATGAACAGAAACAAGTGGCCCGAGAGCGGGTCGTATCCCAGGCCGTCCCGCACCAGCGCCGCCAGCGTATCAAACCCCTTCCGCATGTCCGTCGGCGACGTGCACAAGAAGACTCGAACCCGCAGCTCCCGGTCCAGTTCACCCAGGCTCGGCAGCCTCAGCATGCCCGACGCTCCAACACGTCCAACACGTCGGACAGCACCTGCCGGTCCACCGAGCCGGTCACCCGAACACACCGCCCATCCGCCAGCACGATCTCGATCTGCGGATCGCCGTTCCTCGGCCCGTCCCCCGTCACGTGCACCGGCACGAACGACGTCGAACGCGGCTCCGCATAGCGCTGCGCCAGTTCTCTGCGCCACCAGTAGAACGCAGCTTCCTTCAGCCCCTGCTTGCGGCACCAGCCACGAACCGAAATCCCGCTGTCCGCCTGCTCCCGCATCGCCCGACGCCAGAAGGACTCCTTCTTCACATCTCGCTTGTCCGCCGACATACACACCTCCCGTTCTTGTCTGGAGGCATGTTCGCTCAGCATCGTGGCAAATTGAAGATGGGGTTCGCCGGACGGTTACGTTCTACTGGTGTTTTCCGTCACAGGAACACTGTTGTCTATACGCCGACTAACTCGTGGTAGGGAACGTGGATAGGTATTCGCCGCATCTTGACTCAACACAACTCCTTGCGGTCTCCGGTTTTGATACAGTTGTCCTGAACCCTGTATTCTCTGCCACTACTGGTACCATGGGTAGGGGTTTGACTGCTGAAGGCTCCACTAGTCACTAGCAGGCTGCTAAAAAACTCACTATTTACCCGAGCAAAAAGTACCCGGGTTCGTACAATGCATCGAACCTTGTCATGGAGGACGTTCGATGCGTGGTCGAGTCGATTATCAGGACGAAATCTTCCATAGTTTCAACCTGGAAGAGATGATCCCGACGAATCATCCTCTCCGAGCGATCAAGGCTCGGGTCGATGGCATTCTGACGGGGATGTCGCGGCGTTTTTGTCATCGGGCGGGCAAAACGGTTCTCCCGCACCTTTGGTGATAGGAAAGATGGGACTCTTGTCGAGGATTCTCGGATCAGAGTTGCTCGATTGGGACGCGTCGCAGGGGCGGTAAGCGCGGTAGGATCGGCGGCAGCACGTCGTCCATCGGCGTGGC
>DATKUK010000027.1:0-2407 GCA_035530655.1 Phycisphaerae bacterium
TGCCGGAATCGGTGCCCGCGACCAACTGGCGGGAGTACGGCGGTGAGACGGGGGCGGAGGTTAAGGCGCTCGCCAGCCTGTACGGTATGCTGGTGGTGTTCACTGATAGCGGAATCAAGGTGATGCTGGGCGACGCGCCGATGGCGGATACCCGCGAGGTGGTGCCCGGTATCGGATGTGTGGCGCACGGCAGCGTTGTGAAGGTCGGCAACTTCCTGTACTTCGCGGCCGAGGATGGAGTCTACCGATTCGACGGGCAGACGGCGGCGAAGCTATCCGGCGCTATCCAGGGCACGTGGGACGGCCTGTCGAAAACACGATTCAAGTGGATGGTGGCGACGAACGACGCCTATCGCGGCCTGTACATGCTGAGCGTCAGCCGCAGCGGGCAGAGCGAGAACGACCGCATTCTGGTCTACCACTATCGGCAGGAGTCGCAGGAGCCGGGTCCGTGGACGATATGGCACGTAGCGGCGACGGCGTTTGCCCGCAGCGACAACCCGCACACCCTGTACTTCGGGGGTAGTGACGGATACATCCGCATAATGGGTGGCGCGGACAACTTGGCGCTGACCGATAGCGGCACGGGCATAACGTGGCACTGGAAGGGCGGGCGATTGGACGCGGGCTATCCGGGCCAGAAGAAGCGATGGCACTACCTGACGCCGCATATCGTACCCAACGACGGTGAGATAGAGGTGGGCTATCTGCTGGACGACAGCAATACGCAGACGACGACCACGATGGACACATCGAGCGCGGACTTGAAAGTTCCTATCGGCCGACGGGCGAAGGGCTTGGGGGTTTACTTCGGGGGGGCTGCCAGCACCTACAAAACCACCGTTCGGGGTTTCGATCTCGACGGTGAGGTGCTCGGCAGGAGGTAATGGGCAAAGATCTGAATAAAGTCTCCATTCCGCGAACGGGCGATCCGAAGGTGGAGCGGGCGTTCCGAGACATTGTCCTGGCGATGCTGGGCCAGGATCGGCCGTACCACGCCCAAATCGAAAGCGTTAGCGACGAGACGGCCAACTATCGGCGAGCACTTATTCAGGTGCGGGATAAGGACGGCAGCCCGGTCGTCGGTCGGTTTCTATTGCTGGCGTGGCTGACCAAGCCGCCGGCGAGCGGAGGCACCCAGTACGGGCCGACGGTAGATGAGTCGGACGATCCGGGTACGTTTACCGTGGACAATGATCTCGTAGAACAATCTCAGGCGATGATTGCCCTGACCGACGGGACGGACGCGACCAGGGACGCCTCCTTGGCTCTGCGGCTGCTTACCACCAATAGCTATGGGCAGGCGGCAATCAAAATCAGTTACAGCGGGGCTAAGAGCCAGTTGTACGTTCACGTCGCCGCACTGGGCCGCGTGGATGTGAAGCAGATAGATTTCGCGTAGGGGGGAGCGATGCCAAGACCGGTAGAGATCGACAAATCGTCATGGGACGAATATAAGCCGCTATACCTTGAGGACATTCAGAACCAGAAGGACTTCAACGCCCAGAACCTTGCCGGCGCGCTCGGCGGCCAGAACCAGTTGTTCGACTTCATGGGTGGCAAGCAGCGGGGCAGCGTATGGGACGCGATCAATCGCATGATGACCGAGGGCGCGTGGAGCGACCAGACCCAGGAGCAGATGCAGGCGGCGGGTCAGGCGGAAGCGCTGCGCGGCCAGCAGAGCACGATGGCCCAGCAGTTCCGGTCGTTGCGGCCGGGCCAGCGCGATCCGATGACGATGAACAAGCTGACGCAAGAGTCGATGGACACGATGGGTCAGCAGCAGATCGAAAATCGCGCCCGGCTGGACGTGCAGAAGGCGCTGGCCGACTTCGACGCCCTGCGGTCGGGTGCACAACTCGGTACGCAGTTCACCGGCCAGGAGATGGACGCGCGGCGCGGGGCGGCGGCTATGACCACAGCGGCGTACATGGGCCAGCAGTACGTGCCGACCGACTTCATGGGTATGGCGAGTTCTGAGTTCCAGATGGACAACCTGGAAGAGTTGCTGCGGTTCGCGGGCGAGGCGTCCACGGAGCAGGGTTGGATGAGCGTGATCTCCAGCCTATTGGGCGGGATACCCGGCCTGATCGGCGCGTTCGCGTAAGGGGGAAACAATGGCATTCATACCACCGCAGACGAGTCCGGCGATGTACGGCCAGCAGGTCGGCCAGATGGGCCAGCAGGTGGGCCAGATGCAGGTCGCCCACAATCTCGGCATGGGCCAGATATGGAGCGACCTGATCCGCGACTCGATCGGCAGCATCATCGAAGAGAAACGTTACCGCGAGGAGAAGCGGGCGCAGGAGAAGGCGCAGAAGGACGCTTGGCTCAGCAACCTGTTTGGTATGGGCACTGGTGCAGCCGGTGGTGCCGGTGCTGGGGCGCTGCTAGGGCCTACAATGGG